>CBFGMV010000023.1:0-95453 GCA_965649915.1 uncultured Dyadobacter sp.
AAAAGGTCTTGGAAAAATTCCTGCCCTTCACCACCGGTATCTGTAAGGTACCCAGGAAATTGTCATCCACACCGATATATCCGAAGCCAATGCTCTTGTCGCCGATCTTGGCACCGGTACCATTATAATTCCCGTTGAATGCGGCAACGGAGGCAACTCCCGAAATGCTGCGCAACTCATTCTGTACCACCTCCATGATCTCCTTACCCGGCCCGCCGCGTCCCAACCCAAAGCTTACCAGGTTCTTATCATTATACCCCAGATCCTTCTCCGTCATGTATCTGAACTGGGAATAGATAACAATCGTACCGATTACCAGGCAAACTGACAGCGCAAATTGGAAAACGACCAGTCCCTTCGTAAGGTAGTTTTTCTGCGTCAGCCTGGCCCGGTTATAGAGCGTCTGTACCGGACTAAAGCCGGAAAGCACCAATGCAGGATAAACCCCGGCAACCAGCCCTGTGGCCACAAACAATGCAATGTAGCCGGAAACCAATCCGGTATCCAGCAGGTATGACAGGGCCAGCTGCTTATTGGCCAGTTCGTTAAACACCGGTAACACCAGTTGGGTAAGTCCGATAGCCAGTGCGAATGCGATGAACGACAGCAGGAACGATTCGCCCAGGAACTGGTAAATGAGCTGCTTGCGGAGGCTGCCAACCACTTTTCTTACCCCGATTTCTTTTGCACGGTTGAGGGAGCGTGCCACGGTGAGATTCACGAAGTTGATACAGGCGATCAGCAGGATAAAAATGGCGATCCCCGAAAGAATGTACGAATAGATGGGGCTGCTCGCGTGATCCAGCCCGTTGCGCATGTCTCCGCTTTCGCTCTTCAAATGCATATCCATGAAAGGCATCAGTCCGAAAACGATGCGTTGCTTAAAATCTTTGATCTTACCAATCTCCTCGGCAGATTTGGTACGGAATACCTGGTTCATCTTCGGCACCACGGCATGGTAATCTGCCTGATCATGCAATAGAATGAATGTGTTCATATAGAAACCGAGCCATTCTTTGTCCGTCCAGCCTCTCGCCTCCTGAAACTTAAAAGGAAGCACGGCGTCAAATTGAATGGATGAGTTTTCGGGGCAGCGCTTTGCAACACCTGATACCACGAAAGGCTCGAACTGTTCACCAATTTTCAGGTTCATCGTTTTCCCAATCGCATTCCTGGTACCGAAATATTTCTCAGCCAGATCTTCACTCAAAACAATGGAATGGATGTCCGACAAAACCGTTGCAGGGTCACCCGCAAGCAGGGGCATTGAGAAAACCGAAAAAAACGACTCATCCGCGAAGAGGACATCTTCCTTCAAAACCTCATTCCCCTTTTTGACCACAAAAGAACTGCTTTGCGCCCGGACCACCTCTTTGATCTCCGGAATTTCCTGTTTAAAGCCGGGTCCGTGAATCGCATTGGTGCTACCGATGGTTCGGGATTCGTTTTCATCCGACATTTTCACCACGATCCGGTAAAGCTGGTCCCGGTTTTTCTGAAAACGGTCGAAGCTCAGCTCGTCCTTCGTATATAGGACAATGAGCATGCAGCAGGTAAGGCCCAGCGAAAGCCCCGCGATATTGATCAGTGAAAAAATCTTATTTCTCGTAAGATTTCGAATGGCGATTTTGAGATAGTTCTGAAACATGGCCCGTCAATTTATTCGTTTTTTAAGCTCTCAACCGGATTGGCAAGAGCTGCTTTCTTCTTAAATGTCTCTTCAGTACCGGCAGCCTACTCGCTTTTAAGGGATTTCACCGGGTTCATTAGGGCAGCTTTAATAGCCTGAAAACTCACCGTTAGCAATGCGATCAGCAAGGCAGCTACGCCGGCTAAGGCGAAGTACCACCATTTGATATCGATCCGGAAAGCATATTTTTCAAGCCAGCCATTGAGGAAATACCAGGCAACAGGAAAGGCAATGAGTGCGGCCACGCCCACCAGTTTCAGGAAGTCGGCCGACAGCATGCCGACCAGATTGGTCACACTCGCACCAAGCACCTTCCGCACACCGATCTCCTTGGTCCGTTGCTCCGCGGTAAATGCAGCGAGTCCGAACAGCCCCAGGCAGGAAATAAAAATGGCGAGGAAGGCAAAGTAGTTGGAAAGTTTACTCACCACGGTCTCGGCTTTGTAGAGGTTACCAAACTCCTCGTCCGCGAAGTGGTATTTGAAGGGCACACCCGAATTGTAGGTTCTGAACACCTTTTCGATACTGGCGATGGCCTGCTTTGTTTTGCCCGCTTCTGCCCTGATCATCCCGACACCCCACGCGTCCTTCTTAGGTTGTAGGCTGACGATCAGCGGCTCAATCGCCACATGCAGGGAGCCGATGTGAAAGTCTTTCATCAGCCCGATGATTTTCCCCTTCTTTCCCCACATCGTTAGCTCCTTACCAACCGGGTCTTTATAGCCGATCTTCTTCGCAGCGGCCTCATTTACCAGGTAATTCGAAGTGTCGGTGCCGAACGACGGACTAAAATCCCGGCCGTCGATCAGTTTCACACCCATTGTTTTGACAAAATCAAAACCCACGGGATTCACATTGAACAGCAACTGTTTGGTTGTATCCTTGCCTGGCCAGCTCACGCCCATTGTAGAACTGCCGTAATTGAGCGGGCTAGCCTGCGAACGAGCCACGGACTTGATACCCGGCTCACCTTCCAGCGCCTGCTTGAAAGCATCGAAGTTGGTACTCATCGTATTCTCAATATCGGGGAGGTATAGCAGGTTCTCCTGGCTGAAACCAAGATTTTTGTGCTGAATGAATTCAATCTGCTTGTAAATAACAATCATCGACAGAATGAGCAGTATGGACAACCCAAACTGAAATACCACCAGCCCCTGCCGGAAGTAAGTCGCACTGGCCTTGAACTTCAATGCACCTTTCAGAATCGTCACCGGGTTAAGCGACGACATGAACAATGCCGGATAGCTGCCGGCAATCAGCCCGGTTATCACCGTGAGGGCCAGTAACAGTCCCAGAAACGAGGGATCCAGGAAATCCAGGTAAAGCCGCTTATCAGTGAGCGTATTGAAGCCCGGCAGCAGTACCGCCACAATGCCGATGGCCACTACCAGTGAGAGCACTGTAATCAGAATGGACTCTCCCATGAACTGGCCGATCAGACTACTCTTGTATGCACCTACGACCTTTCTCAATCCAACTTCCTTGGCCCGTTTCACCGAACGTGCGGTGGCCAGGTTCATAAAATTGATGCAGGCAATAACTAGGATAAAAACAGCAACAATGGTGAACATGCGGACATACTCTATCCGGCCCCCGTTCTGTTTGCCGGCCTCCCAATTGGAATAGAGATACGATTGGCCGTAATTGATCAGGAAGAGCTCGACATTGCTGTCCTTATTTTTGGTTTTAATGTAGTTCTTGATTTTCACATTGACTTTGTCAATATCCGCATTCTTCGTCAGCATAACCGCGCATCGGGGACCATTGTTGCCCCATTCCTGCGCCCATTTAGTGCCTTTGAGCCATTGGTCATAGCTCATCAGGAAATCGAATTTCATCGATGAATACCGTGGCATCTCTTCCAGGATACCCGTCACCACGACCTCATCCTTATTATCGATGCGGATAGCCTTGCCCATCGGATCCTGGCCTTTGAAATACTTATCCGCAATTTTTTGGGAGATCACCACACCGTCGGGACGTTTCAATGCCGTGGCAGGATCACCCTGTTTCAATCCGAAAGAGAACATCGACAGGAAGTCTCCCTGAACATACCGGCCTTTCTCATTATCATATACATTTCCGACACGGAAAACCGGGGACATCTCCCAAAGGACCTGGCTCGCCTTCTCGATCTCAGGAATGTCTTTCACGATATTTTGGGCCAGGATCCCGGGGGTCGCGGGGTAGGTATTGATGGCTCCGGAATAATACTGGTTCTCCATTACCGAATACAGTCGGGTATCATGTTCATGGAACCGGTCCATTTTGATCTCGTCCTGTACCCACAGCATGATCAGTAAACTGCACGCCATTCCCAATGCGAGGCCCAGAATATTGATCGAGCTGAACGTTTTGTTTTTGACCAGATTCCGGAGGGCGATCTTTAAATAATTTTTAAGCATACCGGTTGTTCATTTGCTGATGGAATAAATAGGATCCGTAATGTGTTATCTGATATATTTGACTATCAACTAATTCAGCGGCTATGGAACTGGTCAGAAAAGTATTCGTCCCGACGAGCACAACTTTCACATTGACGCTTCCCAAAGAAATGATTGGGAAAAAAATAGAGGTGGTTGCCTCCGAGGTAAAAGTTCCGAACGTCCTCACTGAGCCTGAAAAGCAGCAAAGAATCGATGCTATCGAGGCGATTTTTAAGGATAGCCGTGTTGATCTCAGCAACTTCAAATTTGACCGTGACGAAGCAAATAACTACGATGACTAACATCGCGCTGGACACTAACGTGTTGCTGTATCTGTACGATGCTAGCGATCATGTTAAAAGACGTGTCAGCGAAGGTATCATCGCATCCAGCCCAGTGATCAGCACTCAGGTTATATCCGAATTCATCAATGTGACAAAACGGGTGCTGAAACTCCCAAAGCAGGAAGTGCTTTACAAATGCAACCGCGTTTTCGATCGCTGTCAGATTATTTCAGTTGATCAGGATATTCTTGATCATTCATATTACATTCTGAAAAAATATGACTTTCAGATATTGGACAGCATCATCATATCTTCTGCACTCGCCGCCGGATGCAACATTCTGTATTCGGAAGACTTTCAACATTCCATGGTCGTTGAAAATCAGTTGACCATCATCAACCCATATCTCGAATTCCAGTAACGCTATTCCGACTTCAGCGACTTCACCGGATTCATCAATGCCGCCTTGATACTTTGGAAACTAACTGTCAATAATGCAATGACAATTGCCAGCAAGCCAGCCGCCGCGACCATCCACCAGGACACATCGATGTGATAGGCAAAATCGCTTAGCCAACGGTTCATAGCGAACCATGCGACAGGACTGCCTATGACGATGGAAATGATAATCAGCTTCAAAAACTCCCTCGACAGCAATGCGACTATACTCGTAACGCTCGCACCAAGCACCTTTCTAACACCGATTTCCTTCGTGCGGCGCTCGGCCGTGTAGGCGGAGAGACCGAATAATCCCAGACATCCGATCATAATGGAGATGGCCGCAAATGTGATGAATATCCGACCAACGCGCTGTTCGTTACGGTAAACATTGTCGAAATCTTCATCCATGAAACCATAGTTGAACGGTTGGCCCGGTGCCATTTTCTTCCACAAGGCTTCCACCTGGCTTACCGTGCGCTCCATATCACCCCCATTCAACTTAAATACAACGGTTCCGGTGCTTTTATAGAGGATCAGGCTCAATGCGCCGATATTTTTGCGCAGGGATTCAAAATGAAAGTTCTTAACGACTCCGATGACGGTGTAGATTACTTTCTTCTGCAACTGAGCGTCTTCAAACCCGAATATCTTCTTTCCGATCGGATCAGCATATCCCAGCACTTTCGCCGCATTCTCATTGATAATAATACCCGTCGAATCCGAAAGAAAGTCCTCCTGGAACGCACGGCCTGTTTTCATTTCGAGCCCGAGCGTCTTGACAAAATCGTAGTCCACTGCCCATTTCTGCATATTGATCCCTTTGTCCTGCTGGATTTGACCGACCGGAAAGAAAGTGTGATCGGTACGGGACGACGGTGTGGGCAGAAAACTGCTGACCGTACCGCTCTCCACATTGGGGATTTGCAAAACCTGCTCTTTGAATGCCTTGACCTGATTATCCAGCGCATAAGCATCATGCACGATCAGCATTTGGTCTTTATTGAAGCCGAGCTTTTTAGTCTGGATATAGTTCAATTGCTGATAGATCACGCCGGTACCCACGATCAGCATCATCGAGATCACAAACTGGAACACCACCAACGTGTTGCGCAGATAACCACTCGCTTTGCCTTCGAGCTCGATCGTATTTTTTAAGACTTTCAAAGGCTTGAATGCCGAAAGGAAGAATGCAGGATAGCTTCCTGCCAGAACGCCGACAATTCCACCGGTGGCAAGCAAGATCAACCAGAACCACAAATTGGCAATCGGAAATTCGATCTGCTTGCTGGCCAGATTGTTAAATAATGGTAATGCGAGATAAGCTAGAAGAATGGCCAGTGCTAGCGAGAAGAAACTGAGCATGACCGATTCAGTGAGGAATTGGCTTACCAGCGCTGAACGCTCGGAACCCAGTGCCTTACGAACACCCACTTCCTTCGCCCGATTGGCCGAACGCGCCGTGGCGAGATTCATAAAATTGACACAGGCGATCGCCAGCAGAAATATCGCAACGACCGCGAAAATATAGACGTACTGAATATTACCGTTGACATTAATTTCCGCAGTCCGGTCGGAATGCAGGTGAATGTCTGTCACAGGCGTTAAAGTGTACCGCAGGTAATTTCCCGACTTTCGCACTTCGTCGAGAGAAGCGCCCAGAAAGCCTCTGATCCACTTGTCGGTATATTTTCTAAGAATTGTTTCAAAATTTTTCTCAAACTCTCGCGGGTTCACTCCATCCTTGAACAACACATAGGTATTGTAGTTGTGGCTTCCCCAGTCACTGCGTCGGCTGTCCTCATAGGAGCTCATGGAAAGCAGCATATTCACATCCCTCATGTGCGAGCGGGCGGGAATGTTCTCCATTACACCCGATACTGTAAACGTTTGCTCACCGTCGATCAGAAGGGGTTTGCCAATGGGGTCTTCATTACCAAAGTATTTTTCCGCATCCCGCTCGGAGATCACGACCGTGTTAGGCTGATCTAAAACCTTGGTTGGATCGCCGGAAAGTAATTTGATTGAAAACAATTCAAAAAAGGTCGAATCCGCATAAAATACGTGCTCTTCTTTGAGATTTTCGGCGGAATTGGTCCGCCGGACAAGCTGGCTGCCATTCTCACGGAGGCGGACTACCTGCTCGACTTGCGGGTAATCTTTTTTCAATGTAAATGCCAGGGGATCGGGGGCAACGGCCAGTGCCATATCTGCTCCTCCGAAACGAATATCCGAATTGACCCGGAAAATGCGGTCTGCATGTTCGAAAGACCTGTCGAAACTGAGCTCATCCACCACATAAAGCGTGATGAGCAGGCAACTCGCCAGTCCCAGCGACAGACCGAAAATGTTCAGAAACGAGTAAAACTTATGTTTACGGAGATTCCGCCAGGCAATTTTCAGGTAGTTCTTCAGCATATTTAGTCATTCATTACATTTCCATCCCTTTACCGGGCAGTCCTATTTCGCTTTCGAAAGAGTCGACAATTTTGGACCGCTCTTTCTCCGATTTCTCGGCAGCGTCAACGGTCTTCTCATAAATATATTCATCCCCATTTTTCATGAAACGATACTTCAGGAACATTTCACCTGTTTCCGGATTATACCTCACATGTTTGGAATAGCCTTTCGGATCCGCCGCCACAGGTTCTTTCATGAAACCTTTACCGGAAGAAACCATCTCTGCATTGACCTCATTGGAAGAAAACGCCATGGATTCCGGTGCCGGAGGGGCGGGCGGCTTGGGCAGGTCCGCAGAAGCCGAAACCTCGCAGCGCGCTTTGGGTGCCGGCAGGTCCAGATTTCCGGAGCTTATGGAAGTAAGTACGCGCTCACGCAAGGCCTCTCGCTCATCCTTATCCAGCCCCTCCACGTCGAAAGATTTGTTGAAATCAACTTCTTTCCCATCGATTGTCCCGGTTACTTTGATGGTGAGTTTTTTTCCATCATCGTCGATACTCCTGCTGAGGTGCGCTCTTTTCTGCGCAATGGCCAGCGTACTCACGCCGGCCAATAAAATGGTTAGGATTTTCTTCATGGTTAGATTTGGCATATTATTAAGACTAGCTACGGCCTCTGGCCCGACTGCATTAGAAGGGCGATGGCCCCATTCGAAGTTTCTTTACAAAACCTGCCGTGCGACAGTTGCAGCTAGTCGCCAATCACCGCAGGGTTTCTAAACATGTATTTTCTCTGTCACGATTTTACCGTCAAACAGGTTCACGATCCGATGTGCGAAGCCTGCATCGTACGGTGAGTGCGTTACCATCAGGATGGTGGTTCCGGCACCATTCAGCTGACTAAGCAGATTCATCACCTCTTCGCCATTCTTGGAATCGAGGTTACCGGTAGGCTCATCGGCCAGGATTGTCTTGGGAGTGGCCACTACGGCGCGTGCGATGGCTGTACGCTGCTGCTGTCCACCTGAAAGCTGTTGCGGAAAGTGATTCCGGCGGTGCATCATGTTCATGCGCGTCAATGCGGCTTCTACTTTTTCCTTTCGTTCAGCCGGAGGTGTTTTCAGGTAAAGCAATGGTAGTTCGACGTTTTCATAAACCGTCAGTTCATCGATGAGGTTGAAGCTCTGGAACACAAACCCGATGTTGCCTTTGCGAATTTGTGCACGCTGGCGTTCCGACATTTTGCCCACTTCCGTGCCATAAAACTCGTAGGATCCTTCGCTGGGATTGTCCAGCAGGCCCAGGATGTTCAGCAGCGTGGATTTTCCACAACCGGAAGGTCCCATGATCGCAACGAATTCGCCATCCTTCACTTCCATGTCGATACCGTTCAGGGCGGTGGTTTCTACTTCCTCAGTAGAAAAGATCTTTTGCAGGTTGCTAATTTTAATCATTTGTTCTAATTGCTTTGGAGGAAAGGGAGGAAGGAGGAAAGGGAAAATCACTATTATTACCCTCATTCTTTACTTCAATCCTGTGTATGATGTCAAAAGTTGAAAAATTCGAAGATTTAAAGGTTTGGCAGGATGGGATCGCCTTATCCATCCATGTTTATCAGACGCTCGAGACGTGCCGCGATTTTAGTCTCAAAGATCAGATGTGCCGAGCCGCGGTATCGGTTCCTTCTAACATTGCTGAGGGTTTCGAGCGTCATTCTAACAAAGAGTTTATACGTTTTTTACGAATTGCAAAAGGTTCTTCTGGTGAGCTGCGAACTCAAATTTATATCGCTTTGGGAACGAATCTTATTAGTCAGGAAATAGGAACAGAGCTAATTTCTAAAAGTCGCCTGGTGTCCGCCATGATCCAAAACCTCATCAAAACAAGAGAAACAAAATTCTAAGCTCCGTCCAAAAAATTTCTCAAACGTTCCTCCCTCTTCTCCTTCCTCCCTCTTCTCCTTCCTCCCTCTTCTCCTTCCTCCCTCTCCTCCTTCCTCCCTTAAAATTCCAGCACCTCATTATCTCCAAAGTTTTCATAAGAGCTGGTGATGACTTTCTCACCGGGTTTCAGGCCTTCGAGTACTTCGAAGTATTCCGGGTTCTTACGTCCCAATGTGATCTTGCGTTTTGCTGCGCGCTTGCCGTCGTCTCCAACCACATATACCCAGTTTCCGCCTGTTTCGGAGAAGAAACCGCCCACAGGCAGCAATGTGGCCTGTGAAGGCTGGCCAAGTTGCAGACGGATCGGAGCCGATTGTCCCCGTTTGATCAGTTCCGGAGCACCTTTATCAAACTGCATATCCACTTCAAAACGGCCGCTCAGTACTTCCGGATAGATTTTGATGATTTTCAACCCGTAGTCCTTACCGTTAAACTCCATAGATCCCTGAAGACCTGCGAAGATTCTGGAAATATAATGCTCGTCTACGCTCACACGCATTTTGAATCCGTTCAGGTCATCGATCTGCCCGATATTCTGGCCCTGGTTGATGTTCGATCCAACTTCTACGTTCATGGATGAGAGTAACCCGGATACCGGCGCTTTCACTACCAGGTTGTCCAGAGTCTGGCGCCAAAGGCTTACGTTTTTCTGTGTGCTGGCCAATGTGCCTTCCAGCTGCGTAATCTGCATTTTGGCATTTTCTTCCTGGTATTTCTGCGATTCAATTTCGATTTCGCGCTGTCTGACCAGCTTTTCGTAATCGCGTTTCGTTTTCAGGTAATCTGCCTCGGGGATAACCTTATCCTTAAAGAGTTTCACATTCCGTTCGTGCGCATCCTTCGCCTGATCCAGTTGAAAATCCAGATCGCTCAATGTCTTTTGAAGCGTAAAACGAGCCACCTTAAGATTCTGCCGGGTATTTTGAAGATCATTTACCAATCGGCTGGCCTCAGTTTCCGATTGGAGGAAGCTCAGTTTCAGGTTCTGGTTTTCCAGCCGGAGCAGTACCTCTCCCTGCTTCACCATATTACCACCTTCGATCAGTTTTTCCGTCACATATCCACCCACGATTGCATCCAGCTGGATGGTTTTGAGCGGTTGAACCACACCGGTCACGACGATGAATTCATCAAACTTGCCTTGCTTGACCGTCGATACGGTCAGTTTGTCCTGCTCCACATTCAGTTTGCTGCGCTTGTCTGCGAAAAAGAATTGATAGACCAGGAATGCTACCAGCAAGGTGCTGCCGGCAATGATGCCGATGCGTTTGGTATTCCAGAATTTCTTGGGTTTTACTCTGTCCATGGTTGATCCCCCGGAAAATCCATTGCTGGTGCTTGTAGAGTTAGGTGTTTTAACTTCCATTATATGTCAGTGATTGAGTTCGCCTTTGTAATTGCTTTTCATTATCCAATCACTATGCCAAAGAAGACAATGCTATCTAATTATTTGAAAATCAATATATTTTATATTAATCAAAACGCTTTTGTTGTCCGTTATCGGACAGATTTGTTCGGGCGCGGACAAGCCGATTTTACAGTCTTTTTGAGGTAAAATAGTGACATTTTAGCTTGTTAGGAAATAATATTTAAAATTGCATCCTTATCTTACCAAACAATTCCTTTTCCACCTGTCAGGCCGTGTTAACCCGCCTTCGCACCACAAGAAAGAACAGCCATGCTACTCTCTGAAGCCAAAATCCTGATTATCGATGACGATGTCGACGTACTCAGTGCCGCCAAGTTGCTACTGAAACGCCACGCGAAAGCGGTAGACATAGAAAAGAACCCCCAGAAACTCCCTTTTCTGGTGACCAACGGGGATTATAACCTGATCCTGCTGGACATGAACTTTACCCGCGACGTGAACAGCGGCCGGGAAGGCTTCCACTGGCTCGACCGGATACTGGACATCAATCCCGCCGCCAAGGTCATCATGATCACAGCCTATGGCGACATCGAAATGGCCATCCGTGCGATCAAGGCAGGAGCCATTGATTTTGTGCTCAAACCCTGGGAAAACGAAAAGCTCATCGCAACCATCGGCGTCGCCCTGGAAGGCGGGAAGGACAAGATACTGCCGGTTCACGAAGAGAAGTCCAAAGAAGACAATAAGAAGAACAACAAGGCCGCATCGGAAGCCATCGTCGCTACGAGCGACAGCATGCGCCAGGTCCTAATGACCGCCGAGCGCGTCGCGGCTACCGACGCCAATGTGCTGGTCCTCGGCGAAAACGGCACGGGAAAGACGCAGCTCGCCAGGCACGTGCACCAGCATTCCAAGCGCTCCGACAAGCCGTTTGTGGCGGTAGACCTCGGGGCTATCAGCGAAAGCCTTTTCGAAAGCGAACTGTTCGGCCACGTAAAAGGTGCATTTACCGACGCGAAAGAAGACCGCGCCGGCCGGTTTGAAGAAGCCAAAGGCGGCACTATTTTCCTCGACGAAATCGGTAACCTGACCCTTTCTCTCCAAGCGAAGCTCCTCACCGTCATCCAGGAACGTAAAGTGACACGCGTGGGCTCCAACAAACCCATTGCGCTGGACGTGCGGCTGATCTGCGCAACGAATATGAATATCGAAAAAATGGTAACCGAAAAGACCTTCCGTCAGGATTTACTTTACCGGATCAACACCATCGAACTGGACCTGCCGCCGCTGCGCGACCGGCCGGAGGACATCAGTGCGCTCGCAGAGTATTATCTCAAACAATACGCTAAAAAATACAACCGCCCTGTGAACGACATCAGCAATGCATTGGTCAAAAAAATGCAGCAGTATAACTGGCCGGGGAACATCCGGGAGTTACAGCATGCCGTTGAGCGGGCGGTGATCCTTTCCCAGGAAAAAACCTTGCAACCTGATGACCTTTTCCTCAAAAGTTCGGCTGGCCAGCCCGCCACCGCAACAGGCTTCGATCTGGAAGACATGGAAAAAAACATGATCATCAAAGCGCTCAAGAGGTTCAACGGAAACATTACGGACGCGGCCAGGGAGCTCGGATTGAGCAGGGCTGCCCTGTACAGGAGGATGGAAAAGTACGGCTTGTAAACCGCGATGGTCCGTTTATTCGGATGGGTTGGCATGTTTTTTGGTTTTATAGCCAAATTACATACCAATCTTTCCATTTGCTGATGATCCGATCACTCTGTGTATTTGCTTTCTCCTGCCTCCATTACCTGCTTTTTGCCCAAACAGCTTCCATCGTTCCTGTTCCGCTCAAAAATGTTAAAACCACTCAGGGTTTCTGGCATGACCGTGTACAACTGGCTGCGCAGGTAACCGTACCGCACGCGCTACACCAATGCGAAGAGTCGGGTCGGATTGATAATTTCGCGGTGGCCGGCGGACTTAAGAAAGGCACGTTCACGGGTGTCCGCTTCAACGACTCGGACGTTTTCAAAGTGGTGGAAGGTGCTGCCTATGTACTTCAGAACAGCTACAATTCCCAACTCGATCACTACCTGGATAGCCTGATCACTCTTTTCGCAGCTGCCCAGGAGCCGGACGGTTACCTCTACACCATCCGTACCATCAACAAAGACACAACCGGCTCCTATGACTGGATCGCGGGGCCCTACCGTTACTCTTTCGAGAACGGCAGTCATGAACTCTACAACGTCGGACACCTTTATGAAGCGGCAGTGGCGCATTATGAGGCAACCGGTAAAAAGTCACTGCTGAACGTGGCGATCAAAAATGCCGACCATCTGGTCAAAACCATTGGCCCGAAACCGGGTCAGCTGGTGGTGACTACCGGGCATGAGGAGATTGAACTGGCACTCGTGAGGCTCTACCGGGTGACGGCAAAAAAAGAGTATCTGGATCTTGCCAAATTCTTCATCGATATGCGGGGGCGTTCGGACAAGCGTACCCTGTTCCTGGACGAACATAAGCTCGGCCCTTCCTATTTTCAGGACCAGGTACCATTCGTACGCCAGCGCGAGGCCACGGGGCACGCTGTACGCGCACAATACCTGTATACCGGCGTCGCGGACCTGCTCACGATCCGGCCCGATGCAAGGGACAACGCCGCCGTCCAAGCGATATGGGACGACGCAACCTTTAAAAAACAATATGTGACCGGCGGCATGGGTGCACGTGAAGACGGAGAGGCATTCGACAAACCCTACGTACTGCCTAATGACAATGCCTATGCCGAAACCTGCGCCGCCATTGCCAACATGCTCTGGAACCACAAGATGTATCTCCTCACCGGCGAAGCCAGATATATGGACGTCTTTGAACGCGTATTGTACAATGGCTTTCTGGGCGGAATGGGGATAAAAGGAAATACATTCTTTTATGTCAATCCGATGTCTTCCAACGGCGTCAACGACTTTGGTAAGGGCTCAGGTGCCGTGCGGCACGAATGGTTCGGAACCGCATGCTGCCCGTCCAACGTTTCGCGCTTCCTGCCTTCCATGCCTGCCTATATGTATGCAACCCGCGACAATGCATTGATCATTAACCTGTTCGGCGATTCCAAAGCGGACATTTCCATTCAAAACACACCGGTGGAAGTGACACAACAAACCCAGTATCCCTGGGAAGGCAGCATCCAGGTTCGGGTCGATCCCGGTAAAACCATTGCGTTCCCGCTACAAATACGCATTCCCGGCTGGGCCGCAGGTGAAGCGATCCCGGGTGGGTTGTATCGCTATGAAGACGGGCTGGCAAAGCCGGTGCAGGTTACGGTCAACGGAAAGAAGGTCGAAGCAGCCGTAGAAAACGGGTACCTGACATTGAACCGAACCTGGAAAAAGGGGGATATCGTGGCGTTGCAGCTCGATATGCCGGTCCGCAGGATTGTCTCGAACGAAAATATCAAATCCAATCAGGGAAAGCTGGCCATCGAGCGCGGACCGGTTCTGTATTGTGCGGAAGGGCATGACAATGGCGGTAAGGCACTTTCCATCAAAATATCCGGAACACAGGACTTTACTTCCGAATACCGGAAAGACTTCCTGGGCGGCATTCACACTCTGAAGTCCAAAGAAGGCAACATTACGCTCATTCCTTATTACGCCTGGGCCAACCGTGGCGCGAATGAAATGACGGTCTGGTTCGACCGGCAGTGACTAAACAATGGCCCCGGAGATTTCCGGGGCCATTGTTACTTCCTCTGCATATTCTTTTGAAACGATTCGATATCCTTCAACTCGCCATTCATCACAAGGTTTATATCGCTGCCATTCAATACCTCGCTTTCTGAAATGATTTTGCTTTTGAAATAGAATGTAAAAGGCAGCTCTTTCCCCTTGCCGATCATCTGGCCCGCGGCCTTGATCACCTTCCCCAAACTGACCGAGAGCGGAATTTCATAAACCTCCCTACTCTTTTCTTTCACTTTGGTGACGCCCTTCACGGCTCCTTCCGCAAACCTTTTTTGCTTACCCAGATCCATCACATACACCGGGTTCTTAAATTCCAGCGAGAACGTGTTCAAGTTGGCTACCTCGACTTTCAGCACAATATCCGTTTCTTTCAGGCCAAGCTTTTTGAGGTCGTAACCAGCCATTCTGATCATTGGCAGCCGGTATAACGGCAGGCGCTTGTCGATCGTCAGGCGAAGCGAATCTTTCCCAAGGAATGGCTTTTCAAAGTAAATGATGGTTTCAAACTGATAATCTGCGCTGTCGTTCCCTTTTTTGGCCTCTTCATCCCCTTCCTCACGCAGGTTACGGATCTTGACTTTTGCAGGTAACATCAATAAGGAACTGTCCGCAGCATTGATCGTCAACGGTTTACCATAATGATCCTCGACAACCGTTTTTCCATTCATTCGCACGACATAATTCAGTTTTTTCACGTGCATCCCCAGCGGAAGCGGATTATGGACCAGTGTTTTCAGCTCCATTTTAATGGTGCTGTCCGTGATATCGCTGATACGCGCCACGCTCATGTCCAGGCGGGGTTTGAGGCCCGATACCGGGTTTGGCTCGCTCTTCCTGAAAAAATACCAGACTGCAAAGGCCAGCGCGGCAATCAGTATCACAATCGTAACCCATTTGAATGATCTGTTGTTTTTCATCGGTGTCGTTCGGTCAATGCAGGGTACCGCTAAAAAAGCGTTCCCAGTGCTCCTACCCGCGTGCCACACGTATATGTGTAGGAATGTCTTCATTCGCCGGCCGGAGCTCTACCCTGTGCGTCCTTTTTGTGCTGGTATGGATTTTTAAAAAAGGCGCAGCAGTTCAATGGCAGCTGCCATTCTCAACCAAAACCACAAACATTAAAAACCATTATCATGAAAGCGACAAAAAGTAAAACCGCAACCAAAAAAATCACTGAATCCGATAGCAATAAGCTGAAAGAACTTTTCGTAGACGGCCTTAAAGACATTTACTGGGCGGAAAAAAACCTGGCGAAAGCATTAACGAAAATGGCCAAGAATACGACCTCCGAAGAACTGAAAGCCGCTTTTGAGCAACATACCACAGAAACTGAAGAGCACGCAGCACGCGTAGAAGAGATCTTCGGGCTCATCGGCGAAAAAGCGCAAGCCAAAAAATGTGCGGCGATGGAAGGGCTTATCGAGGAGGCCAACGAGATCATCGAAAGCACCGAAAAAGGCACTATGGTGCGCGACTGTGGGCTGATTATGGCCGCACAGAAAGTAGAGCATTATGAAATTGCATCGTACGGTACCTTGCGGAACATCGCCCGCACGCTGGGCCACACCGATGTAGCCGATATGCTGCAACAGACGTTGGATCAGGAAGGTGAAACTGATCATAAGCTTACCGAACTGGCAGAAGCCTACGTGAACGAGGAAGCAAGTGTAGAGTAAGGGCTTCTGCCTTTTATAAACGCAGAGAGGCGAACGGAAAACCGTTCGCCTCTTTTGCATTCAATTTATATACATCTACACCAGATTCAACTTTCCGTGCTCTCCTCCATCCGGCGTGGTACCGGTAAGCACCGCTTTGAGCATCGAGAAGAATACGACCATTTTGGAAGAAGTACTATCCCAGTAAGCAGCTTCCTGCGTAGTAACCCGAAGCACCGCCAGATCAGGGTCGTCCTTACCACCCGGAAACCAGGCTTTGGACATCAGGTTCCATAGTTCTTCCTTTCTATGCTCGCTCTCTACCAGGGACGCCGTGCCGGAAACACTCAGGTAGCTGTTATTTTTCGGGTCCGAATAAATCAACGAAACCGGGTTGCCCTGGCGAACATCTTTGACGAGTCCGGTATGCCGACTGGTAAAGAACCAGACATTTCCTTCTGCGTCGATGTCGAGTGTGGTCATCGGGCGCGATTCGATCCGGCCGTTCTCGTAAGTCGTATACATACAGAACCGGATGTCCTCGGCCAGCGATTTCAATTTTTGAATGGCTCCATTATCTTCAAAGTCCTTTTCCATAACGATTGTTTTTAGATCTGTTGAAATTGATTCGACCTTAAATTATTAAAACAACCGTTCCAGCGACTATAGGTAATGCGGGGCTAGAATTCCAGGCGATAGTTCAGAATGGGCAGCAGACCGGTCTGGGTTACAAGTTTTACGCGATCATTTTTCTTGTCGTAATAGCGATCCAATGCATTCAAACGATTGGTTGCATTCTGGATATCCAACGAGATGGTCGAAGAAGTACGCTTCCTGTTCCGGGTAAAGCTCACACGCAGGTCGGTCCGGAAATAATGGGGAAGCTGTTCCGAATAGCTGCGCGTCCAGTCCCGCTCGGTCCTTCCCTTCTCCCGTGATTTTTCCAGGTCGATGGGCGTGGTACGATTGCCTCCGGCGGCAAGGAGCTTGATATTCGCCGCGAAAATACTCGTTTTACTCTTACCGACCCTCCATTCTTTACCCGCAAGCAGATTTTGGACATATTTGCCATTGAAGCGGCTATCCCGTTCAATACCATCCCGGCCCGTGTATTTCGATTGGTACAAAGAGGTGGTGCTCATCAGGTAAATGCCCGCCGTAAGCGATTTCTCAACAGTCAGTTCCAGGCCGTAGCTTCGCCCTTTGCCATCGCTCGTCAGTGAATCGCTCACGAAACCACTGATCTCATTCAGCTGAGAATTGTGCAGCAGGTAAGGCGTGGTCGTGTTCGGAGGACCGATCGGAATGTTGTAGTGATGCTGGTAGTAAGTTTCCGCCTGAACCCGCCAGCTCGACGAAGGACGAAATTCATACCCGGCTACCAGATGCGCCGACTTGGTAAGTTTCAGGTTTTTGTTCAACAAGTCAGTCTGCGCATCCGAGACCTTCACTTGTGCGAAATAGGTTGAAATGGACTCTGTTTTGCTATGCAGGCCGGCGCCCATACTCACCGTAGAACGCGGTGCCACAGCCCACCTCAAACCTACCCTCGGTTCAATCGAATAACGGTTATTAAGCCCCAGGAGCATTCCATGCAAACCGGCATTCATGGTAACGGTAGGAGTTAAACGCGACTTCCACTGTGCATAAGCCTGAAACAGTTGTGTGTTGCCTTTCCGATCCACATTGATTTCGTACGGACCGTCTTCGTTGTCCTTATCATACAAGTTAAAATCCAGGTGATTGATGATAATCCCCAGGCGGACCGAGTTTCTTGCATTGATCTTGTAATTGTAAAGAGAGGAGAGTCTTAATGCCTGATTTACAAACTTTTGCTGATAGGTCGCGTCGATATTCTTATCATAAAAATCACCGGTTTGGCTGGTCGCGGAATAGGATACGACATTCTCCATATACGACCTGTTGTTGATATAGCGCAGGTAATTAACACCGGCCATGCCCCTGTTGGATTTAAAGCGTTCCTTAAAGTCTTCATCATCTACCTTCGACGTACTGAGCCCACCCATTCCCCAAATACTCACCACCACTTTATCGTCGTAAGGGATATGTACCTTAAAAGCCCCGTCCTGAAAATCAATCGAAGCATCGCCATTAAGGTTAACCCCGATTTTATTAAGAACAGAAAGGGTAGAATAGCGATAATTAGCCAGATAAGAAGCACCGCCTTTCGGGCCAATGGGACCTTCGGCTGCAAAGTCGAGCCCGAGAATACCTGCCTGCATCGCGTATTCACGTTTTTCATTGTTCCCTTTTCTAAGTTTAAGATCGAAAACCCCCGATGTAGCATTACCATATTCGGCCGGGAAAGCACCGGTGAGAAAGTCTGAATTGCCCAGGACATTTGCGCTCAATGCACTTATCCCGCCTCCGCTGGCACCCTCCTGCGCGAAATGGTTGGGATTGGGAATTTCCACACCTTCCATGCGCCAGAGCATTCCTTTCGGGCTATTCCCCCTGATCACGAGTTGATTATTACCGTCGTCGGTTGTTGCCACACCGGCGAAAGACATGGCCATCCGCGCCGGATCGTTCACAGATGCAGCAAAGCGCTTCGTCTGATCCACGGTAAAAGATCGTCCGCTTACGCTGACCATGTCGTTCAATGGCGCGCCATTCTCCTTCTGCGCCTTCACAACCACCTCATTTAAAGAACGGAACGATTCTGCAAGCTTAACGGTGAGTTCCACTTCCTTTCCGGAGCCCACGTTGATTTCCTGAACGAAAGCATCGTCATAGCCGATGCTCGTGATCCTGAAAGAATGGCGGCCCACGGGCACTTTTTCAATGCGGAAATTCCCTTCTGTATCTGTTACGCCTCCAATGATGGGATTTACGGAGGTCACGATTACATTGGCACCGATCACGGGTTGCTGCGATTCGGTATCGATGACGCGCCCCTTTACGGTTTGCGTCGGCTGCTGGGCATGCGCCAGGGCACTGATGGCCCCGGCGATCAAGGTCATGATCAATTTTTTCATAGCTGGTCGTTTGCATTTCTGACAATCCAGCTAAACGTTACCCTAAAAAATCCTTAAAATATTTTTAAACGGCTGTCCAATCGTCCTACACATCCCAGGATTCCAGCCGGTAAGCGCTATCCCAGAATACGTACTCGAGCCTTGAAGCGGTCATGTGAGCCTCGGCCATCTTCTTCCTGGTATCGTCGGAAGCCGTTTCGGCGATACGGTCGCAGATGTTCAGTGCCTTTTGGACGGAATGCGCGAAATCCTCACCCGCGTAGGCGTTGATCCAGTTCTGATAAGGGTTTGGAGTAGATTGATTGGCGTAAATGTAGTCCCCGACCTGCTTGTAGATCCGGAAACATGGCAGCAATGCGGCCACTGCCACTTCATAGGACTCAAATGCACTGACCGCCATCAGGTAGTTGGTATAAGCGAAGCAACCCGGTGCTTTTCCACCATCGTATTCGATCACGTACTCCTTGAAATAACTCAAATGCAACGCGCGCTCAACCAGGATTGCATTCTGCGCAAATTCCAGGAAATCCAGTAATTCATGGCTGTTGCCGGCTTTCGTTCCCGCGATTGCGAGCGCTTTGGCGAAATCCGCCAGGTAAAGCGAATCCTGATAAATGTAAAACTTGAATTTTTCGAGCGGTAAAGTACCTTCTTTCAGCTCCTGATTAAATGGATGTCGTTGTATTTTTTCAAAAACCGGTAATGTTTCTGCCCAGAGGAGATCGGTGAATTTCATGAAATAATTTGCATTGAAAGTGGCGAAAATGAGTGATTGAGGGGACCTGGCCCATGTCCGGTCCGGATATCCTTGCCCGACTCAATGGCCTCGGCAATGTATTCTTTGGCAAAAATAATTGCCTCAATCAGTGAATTACCCTTGGCTACCCAGGTTGCGATCGCCGATGAAAGCGTGCAGCCGGTGCCGTGGACATTCGGACTATCGATGTAGTCCGATTCGAGTGTCAGGATTTCCTGCCCTTTCTGGGCAAACACATCAAATAAGGATGGTCCCTTCAAATGCCCTCCTTTCAGTAGCACCGCATTACATCCCCGGCCGATCATTTCGGCAGCTGCTACTTTCATAGCGTCGAGCGAATCGATCTTTTCGGAAACGAGAATTTGCCCTTCGTCCAGATTAGGAGTGATCAAATGGGCACGCGGAAACAGTTCCTGCCACAACACGGCCACCGTCTCGTCCTGAATCAGCTTCGAACCGCTCGTCGAGACCATGACCGGGTCAAAAATCACAAAACCGGGCTTAAAACGGTCGAGTATGCCGGCAATAACCAGTGCCGCTTCCACGGTATTGATCATCCCGATCTTGACTGCATCCACCGTAATATCCTCGAACACGGCTTCGAGTTGTTCCTGCAAAAAAGCGGGCGGTACAGGGTGTATCGCCCTGACCCCCTGGGTATTCTGCGCCGTCAATGCCGTAATGGCGGAAGCACCGTAAGCTCCCAGCGCGGCAATGGTCTTCAGGTCGGCCTGAATGCCTGCACCACCTCCGCTATCGGAGCCGGCAATGGTCAATATCGTGGGATAACGGTTCATGATGTCGTATTATGCTTTTATATGTGATTGAGGAGCAGTTAAAATCGTTTTCAAATCGCGTGCCGCATCCCGGGGTGAGGGTGCGCTGCAAATAGCTGACACGATAGCGATCCCCCCGGCCCCGTTTTGTATCGCTTCCTGCGCATTACCCGCATGGAGGCCGCCTATGACTACCAGCGGATGCCTGCTGTGCTGCCGGGCCCATTGCAGTCCTTCCACACCCCATGGCGTTTCGGTATCTGTTTTGGTCGGCGTCGCAAACAAAGGACTCACGGCAAGATAGGAAAGATTCCAGTCTTCGGCTTCCAGAACATCATCCGGCCGCTCGGCCGACAAGCCTATTATTTTTTCAGGCCCCAGCAAATCACTGACCATCCGGAACGGCATATCGCTTTGTCCCACATGAACGCCCCCTGCATCCACTGCCAATGCGACGTCCAGCCGGTCGTTGATGATCAGCGGGACGCCGTAGGGTTCGAGCAATTCCATCAGGCGCTGCGCACGATCGATGAATGCACGGGTCGAGAGTGCCTTTTCCCGCAGCTGCACTATGGTAACGCCCCCTTTGACTGCCTCTTCCACCACCCAGTAAAAATCCCGCCCCAGGCAGGCAGCCTCATCGGTCACGAGGTAGAGCTGAATACTTTCCCGGATATTTGTCATAGCGTCACCGGGTTTATTGAAATTTCACTTTACTGAGCTCGGCGAGATGTGCGGGCGATATCTCCGCAAGTGTATCCAGGAATGCGACCTGGAAAGATCCGGGAAGCTTCGCAGTCCGGAACGCCAGCTCGCCGCAGACGCCCATGGCAACAGCGGCCGATACGGCTGCATCAAACGGATCATCGCAAACCGCCGCAAACGCCCCGGCAATGGCCGAAGCCGAACACCCCATGCCGGTAACCCGGGTCATCAGAGGCACGCCGTTGGATACCCAGGCTGTTCGCTCGCCGTGTACAATTACATCCACCGCCCCGCTGACGCTTACCACCGCGCCATACCGGCGGCTCAACGCACGGGCAGCGTCCATGCTATCGGCTGAGTCGGCGGTGCTATCCACACCTCTGGTTTGCACATCCAGACCCGCCAATGCGAGAATTTCGGAGGCATTGCCCCGGATGATCGCCGGTGACGCCGTAGTAAGCAGTTCGGTCAATGCACTGTTGCGGTAAGGCGTAGCCCCCGCACCCACCGGATCCAGGATAATGGGTTTGCCCAATGCGGCAGCCTTCTTCATGGCCAGTTTCATACCCTCCACCCATGGCGGCGACAACGTCCCGATGTTCACCACCAGAGCTCCTGCAATAGCCGCCATATCCTCCACCTCCTCGACGGCATGCGCCATCACAGGTGACGCGCCGATCGCGAGCAACGCATTGGCGGTGAAGTTCATGACTACAAAATTGGTAATATTATGGACCAGCGGTGCCGATGCGCGCAGGTTGCGAAGATTGTTTTCAAGCAGGATATCCATTATTCAACTGTTTTACGGATCAATGATCGGAATGGACGATAGGCGGGGAACTGCACCTGCGGTATACAGGTTTTAATAAAAGGGGCCCGGAGGCCAGCGCTTTTTCCTACGACAGCGTCAACTGTTTCAGGTTCAAAGGGTATGCTCTCAGTCCTTTTTGGACACCCCCAAAGCCATTCTTACCTGCGAATGTAGTAGTTTTGGATGGTTATCAAAAATCGTTTCGCCTAAACCGGCAAAGACACAACACTCACCTAATAATGATCAAAGCAGCCATTTTCGACATGGACGGGTTACTGATCGATTCGGAGCCCATGTGGACCGAAGCAGCCCGCTCTACCATGCAAAAAGTTAATTTCGAGATCACCGAAGCCCTTCGCATCCAGAGCACCGGCCTGTCCATCAAGCTATTCCTTGACTTCTGCCACAAGATCCAGCCCTGGAACGCGCCTTCATTCGAAGAGCTTGAAAAAGAAATACTTGAAAAAGCACATCATGATATTCTTGCGCATGCCGAGGCCATGCCAGGCGCCATCGCATTGGTAAAAACACTCAAAAATCAGGGGCTTAAACTGGCCGTCGCTTCGGCGTCCCACATGGACCTCATCGAAGGCGTATTGAAAAGACTGGAAATTATTGACTATTTTGACACCTGGCATTCCGGAGAGCTCGAAGAACATACCAAACCTCACCCGGCGGTTTACCTGACAACAGCCAGAAAACTTGGTCTTTCACCCGGGGAATGCATTGCATTTGAAGACTCCCACGCGGGTTTACGCGCCGCACACGCAGCCGGAATGATCACGATCTCCGTCCCTGCGGAGGAAGTATTTGAAGACAAAAAATTTGACCTGGCACACTACAAGATACCTTCGCTTGAAAAATTCATCCTGAGCGAAATGTCGGGTGTGCCTCAGAGCGTGATTGAAAACTAACCTATACCCTTTTCGTTGACGTTGCATGATCGGACTCCGGCATTTTAGTATTATGATTATGATCAGGATATTCGTAATTGTCCTGAGCGTCATTGCCCTCGCCTGGCTCGCGTCCAAGCATACCAACGAAACGCTGGTGTACATTCTCGGCACCATATTCATTTTCATCCAGGCATCACTGCTGTACCAGTACGTCACGAATGTCAACCGGAAGCTGACCTATTTTCTTGAATCCGTCCGTTATTCCGATTTCACGATCAACTTCCGGTCCGATAACAAGATGGGCAGGACATTCAAGGAGCTGAACCAGCAGTTCAACGAGGTGTTGCTGGCATTCCGGCAGGCGCGGGCGGAGAAGGAAGCCAACCTGCAATACCTGAATACGATCGTGCAGCATATCGGTACCGGATTGATCACCTTCGATGCCAACGGGCAGGTAAACCTGATCAACAATGCCGCATTACGAATGCTGGGCATTTACCGGCTGCACCAGCTCAGCGAGCTCAAAGACAAGCATCCGCGCCTGTACGAGCTACTTTCCGACCTCGATTCCGGGGTCCGGGACTTGTACCGCACGCCCAGCGACCAGCCCCTCGCATTGCAGGCGGCTGCAATACAGCTCCGCGGGATGTGGGTCAAGATTGTAGTATTGCAAAACATCCAGACCGAGCTACAACAGCAGGAGATCGAATCCTGGCAGAACCTTACACGGGTGTTGCGCCACGAAATCATGAACTCCATGACGCCCATTGTATCGTTGGTGGGTACCATGCGCATGATTGTCAATGAGGACATCGAACCGTCTACCGGCGACCAGGAGGCTGTGAACGATTTGAAGGAAGCTTTATCTACTTTGGAAAAGCGGAGCAAAGGCATGATGCAGTTTGTAAATGCCTACCGCGATTTCACGACCTTACCCAAACCGGTTTTTGCAATGCTCGGCGTGGCTGAAATGTTGCAGGAGGTATTGCAGCTGCTCCAAACGGACCTCACTCAATCGGGTGTGCTTTGGAAATTGTCGGTAAAACCGGAAACCTTGATGATCAAAGCCGATGCCAGCCAGATCCAGCAGGTGCTGATCAACCTCATCAAGAATGCATCCGAGGCATTTTCCACCCAAACCGACCGCCTCATTACCCTCTCGGCGTACCATGTTGACGGCACTACCCTGATCGAGGTCGCGGATAACGGGGACGGGATTGAGCCCGAAGCGCTTGAGAATATTTTCATTCCATTCTACACCACAAAAAAGACCGGCTCCGGGATCGGGCTAAGCCTTTCCCGCCAGATTTTACAGCAGCACAATGGCCAGCTCGAAGTCGAATCCCAGGTAGGAAAAGGTACGATTTTCACATTGATCTTCTAGTTAACGCACCGGTGGCAACTGAAATGCAGACGTTAAAAAACTCGTTTCCGGGCATTTACAACGAATTGCGAAAAACCGTTGTCTTGTCTGAAATCTAAAATTAGAACCCTATGAAAAAGTATGTTTTTGTGCTGACAGTGATGATGACGTGGGCATGCAAAAGCACTGGTGTCGATAAGAAACAGGAAGGTCTCAGGTATAAGGAATCCGTTACATTGAATGATGTGCCTAAGGCCACATTGACATTTTTCGAAATCGAGGATAGCCGCTGTCCGCAGGGGGTGGTTTGCGTCTGGGGAGGAAGGGCGGTGGTCGATCTGCTCTTTTCCGGTGTCACCACAGAAGGAGGCATTAACGAGCACGCCAAAATGTGTCTCGGCGATTGCGGTAATGGCTCGGATGGATCGGATACATTGACCAAAAAATTCGCTGGCCAGGATTACCGGCTCGTTTTGTCAGCTGTGAACCCTTATCCGCACGTCGATTCGACGAGAAAGAAGGAAGATTATTCCATACTTTTGAAAATAGAAAGGCTGTAAGTCGTTGGGAAGTCGGTGACTTCCCTATTTTTTTGCCAGTTTGCTCTGTTTGTAGCCATAGCTGAAATAGATCACCAGCCCGATCGCCAGCCACACCACAAAGATCAGCCAGTTGGATGCTCCCAGCTCGGTCATCAGGTAGAGGTTGGTCAGGATGCCAGCTACGGGAAGCGCGGAAAAATTGTGCTGGAAACTCAATATCGAAAACGTGCACCAGGTAATCCAGAAAATAATGGTCAAAAGCTTATGCTCCATGATCTCGGCGAAGCTCAGGGTCCGCCATTCTCCGATCACCTCCTGCCCGTAAACAAACAGCCCCGTCACCGCCAGAACGAACAGCGCTCCTACCAGATACTTTCCGTTAATGTAAGGAACCTTGAACTTCGAACGTGCCGAAATACCCTTATGATCCAGGTAAAGCACGCCACCGCATACCAGGATGAATGCAAAGAATGTTCCGACGCTCGTCAGGTCCACGAAGAAATCCATCTTGAAAAACAATGCGGGTATACCTACAACGAACCCGGTTACGATCGTGGCGAAAGAAGGTGTCTGGTATTTAGGATGGATTTTAGAAAAACGCTTCCACAGCAGCCCGTCCCGGCTCATGGTCATCCAGATCCTCGGCTGACCCAACTGATACACGAGCAATGCACTGGTAATAGCAATCACCGAACTGACCGAAATAATGCCGGCCATGAAATCCAGGTTGTTTTTCTGAAACACGAAAGCCAGTGGGTCACTCACCTTCAGTTCGGTATAGTTAACCATCCCGGTCAGCACGAGGGTAATCAATACATATAAGACGGTACAGATCACCAGGCAGTAAATCATCGCTTTGGGCATATCCTGCTGCGGGTTGCGGCATTCTTCGGCCGTTGTGGAGATCGAGTCAAACCCGATAAACGCAAAAAATACCGCGGCCACACCACTCAGTACGCCTTTGACCCCATTCGGAGCGAATGGCGACCAGTTTTCGGGTTTGACGTAAAATGCTCCGGCCAGGATGACCAGCAATACAACACCCACTTTCAGGATGACCATGATGTTGCTCGCTGTCCTGGATTCGCGGATACCGATGTAAACCAGCGCGGTGATCAGCAACGTCACCAGCCCGGCGGGCAAATTGAGCATGATATGAAAATCCCCGATTGTGGGGGCAGATTGGTAGGCGGCTGCGGCAAAACGTTCGTAGTCCGATAATGCGGAAGCTCCCGAAGTCTGTAATTTTTCAAATGCTTCATAGGCCGACTCTCCGTTGATCGTCAGCCAGCCAGGCAGGGTGATCCCAAAGCCTTTGAGCATACTCACGAAGTATTCCGACCATGAAATCGCCACTACCATATTGGAAACCGCATATTCGAGGATCAAAGCCCAGCCGATAATCCAGGCGAACAATTCACCGAAAGCCACATAGGCATACGTGTACGCACTACCGGATACCGGAACCGTGCTCGCGAACTGCGCGTAGGACAAGGCTGTGAAAACGCAGGCTATGGCTGTAAAAATAAACAGCAGCGATACCGCGGGGCCACCATTGTAGCTGGCCAGGCCGATCGTGCTGAAAATCCCCGCGCCCACGATCGCCGCGATCCCTAATGAAACCAGGTCCCTTACCCCCAGCACTTTGGCGAGCCCGCCGTCACCTTCCGAATGCGCATCTTTCAGAATTTGATCAACCGTTTTTTTACGGAATAAGGGGGAGCTTTGTTTCATGAAGGTGCCGATTTGCCAGGTTTCTGTTTGTAATAAGTTGGGCTAAAAATAAACGATATTCTAAGATTGTCCCCTCCCGCTTTGAAAATTTGTTTCTTTAATCCCAAAAAATCAATATAAAATTCTTCCGATCCGAAATCAAAGCGATAAAGATTGCGTTATCGATTTGATTCCCCGTCTCATCTATTCTCAATGTTTCCATGAAATTATTCGTTACACTCTTCATCAGCATACTGGCGCCGGTCCAAGTCATTACGGCCCAGAGCATTAAGACCTACACCACAGCGCAGGCACATTCGCACAACGATTACGAAAGACAACGCGCATTCACCGACGCCTATGAGCAACAATTCGGTTCGGTTGAAGCCGACGTCTTCCTGGTCAACGACACACTTTTCGTCGCCCACAACCTGAAAGACATTCGCTCGGGGCGCACATTTTCCAATCTCTATCTGAAACCGATCCTCGCGCAGACCGAGAAAAATAACGGCCACATCTATGCGCAGGAAGACGTATCGCTGCAACTGCTGATCGACCTCAAAACCGCCGGGCCTGAGACACTGGCAGCATTGATCAAAGAACTGGAACCACATCAGCAAATACTCGCGCCGGCCGGCACGGTCAGGATCGTCGTCAGCGGGAATGTGCCCGATGCGGCGGCTTTCGAACAATACCCCAAATTCATCTATTTCGACGGCCGTCCTGAAAACACCTATTCACCGGCCCAGATGGCGCATATCGGACTCATCAGCCAGGCTTTCCAGAAATACTCCAAATGGAATGGCGAAGGACCTTTACCTGAAAAAGACAAAAAGGCCATTCAGAAAATGATCAGCCAGGTGCATGACCTCGGCAAAAAAGTGCGGGTTTGGGCTACACCGGACAATATCAATTCCTGGAAAACCATGATGGCCCTGGGCGTCGACTACCTCAATACGGACAAGGTGCGGGAGCTCGGTGATTACCTCCGTACTGCCCCCAGATAATTTGTCAGAATAAAATACGGCTTGCCCAACTTTTTCAATGGTATTAAATGGCATTGGAAGAGTTATAGACTATATTGTACTGATTTCAATAGGTCCAAACCGTCTTTCATGTCTGCTGAACAAACTGCTGCCCTCAAAAAAGTTCTTAAACCAATCCATCTCTGGGCCATTGCCGTAGGGCTCGTCATTTCCGGTGAATATTTCGGCTGGAACTACGGTTGGGGTGTTTCGGGCACGATCGGCTTTCTGATCGCGACATTGGTGGTGACCATCATGTATGTGACGTTTATTTTCAGCTTCACCGAACTCACCACCTCCATACCACAGGCAGGCGGGCCGTTTTCCTATGCCTACCGTGCATTCGGCTGGTGGGGAGGCCTCATTGCGGGTTATGCCACGCTCATCGAATTCCTGGTGACACCGCCCGCCATTGCATTCGCGCTAGGCAGTTACAGCCACTTTCTTTACCCGTCGCTCGAAGTCCTCCACGTGGCGTTTGCATGCTATGCCATCTTTATTGTCATCAATCTGCTCGGAATCAAGGAATCGGCCCTGTTTTCGTTGGTGGTAACCTTGCTGGCCGTAGTGGAACTGCTGATTTACATCGGCATTGTAGCACCGCATTTCTCGTACGACACTTTCGTTGCCGAACCTATGCCATTCGGCTGGGGCGGCGTTTTCGCGGCATTGCCGTTTGCGATCTGGTTTTACCTCGCTATTGAAGGTGTGGCCATGGTGGCGGAAGAAGTCGAAGACCCCAAACGAACGATTTCACGCGGATACATTTACGGCATCCTTACATTGGTGGTTTTGGCGCTCGCAGTCATGATCTTCACGGGAGGCATTGCGCCCTGGCAGCAACTTGCCGATATCGACTACCCGCTGCCCGCTGCGTTGGGTATTGTTCTGGGACGCGACAGCGGACTTACCCAGCTATTCGCCAGCCTGGGCCTCTTCGGATTGATCGCCTCCTTCCATGGCACGGTAATCGGCTATTCACGTCAGATTTTCGCCCTGGCGCGTGAGGGATACCTGCCCTCTTTCCTGGGTAATGTCAATGCCCGCTTTCAAACCCCGCATTGGGCATTGGTGGCCGGGGGCATAGCGGGATGTGTCGCACTCCTGCTCGGTACTACGGACCAGGTCATTATCCTGGCAGCATTGGGAGCGGTCGTGATGTACATCGTCAGCATGATCGCGCTGTTTGCATTGCGGTCCAGGGAACCGGCACTTGAGCGTCCGTTCATGGTTCCGGCTTATCCGTACTTTCCCATCGTCGCACTCGCGCTGTCGGTACTATGCCTGGTTGCGATCGTTTACTACAACCAAATGCTCAGTCTCTGGTTTTTCGGAGGCCTGGCTGTGATTGCGGTGCTGTTTGTCGCCACAGGTCGTCACAGGCACTTGTAATGAGTTGTTTCAAAAAAACAATGTCAACGCCAGCCGGGCATAAAAAGGGGTTCCGGGCGTAAAGTGAATTTCTTCTACCGGCTCCTTCTCGCCTTGCAACCGGCTTTCGGTCGCAAACTGGGTCTCTTTCCAGTGTGTATTTAACAGATTCTGAACGGAGAGTCCGATGTGATAGCGGGTTTTGGAATAATTCAGCTGCATATCCGTCACGAAATAGCCGCTGGCCACAATGGAATTATCCTCATTTGCTGGACGGTCGGCAATGTAGCGGTAGCGCAGCGACCCGTTCAACCCGTTAGGCATTTGCAGCGACAATCCGCCGGCAGACGTGAAAACCGGCGCCAGCTGCAGGCGATCGTTCCCTTCCGTTTCACCGATAGCCCTGGGCCTTGCGGTGGTGAAATCCGCATCGGCATAAAGCGTTTTGGTGAGCTGGTAACGGACAGATAGGTCAAGCCCCTGACGCCGTGACTTTCCGCTCGGCTCTATCACCCCGGCATCGCCCACATACACAAACTCCTGCTGCATCCACAGATACCACGCTGCTGCATTGATAAACATTTTCGGGAATGGTTTGAAAATAACCCCCAGGTCCGAACCATACGCACCCGGCAGGATCTGCTTGCCGCCCTGCGGTACCACAACCCGGGTATCATTGGAATGAAAGCCTTTGCCCGAGTTCAGATAAAGCTGTACACGCGGGTTAAAAGTATAGTAGAAGTTGAGTTTCGGTGAAACAATCGCGTCGTTTGCACGCTGCTTCCGAACCGGTTGGAGCAAAAGATCTTCGTATTGATCCCGAAAGTAATCGACCCGAACCCCGGCATTGATCGAAAAACGGTCGTCGATCTGCACAACTTCGTCCGCGTACACGGCTGCATTTAGCTCGTTAATGTTCCCAAGCTTATAGGGATCGAGCGTTTCCGTACGGTTTTTGGTGTGGGAAAGCTCCGTCCGCCTCGTTACATCCTGGCGGTACTGTACCCCCAGCGTAGTTACCCAGCTGGTTTTACCCCAAAATTTTTCCTTTGAAATACTCCCATTATAGCCAAAAAGATTGCGTCGCTCCTTCTGGCGGATCTGGTCGCCGTTCAGCGAATCTTCCAGGAAGAATGTAAAGTTGGAATAAAGCTCAAAATTGTAATTGCTGTAAAAAACCTGGTTCTTGATGACAAAATTCGCGGGGGTAACCGTCACAAACTGCGCATTGAAATTGGTCCGGCTCGTCTCACCTCCTTCTGTGGGATCAATGGAGCCATAAAAACCGACCTGGCCGGAATCGACAGCCCGGTCGGGAATCTGTCCCGAGTGATTCCATTTACTCCAGAACGTAGAGCCGGTGAGCGTCAGATTGGTATGGGGCGCTATGTGTCCGTGGTATTTGCCTACCAGGTTCAGGCGTTTGAAATGCTGCGGGTTATCAAAATAGGAATTAGTGAATGAGTATTCCGATGCGATGTAGGCGGATTGATTCCGATCCCTGCCTTTCTGTCCCAGCAGATCGACACCCGCCACAGCGCGATAGGTATCAAACTGCCCCGCCTCTACCTTCACAAACGATTTATCAAGTGCATCCCGGGTTCGGAAATCGGCCCAACCGGCGGTCGCAAAGTTTCCTTTATCGGTTGTATAAGGTCCTTTTTTGAAATCAACCGCCTTAACCAACTCCGGAATCACGAAATGCAGATCGGCGTAGCCCTGCCCGTGTGCGTGCGAAACCATGTTTACGGGCATGCCATCGACCGTCAGGCGGATGTCCGTACCATGGTCGAGATCGAAGCCGCGTAAGAAAATCTGCTCTGCCTTACCGCCACCCGCATGTTGCCCGATAAAAAGGCCGGGGACCATCCTGAGGATTTCCTGGGAGTTGGTGATGGGCCTTAGCCGGATATCCAGACTGCTGATCAGTTGCTGATCGTGTGCGCGCCGCGAGGAAACCGTCACTTCGCTCAGTTCCACATTCGCATTCACGAGTATGGTCTTGAGAAAGGATGTCTGGTCTTCCTGCACGGTTACTTCCAGAACCTGCGATTTGAAACTCACATGTGAAAGTTCCACTTTGTACCGGGCTGCAACCAGGTCCGGGAACCGATACTGTCCCAGCTCGTTGGTGGTAGTCACTTTACCCGAACCCGACAACTGCACGGTCACATCTTTCAGGGGTAGCTGTGTTGCCTGATCGTAAACCACACCCGAGATACCGCCCAAATGCGCGTAGGAAGTAAGGCTTACAGTAAAAAGGCAAAGTACCAGTATAAATCTTTTCATATATCATAGTCTTTAACAGGCCAAAATGGACGTCTGCATCATCATAGGACAAATCTAGGATTTGTTTTCTTTGCCAGCACCAACAACCGGTTGCCCTTCGCCTTGTTTCCCATCGCCATTTCAATGGAGCTCGCCACCTGCAGTAATTCGGGATCCTTGCTGCCGGTTCTTAAAGCTACCTGCATGTGCTGCTGCGCCTTTTCGTTGTTCCCATCCCTGAAATAGACATGCGCCAGCGCGTGGTTAACATCGATATTTTCGGGTCTTTTGGAATATTCCTTTAAGCCATAGGCCATTGCGGAATCCAGCTGACCGGTCTTGGAATACAGTTTACAGAGTTCCAGGTCAACGGTATGTCCCGACCGGGAGTCTTCATACAGCATTTTTACCACTTCCTGGTACTTGCCGGCGGCCTTTTCCTTTTGCCCCTGCAATGCATAGATATCGGCCATTTCTTCATGGAAGGAAAATTCAGGCATGATCTTCGCCGCGTTTTCCAGCTCCGTCAGCGCCTGGTCATATTGCTTGTTTGCCTTGTACACCTGCGCGAGCCCGCGTAATGCAAATGCGTAACTGGGGCGCATAGCAAGAATTTCGCGGTATTGCATTTCGGCCTGCTTCAACTGACCAGTTGTTTCATACAAATGTCCCAGGGTATTCTTTGCCCAGCATTGCGGCTCAGAGCCCGGCAAACCGGCTTCGACTGCCAGCTTCATCGCCTCGATGGCTCCGGGATAATTACCGTAGATCTCCCGGAGGTAAGAAGCCCTGGAATAAGATTCCAGTGAAGGTTTCAATGCCTGCATTTTATCAGACATCGTCACCGCCTCTTTGTAATTCCCCAGCTCGACATTGGCATCAACCAACACACCATAGACATAGGCATTGTTCGGATTAATCTGCAGCGCCTGCTGCGCAAGCTGACGTGCATCCGCAAACTGGTGCTGCGACATTTTCACCGATGCTTTGAAAGTAGTTGCCTCAAAGTTCTTTGGTTCGATGACCAGCACGTCGTCTAGCATTCCCAGTACTGCCGGGTAATAATAGGGATGCTCACCGGTAATTCGTGCTTCGGAGAGATATATCACCACGAGTTGGAGACGCGGTTTCACATCACCTGGATTTTCACGGACTTTCTTTTTCAGTTCTGCCACTTTTTCCTTGGTCTTAGGCCATTCCGTAGCCGAAGCGAGCGCTCCTTGTCTTTCAAACAGTGCGGGAATTTCAATGCCTGCCGCCGGTTTTTCGGAGGATGACAGGTTGCCCTTTTTCTCACCACAGGCAAAAAGCGTAATCAATACTATAAAAAGGGAAATTGCAGGGGTCGTTTTCATGGAAATATCCGGATAAAATTGCGGAAGGAATAGAAGAAATTGTTCAAATGCCCGGAACCCCACTGGAACTTACAGGCCCCGGGCATTTGAAATCAATCGGGTTATTTTCGTAAAATCCTGACGGTGTACCGGTCATCGGCGGTCGTTACACGCAGATAGTAAATTCCGGGCTGACCGCTCAGTTTCACGACACGCTTTTCATTGGATACGGCTTTTGCGATGGCCTGTTTTCCGATGACCTGTCCCCTGCTGTTGGTCAGGTCAAGGGTTACTGCCTTGCCCGAAGCTCCTTTGATGACGACCGCCACTTCATCTCCATTACTTGGATTACCCATGACCACAGCACTCAACGGAACCGGCTGAGTTTCGGCTTCCGGTGCTCCCATACGTGAATTCTTGAAGCCGCAGTAGGCCCGGAAGTCAAATTCCGTTACCACTTCCGAAGACGGATCACCCACATACCTCGCTTTCAGCCGGAGCACGCCATCGCTATTATGATCCCTGAACAGTTCAGGTCCCACCGTCCGGATTACATCGGTTCCCCATACGCCAACACCGGCAGCCGAATACTCGACGGCCAGGCCAGGGATGCCGCCGGTATGGCCAAACATAAATCCGCCCGAGAGGCAATCGAAATTACTGATCGTAACGACCAGCGGATCGAAACCACCCGGTTTTGGACCATCGTAGCTCGGCCCGCGGAAGCCTGGCCAAGGATTTTGCAAATAGGGAAACTGCGATTTCAACAGCGTATCATTTTTCGTAACACCCGCATTGAATGTGAGTACGCTCAGCAGGTTCGGAGTTACCGGACTGGTGGAGGTTCCCGGGACGAAATCGTCGTACCACAAACCTATCGCGGCCAGTACGACGCCTCCCACTGCCTGCAACTCAATGGTGGTAACATCGTCCTCCAACCGGCGGCCATTGGGAAAGCCATCCATATTCGGGATCCATTGGAGGTCTTTGGTTGCGTTGTAAGCCGGATCTGTCAAACCAAGCGCAGCAGCCTGTACCAGCCCGAGCGAGCTGAATTTCGGATCGTTGCGCGGAGTAGCCGGGACAGCCATGTTCAATCGGAGCCAGTCACCCAGTGTAGGCAAGAAATTGTGAATGAATGGCTTACCGGCTGCCAACGGATTACCCGCTTTGCCTGTGGCCAGCTGGTAAGGCGGCAGATTAGGCACTCCTGTATAGAAAATGGGCAGAATATCCACTGCACGCGGACTGGTGGCGTCGGGCAACAGCACACTTCCGAACGCAGCCTCAGACAGGGCCGTGCCGTCCAGCGCAGCATTGCCTTTCAGCCCGTACAGCCCCATTTTGCCATTCCTGAAATCAAACGATCCCAGCGATTTGCTCTGGATACGCAATGCAGCCAGGCCGGGAACGGCACTGCCGAATTGCGAATCGTCCATGTAAAGTGCCAGCTCAGGGTTAGTGAAGTATTTGGCAAACTGAAGGTCATTGGCTGGTGAGGTCGCATTCCATTTGTCCTTCATGCCGATCGGGATCACCGCCTCGTTGGTCAGCGGCATACCCAGGCGAGACACCTGCACCCATTCACCGTCGTAGCCCACATTACCGCCATTGCTTAATGTGGTGATCTTTCTACGACTCGATGATGCGTAAACGCCGATCACATAATCGGGATCGAGGATGTTTGCAGCTTCGGCCACTGTTTTGTGGCCTTTCTGCAATGTCGATACCGGCACTTCGATCACAATGGAGTGACAGTTGAACTTGGCAACACCGTCCCTTGCGCCGGATTTGCGAACATTACCCAAATCGAAAATGCCCCCCAAATCCACAAAAAAAGGGTCATCCACAGGTCCGCAAAAAATTTTCTCCCCGCTGCTGGCCGTCATGATCGCCTTGTTTACCAAAGTATTGTAGTCGGATCCGAGGCCAACCGGACTGCTTTTGATAGACCGCGGGCCGATATGCGGCGGTGGCACAATCCCATCCGAAACGATCGTGGTGAAGCTCTGGCCGCCGTCGGTGCTCCGTTCGCAGGTGTAGGTGGTTTTGAGATTCTCCTTACCCAACCGGATCAGGAAGAAGGTCGTGGGATCTTCGTTCATCTTCTTGAACGTGAAACGGTAAACGACATCCGCGCCGGGCGTCGCCGCATTGTTATCGACGTGGATTTCATAACGGATATTCTCACCGAAAGAATACCAATTAGGCCCACCCGCCGGATGCTCGAAAGGTATGTAGTTAGCTACCAGCACCACATTCTCCTTGTTAACCGGACTTTTGAATGCATATACATCGGTATTGTCCGCCAGGGGATCTGTTGAAATCAGCGGTGCTTCACGGTGTGAGGAAGCGACCGACCGACCGGAGCCGATACAGACGACTGCCAGTATCCCGATCAGATATAAAAGATTTTTCATATACATATTATGCTTGATAGCTGTGGTCAGAAACGTGGTTTTTCGGGATAGTCGTAACCTCTCCAGGGGTTTGCCAGATACGGGAATGTTCCTTTCAACGGAGCGTCGTTTTCGGTAGGTCCGGCAGTGAAAGTGAGTACATTGAGCAACTGCTGTGAAACCGGCGCCTGCGGGGTAGCATCGTCATAGAACAAACCTACCGCCGCGAGTACCACGCCGGATACCGCCTGCAACTCAATAGTCGTCACATCATCTTCGAGCCTTCGGCCATTTGGGAAACCATCCATGTTGGGGATCCACTGTAAATTGGCATTGGCATTATAAGCCGGGTCGGTAATGCCCAGCACAGCCGCCTGCACCAGTCCCAGGGAACTGAATTTCGAGTCGTTACGGGGTGTGGCCGGTACAGCCATATTGAGGCGAAGCATATCACCGAGCGTCGGCAGGAAGTTGTTGATAAACGGCTTCCCTTTGGCGAGCGGATTGTTGTTCTTACCCGTCGCGAGCTGGTAAGGCGGCAGGTTGGGTACGCCCGTGTAGAAGATTGGCAACAAATCCACTGCTCTCGGGCTTGCGTGGTCGGGCAGCAGCAGGGTGCCGAACACCGCATCGTCCAGTGCAGTACCAGCCAATGCCGAAGTACCTTTTAATCCGTACAGACCATCCCTGCCGTTACGAAAATCAAATGTACCCAATGAATTGGATTGAATACGTAAGGCGCTCAACGAGGGAACCGCCGGCCCGAACTTGGAATCATCCATATACAATGCCAGTTCCGGGTTCTTGAAGTATTCTGCAAATTGAAGATCGTTGTTTCCGTAAGGCGTTACCGAGTTCCATTTATCCTTCATTCCCAGCGGGATAACCGCCTCATTGGTCAGCGGCATGCCCAGGCGTGACACTTGCACATATTGGCCATCATAACTCGCATTTCCGCCATCTTGCAGCGTTTTGATCATCTGGCGGCTCGCCGATGCCCATACACCGATCACAAAGTCGGGATCGAGTATGCTCGACGCCTGTCCGACGTTTTTACCGTCTTTCTGCAACAGGTTTACCGGAATTTTCAACGCAATGGTGTGCACATTAAAACGGCTCAAACCATCCTTCGGAGCATTCGTACTGTTCCCCTCCGGCCGGAAATTCCCTGCATCGAAAGCCCCGGCCAGATCCACGAAGAAAGGATCGTCCACAGGCCCGCAGAACACCGTTTCCCCACTGGACGCAGTGGTGATTGCCTTCTCCACCAGCGAATTGTAGTCGACAGCTTCCAGCCCGACTGTTTTGCCCTCAATGGAACGCGGGCCGATGTTATTCGGTGGAACGATACCGTTGGCGATGATGGTCGTGAAAGTCTGGCCACCATCGGTGCTTTTTTCACATTTGTAAGTAGTCTTAAGATTCTGTTTACCCAGCCGGATGTTGAAGAAAGTAGTAGGATCCTCGTTGACACTCGAAAACGTAAACCGGTACGTTATATCGTCTCCCGGCGTACCTGCCCGGTTTTTGACATGGATCTCATAACGCACATTGGGTCCGAAATTGAAGTAATTGGGCCCGCCTTCGGGCGATTCAAAAGGGATGTAATTGGCGATGATCGTAATCGAGTTCGGATCATCCGGACTTTTGAAAGCATACAGATCCGTGTTGTCGGCCAGCGGATCATTGGAAATCAGCGGTGCCTCCCGGTGACTGGAGGCGAGGCTGCCCAGCGCATAGAGCAGCAGCGACAGGCTCAGAAATACACGTCTGAACCTGCAAGGATCCCAAATAGAAACTTGCATGAGGTAAAAGTTTAAATAGGCTTGAAAGGAATTAGCTGTGATTTGGTAAAACGAACTTCGTCAGTGCTAAACTTCACCCCTGAAGGGAATGGAGCCATGTTAGGGCGCGCCACTGTCGGAAATTGACAGTTTACAAGGAATAATTGCTGAGAGTATCTGTGATGTTAACAATCATATCCGCACATACGAGGATTTCAGGTGCTCGGATCTATCTAACTTAAAAAAAATCCGGCAAAATTCAAGCACCGCCGTCATTTTACTTTTGATTTATAATAATTGATAAGGGAGGGTCCTGCAAATTCGGCGCTTCATTTAATGTAAAACTATTGCTACAAGCTCGAAATCATTTGCCGGAGCGCATTATTTACATTTGTTTTAAACGCAGGCTATTCGAAATGCTCCGTTGTGCCTGATAAATATACCGGCAAGTAAATCCTGCATTGCAATTAATTCGTATATTATCTTACTTCTTTGTAGATTCGGCTCCATACATACCGGGGTTATCTTAAAAGACAGATCTATTTTACAATCACATTTACTGCGGGTCAGGGCTGACTACTTCTATATAAGATGAACATTCTAATCGTTGAGGACGACTTTATCATTGCCAAACATCTTCAATTTTTGCTGAATGGTTTCGGCTATGAAGCCAACGATATCGCGACTGATTATTCCACAGCGACCGAACTGCTGAGCAGCAAGGTATTTCATCTCGCGGTGCTGGATATCAACCTGAACGGTTACCAAACAGGTATCGATCTGGCCCACTACATCCGTGAAAACTCGCGGATCCCGTTTCTTTTCCTTTCGGCTCATGAAGACATTGCGGTCGTAAATGCAGCGTTACAGGCTGCCCCACACGCATTTCTGCAAAAGCCGTTTCAGAAAATAACGGTATACACGGCTGTAAAACTGGCTTTGAAAAACTACCGGCTGGCAGCGCTGGCAGGGGAAACGACCTCGGAGGAAAAGGAAGATACTACGGTGATCAAGGATGCATTGTTCATCAAGGAGAAGCATATGTTCACTAAAATCATGCTGTCCGACATTTTGTACATCCGGAGCGACGACAACTACCTGGAACTCCACACGACCAAGAAGAAATACACGATCCGGGAAACGCTGAAAAATATGCTTCAGCAGCTACCCCAAAACTACTTTTTCAGGGTCCACAAGTCTTTCATCATCAGTCTGAATGCGATCACGGCCATCGACTACGTGCACGTCATGATCAACGACATTGAAATTCCGATCACCAACGATAACCGGAACGACCTGTTGAGCCGCGTCAGGACTTTCTCCTGACCGGTCTTTGTAACCTTGGAATTAGCGTCGCTTACACATTCCCCATCTTTACCCCAAGAAAGTTACACTTCACCACTTTGATTTGTAGAGGACGTCACTGCGAAGTAATTTTATAACACGTAAACACCCTCTTCTATTATTACATATATATTTTACCCCGACAGAAGGCCCGGGCTTCATTAAATACGAAGTTTTTTATGAGGTCCAGGCATCTGTTTCACTCCTGAAAACGTATATATTGTCGGTTGAGCATCTTGGCATGATTTTGGACATTATGCACACATTTGTTTTCAAACGCACACCATACTTTACCATATCAAACCTAAACTAAATCATCCCATTAGTTTTAATTAAATATCGTTGAGAATAATTAAACATCCCTGGGAAGTATCCCTGGGATGTTTTGTTTCCACCGATCGTCAGGGATAGATCAGGTACTTTTTCCTTATTGTCTTAAACTGCCCTAAACCGGGCTCCCAGCTTTTCCTGATTTCCACCTCCGGGACTCCTGCGATAATCTGCTTTTTCAGGTTTTCAGTGCCGGCCAGTTTGTCGAAGTTACCCATCTGCCTGCTCTGGCTCATATCAAAGAACCTGGCCTTATCCGGATATGCATTGTACAGCTCGATAAGCCATTTCAGGTGAATTTTCCCGCTTTTTTTGATTTGGCTCAGGTCATATTTCCGCAAATCGATGCCGTAGCATTCGGTTCCCTGGTGCAGCGGCGTTTCACTCATTCCCCTGATACTCTGCGGCGTAAAGGAGAATTCATATTTCCCTTTCAACAATGGCGCTCCCAGTACTGTGAAGGGCATGTAAGTTCCGCGCCCCTGGCTGACGATCGTACCTTCAAACATGCATATGTGCGGGTAAAGCATTACAGATTGCTGCGTATTGAGGTTCGGAGAGGGCATCACCGGCAACGTGTAGGGGGTTTCGTGCGTGTAGTTGGCGACCTTGACAATTTTCAGCTTGCACTGCATTTTGTTCGGAAGCCAACCTTCACCATTGATCATCTGTGCAAACTCGGCGATCGTAAGCCCGTGCGTAATGGGTATTTTGTACATCCCGATCCCGGAGTGGAGATGGTCTTCCAGAACGGGCCCATCAACCATAAATCCATTAGGATTGGGGCGGTCGAGGATCAGCATTTCCTTGTTATGCTCCGCACAAGCCTCCATCACGTGCCCGAGCGTGTTGATGTAGGTGTAAAAGCGAGCGCCCACGTCCTGAATGTCAAATACCATCAGGTCGATCGCTGCCATCTGTTCCCTGGTTGGCTTTTTCAATTTTCCATATAGCGAAATCGCGGGTATGCCCGTCTTGGGATCCACGCTGTCGCTCACCTTGTCACCATTGCTGGCGGTACCACGAAAGCCATGCTCGGGGCCGAATATGGTCACAATATTTACCCCTAAGGCCACCAGGCTGTCTACCAGCGGTTTATTACCTAGAATGGAAGTCTGATTGACGACAATGCCGATCTTTTTCCCTTTGAGATATTTAAGGTATTCCGACGTCTGGTCTGCCCCTGTCACCGGCCCTTTGACCTTCGGAGAATCGTTTACAGAAAGTGAATCCAACTTTCCAGGGCTTTTCCGGGATGTGGAATTGACGCAGTTGGCGTTGAGGACGAGCGAAGCGGTCAGACTTAATGCGAAGGCTATGGTTTTCATGGAGTCAGGATTAGGACTGGCTAAAATAGGTTTTTTATGCCATGAAGACACTAATCAGCACAAATTCGCGCCTAATTTGCCTCTTCGCGGCATCAAACTAAAACAGCTTCATTTGTCCGGCCCTCATAAATTGTGAAGTGTCCAAAGGCGGCAATTCCCTGCCCGCGAGGTATTTCCGACATGAGTGATCGTGCAGCTGCCTGATATGCTCCGCAAAATTCCCCTCTCCTACCATCCGAATGCCAAACCGGGAGTCATTAACGGCCCCGCCATGACATTCCTTGATCTGGCTGAGTACTTTGGCGGCCCTGTCGGGAAAATGGTGATGGATCCACTCGTCGAACAAGGTCGAGATAGCCCCGTTCAGCCTCACTACCGTATAATGCGACCAGATCGCCCCGTTCTCTGCAATGGCTTGAATGATCGACGGAATTTCATGGTCGTTGAGGCCGGGGATAATGGGAGCAGTCATGACGCCCATCGGAATACCGGCTTCGCTGAGTGTCTTTACCACCTGCAGGCGTCGCTTCCCGGTCACGGTTCTCGGTTCCAGCGCGCTTCTCAACTCCTCGTTCAGCGAAGTAATGGAGATCGCGGCGTGGACGAGATTCAGCTTGGCCATCTTCTCGAGTACATCGATGTCGCGAAGGATCAATGCATTTTTGGTGAGAATACTTACCGGGTTACGGTATCTCAGGCAAATTTCAAGCAGTTGCCTGGTAATGCGATACGTCTTTTCCCCGGGCTGGTAACAATCCGTATTTCCGGAAATGTGGATATGGTGCGGCACCCATTTTTTAGAATTAAAGAGCTTTTCCAGCAGTTGGGGAGCATTCTTTTTAACTACGATCTTAGTTTCAAAATCAAGGCCGGCTGAAAAGCCCCAGTATTCATGCGAATTGCGGGCGTAGCAGTAAATGCAGCCGTGCTCGCAACCGCGGTAGGGATTGATGGAGTGAAAGTTGGGTAAGTCAGGACTGTCCGAAACGCTCATAAGCGTCTTGGATTCCTCTTCGATAAACTGTGTTTTGGGATTAACTTCGGGATCCTCCCACTGTTGCCAGTCTTCGGCTGTGTACTCGATCTCGTGCTTGAAGAACTTATTGCGCGTGTTGATAGCGGCCCCGCGCCCGCGTGCCCTGTTGTCCATTGTTTTTCAGTTATGTTGATGAAGTAATGAAGTATGCTAACGAAAGTGTGTGTGTGTGATGTCAGGCTGAACGGACTTTGACCGCAGCGGCGGCCGCTCCGCTCAGCCTGGCATTTTACTTAATATACCGGAAATCCTCGTCTCCTTTCAGCGAAAGCAGTACGTCGTACATCAGTTGGATTACGTTCTGGACGTCGTCCTTGGCGACCATCTCCACAGTGGTATGCATGTATTTCAATGGCAATGAAATCAATGCGGAAGCTATGCCTTCGGTCGAGTAAGCGAAGGAATCGGTATCGGTTCCTGTTGAGCGGCTTACTGCCTGGCGCTGGAACGGGATCTTCTTATCCTCTGCCACGCTGATCAGCAGGTCACGCACATTGTTCTGTACGGCCGGACCATAACAGATAACCGGTCCGTTACCGCATTTAAGATCGCCCTGCTCCTTCTTGTTGTACATCGGCGACTGGGTGTCGTGCGTCACATCGGTACAGATAGCGAGGTTGGGTTTCAGGCGGCGGGAGATCATCTCCGCACCCCGTAAGCCGATTTCCTCCTGCACCGCATTCACCACATACAAAGTAAACGGCAGCTTCACATTATTTTCATGCAGCATCCGGGCCACTTCCGCGATCATGAATCCGCCCATACGGTTGTCTAGTGCGCGACCGAGGTAATACTTATCATTGAGTTCATCCAGTCCATCCGCGAAAGTCACAACGGTTCCAACATGGATACCCATTTCAAGGACCTCGTCCTTTTTCGCCGCACCCACGTCGATGAACAATTCATGCACTTTGGGAACCTGGTCCTTGGCAACGTCCCGGACATGGATCGCCGGCCAGCCGAACACCCCTTTCACGACACCTTTCGCCGTATGCAGGTTCACACGCATAGAAGGCGCGATCGCCGCATCCGATCCCCCGTTGCGGCGGACATGGATATAGCCGTCCTCCGATATATAGTTCACAAACCACGAAATCTCATCGGAATGTGCTTCGATCACCACTTTGTAGTCCTGTCCCGGGCCGATCACGCCGACAGCCGTTCCATAGACATCGATAATCGTTTCTTCAATATAGGGCTTGATGTAGTCGAGCCATATCTGCTGACCGGTCGATTCGAAGCCGGTCGGGGATGCATTGTTCAGGTACTTATAAAGAAATTCTCTGCTCTGATCTGACATACTTTTTATTTAATTACAACTAACAAAATACAAGCTTACAGGTACTTCCACCACGCAAAAAAACGGCGCTTACCCAGGTAACCAAGATCGCGCTCGTGGGTGTAAGCCTCCCGTTCAAAAGAGATATGAAGATAGGCTAAATAATGCTTTCTGTACTGGACCAACCGGATTAAATATTCTGCCAGATACCATAAATAAAAGATAATCAGGCCCAGTTCAAGCTGTTGTTTCAAGTGAATGCGTTCGTGGTTCAGCAGGTAACGGGAAGGAGATTTGTGCCGCAGTAAAATGAACGGGAAGAATGCCATGCCTTCTACCCAAAGGAAGGAGATATTGAGCAGAAATCCTTTGAAACGCATGCTGGCAGCTGGCTATCGACCTTCGGCGTCCAGCTTCCGGTCGGGTTGGTCCAATTTATCATAAAAAAGTTGGGTTGCAAAATGAGCGTTCATTCTGCAACCCAACCATATATGTGCGACGATTCTTTACTCGCTGAAACGACTGATATCCAGCACTTCGAACTCCATCATGCCGGCAGGCACCTTGATTTCGGTGGTTTCTCCCACTTTTTTCCCGAGCAGCCCCTTACCAATTGGCGAACCGACAGAGATTTTGCCTGCTTTCAGGTCCGCTTCCTCTTCGGATACGAGTGTGTAGGTAACTTCCATTCCATTCTTACGGTTTTTGATTTTCACTTTGGAAAGGACTGAAACCTGTGAAGTATCCATCGAAGACTCGTCAATAACGCGTGCATTGGACATAATTTCTTCGAGTTTGGCGATCTTCATTTCGTGCATTCCCTGAGCGTCCTTGGCCGCGTCATATTCTGCATTTTCACTCAAATCACCTTTATCCCGCGCTTCTGCAATTTGTCGTGCAATCTCCGTGCGGCCTTTGGTTTTCATCTCATTCAGCTCATTCCTCAGCTTATTTAATCCTTCTTCCGTATAGTATGAAATTTTAGCCATGACCTTAATTTTGTTTATAAGTCTTTAGATTTTTGAATTCTGCATAAAAAAAAAGAACGGCTCGAAGACCGCTCTACAGGAGTAACGACACTCACGTAGAAGGCTAGAAGACCTTTTCTTTTCGGTTGATATATGATTTTGTGTTCACCATAATTTTCTGTTAAGAACGACAAAAATAACAATATTTGTGAATGGTAACACCTTTTTTATCCAAAAGCGGCATCTTCCTATGTCAAACACATTGAGAATAATTTTTATGGGAACGCCCGAATTTGCAGTCCCAAGTTTACAAAGTCTGATCGAAAGCAATTCTAACGTTGTAGCCGTTGTAACCGTTCCGGATAAGCCGTCGGGCAGAGGACAAAAGCAGAGCGCTTCACCGGTAAAGGTGTATGCCGAATCACAAGGAATACCTGTATTACAGCCAGAAAAGCTGAGAGATCCCGCATTTTTGGAACAACTCAGATCCTACAATGCCGACCTTCAGGTTGTAGTCGCATTCAGGATGTTACCAGAGGTGGTGTGGAATATGCCGTCCAGAGGCACGTTCAACCTGCATAGCTCACTCCTGCCCCAATACCGCGGCGCAGCACCCATCAACTGGGCCGTCATCAATGGCGACACAGAAACGGGCGTGACCACGTTTTTCATAGAGAAGGACATCGATACCGGCAAGATCATATTTCAGGATAGAGAGCCTATTTTTCCGGACGATGACGCGGGTTCGCTGTATGAGCGCCTGATGCGTAAAGGAGCAGATCTTGTGGTGAAGACCGTACGCGCCATTGAAGAAGGTAACTATCCGCAGGAGCCGCAATCGGAGCCGGAACATATCAGGGCCGCGCCTAAAATCTTCCGCGAAACCTGCGAGATCGACTGGAACCGGCCCACTACCGGCATTCATAACTTCGTAAGAGGCCTTTCGCCATACCCGGCCGCCTGGACGACATTGAACGGGCTTTCCTGCAAAATTTTCAAAACTTCGGCTGCTGAATACTCCGGAGAAGCAAATCCGGGTGAATTTCATACCGACAACAAGTCGTACCTGCATTTCCGCACCGCCGACGGCTGGCTCTCTGTTCTGGAACTGCAAATAGAAGGAAAAAAGCGCATGGCGACGGGAGATTTCCTGAGGGGGTACAAATTGTAAACAATTCAGATTTATGCACATTTCAATCATCGTGGCCGCCGCCGAAAACGGCGCCATAGGCAAGGACAACAAGTTGCTCTGGCGATTGCCCGACGATCTTAAACGTTTCAAACAGCTGACGCTCGGCCACCCGATGATTATGGGCCGCAAAACCTTCGAATCCATTGGCAAACCGCTGCCCGGCAGGACTTCCATCGTCGTCACACGCAATACCGGATTTGCATGGGAAGGCGTCGTCGTAGCCCATTCGCTGGAAGACGCTATGCAAAAGGCCCGGGAGATCGCCCCCGAAGAGGTCTGCATCGTAGGCGGAGGTGATATCTACCGGCAGGCCCAGGCCATTTCCAACCGGATCTATCTGACGAAAGTACACACCACGATCGAGGCTGATACTTTCTTCGAAATTCTGGAACCGTCGGCCTGGACAGAAACAGAATGCATTGTCCATGAAGCCGATGAGCGGCATTCTTTCAAATTTGAGTTTATAAATTTTATTAAAAAAGGTGAGAAATGAGTACTTTTGTATATCGTAACCCATAGTGACTCAATGAAAGTAGAATGCAAGTAGAAGTTGATACCCTAACCATTGAATTAAGTACAGTACAATTCGATAGCCGCCCCGTTTTCCTCACAGGCAATTTCTGCAAATGGCTTCCCGACCTGGAAGAATTTCGCATGACTATGGTGAGTCCCGGCAATTACCGTTATCAGTTCCCCGAAGAATTGGAACTGCCGGACCCGATAGAATATAAATACACCCGCGGTGGTTGGGACCAGGTTGAACTGGACCGTGCAGGGAAGCCTTATGGCAACCGCTTCATCATAGCCGGCGAAACGCTGGTGAAAGACAATGTCATTCGCTGGCAGACCGACATTTCTAAAAAAGCCGATCTTTCACCTATTGTGGAGGTGGTGTCCGAAGCATTTGAAATTCTGCAATTCAGCAAAACCCGGCGGATCCGCGTGCTGCTGCCCCATGATTACTACGAAAATCTGGATGAAAGCTACCCCGTGCTTTATATGACCGACGGCCAGAACCTTTTTGGCCAGGGATCGGAGTACGGCAACTGGCAGATCGATCAAAGTCTCGCAAAACTCGCCAAGACGCATCAGGCAGGCGCCATTGTGGTGGCCGTGGATCATGGTGAAGAGGATCGTGTTCAGGAGTTTTCGCCATATGATAATCCTAAATTGGGGAAAGGTTACGGCGAGAAGTTCTTACAATTTATGACCGGTCCGCTCAAAACCCACATCGACGCGAAGTACCGTACCAAAGCCGACCGGCTGAATACCGGCATAGGTGGCAGTTCTGTCGGCGGCCTGCTGAGTATCTATGCTGCATTGATGTTCCCGCAGACTTTCGGTAAGTTTCTGGTGTTTTCTCCGTCGCTGTGGATTTCTCAGAAGATATTCTTCGACGTGATCCATTTCTTCGAGCCGTTCGAGACGCGCATTTATCTGTACGCGGGCGGCAAGGAAGGCGCACACATGATCCCCAACGTGACTAAACTGAAAGATGCGCTTGAAACGCAGAGCTTCGGTTATAGCCGCGTTAAAATCAAAGCTTCCATCGACTCCAAGGGAGAACACGAAGAGAAGCAATGGTCCAAAGAATTCCCCGAAGCTTTCAGGTGGTTGTTTTTTGAATAAAAAGGAGGGAAGGAAGAAATGTAAATCCTTCCCTTCCTTCTGTCAAAGAATGTACTGACTCAGATCCCGGTTCTTCACAAGGGCTGAAAGTTTCTCGCGGACCAGTTCGGCTGTAATAACAATACCGGATCCCGAGCCGACCACGTCTGGGATGTCGAACATGAAATCGTTGAGCAAGGCACTCATGACTGTCTGCAAGCGACGCGCGCCAATGTTCTCCACTTCGGAATTCACTTCGAATGCGATGCGCGCGATCTCCTTCAATGCGCCATCTTCAAATTCCAGCTCAACTCCTTCCGATTCCATCATTGCACCGTATTGTTTGGTCAATGCATTCTTGGGCGCTTTTAGTATCTGGTAGAAATCTCCCTCGGTCAGGCTGTTCAGCTCCACACGGATCGGGAACCGGCCTTGTAATTCAGGGATCAGGTCGGAAGGCTTCGAAACGTGGAACGCGCCGGCAGCAATGAAAAGAATATGGTCTGTCTGGATCACACCGTGCTTGGTGTTGACCGAACTGCCCTCGACGATCGGCAGCAAATCGCGCTGCACGCCCTCACGGCTGACGTCCGGCCCACTTCCTCCCGAACGACTGGACGCCACCTTATCGATCTCGTCGATAAAGATAATCCCGAGGTTCTCAGCCTTTTTGATCGCTTCCAGTTTCACTTCGTCCATGTCGATCAGCTTGGAAGCTTCCTCGTCGAGTAGCAGCTTACGGGCTTCTTCCACGGTCACTTTCCTTTTTTTGCCGCGCCGGGGCATCATGTTTCCGATCATTTCCTGGATGTTCATCATCGAAACATCGTCCACCGCGCCTCCGATCATGCCTACATTGGGCACCTGGTTCTGTTGTACTTCAATTTCGATTTTGCGGCTATCGAGCTCTCCGTTGCGGATTTTCTCTCGGAAGCGGTCACGGGTGCGCTGGTTCAGCTCGGCATCGGTCTGAGGCATTTCATCGGAACCATTATCGGCAAAAGGCTTACTTCCTGCCGAGCCGTGCACGGGAGGGATCAATGCATCGAGGATAATGTCCTCCACCGCCTGCTCCGCTTTGATTTTCACTTCCTCCTTTTTTTGTGTCCGGACCATCCCGACGGCCTGCTCTACCAGATCGCGCACCATGCTTTCCACATCGCGGCCCACATAACCGACCTCTGTAAACTTGGAAGCCTCTACTTTTACGAAAGGGGCGTCCGCTATTTTGGCCAGACGGCGGGCTATCTCGGTTTTGCCCACTCCGGTGGCACCGATCATTAATATATTGTTGGGAATAATCTCCCGCTGCATATCTTCCGGGCTGTTCATACGCCTCCACCGGTTTCTCAATGCGATCGCCACATTACGTTTTGCGTCATTTTGTCCGATGATATACTGGTCAAGCTCGAAAACGATCTGACGGGGTGTTAGGCGGTTCAGGTGTTCTGTCATTTTGATTGATATGGATTCGAAAGTCAATTGGCAGCATTGAGTGCCGGTCAGGCTATCCCAATGGCTGAAAATGTATATGTTTTGAAAAGGCGGGGTACCTGAAAGTACTGCCCTATGGCTTAACGCCGTAAAGAACTATGCCGGTACAAAATGTCAGGAAACGTGCCGTTAGGAAATCTTTGGAGCCCTTTACTTTTTGTTCTCTGCCCTTCGATTACTTTTGTCCCTGCATTGCATTTCCCAGATTCAATATATAAAAGAATTCTCCCGAAGATGAAAAAAATCCTTTCCTGCTTTTTTACTATTATCCTCACCGCACAATTATCCATCGGGCAAGGCACCGCCAACCTGGTCGATCTTGTGAACCCGCTGATGGGGACGCAATCCAAATTCAGTCTGTCAGCCGGAAACACTTATCCTGCCATTGCCCTTCCATGGGGAATGAACTTCTGGATGCCTCAAACCGGCAAAATGGGAGACGGATGGGCGTACATGTATGACGCTGAAAAAATCCGTGGTTTCAAACAAACCCACCAGCCCAGCCCCTGGATCAACGACTACGGCCAGTTTTCGATCATGCCGATAACCGGTAAGCTGAAAATCGACGAAGAAAGCCGTGCAAGCTGGTTTTCTCACAAAGCCGAAACCGCAAAGCCACACTACTACAAAGTTTACCTGGCCGATTACGATGTAACGACCGAAATAGCGCCCACCGAACGGGCCGCACAATTCCGCATTACTTTCCCCAAGGAAGACAGTTCTTTCGTATTGATCGACGCATTCGACCGGGGCTCCTACATCAAGATCATTCCTTCGGAGCGCAAGATCATCGGCTATTCCACCAAAAACAGCGGCGGCGTACCAGCTAATTTCAAGAATTACTTTGTCCTGGTTTTTGATAAAGCATTTACATTCTCATCCGCCATCCGCGGGAAACAGCTGGCCAAAGACACCCTGGAACTGAGTGCGGCGCACGTAGGTGCCGTAGTGGGCTTTAAAACCAAACGAGGTGAGCAGGTCGGCATTAAAGTGGCGTCGTCGTTCATCAGCGCCGAGCAGGCACAATTGAACCTCCAGCGCGAACTGGGCAGCGACTCTTTCGATGCTACCACGAAAAAAGGAGAAGCAGCCTGGAACCAGGAGCTTTCCCGCATCCGCGTGGAGGGTGACAATATCGACCAGGTCAAAACCTTCTACTCCTGCCTTTACCGCGTACTACTTTTCCCGCGCAAGTTTTATGAAATGGATAAGGCCAATAAAGTGGTACACTACAGTCCTTACAATGGCGAAGTACGCCCGGGATACATGTTCACCGACAATGGGTTCTGGGACACCTTCCGGGCCGTGTTCCCGTTTTTCACACTCATGTACCCCACCCTTAATGCCCATATTATGGAGGGGCTTGCCAACGCTTACGATGAAAGCGGATTCCTTCCCGAATGGGCCAGCCCTGGACACCGCGACTGTATGATCGGGTCCAACTCCGCGTCACTGATCGCCGATTCGTACATCAAGGGGATACGAGGTTACGATATCAACAAATTGTATGAGGCTGTGATTAAAAACACGGAACATGCAGGCCCTGTGAGCTCGGTAGGACGCTTCGGCCACGAATTTTACAACGAACTGGGATATGTACCCTACGATGTAAAAATCAATGAGAATGCAGCCCGGACGCTCGAATACGCCTATGCCGACTTCTGCATTTCCCAATTGGCCAGGGAACTTAAAAAACCGCAAAAGGAGATCGACCTGTATCTGAAAAGAAGTCAGAACTACCGCAATGTGTTCGACCCTGAAACGAAATGGATGCGCGGCAAGAATAAGGACGGCAAATTCCAGACCCCATTCAACCCATTCAAATGGGGTGACGCATTTACGGAGGGAAACAGTGTTCACTACACCTGGTCGGTGTTCCAGGATGTGAAAGGGCTGATCGGCCTCGTGGGCGGACGTGAGGCGTTTGTCCAGAAACTCGACACGGTATTTACAATGCCTCCGATCTTCGACGACAGCTATTATGGCTTCCCCATCCATGAGATCCGCGAGATGCAGATCATGAACATGGGTAACTATGCCCACGGCAATCAGCCCATTCAGCATATGATTTACCTGTACAACTACGCAGGTGCTCCTTCCAAAGCACAGTACTGGACACGCCAGGTGATGAAGCGGCTTTACCAGCCTACTCCGGACGGGTACTGCGGAGATGAGGACAACGGGCAAACTTCCGCCTGGTATGTATTTTCGTCGCTGGGCTTCTACCCGGTAACGCCTGGAACGACCCAATATGTAATCGGCTCGCCGCTTTTCAAAAAGGCTACGCTGACCATGGAGGACGGCAAACAGTTCACGATCCAGGCACCTGCGAGCAGCGAGGCCAACCTGTATGTGCAGGGTGCAAACCTGAATGGGAAGGCATACGGAAAAACGTACCTCGAACACGCGGATATTCAGAAAGGGGGAACCGTACAGTTTGATATGGCCGGCAAGCCATCCAAAACCTGGGGTGTGCAGCCCGACGCGGCACCCTTCTCGCTCACTAAATAACTTCGGCTGTCGGCAACCGGCTTTCATAAGCCCGGATCATCGCCGACTACAATGCTTTGCCCGAAGCCACCACCGAACACTAACCCGTTGTTCTGTGGTGGCTTCTCTTTTTGTGAGTACCCCCGGCAAACATAGTTTCGTCAGAATGCTCCCTTTTCTTTTGTTACCTTTACCATTCATTTTTCCCCATAAAAAGCCATTATTCACCTTTAATCTATGAACCAGAACATTCCTATGCTCAAAAAATACCTGCCGATCGCATTGGGTGGCATGTTGCTTACCGCTTCTGCCGCATTGATGAGCAACAGTTCCAGCGATGATAAGCGGGAACAAAAAGCGTTTTCGGAAGCGAACCTGAAAGTAGACACCGTTGCAACCGGTCTGACGATGCCATGGGCTTCTGCATTGCTCCCCAATGGCGATTTGCTGGTAACAGAACGCGGCGGCAAACTGCGCCTCGTCCACGGCGGCAAGCTCGATCCGCAGGAGATCACAGGGATTCCCGAAGTACATTACAAAGGCCAGGGCGGCCTGCTCGATATCGCTTTGCATCCGGACTACAAAACAAACGGCTGGATATACATCAGCTACTCCTCCGCAAAAAAGGAAGGCGAAGCGGGTGACGACGGCGGCGCGAATACCGCATTGATGCGCGCCAAGCTGAAAGACCATGCATTAACCGACATTCAGCAGCTTTTCAAAGCCATCCCTAATGTGAAGGGCAATGTGCACTACGGCGGAAGGATCGTGTTTGATAAAAAAGGATACGTTTTTCTCTCCCTGGGTGAGCGCGGTCAGAAAGAGAACTCGCAGGACCTGGGCCGCGACCAGGGGAAAGTGGTGAGACTACATGAAGACGGTAAAATCCCGACCGACAACCCGTTTGTGAAAACAACCGGAGCCAGGCCTGAAATCTGGACCTATGGCCACCGTAACCCACAGGGATTGATCATTAACCCAGCCACCGGTGTAATCTGGGAACACGAACACGGTCCGCAAGGCGGCGATGAACTGAACATCATCGAAAAAGGCAAAAACTATGGCTGGCCGCTCATTACGTTCGGTATTGACTACGACAACAGCATTATTTCCAAAGATACCGCCCGCGCAGGATTGGAACAGCCGGTTGTTTACTGGAAGCCGTCCATTGCTCCCTGCGGTATTACATTTCTCAGCAACGACAAATACAAGGAATGGAAAGGCGACCTGCTCGTAGGTTCATTGAAGTTCATGTATTTGCAGCACCTCACCGTAAAAGGCAACAAAGTGACCAAGCGGGAAATCATTTTCGACAAAATCGGCCGCGTGCGCGATGTGCGGATGGCTACCGACGGCAATGTATATGTGGTGCTTGAAAATTCCGGAAAAGTAGTCCGCATCAGCCCAAAAAGCTAAATAATGCAAAGCCCGGCTCCGGGCCGACTATTCGCAGGCCTCCGGCTGGTCAGGTTTTACGTGACCAGCCGGAGGCCTGCGGGCAGGTACGCGAGTCCTGCCATTCGTATCAGCGTTCCGCGCACAAAAATCACAACCATTTCACACCATGAAACTGTTATTCACATTACTGTCAGCCACCACTTTTTACGCAGCGATTGCTCCTGGCCAGGACGACGAACTCGCCAAGAGCATTGAGCGGGGCAAGATGGTTTATTCCGAAAACTGCATTACCTGCCATATGGGCACGGGCGAGGGCGTCACGGCCACATTCCCCCCGTTAGCCAAAGCCGACTATCTGATGCAAACGCCCGAAAATGCCATCAAGGCTGTGAAATTCGGATTGATCGGTAAAATTAAAGTCAATGGCGTCGATTACGATAACATGATGCCCAATCCCGGGCTTGGCAATGACGAAATTGCGGACGTCCTGAATTACGTCAGAAATTCGTGGGGCAATTCGTCGGACAAGAAGATGATCACGGAGAAGATGGTCGAGGAAGTGAAAGAAAAAAAGTAGCTCGCCGTGTCAGCATTGAGAGCCGCATTGTGGAAAACAATGCGGCTTTTCTATATTAAGTATACCAATAAATATCAATCGTATACATGCCACTCCCGACGCTCCATTATTTTAAATAAATCTAAATAAAACCTTGTCTACTAATCTTTCAGGACAGATATTTGCGCGCTTGTTAACTATTTAGTCCAATTTTAAATACAATGAAAAATCTTTATATTTTAATCCTGCTCCTGCTAGCCGGCCTGACTGCCTCTGCGCAAACCGGCAGAATATCAGGCCAGATACTGAGCTCCGACGGGCAACCGGCGGCGCAAGTTTCGGTCGGAATCAAGGGAAGTTCAAGGGGCGCTATATCCGACGATCAAGGAAAATTCACAATTGAGAAAGTCAAAGCAGGCGCGCATACTGTGTTGATCAGCTTTGTGGGCTCGGCTACCCAGCAGAAAGATGTCGAAGTGGCGGCCGGCGAAACCGTCAACATCTCCGTTACCCTGGCTGAAAGTGCCAATGAATTGCAGGAAGTGATTGTTAAAGGCGGCACAGGCTACAAAACCGACCAGGTGTCATCCAGTATGAAACTGCTGACACCTATTCTCGAAACACCTCAGAATGTACAGGTTGTGACATCCAAAGTGATGGCCGATCAGCAGGTGATCAGTATGAGCGACGGCCTGATCCGTAACGTCAGCGGTGCGGTGCGTCTCGAACACTGGGGCGATATGTATGCCAACATCACCATGCGCGGCTCTCAAATCCAGGCTTTCCGTAATGGTTTCAACGTCGTCAATTCGTTCTGGGGCCCTTTGACGGAGGATATGAGCTTTGTAGATCACATCGAGTTTGTGAAGGGGCCGGCTGGATTTATGCTCGCAAACGGCGATCCAAGCGGTCTGTACAACGTGGTGACCAAAAAGCCAACCGGGCAAACCAAGGGAGAGGTGTCCTTAACCATGGGCAGCTTCGACCTGTACCGTGCCACGCTCGACCTTGACGGCAAATTGAGTAAAGACAGCAAATTCCTTTACCGCCTTAATATTGCCGGGCAAAATAAGGGATCTTTCCGGCCAAACGAATTCAACAACCGTTACAGCATTGCACCGGTCGTTTCTTACCAGCTGGATGCCAAGACCAAACTGACCGCGGAATACACCCTTCAGTATGCAAAAATGTCGGACGTAGGCTCCTTCTATGTGTTCTCTTCTGACGGATATGCCTCACTGCCGCGTGATTTCACGACGACGCCCCAGGGGCTCGCACCTTCCAAGATCAAGGATCAGAGCTTTTTTGTCAACTTGCAGCACCAGATTAATGCAGATTGGAAACTGACCGCACAAGTAGGTTACTTCAATTACGCCCTGAACGGGAGCAGCATGTGGCCAGCAGTGGTGAACCCGAATGGTACGATGATCCGGAGTGTAGGCATCTGGGACGCAAAAAGCGAAATGACGCTGGCGCAAGCATTTGTAAACGGAGATGTAAAAACAGGGACTGTTAAACACCGCATTCTCGGCGGCATCGATGTAGGTAGCAAAAATTACTTTGCCGACTGGGCTCAGTCATTCGCGCTGGATTCGGCAGGCGCTGAATTCGATCCAAAAAATCCTTATTACGGCAAGCCTGTCATGGGTTATCCCGTCTTCGACCGCACCCAGAACCTCGAAGCCCGGGCTGTTGCCGGCGGTGGAACGCAGGACCAGAATTACACCGGTATATACCTACAAGACGAATTGGATTTTCTGGATAACAAGATCCGCCTCACGCTGGCAGGTCGCTATACCTACGTAAAACAAGCGTCATTCGGAGGCGACGCTCAGGAGGCGAAACATTTCTCGCCGCGCGTCGGGCTAAGCATTTCGCTAACCAAAAATACCTCCCTTTATGCCTTGTACGACCAGGCATTCATCCCGCAGTCGGGCCGCATCACGAATGGCTCTGTGAAACCCATTACCGGCAACAATACCGAATTCGGGGTAAAACGCGATTGGGCCGATGGCCGTTGGAACACCACTCTGGCATTCTACCGGATCCTGAAAAACAATGAGCTGACCGCCGATCCCAACAGTCCTCCTAATGCAGGTTTGAGCGTCGTATTGGGCCAGAAAAGAGCACAAGGCGTTGAATTCGATCTTCGCGGGACGGTGATCAACGGCTTGGACCTGACTGCCAACTATGCCTATACCAATTCGGAAGTATCCAAAGTGACCGAAGGTGTAACCGACATCAAAGTGGGCGATCTGATCCCGGGTTTTGCGAAACATACCGTAAATGGTTGGTTGAGCTATAAAGTACAGCACGGCACTTTGAAAGGAGCCGGTGTTTCTGCTGGCTTCACCTACCTTGCAGGCCGTGCAACTACCAACTGGAGTACGTCCAATTCCAGCCTCAACCAACCCGACTATTTCAAACTTGACGGCGGGTTGTTCTGGGAGAAAGACAAAATCCGCATCACAGCCAATGTATTCAACGTACTGGACAAATACCTGTACAGCGGCGGCTACTACGACTGGCTGAAATCTTACTACTGGCAGGCGGAAGCGCCAAGGAACTACCGCCTGAGCATTACTTACAAGTTCTAAAAGGTATTCTTATTATATGCAAAAAGGCTTCTTTCGGGAAGCCTTTTTGCATTAAACGGCGTGAGCCATCATCAGCTGAGCGCCTTTGCTGAACTTTCGTGCCAGCGCGTCGTATTTTTCATGAACCGTATCGTGCGGGTCAAACTCCTTGCCTACCGAGGTAAATGCTTCCAGTTCCGAAAACTCCTTCACGATCCCCAGCGCCTTTAGTCCCATCATAGCTGCTCCGACAGCGCCGGTTTCGACAGTTTCATTGAGCCTTACCCGCTTGCCAAATACATCAGAAAGCATCTGCACCCAGATCTCGCTCCGGGCAAAGCCGCCGTTGGCATAGATCGTGTCGATCAGCTGCTTTTCCATCAGGATCTTTCCAACGCCGTACAGGTTCAGCAGAATGCCTTCCATGACTGCACGCGCGAAATGCGCACGGGTATGCATGATGTCGAGACCCGAAAAACCTCCCCGCACGGATGAGCTCCATAGCGGTGCCCGCTCACCCAGAAGATAGGGATAAAAGAGCAGGCCCTCGGCACCCGGCCTGATAGCGGCTGCCTCCCTGAAAACGGCGTCGTACTCTTCCTTTGAGAAAAAAGTATTCATCAGCCATTCAAAAATAACAGCACCGTTGTTGGACGGTCCGCCGACGATGTAAGTCTTTTCGTCGAGGACATAGCAGAACGTCTGCATCAGTGGATCGGAGAATGGCTTATCCGAGCAAATCCTCACTGCGGCACTGGTGCCGATGGTAACAGCCATGGAACCGGTTTTGATAGCGCCACTACCGAGGTTAGCCAGACAGCCGTCACTGGCACCCATCACAAGCGACGTGCCCTCAGCCAGTTCAGCCGGGTTCCCCGCTGGAATTTTGACAATGTGATAAGGCGAAACCGCCGTGGGCAGCTTTTCAGCTTTGAGTCCGAGCTTTTTCAGGGTGTACGCGTCCCACTGCATTTCCCGGATATTGAACATCCCCGTAGCGGACGCAATGGAATAATCGACGAGGAATTCGCCGGTCAGCCGGTAAATAATATACTCTTTAACCCCGACAAACTTGCGTGCTTTCCGATAAATCTCCGGCTCGTTTTTCTTCATCCACAACAGTTTACACACCGGCGTCATGGCGTGAATGGGTGTACCGTTGTTGTAGTAGATCTTCTTACCAACCTGTGAGCCACGCAGCCTGGTGGCAACGTCGGCGCTGCGATTATCGGCCCAGATGATGAGCCTGGTAAGTTCTTTGCCGTCTTTGTCCAGCGCAAGCACACCATGCATGGCCGCGCTGAAACTGATCCCTGCCAGCTCCCCGTGCCCTTTTGCGAGGCTCACTACCTTTTTCAGTGTCTTACAGGCTGCCTGAAAAATCTCTTCGGGGTCCTGCTCACTCCAATCGGGCTGCGGATGCTGCATTTCATAACTCTCACTGTTTGAGGCAAGAATTGCCCCTGAAACGGTATCAAAAGCAACAGATTTGACGTTCGTTGTGCCGATGTCACAACCAATTATATAGGGCATTGGCAATTTCTTTTAGAGGAAAAAACCACATTTCCGGACTGGAAACGGAAGCTTGCTGTTACTAAAACAAATGTATGGATTTTGAGATAATCGACAAGTTTAGCGGGCATTGCCATCCGCTGCCTTCGGGCTTTTCTTCGAATGAATCGGATTTAAACCGGACACTACCAGCGACAACAGATCTAATGGCCGGTTTATGGCCACGTCCATGCTACACCATTTGAGCCGCGTCTTCAATAACCCTGAACCCGCCCAAGCAGGATACTTTGGCAAAAAATGATTGTGAATGCGAGAAACTTAACGCTGATTGATTATTTTCGCAGCATTGAAAGCAATTAATACAATCTGAATATGTCTGGAACATCACATACCGAATCAACCTCACTGCCCAGCTTCGCTTATATCGCGGCATTTCTCATTCTTTTCGTAATCCTGGCGGTGTTTGGCGACCTGTTCACATTCATCCTCGGTACGATCGGCCTTGTGGTGACTTTCGCGGCGTTCTACAAGGACCACAGCCACGACGACCATCATTGACATTTTGCCCGCAGGGCACACAAGATATCTTTACCGGACGGCCAGCTCAGGAATCGCATTGACGACTTTCCAATCGAGCTGGCCGTTTGTTGTATCAATATCCCACCTTTCTTCCAGTATACAGTTATCTTCCAGGTCGCGATACTCGGCAATGAGCCGGCGATCCTTCAAGATCAGCCGCACAAATCCGTTGTACCCGAGCGCATGACCTTTGATCTCTGTCCGCAAACGCCTGTCGTAGTAGTCGATCTTATGTAACTCACCCTGATCAGGCATTCTCAGATCCACCGGCAAACCGCCGTGCCCGATGCACCGTCCGTAAGCCATCGGCCCTTTACCGTTCCGGTCCAGCCGATACACTACCATCCGATGATCGTGTCCCCAGAGCCAGATCACCGGACGCTCGGCCTCGCTCATTAACTTCCTCAGCTGTTCTCCCGGCCTTAAATACTCCTCCCGAAAAGCCGATATATAAGGATGGTGGCTCAGAAACACCAGTCCCCGGGTGTCCTGCGGGTCGCCCAGTTTCACCACATCCCTTAACCAGGCAACCTGCTCCTTCCGGAGATGGCAGTCGGGCGGGGAGAGAATTTCAATGAAAGGCCGTCCCACGGAAGTATACCCGGTATCAATGCCTATAATCCGCCAGTGATCATTTTCCAGGCAAAAGAAACCCGCCTGCTGTGTTTTTCGTATCTCCCCCACCTGGGCATACATAGCCGGAAGCAGATGCTGAAAAAATGCATTACCATTGGAATACATTTCATGATTCCCCGACAAAGCCAGACTCCCCGACGCTCCATAATACCAGGAAGCATAAGGTGCAGTAAAGTTGTCCTCCACTTCTTTGGGCGTACCTACGAAATAGATATCTCCCATGTGGATAGTATAATCGGGTGCATGTCGCGCCACAAGATTGGCAACCGTGTCCGACTCGGCTGTGTCGCTGGCCCAGTCGGATAGCAGGGCAATGCTGATTTCATCTCTCGAAACAACGGAGGATTGCAGCGGGTAAATGCCGCTGTCCTCATTCCTTGGATAAGCCTGGTAGGGATGCCTCGCTCCAAAACGGCTCCGGAGATAATGCCACGCGAAGCCGATCAGGTTGGTTTTAAAAAACTCGGAAATAGCATTGGTTACCGAAGAGGTCTGCTCCACACGTTTTTCATACAATTCCAATTGCGTTTTGGCGTGGTTCTCAGCCTCGCTATGGCCCAGATCCAGGTATTTATGAGCACGCTCCTTGGGACTTTCAGGCATTGCAGACAGTTTTTAATGGGTGTTGACGGGTAAAGAAAACAATAACGAGGCTAACACCAATTAAAGGTCCCGTTTTTCTTGATCAGAGAGGTCTATTTGACCATATGATCAAGGCCGTTACCATTAGTTAAATATTTGACTGCGATATTGATAATCGCATTCCTTCCCGCTACCTTTCGCGAAATTATATCAACCACCAAAACAAAAATCGAATGAAAAGAATCGCTATCATCTGCATGACGTTGTTCGGAGCACATTATGCATCTGCACAGACCACAGTTGCCAAGCAAATCGCAGACTGGGAAAGAGCAAAAATCTACACCAAAGAGTATCTGGATGCTATGCCGGATGACGGATATGCATTGAAACCGACCCCGGAGATCCGTTCCTTTGCACAGCAGATGGATCACCTTGCCGACGCAAATTTCGCATTCATTTCGGCTGCAACCGGTAAGAAGAGCCCTATGGAAGGATCAGCAGAGAAAATGGCTGACCAATCCAAAGCCTCAGTGACCAAAGCAGTTATGTCCAGCTATGATTTTATCATTACTGCCCTGAAAGGTATGACCGACGCGGATTTTGCCAAAGATGTGAAAGTATTCGGAATGGACATGAAAGCCGGTGCTGCTTTCGAAAAAGCATTCGAACACCAGACCCACCACCGTGGGCAGACGACGGTGTACATCCGTATGAAAGGTGCTACGCCTCCCAAGGAAAAGTTATTCTAATCCATAAAGCAAAAAAGGGCCGATGGCCCTTTTTTGCTTTATCAGCTTTGTCCTGACACTTTACTTTTCAAATTGTACAGGTTCAAAGCGAAGAAGCTGTACATCCTCATAAAGACCGGTGGGATAATGAAATCCCGGATCACTTCTTTTTTTCGCTCCGGTGACGGGTCAGCCATTGACAAGTACTTCACAGCATATTTGACCCTCGGCCAGTACGTATCACCATATTCCCTTGAAAATAACATCTTATAGTAGTAGGTGGCGATATTCTTAGTCAGCCGGTCGTGGTATTTGTATTTCAATTCCTTATCGATATTGGAATACATCTGGATCCGGTTGAACAGGAAATCGGCACCATAATGATTGTCGGCAAAACTCGCCCCTCCCCGGTTTTTGCGGTACACCGACATGACCTCGTCGATATAACCGATCGGTCCGCGTGTCGCAAACATAATGTTCCGCGGTATGTCTCCGCTTGTCGAGAGGTTTGTCCATTCGGGGTCCGGGTTCTTCGCGAAATCTTCGGTGCGGAACATGAGACTTGAAGTGGCAATGAAACAGAGTTCGTCTTCTCCGATCAGGTCATCGACCGTAAATTCCTTTTTCCGGAGGTCGTTGACCAGGTAAGGCGGTGCCGCATTGTCATCAAAAACCACCCGGGCATTATGGAAACAAGCCGAATAATGCGGATTGGCGTCCATCATTTCCACCTGCTTTTGCAGCTTGTCCGGCACGAGCAGGTAATCGTCCCCGTCGAACTGGGCGATGTACTCACCTTTTGCGGCGGCAAAGGTAGAAAGCGCATTGAACTTACCATTCAACCCCATGTTTCTGGGGTGCAGGAGGAGCCGGATCTGGTCCGGGAAACGTTGCTGGTATTCCTTTAATATCGAAACAGTGTTGTCTTTCGAGCAATCGTCACCTACCACGATTTCGAAAGGAAATGTAGTTTGCTGCATCAGAATTGAATCCAGCATTTGCGCTACAAATTTTTCGTGGTTGTAGGTAACTACACACACACTCACTTTTATCATAACCGACTATTCTAATGAATGGGCTGGCGAACCCTGCACAAATTTAGCTGAATTATCCTCATTGTCTGCATTGGGCTAGTATGCGGTACGCCGCGCCGTGGGAATAACCAACGGTCGGCAAAATAAATTCTATCCAAAATGATTACAGCTGCGAATCCGTTTAAATTTGAAAGGAATTATGATTTAAACAATAAACAATGCAAGAGCCAGGTACCACCATCCTTCGCGAATCCTATCGTAAACCACCTGTTTTCGACCGTTTCCCCGAACTTGTTGCCGCAGAGAGCACGCGTCACGGGGGAGTCAGCACAGGCCCCTACTCCTCTCTGAACCTGGGCGGAACACAGGACTCTCCGGAAAACATCCTGGCCAACAATCACCTCTTTTTCAATGCGCTTGGCATACCTTTCGAGCATGTCGCCAAGTCGCATCAGGTTCACGGCGTAGCTATCCTGCCGGTATCAAAACCCGGCCGATATGATGCATACGATGCGCTGATCACCAATGTAAAAGGCATTCAGCTAGCCGTATCCATCGCCGATTGCACGCCTATCCTGATCTATGACCCCATCAGCGGGGCTGTGGCCGCCATTCATGCCGGGTGGCGCGGAACCGCAGGAAAGATCGTGGAGCTGACCGTAACGGCTATGCAAGAAGAATATGGCACACGGCCTCACGATTGCATTGGTTATGTAGGCACCTGCATCGACGAGTGTTCCTTCGAAGTAGGTGATGATGTGGCGGTACATTTTGACGATATCTACAAAAGGTGGGAGGAGCAGTCCGGCAAGTTTTTCGTGGACCTGAAAGCCGCGAACCGCGATCAGCTCATCCATTCTGGCCTAAGCGCGGAAAACGTCGCCGTTTCGCCCTATTCAACGGTGATTCATAATGAAGATTATTTCTCGCACCGGCTCGAAAAAGGTATTACGGGACGTTTGCTCGCTACCATTGGACGAAAGCCCTGACATGAGAAAGCGGCTGGCCGGGATATCATCCGGCCAGCCGCTTTCTTCATTATATGCTATTGGAGATTATGCTTTATCCGCAACCACTGTTTCGCCTACCGCAGGTGCAGCAGCCGGCTTGGCAGCAGGCTTCGCCGGAGCGGCCTTGGGAGCAGCTTTCGTGGCAGCTGGTTTGGCAGCACTTGCTTCCTTACCTACCGTCGGCTTGGAAGGCGTTGCTACCGGAGCCTTGGAAGAAGCCGAAGCGACCAATGCGGCGATTTTCTCCGCTTTTTGTTTTTTCCCCTCTTTTTTATCTTTCGATTTAACTTTTACTTTCTTTTCCGCGTTCCTGGCATCTTTCGCCTTTTTCTTTTGAGTCTCCTTCTCAAATTTGGCTACTTTTTTGGCCAGTTTCGAAGCTGCTCTTTCTATCGATTTTTTTATTTTTTTGGAACCGGCAGCTACTGCTTCGATTTTTCCGGTGAGTGTCTCAGCAATTTCTGTCGATAACTTCTTTGTCGCGGATTTCATGATATGATATTGAGAATTACATTAATGATACATAGTAACCTAACCTTCCCCAAAGGAGAGTCTGAGGCCCGTATTGCCGTTCGACAATAACCTACAAATACCCATTAATAAATCATAAATTGCAAATTTTGGATATTATATTTATGTTATTTTTTTCTTCACATAATCCCAAAGTACGATCCCCGCGGAGACGGAAACATTGAAGGAATGCTTGGTTCCGAACTGGGGGATTTCGAGGCAACCGTCCGACAATTCAATCACTTCATTATCCACTCCCTCCACTTCATTTCCAAAGATAAATGCATGGGGAGCGTCCGCTATTGGGTCAAAATCCTGCAAGAGCACACTACCCTCCGCCTGCTCCACACACCAGACCTGATATCCGGCCAACTCCAGATTCCGTACGGCCTCGGCAGTGGTTGCACACTTCTCCCATTTGACAGACATTTCCGCACCTAATGCACTCCGTGTGATTTCACGGTGCGGCGGCTGCTGCGTATATCCGCACAGTATCAACTTTTCCGCCCGGAATGCATCGGCGGTCCGGAAAAACGATCCGATATTATTTAGGCTCCGGATATTGTCGAGTACGACTACGAACGGAAACTTATCCGACTCTCTGAATTCTTCGACCGTCAGACGGTCCATTTCATCAACACTTAGCTTGCGCATGAACTTCTTATTCAATGTATATCATAAAAAAAGGTTTCTGCACCTGGTACAGAAACCTTTTCATAGTGGTAAGCATGATTACTTAATCTTGGTGATCAGCTCAACAATGTTCTTCACACCCAGTTTTTCAAAAATACGGGCTTTGTAAGTACTAACTGTTGACAACTGCAAGTTCAGTTTTTCAGCGATTTTAGCAGTACCCAAACCTTCCTTCAAAAGATTCATCACGTCTGTCTCACGAGGGGACAGGCTCACGATCGGATCCGGAAGATACTCCTTCGGATTAATGAGGCGATTGATATTCATTTGCTGCATATCTTCGCTCATGTACTTCTTATTGTTCAGGACACTCATGACGGCAGTCTTAAACTCTTCCTCCGGCGCATCCTTGGACAGGTAACCGTCGGCACCGGCCTGAAGATACATCAGACCGTAGAGCTGTTCGTCATAGCTCGAAAACATCAATATCCTTACTCCGGGCGACTTGATACGGATCGTCTCTACCATTTTGGTGGTATTACCGCCGGGAATGTTGATATCCAGGATCAGGAGATCATAAGCTTTGGTCTCGAGTTCCTGAAGAATTTTATCAAAATCGTCAACGTCCGAAATCGTGGATTCCGGGATTAGTGATTTGAGGAGGTGCTTGGTACCGATTCTTACCACAGCGTGGTCTTCGGCAATAAGTATGTGTTTCATGAATGGGTTGGGTCCAATTGATGTAAAAATTTACTGGTGTCAAAACTAAACCAAACAATCAATTCCAGTCAATGATTGTCCTTTTTTGAATGCTCTGATTACCAACCAGTACAACTTTGTACATTCAATGTGGACTTATTTGATGAATTAACAAAAATAGTGATCCGCATTGTATTAAACATAAAAAATATCAAATTAGTATACCAAATATTTATCAAATTCATTGTTTGGAGGCCATTTAACACACATCTTATAACATTTGAACCCGAGCAGTACTAATTTTACCCACGCTCCGACCGATTCATGGCAGAATAGCGACACGATCGTGAAGGTATTTCCGGTAACGGATGCCCCTCTTCTCCCGACAGTTCCGTGGCTGTTTTTCTCTCCCGAACACCTGGCCACTCAAACACCTGATGTAATTTATTCATTTATTCTTACTTGTAAAGACTCCGGATCTGTTTTGGCGGCTTTTCATTGCTGTATGGGGCCCGATGGATGGGTTTCGCCTCCATGTGCCCCGTTTGGCGGCATTGCGCCTATCCAAAACTGCCGGGAATCCGATCTGACCTTCTTCCTCCAATGCATTGGAAAATGGATATCGGAAAGGCATGGACGAAAAATCACGATCAAAACCGCTCCGTCCTGTTACGCTCCGGCAAACCACGACTTATGCCACCACAGCTACCTTAGCGCTGGATTCTACCCCAATCATACCTATTCCAATCATTATATCCCCATAGTAGACCTGCCTTTTGAGCACTTTATTGAGCCTTCGGAGCGGCGCCGTTTATTTAAAGGAAGAAAAATGAAATTCAAAATTGAAAAAGAAATGGACCGGTTCCGCCCTGAACTCAGCTGTCTCTTGCTCCGATGTTACGCGGAACACGGCTATCCACTTTCGCTGCCACCGGAACGGCTCACAGCTCTCATCCATTCCTTTCCTAAACAACTGCTGATTTTCAGCAGCTGGGATGCCGGCACCCCTATTGCCCTGCTCATTGCCATACAGGTCAGTGACGAGGTCTTGTACACGTTTCTTTCTACCTATCGGAAAGAATATAAAACTTTCAGCCCCGCGGTAGCACTCTTTGAGGCTGCATATGGCTATTGCCGGCAACAATCCATGCGCATTCTGGATCTTGGAGTTTCAATGGATCATCATGGGAATGAGAAGCCTTCTCTGATGCGGTTTAAGAAGAATATTGGTGGAATCGCTTGCGAGAAAATTATCTACGAAACCATTTTCTGACTTTTGTAACCGCAAAAAACCACTCGTAAATTTCCCGGTCTTCAAGAAATTACGGATCTTTCACCTTATAATCCACCAATAGTTACATCTGATATATCATGCGTTTTTGCCGCGGGATCATTGTGTGTTTGGTAACCTTGCTGTGCTCCACCGGATATGGCCAGGTGCAGCTCGAACGTGGATTAATTGGTTGCTATCCCTTCTCCGGCAATGCAAAAGATTACAGCCCGATGGCCAATGACGGAAGCGTTTCTGGGGCCCGATTAGCCGATGACCGCTTTGGCAATCCCAATTCGGCCTATGCGTTCGACGGTCTGGACGATGTCATTGAGATAAGCCCGGATGGCTTGCAACTCAACAGCTTCACCTACTCCATATGGGTGAACCCCAACGAAGTACCAGCCCGCGGTGCGGCGTTTTTCCTGTTTTCGGTCGGAAGTAATTATGGGGATCAGCAGATTATTTTCGCGGATCATTACGCCAATGAGCGTCATACCGGATTTTCACATGGCTCTTACCTCGGTGTGGCCAATAACATCCTCTGTTCCGGCCCGTCGGTAGAACCCACCGGTCAATGGTATCATCTTGTTCTGGTTAAGGACGACAATAACTACTACTTTTATGTCAATAACAGGATGATCTGCTCCAACGGCACAAACGGTCAGAAAGCCTTTTATGGCACCAGCACCATCCGTGCAACCATCGGGGCCCGCAACAACTACGGACAAGCTTCAAATGCACGGATTGACGACATACATCTCTATAACCGCCCCTTAAATGAAGATGAAATCGACGCGTTGTATAAAGGCGGAAGTATACCGTCCGCTCCGGTAACCGGCCAGATCGTCGCCGATAAGAATCAAATTTGCGGTGGAGAAACGGTATTACTGAAGGTGGTATCGGATAGAGCCGGTTCGACTTTCAAATGGATGGTTAATGAGGCGGAACAACTGGAATCCTCATCGGAACTCTCGCTCCGGACCGACGACAAAGGTTCCGACTATCAAATGAAGGTCAAAGTCGATGTTGATTTCGACCGGTCCTGTTTCACTCAACCGGATCCGTTTGAAGTGAATAAAATTTTCGATGTCAAAAACTGCGCCAACCCTCCCGAAGAAATATCGAGGCTGCTGGTCCCCGATGCATTCACGCCAAACCGCGATGGTAAGAATGACGTCTGGAAAATACTCAACGCCGAAAAAGTCGACGAACTAAGCATTATAATCTTCAACCGATGGGGAGAAGTGATTTACCAATCCAAAGAATCCACTCAGGCCTGGGATGGAACCTACAAGGGCAAACTGGTAGCCTCCGGCAGTTACGCATTCAAGATTCTTTCCGGAAAGAAACTGATCAGAAAAGGAAGCCTTATGGTCATATACTAGACCGCCTGCATTCAAATACCGAGGCAATTGCCGTCCCGGTAAAAGACGCTGGAGCAAAATTCGTAGCCTACGATGGGTCCCATACCGCGGAAGTCCAAACGTCGAAAACCTTGCGCCTCCATCAAGTCTTTTGCATCCTGATACCAATATCTTTCAGAATTATCCAGTATGAGCACTCCTTCAGGTTTCAGAAAATTCTTCGCAAAGCTTACACATTTAACACGCTGCCGTCCGTCCACGACAATCACATCGAATTTCGCACCAACCTCGCCTACGGCTTGCACATATGACTTACCCAGCTCCCGCTCCATTAATTTCACGTTTCCAGGAAGCTGAGGCGCGATAATCTTGATCCATTCGTGATCGTGCTCCACCGCATCGATCGAATGTACTTTCTTGCTGTACCACCTGGTCGAATTTCCGGAACCGTACTCGAATACACGAAAGTCCGCACGCAGCCTGGGTTCGAGAAAAAACATAAACGAATAGGTATACCACGGAATCGGGTTGCCCGCCGCGTCAACGGACATCCGCTGGGAGAAACTCTGGAACCAGCCGTACTGCTTCAAAGCGCTATCGATATAGAGCTGAATACTTCCGCCAAGTCCTACTGCATTGAGCAGGGCCCAGCTTTGTCTTTTCACGAATTGAATCATCTTTCATACTAACAACCCAAACCATGCTTTGTCACGACAACGTACAAAGGGCCGGGCTGCGGAACGTTTTTGCTTACAGTGGGCAAATATACTACATTAGCAGCCACAATGTTTTCCAGCGCGGTATCAAAACCTCCGACAGCCTAATGAAGTTAAAGACGATCAAGACGATTTTAAGCCACCCACTCAACCAGCAAAAAAAAATCAAAGCATTGATAACCTTCTTCAAAAGAGGGGTGATCATTCGCTTGCACGATCACCCCATCGTGTATCCATTCGTGGAGAATACTTCGCTGGTTGTTGAAAAAGGCATGTCGAGCGCCGAACTTCAGATCTACACCGGACTCTACGACCTGCATGAGATGTTTTTCCTGATGCATTACCTGCGTCCGGGGGATACTTTTGTCGACGTTGGAGCGAATGTGGGTGTATATACTGTTCTGGCCGCCGGGGTAGCCGGTTCCAATGCCATTGCGTTCGAGCCGATCCCGTCGACATTTTCGAAGCTGAAACGCAACATTGCCTATAACGAATTGACCGACAGGGTTGACTTACGCAACATGGGCGTTGGCGACAAAGAAGAAATGCTGGTCTTTTCCAACAATCTCGACGCTACGAACCACGTGATCAGCGATGGCCAGGGCCACGGCGGTGCCACCACAAAAGTCCCCGTAAACTCCCTGGATCAGCTGCTTGCCGACAAAACAGCCAACTTCCTGAAAATAGATGTGGAAGGATTTGAAGCCAATGTCATCAATGGCGCTCCCGAAATTCTCAGCAGACCTGAATTAAGGGTGATCGTCATGGAAACAAACGGTCTTTCCGATCAATACGAGTTTGGGCAAAACTATCTCCATAACAAACTCCTCGCATTAGGGTTCATACCGCACAGCTACGACCCCTTCCAAAGAAACCTTCAGGTATTGAAAACCACGAATCCGCAGAATACCATCTATCTCAGGGATTTGGACTTCGTCCGGAACCGCATTCAGACTGGCAAAAAAATCCGTTTCCGCGATATGCTGGTCTAGCGTTGTGTTCAACTTCCACGACGCAATCCTCTCCGCTCCCGTGTACTCTACAGGAACCGGCTCTTTGCATTATTGAAGATCCCCTGTATTTCCTCCGACAATCTCAGTTTCAGGACGAGTAATGCGAAAGCAATGCATATCAACGTGGATCGAAGTACCACCGCAACCATGGCCGACCATTTGGAGAGCACATATTCGGGTTCCAGGTAGGTTGCCAGATACAGCACGGTCAAAATCAGGATGATCTTCAACGTGCCCAGGGAGAAAGGTTGAACCTCAAACTTACGCCAGACAAACAGCAGCCTGGAAAGTGAGTAGACGAAGGTGGTAATCATCGTAGCTACCGCCGCACCTTCGAATCCGTAGGCGGGTATAAGCAATACGTTCAAAACGAAGCCCAAAATGGCCGAACCGGTTATGAAATAAGTGGCAAACTTGAAAAATCTGGAATAAAGGATAATCTCGGTATTGAGTCCGGTAGCAGTATCGAACACCTTGGCCATTGCGAGAAAAAGCACCACCAATTTCCCCTCCCTGTAGGTTTCGCCTTTCGGGATCAGAAAAAAGATCTCGTCGATACTGCTCCATATGAGCAAAAAAACCAATCCCCCGGCAATCAGTTGGTTCAATGCAGATTTGGTATTGATCTGGCGGATATGGTCATGATCTCCTTTACCTAGCGAAGTCGCCAACAAGGGTATCGAAATCTGCGCAATCGCCTTTTTAGGGATTTCGATAACGCCTGCTATATAAGCTGCGATAATGAATATCCCCGTCTGGATAAGCCCGCGCTCACCGGCAAGCATAGAGCGGTCGATGAATAACATCAGGTTGACTCCGATTCCGCCGAGCAATGTAAAGCTGCCATAGGCCAACATACTGCGCAACAGCCCTTTCGTCAGAATTTTCGAATTGGGTTTCCGCCAATACCACTTCCCCAGATGCTTGATATAGGTCACCAAAGAAACGACACCCAGCCCATAGGAAGCGATCACCAGGTAAAGCATCAGATCAAAACTTATCCAGCCAAATCCAAAAATGAGAATCAGAAGCATGTTTGCCAGTCTCAAAAAGACCTCCCGGATGAAATTCGGAACGGCGATTCTGGAATTGTTTCGGCAATACGCCTCCAACACCGACATGTACAGCCAGAAAAGTGTCAGCGGTATTACCAGCACATGGTATTTGAGCAATAGAGGTGAATTCGTCGAGTAGTATTCCTGAATCCAGTCTGAACACAACAAGTACAGCATCGCAAAAAGGAGACCACCGACAAATGGGAGCGTCAAAAGGAACTGCAGAATTCCATTGTGCCCCTGCTCGTCATCCCTGAATTTGCTAAAGAATTTATCTGCAATGAATGGGGTTCCCAAATGCGCAAAAGCGGCAAAGAGCAAGCTATTTTCAAAAAGGAGCCGGGTCAGCGCTAGTTGTTCCACCGATAAAAATTTGGTAGACACATACATTTGATTGATAATCCCTATTCCTACTCCAATATAGGAGCCTAACCCTGCCTTTAAGCTTTGTCGAACTATAATTCCCACTATTGTCTACTTTACGTACTTCTTCTTAATTACTTGCACTATCCGATCGGATGCCTGGCCATCCCACAATGCGGGTAACGACGATGTTCGCTTGTTGTTTTCTATAATGTCTTTTACAACAGGCAGTACAAGTTCGGCAGCCATCCCTCCGACAAGATAGTTCGTCCCCTCCTTCACGGTAACCGGGCGTTCGGTGGTTGTCCTCAACGTGACGCAGGGCACTTTCAGGAAAGTTGTTTCTTCCTGAACACCCCCGGAGTCGGTGATCACCAGCAGCGCATTCTCCATCAGGTTGATAAACTCGAGATATCCCTGCGGCGGCAGTAAAATCAATCCCTCAATTTTTTCAAGGCTTTCCCACATCTCATGCCGTATCAGGTTTGATTTTGTTCTGGGATGAACAGGGAAAACGACTGTTCTGACTTCACATATCGCCTTTATCAAATCTATTAAGCCCGTCAATTCTTCGAAAGAGTCGACATTTGAAGGCCTGTGCATCGTGAGCACCATGTAATCTCTGCTTGCCAGGCCTAACTGCGCAAATACAGTCAGGCGCGATGCCTTTCCCCTGAACTGCACAAGCGAATCAATCATTACATTGCCGACAAAATGGATTTTGTCCCGCGCGATGTTCTCGCTTTCCAGATTGCTCATTGCGGATGCTTCCGACACAAAAAGCTCGTCGGCAATATGATCTATCAGAATCCGGTTTACTTCCTCCGGCATACTTTTGTCGCCACTCCGCAGTCCTGCCTCGACGTGGACCAGTCCTACGCCTTCCTTGGACGCTACCAGGGCACAAGCCAGACTGGAATTCACATCGCCCACCACCATGATCATATCGGGCAGTTCGCCCCGGACGACCTTTTCGAAGGCTAGCATAATCCTGGCTGTCTGTGTCGTATGCGACCCTCCGTGGACACCCAGGAAAAATGCCGGCTCAGGAAGTTCGAGCTGTTCAACAAAGATCTTAAACATGGCATCGTCATGATGCTGACCCGTATGAACCAGCATAACCGAAAATTCCGGGCACTTTACCAGGGCTCGATATAGGGCGGCCACCTTAATAAAATTAGGTCGGGCACCCATCACACACATTATTTTCAATGATTTAGGCGGTGTTAGGCGCGCAAAGTTAGCACAGTTTTAACTCCAAAATCCTCTACACGGACTTTTTACACCCTTCGCGATTTTATTGTGAATTAGAAACGATTAAACCTACTTTTGCCCTGAGAAATATCAGACACCCATAAAGCAGATGCCCTTCCTTGCCCCTATCGTCCTCTTTTGCTACAATCGTCCGCAGCATTTGCAGCAAACGATAGAAAGCCTGCAAAAGAATGCGCTGGCAGCGGAAAGTCAGCTGTACATATACTCCGATGGCCCTAAAAACGAACGTGATGCACCATTGGTGAGCAAAGTTCGTCAGTACATTTCAGGAGTAAAAGGTTTCAGGAATGTGCAGATCATAGCGTCGGAACGGAATAAAGGCCTGGCCACTTCCGTGATTGAGGGCGTGACGGACGTGCTCAGCGGCCATCCAAGCGTGATCGTGCTGGAAGACGACATGCTTTGCACTACCGACTTCCTTTCTTTCATGAACCGCGCGCTGGAAACCTATGCGCATCGCGACGATATTTTTTCGGTAACGGGGTATACGCCTCCCGCTAATTATCCGGCAGATTACAATAATGACCTTTTTCTGGCACCCCGGGCGAGTTCCTGGGGCTGGGGGACCTGGACACACAAATGGAAACAGGCCGATTGGGAAGTGGGGAGTTTCGGGCTAATGCAAGCGGATTCGTCAAAAAGGAAACGCTTTAACCAAGGCGGCGACGACCTCTGGCCCATGCTGGCCAAGCAGCAAAAGGGAGTCATCGACTCCTGGGCGATTCGCTGGACCTACTCCCAGTTTCAGAACAATGCCTACGGGCTGTATCCCATCCACTCCAAGATCAAAAACATCGGTACCGACGGCAGTGGCACTAACTTTACTTTTAAATCGGGCAGCTATGGACACGAAATGGCGGAGGGTAAAGTCGTCATGGATCCGGCGCTGGCCCCCGATGATAAAATGATCGGGGCTTTTAACCGTTATTACCGATTATCATTTCTTTTAAAAATCAAAAACTGGGTCAAATACAGGATCTGGTCCTGACTGAATATGTACTGGCTTCGCTATCTGCTTAAAGAACCTTATCACGCCCTGAGCTCCGCCTCCAACCGGGAGTTCATGTCGCTGTTGCTGAAATACGGAAATCACGCGCGTTATAAAACGGCCGATGTGAAATTTGGCAATTACAGCCTGCAAGTACCTGATACCATGTCATTTCTATGGCAGCATAAGGAAATCTTCGCGGATGAGTTTTACTATTTCAAAACAGAAAGCACTCAACCCGTTATTTTCGATTGCGGGGCCAATATCGGCATGAGTGTTTTGTATTTTAAAAAGCTTTTCCCGAATGCGCGGATCCTTGCTTTTGAAGCGGAACCCGATATTGCCGCCCTGCTGCGGCAAAATCTCAATGCGAACCGGATCAACGACATTGCCATCATTGACAAAGCGGTGTGGGTCAACGAAGACGGAATTTTGTTTGGCAGCGAGTCCGCAGACTCTTCCTCCATTTATTCCACTTCTTCCAAAAGGAAAATTGCGTCCGTCCGCCTGAGAGATTATCTGCAAAAAGAAACACAGATCGATTTTCTCAAAATTGACATTGAAGGTGCAGAACTTGAAGTTCTCGATGATTGCCGCGATTCGCTGGCGCACGTCAAGAACCTCTTTGTGGAATTCCATTCATACATCGGCAACCCGCAGGGCCTGGCCGATGTGGTGAAAATCTTTGAAGAAAATGGTTTCCGCTACTTTGTTGACACCAATCAGCATCGGATGAAGCCGTTCGTTAACCATCGCTACCGCGGTAACGATGTGATGGACCTTCAATTGAATATCTTCGGGTGGCGCGAATGACCGTCATCAGAGCCTCGAATCCACCATTTCCTGCGGTAATATCGATTTAAGATCAAAAATGACGGAATCAGGAGCAATGAAATCACCGAATTCCATACTGTGGAACTCATTGTGTGCGACGGCGATCACTACTGCTTCGTAGGTTCCAACCGGCTTTTCAAGCAACGCAATGCTGTATTCGTTCAATACCTGCTCCTGGGAAGCCCAGGGGTCACAGATTTCGACCTGCATCCCAAAATCGGTTAATTCTCGGTAGACATCTACGACCCTGGTGTTTCTGACATCCGGGCAATTCTCCTTGAACGTAATCCCCAATATCAGCACCCGGCTGCCTTCTATCTTATGCCCCTTTCTGATCAGCAGCTTAATCAATTTGTTGGCTACAAAAATGCCCATGGTATCATTTACACGCCTTCCCGACAAGATGACCTGAGGATAATAACCCAGTGACTCCGCCTTGTGAGCGAGATAATAGGGATCCACACCAATGCAATGCCCTCCTACCAGGCCGGGTTTGTAATGCAGAAAATTCCACTTCGTTGCTGCGGCCTCCAAGACTTCAGTGGTATCGATGTTCATTCGGTCGAAAATCAGTGCCAGCTCGTTCACAAACGAAATATTGACGTCCCGCTGCGCATTCTCGATCGCCTTGGATGCCTCGGCCACCTTGATACTGGACGCCCGGTGTGTACCGGCTTCGATCACGGAGCTGTAAAGACCGTCGACAAACCCGGCTGCATCAGGCGTCGATCCGGAGGTCACCTTTTTTATTTTGGTGAAGGTGTTCACCTTGTCCCCTGGGTTGATCCGTTCAGGTGAGTATCCGCAATAGAAGTCGTCGTTAAATTTCAGCCCGCTTTCCAGCTCCAGCACCGGCACACAATCATCCTCCGTGCAACCGGGATAAACTGTCGATTCATAGATCACCACGTCCCCTCTTTTTAAAACCTTGCCGATCATTGCGCTGGCTTTGAGTAAATGCGAAAGATTCGGCTTCTTATAATGATCGATGGGGGTCGGAACGGTTACGATGAAAATATTACAGAGACTTATCGCCTCCTGCTCCCATGAGAAATTCAAATTAACGGCGTCCCTCAGATCCTGGCGGGAAATTTCCTTGGTCGCGTCGTAGGCATCCTTCAACTCCTGAACGCGTCTCTTGTTAATGTCAAAACCTGTAACATGGTATTTCTTGCTGAAAGCAACGGCTAATGGTAAACCGACATAGCCTAGTCCGATTACGGCAATTTTCAGATCTGATCCGGGTAACATGCGAGGTACTCTTTAATGATGGCCATAAAACTAGGTATATTTTGCCCTACCAAAAAATTACCGACGAATGCGTGACCAACTGCTGATTTGTACGTATTGCTTTAAAGCAGTTACAACAATCGCTTCCGATCCCTATCGAACTATTGGTTATAGAACACAAAGTTTTCACATTGCGCGGCCACAAAGTCATGCTGGATTTCGACCTCGCTGCATTATATGAGATAGAAACCAAAGCATTGAAACAGGCTGTGAGAAGAAATCTGGAGCGTTTCCCGAGCGACTTCATGTTTGAACTGACAAGGGAGGAATACCAATCTTTAAGGTCACAAATTGTGACCTTAAAGATTGGACGGGGTCATCACAGCAAATTTGCCCCATTTGCATTCACAGAACAGGGCGTCGCTATGCTTTCCAGCGTGCTCAACAGCTACAAAGCCTTACAGGTTAACATTACCATCATGCGGGCATTCGTTTCGATCCGCCAGCATTATCTGGATTCAAAAGAACTAAAAGAGAGAATTGATAGGCTCGAAGATGAAATGCAGGGCAAGTTTAGTGACATCCACCAGGCGCTCAGCTTTTTACTGGACCCTCAAAAACCCGAACACACGCCCATTGGATTTAAGCAACTCAACCAAAATCAACAGGATGATTAACGCGCGTACGGATTAGGCGGGAAAATGTGTACCTGAAAACCATCCTCTTGCATGGCTTTCATGACCTGGTCGGAAGGAAGTTTTTTGAAAATCACTGCACACAATACCTGTGACGGCATCAGTGACGCCCAGGTGAGAAAATCGTGAAACGCAAGCTTGCGTTTGAGCTTCCGAAAAGCAGGCGAAGAATCATCCGCCTTCTCGTGCGCGTAGGAAGGGTGGTAATAGTTATTGTTGATACCCTTGAATGCTACCGCAGGCAGTCCCATGCCGTTAGCCAGTTTATCCATTTCGCGTTCAGAAAGTTTGAACACATAGTTTCCGACCGTTTCGAACGAATAACGATTTTTCCAATACTTCTGCAATGCACGGGTATCCCAGCGGTCGAATATATTCCTCATCGCTAGTAAAAATGGCATTTTAGAGATCGGATCGTGCGGCTCTATCAGGATCACCGCCTCGCGGGCAACGCGGAGCATTTCGTAAACGCCCAGGTAGGGCCTCGGGAAATGATGATAGGCTTCCTTACAAAAAACATAGTCGAAGCTGTTATCTTCAAAAGTCAGCCGCTCGACATTCTCAACTGCATACTTCTCAATAAACCCTCTCGACCTGGACAACGGCAGAAAAGTACCGGCAATGTCAGTTGCCGTTACATCGAGTCCTTTTCGAAAAAAATAATTGGCGTCGAAACCATATCCGTCGCCCACGGTCAGCCAAGATTTTTGCTCGCCAGCAAACGGATCCGCAAGTTCGAGCATTCGCTTGTGTATCCAGTTGTTAACCGTCTGATGCTTATTATCATACTCCCATAACTCAATGACCTTATCCTTCGCCTCCTGAGTAGCAAACTGCAATTCATACCATTCCGAATGCGCCTCGTGGCTTCGTTTTTCGCTCGACATGTTCCTGGGTTACCTGTTTTTGCGATAAAGATAGTTTCCCGGAATAAAAATTATTTAAAGCCGTAACTATTAATTTTACTTCGGCGGATTCTACATCCCGCAAAAACACAGGTTATCGAGAACGATCAAATGGTGCTTCAACTGAGTACTTTTCATTGGGAAGGAGGCGCCGGAGTTGCGGCAGCGAGGTTGCACAATGCACTCCTCAAAGCCGGAGTCGACTCTCAGCTGATGGTCTCGAAAATGTCGGGGCCCGGAGAACGCACAACAGGCGTAGCCGATAGTCCGTGGAAGGGAAAAGTAGCCTGGGGGCATTTTGTGTCAGAACGTTTGCAGTTTCTTCCCCACGAAAAAGATGCAACGGTGAGGTTTGCTTTTTCCCCTGCCTTAGCGGGCACAGATATTAGCAAACATCCCCTGGTCAGACAGGCCAGCGTTATCCATCTGCACTGGGTCAATTTTGGGTTTTTATCACTAAAAACCCTTGAAAAACTGTTTGCGCTGGGGAAACCGGTGATCTGGACTCTCCATGATATGTGGACTTTCACCGGGGGATGCCATTACAACCGGGGCTGTGACCATTACCTTTCGCATTGCCGGTATTGTCCTTATCTCCGAGACCCGGGCGAATACGATATTTCATTTGATCAATTTGAAAAGAAACGGTCTATTTACGAAAGCGCTTCGCTCACGCTTGTTTCGCCAAGTCATTGGCTCGATCATCAGGTCAAAATAGCCGGATTGACGCGCGGCATGTCCTCCCTTTCGATCCCGAACTGCATCGATACCGGTTTGTTTAAACCCGCTGATACCAGAGCGGCAAAGACGGCATTGGGGCTACCTCCCGATAAAAAGCTCATCCTGTTCGCAGGTGCAAACACGCAGGACCCGCGCAAAGGCTTTACCTACTTTCGGCAGGCACTGACTGAACTGGACGCTTCCGATCTGGAAGTAATGATCTTCGGAAAGGGGCGGCCCGAAGATTTTGAACAAATGCCTGTTAAAGTTCATTTCCTGGGTAAGATTTCCGATCCGAAACAAATGGTGAACGCCTACAATGCCGCAGACATGATTATAGTCCCTTCGCTGGAAGACAATCTTCCGAACACCGTTATGGAAGCCATGGCCTGCGGCACGCCGGCTGTTGGATTTAACACCGGCGGGATCCCGGAAATGATCGACCACCTGGATAACGGTTTCGTTTCCGTTGCAAAGTCGGCTGCATCTATTGCAGAGGGTATCAGGTGGGTTTTGGAACATAACACCGGGCAAGCTATTTCCAGGAAAGCACGCGAAAAGGTTTTAAGATGCTATTCCGAAGAAGTAGTCGCGAACCGCTATTCCCAACTATATCAAACCGTGCTGCATGGATAATCCACCGCTTCTCACCGTCGTCACCGTGACATTCAATGCGGAGCAGTTTCTCGACCGGACCCTTGAAAGTTTTGAAAATGCACTCGGGCAGGTGAAAAATCCGGCGGAGATCGAATATCTGATCATCGATGGCGGTTCAACGGATCAAACGCTGGACATTGCCCGCAGGTATAGCCATTTTATTTCGAAGGTTGTTTCTGAAAGAGACAAGGGGCTTTACGACGCCATGAACAAGGGGATAAATCTCTCATCCGGCCAGTATCTTTGGTTTCTAAATGCCGGTGACGAAGTTTACGACCCGGGTGTGCTTGCGAAACTGCTATCAGCCATGTCGACTGGTGCAGACGTACTTTACAGCGATGCGATGATGGTGCGGGAAGACGGCACCGAAGTGGGATTACGGAGCCGGTTTACACCACACACCTTACCCGAGCACCTTACCTGGAAAGATTTTTCAATGGGTATGAAAGTTTGCCATCAGGCATTTATTGCAAGTCGCCAAATCGCCCCGCATTACGACGACCAAAACCTCAGCGCGGATATCGACTGGGAGATTGCCTGCCTCAAAAAAGCCAGGCAGGTCCGGTTCCTTCCATTTGTTCTCTGCCGCTATCTGCTAGGCGGAATGTCTGTAAAAAACCATCGTCGATCGTTAAAAGACCGGTTCATAGTTCTCAGGAGGCATTTTGGCCTTATCCCAACGCTTTTTAGCCACCTGTTGATTTTCTGGCGCGGGTTTTGGTTTGCCCGAAAGAATGGTAAATACTGGTAAAACTATTGCCAGCTGATCCAGGCTTTGGCATCTTTGGCACTCACCATGTCGTAAGTGGTTTCGGATGTTTGTACCAGGTAGAAACCATTCGTATCGTAAAGCAAAGCTGCCGACTGGACTGCCGGTCCGCTATCGGGAACAGGCCCTAGTTTGGCATAATCTTTAAAAATCACCCGTCCGTCGGAAGTAAATGTGGGCGTTTCCGGCGCATGTGCATAAATCAGGCTCAGCGCGTCACCATCGTAAAAAACGGGTCCGAATAAATCATAGCGGGCATTTGCACCCGGCTGGTAGATGTAAAAGACATATTCGGAATCCTGGTATTTAAGATCATTGACTTTAAAGGCGTCGTCCACCCCATTCACATGGAATGCATCCCTGGTCCGCCAATCACCACCCGATTCAATGGGGGTTTGCCACCATCTTTTAGCCGCAGCCAGGTCCACAGACAGTGGTTTAATCGCACTCGTGACGATCCCGCTCGCTCCGCCGCCGCTCAGCCCTACCTGCACTGTATTGGCATTCCAGGTGATATTGCTGAAACCCGTGATGGTTTGCGATCCGTTCACCAACGGCGAAAGGAAAGCGACGCCTGTTGTCGTGAAATAATAGCCGGTGGTGAAAGTTTTTGGAGTGCTGCCGTTCAGCCAGGTTAATTTGATCGTTCTGTCTGTCTGGTTCACCGTGACTTCATAGGTAACGCCGCCAAGTGTAACCCGTTTGAAATAGGCCTGATATTTTGCAATATTGTTGAATAAAAGCCCTTTAGCCAAATCGCCATTCGTGTAGGCGGTCGCCTGCGGCTGGGTGGCTTTGGTTAGCACCAGCCGGCTCTGGTTTTTACGTCCGACCAGCGTAATCACATCCGTTTTGACTGAATCGGGAAAAATTGTAAACTCGAAGTCCGACTTTAATCCTTCTCCCCGTACCCCATTGTTTACCTCTTCATCCGGGTCGGACAATACATGCAGATAAGAATAAGTGTCGAAGATCAGAACCGGGGTTTGAACCGCTTTCAGCCGGTAGCTACTCTCCTTCGCCTTTGCAGCGGCGGCATCTGAAAAATCCGAGAACATGGTTACCCGGTTTTTATCATCAAATTTGAAATAAAACCCGTAGCTACCCCCTCCGCCGGGATAAATGATCGCATTCCATCCGTATGGCGCCTCCACCAACTGCTTTTCATACGAAGCCAGTGCCGCGTTCAGACGCACATCCGCCGATTCCTCAAAAACGGTATCATCGCTGTTCTCGCAAGAAAAGAATACAGTGGTCAGAAATAGCAGGTATAAAAAAGATCTCTTCATCTGACATTAAAAAAGTTTATTCATCGAAGTCCTCACCCTTTTCTGAAGACTGTAAAAATCAATTTTCCAGGTGTTTTTGTAATAGGCCACAATAATAGCCTCTTTTTGCCTCAAAGAAGCCTGCGCCTGCGCCTTTGTTACACCACGCGGGCTGGTCCCCTCCGGAATCGAGTTAACAAGCTTGTCAAATCCCGCCCTCCCCTCTGTTAGCATCATCGCGATCATCTCCACAAAATCCTCATCGAAATTAAGTGAGCTGTACGCGGTGATAAAACCGTCACGGCGTGCATCGGCATCCGACCAGTTGATCCAGTTGCCACCCTGGTACAACGCCTTGGTAATATTCTTGTACTCCACCGGATAAAGCTGCGTCTGATGCAGGATATGCCCGAATTCGTGGTGGATAGTATGCAGGAACCAGTCTTTCACGAACGAAGAATCGCGGGCCGCATTATAGCCTTCCATTCCTTTGATCTTGAACAAATTCACCCCATATAATATCACCTTACGTCCTCCCTCGGCAGTTCCAAGGGTGATCGAACCTTCCGCATTGTACTCGTTGCTCCCCGAAAGAATAAAGAACTTGGGCGAATACTTGTTATAGAAGACCTTTCCCGCCTCTTCAACATAGGGATTCGTCCAGGCTTTTCTGACGGTGCTAAGCAATGGAACCACCTGGGATTCATCAGGAGGCACCAGTGTTTTGGTGATGTTCGCAAATTCGAACTGATCCCATTTATACTTCGCCGAAATGTTATAGGGCTTCGTGAGGCTGTCGAGAATCCATTGGTCTACCGGCCCTTTCACCCAATCGTCGCCCCCGAGCCCGGAGATATCATCGACGTTCCCCAGATCGTCCTCCTTGCACCCGGTGAGGGTCACACCGAACAGCAGCGAAGCGAAAAGATATTTTAATACAGGTTTCAAAAGTATTTTCATGGTTTTAAACGCCTATCGGCTGTTTTGTGCTATACCTGACAATGAAGCGGATTGTGGGATCTGAAGTATCCTGCGCGGGTCGCCTGCGGGTACTGAGATAACCGCCCCGCCCTTAGTCGTATGCGTGACAGGAATGTTATAGCGCTGCATGTCAAACCAACGCATACCTTCCTGTACAAATTCTACCCTTTTGAAAGCCAGTACAGTATTGACAATTCCATTTCGCAATGTGCCTCCAAAATACCGGTTGATGCTGTTTGCAGTCACTACATCGGTGGCCGCATTGTAGTCGCTCACGCGTTTGCTCACGAATACGTTCAGGTCTGCCAGGCAGGCCGCCGTATTGTTAAGAAAAGCATTCGCTTCTATTCGGTTGAATAATACTTCTTCCGCCGTAAAAGCCGGCAACATCACGTAAGGCAAGCCGATCTCCGCATTCACCGACTCGCGGACAAAGTACTCATTCAGTTTCGGGATCAGGTAGTTGTTATCCCCTTGCGTGTAAAGCGGATAGTCCCAGCTCGCATTTCCCGCGATAATGCCTTCGCTGGCGGAAATTTCCTGCCATTTGGCGTAGTTCATTCCGTACCGGTAAGTGGCCACATAACGTCCGTATGTCGAAGAGGTTTCGATCAACAGCAGGTTGGCGCTTTGCGAGGCTCGTGAATAAGTATTGTACAACTCCGCTGGCGACAGGCTGGAATAAGTGGTGTTCCATGGTCTCAGATTTTCCGCGAAGTTCCCACTGGGAAAAACCTCATTGGCGTATTGTACAACTTTTTGGTAATCCTTTTTGACGAGGTAGAATCGGCTGGCGAATGCGTTGGCAGCGGCGCGATTAAAATGATATTTGGGAATGGTGTATGACCCGTCGCTAATCAGGGGGAGGCCTTCCAGGAGGTCTTTTTCAATCATCTGATACACAAAGGCGACCGTCTTCCGTTCGTATTTCTTGATCACAACATCTTCCGGTTCGGTCACGTACGGGATACCCGGGTCGGTGTTGGGTTGTTGCGGATCGAAGAATTTGCAATAATAATTGACCAGCATAAAGTGCGCGTAGGCCCTTGCCAGCAAAGCTTCCCCTTTCTGCGCCGTGTACTCGTCCGGATCGGCTACTTTGCTGATGATATCCAATGCCTCGTTGGCCACCGACACCGCCCGGTAGCATTCCGCCCAGTACTGATCAGGGGAATCCTGTTGGTCCACCGTAGCTTCCACCACCTCAAAAAGGAATGAACCACGGTTGGTCCGGTCGTCCGTTCCGGTTCCTTTGTCGGCTACATTGTCGCTCATGCTCTCCGCAAACACGAGGTAGTTACCTTGCGGATAGGCCGTCGTCAGTAACTGAGAAACCTTTTTGGGCGTGTTAATGACCGCCCGCGTGCTGTCCGGCTCTTTGGAGAGGAAGTCCTCACAACCGGCCAGGGAAAGGACCGGTACGATCAGCAATATCTTCTTTAAAGTCTTGATGCCCATATCTGAAAAAAATATCTTCCTCACCTTACAATGTCAATTTCAATGCAACCGTAAACTGCTTTTGGATCGGCTGCGCCACACCACCGGAATTAAAGAACTCCGGATCCTGCCCTTTCAACTTTTTGTCTGAATAAATCAGCCATGGGTTAATGGATGAGACCTGTATGCTTGCAGCCTTGAACCCATATCTTGCAATAACCGGCAACGGTAATTTATAGGACAGCGATACAGATTTCAAGCGAATAAAATCTCCCTTGGCAACACGTTCCGTCGAATAGTTATAAATGTTGTATGGATAGGTACCGGTCAGATATTGCAGCCACAGCTGATCACTTATCTGGGGAGTAGCCGGGAATTTCTCGTCCCCTGGGATAACCCACCTGTCCAGGAATTCCTTCGGCATGGCGTCCAGGTCACTGAACGTACCTCGGAACGATGGGTTCAGGCGGATCTTATTTCCTGCCTGGTATGTAAAAAACACGTTCAGGGCCAATCCTTTGTAGGTAAGTGTATTGTTAAAACCGCCGGTAAAAGGTGGGTCCACAGGTCCTTCATATTTCAGGTACTTAATGTTTTGATCCTGCAAATACACATCGGAAGTCGTTTCTCCATTCTCATTTATAAAAATGGGTACGCCATTGACCGGATTGAGTGCTTCATAATCGATCGAAAACAGGCTGCGTACCGGCTTGCCCTGAATGTTGGCTCCCTCCGCTTTCACCAGGTCGAATATGCCCGGGCTATTATCTACGTTCGTAATGAGTGTACGCGCATATCCGAATGTAATGCGTGAACGGAAATCCCAGTCCCTGTTCTTGAACAACACGCCATCCACGGAAAAATCGACCCCGTGCGACTCCATGTCGGCGTAGTTCGCAATTTTGTAAATCTGTCCGCCTATACCCGACGTCTTGATCTGGTCTATCAGGTCAAAGCTGTTACGGATGTAGCCGTCCAGTGTGAAGTTGATCCGGTTGGCGAAAAGCCCCACATCCAGCCCTACGTTTCCGCTGTACAGTTTCTCCCAGGTTAGCTCGGTATTCTGCAGTGATGCGAGTTGAATGGCCGATTCCTTTTCGTCGGCGTAAGGCCGGCGGGTAACGATACTTTGAAGCAACACGGCCGCATTGGTCGCAGGGCCTGTGTCGGCAGAGAGGCCATAGCTCAGGCGAAGGCGTCCCATGCTCAGCCATTTGAACCGTTTGAGAAAATTCTCCCGGTCGAAATTCCAGGATCCGGCGACGGTATAGGTAGGCAGCCAGCGTGCAATGATCGACTTACCGAAACGGTTAGATCCGTCGTAACGCACGTAGCCTGTCAGGTTGTACTTATCATCCAGCGTATATCCCAAACTACCATAGAATGCAGCGAAACGCTCATAGTCCATCCGCATTCCGTAATATTGGAAGTTGGTCTCGATAGTCTGTTTCAGGATCCGGTAGTCGACAAAAGGTGTCCCGCCCTGCTCGTACTGGAAGCCATATCCGGTATTGTTGGAGTTCTGGCGGTTGGTGAATTTGATCTCCTGGCCTACGAGAATGTTGGCTTCATGCCGCTCCGCAAACTTCTTGTTGTAACGCAGGTTGTTTCTCACGTTGTAAAAAAGCATCTGATCTTCATTACGGTTGTAGAAACCACCACTCGGCAACACCACGACGGGATAAGCATTCGGAACATCGGGGTCTGTGTACAAGTATTTGTTGGCCAAGGCAATCGTGGAGTTGTCCGCCGCCCTGTACGCATTGGCCATATTGCTTTTCTCGGTGATCATGTGCTCCCGTCCCGTCTGGATGTAGCGCAAAGCACCCAGGAAGTCGTAGGTGAGATTATCCGAGATCTTATAGGATACATTTCCCTGCAATTTGATATCTGCCAGTGTCAGACTGATCTTGTTGTTTTCCAGCTCCGAAATGATATTGAACGGGGCGAAATTCCTTCTGAAAAATTCCAGGTTGCCATTCTCGTCGTAGGGAGTCAGCGTCCTGCTGGTATTCAATGCGTAGCTGAACGGGTTGATGTCGAAATCCCTGTCGTACTTACCTTCCACAGGGTTACTCCTTCTGCTCAGCGAGCCTGGGGCTTGTTGTCTTCTTACTGACGCCAGCGTAGTTAGTCCGATTGTAAGCTTGTCCGAGAGCTGGTAGGTGTTGTTAAAATTCAATGTGTAGCGTTTGACTTTATCCGCAATCGTCCAGCCGTTATCGTCCAGGTAACTTACCGAAGCGTAAGAACTGGATTTGTCTGTACCGAAAGATACACTCAGGGAGTGCTCATGGATAAAGTTCTGTTTGAAAAGCACGTCAAACCAGTCCGTATTGGCTTTGGCATAACCAAGGAGAAAATTCCGCTTTGCTTCTGGTGTATTTTCCAGCGGGAAATTGCCTTGTGCATCCCCTGTCATGAGGTTGTACATTTTGCCGTAAACCCCATAATCCGGTTTGGAGAGAACACTTGAGGTGAGGTATCCTTCCCGTTCCAGCTGCCCCAGCACCGACATTTGCTGAGCTGAATTCATAATGTTGAAATTGCGGTACGAAGGCACCAGCTGAGTACTGAAGTTACCTGAATAGGTGATCACGGGCTTCCCGCTCTTTCCTTTTTTGGTCGTGATCACGATCACCCCGTTCATGGCCCGGGCTCCGTACAATGCAGCAGCAGCAGCATCTTTCAAAATATCGAACGTCTCAATGTCATTCGGGTTAAGTCCCGCCACAGCCGATCCGAGCAATGTCGTGGGATCACCGCTGGAAAGCTGATCGTTGGAAATGTTCACAATATCCTCCTGAACTACGCCATCGATTACCCAGAGCGGCTTATTGGCCCCGTTCAGGGAGGTTGCTCCCCGTATCCTGATTTTGGGCGCTGCTCCGAAAGTTCCCGAGACATTCTGGATCGAGACCCCGGCAGCGCGTCCTTCGAGCATCCGACTCACGTCCGGCAGCCCGTCGATCTTGACATCATCCGTTTTCAGCGTTACCGCCGACCCCGTAAATTTGTCCTTATTAATTTGCTGAAAACCTGTAACGACCACATCCTGCAATCCAACGGCATCCTCCACCAGTTCGATGCTGAGGCTGCGGGCTGCTTTCACTTCCTTGGGCAAAAAACCGATCATCGTAATGACGAGCGTCGCATTGTCGTTCACCCCCTGCAACACAAACTCGCCCTTCTCATTGGTGACCGTCCCTTTTTGGAGCCCTTTGACCCTGACAGTAGAACCGATCAGCGGTTCCCCGGTACTGCTTTTGACCACACCTTTGATATCGATATCAGCGGCCGACGCAAAGGAAGGGAAAGGAGGAACGGACAGAAAGATGACACCCAGGAACAACACAATCAGCCGACTCAGGCCACTGATCCGATAGAAAAGATTCATATAAATAAGTATAAGTCTGAACCCAAATAACTGCCCGTCCGCCCAAAGCGGCTTTAAAATTTAACAAATTCAATAATACGTATTATCGCAGTAAAAGCGAAAACATTCGAGTGCATGCGGTGACAAAATTTATCACTTACTGATCTCGCAAAAACAAAAGAATATATTCAATACGCGCGGGGTGCCGGTACTGTGGAGAGGGTGCGGCACAATTTTAACAAATTATCTATCAAAAAACAGCCCGCAGTCACATTTTATTGTTTCAAAAAGGCGAATTCGGCCCTTTTAGGAAGCATCTTTTTTCTTTTCGGTCAAAACCGAGGTGATCCGGTTTAATTCGTCGACTTTGAATGCGAAATCACCTTTCAACATCTCACGCACCGCACGCAGCTGCTCCATGGCCGTTTCCAGGTTATCGGGTAGCGCTTCACCAAGAACCTCTTTCAGTCGTTTGGCAAGCGTCGGCGACATCCCGTTCGTGGAAATAGCCACTTTGAGGTTCCCTTTCCGAACTACCGATGACAGGTAAAAATCGCATAGATCGGGGGTATCGGCCACATTGACAAGCAGATGCCGGGCCCGGGCAGTTTCCGAAATCCGTCTGTTCTCTTCCTTGTCATTAGTTGCCGCAATCACCAGGTCTTTTTCAAAGAGATCATCCTCGTCAAACCTACGCACAATTAGATTTATTCGTGAATTGCTCTCCGCGAGCGCATGGATTTCCTTCCTGATTTCGGGTGCCACCAGCGTAATGCGTGCCAGGGGTGAATTATCCAGGACAGCGGTGATTTTTTCCAAACCTACATAGCCTCCGCCCACAATGAGCGTGTGCAGGTTTTCAAGTTTCAGAAATATGGGAAAGAGATTGTTCATTGATCAAATTTACATAATTAACCCATTCAATCCTCCGGGGCCTGTCGTCTTTATAACTATTCCAACATTACGTTTTTAGTATCTGCTTCTTTCCCCGTACCTTTGCGCCATGATCGCGATTACCAACCTCAGCTACTTCCTGGGCGACCGTGCATTGTACGACAGCGCCTCCCTACATATTAAACCAAAACAAAAGATCGGACTCATCGGGCTAAATGGTACCGGTAAGTCGACCTTGTTGCGTATGATCAACGGAGAATTTCAGCCCGACGGCGGAAATATCTCCAAAGCCGGCGATTGTACCATCGGGTTCCTCAACCAGGATCTGCTTTCCTATCAAAGTGACGATTCCATTCTGTCGGTGGCCATGCAGGCTTTCGAAAGGCAAAATCTGTTGCAGGTTCAGATGGACAAGATCCTGCACGACATGGAGCATAACTATACGGATGCGCTCGTGGACAAGCTCGCGCGTGTACAGGAAGAGTTTGAAGCATTAGACGGATACACGGTTCAATCCAAAGCGGAAGCCATTCTGGAAGGTCTGGGTTTTGTAACGGACGATCTGCACCGGCCTTTGAGGCTATTTTCCGGAGGGTGGCGGATGCGTGTAATGCTGGCCAAGCTGCTTTTGCAGAAACCGTCGCTGCTGATGCTCGATGAGCCTACCAACCACCTGGACCTTCCGTCCATTCAATGGGTGGAAAAATATGTACAAAGCTACGAAGGTGCGGTGATCGTGGTGTCCCACGACCGCCAGTTCCTGGATAATACCATTGATACAACGGTAGAAGTTTCGGGCGGAAAGCTCAATTACTACGCCGGAAATTACTCCTATTACCTGGAAGAGAAATCGCTTCGCAACGACATTCAACGCGGGGCGTATGAAAACCAGCAAGCCAAAATCCGGCAGACCGAACGTTTTATCGAGCGGTTCAAGGCTAAGGCCACCAAATCACGCCAGGTACAAAGCAGGGTGAAGGCTTTGGATCGAATGGAGGTCGTGGATCAGGTCTTGGACGAGAATGCAAAAGTGCATTTCCGCTTCCAATTTACCACCCAACCCGGTCGGCATGTGTTTCAACTCGAAGATGCTTCCAAGGCTTACGGTGAAAAAGTCATTCTGGACAGCACCAATATCAGCATGGAGCGGGGCGACAAGATTGCGCTCATCGGGGCCAACGGTCGCGGTAAATCGACGGTATTGCGTGTCGTAGCGGGGACAGAGCCCATCGAAGGCAAAAGAAGGCTCGGACACAACGTATCGTTCACATTCTACGCCCAGCACCAGCTCGAATCCCTGAACATTCAGCATAACCTGATCGAAGAATTGAAATATGCCAACCCTACCAAAACGGAAACCGAACTGAGGACTGTGCTCGGTTGCTTTCTTTTCACGGGGGACGATGTATTTAAAAAAATCAAGGTGCTTTCGGGAGGTGAAAAGTCGCGGGTCGCATTGGCGAAAGTGTTGCTTTCACAGGCCAACTTCCTGCTGCTCGATGAGCCGACGAACCACCTGGACATGCAATCGGTAAACATCCTGATCCAGGCATTACAGCAATACGAAGGCAGCTACATCGTGGTTTCACACGACCGGTATTTCGTCGAAAACATCGCGAATAAGATCTGGTACATCGAAGATCATGAGATCAAGGAATATCCCGGAACTTATGAAGAATACGAAATCTGGGTGGAGGAAAGAGGCTTGCAGTCGGCTGTGAGTGATAAAGCGGTCGTCAGCAGCGCACCGCCGCAAAAGAATGCACAGCCTGCAAACAATGCGAATTCCGGGAAGAACAATGGCAAAGTTACATCTAACGAAGATGCCCAAAAGCTCAAAAAAGCCCGGAAACTGATCGAAGAACTGGAAGATACGATCAACAACCTGGAAATCAGGAAGACAGAAACGGAAGGCAAACTGGCCGATCCCAAAATATATAACGATTCGGTTGCATTGGCCGAAATGAACCGCTTTTATGCCGACGTCAAGCAAAAACTCGAGCAAAGGACGGAAGACTGGGAAAATTTGATGCTGGAAGTGGAAGAGCTTTCAGGAAAATAATCAGAATTTGGAAGGGAGCTGAATGGCTCCCTTTTTAATTAACCTTCTCGAATTAATCCTTCGGTTTGCCCGTAAATATCGGCCATTCTTATTGAGAAGCCGATACGCCCAATTTCGATACTTCCTTCGATCTCGTAGGCTGTGGAAGCAAGATACCAGACGTCATCCTCGCCTTTCCTGTAAACATCGGCACCAATCTTCTGCGAATCGATCAAAACGTACTCCATGAGCGTTTTTATGCTGCGGTACAAATGAAATTTCTCCCCCCTGTCATACGCAACCGTACTCGGCGAAAGCACCTCAAAAATTACAGACGGATTCAATAGTGTGTCAGACTTTTGATCGAGGAATTCAAGTTTGCCGCATGCTATCAATAGATCCGGATAAGTGTATAAAGTATTTTCAGGAATATGTATACGCATGTCTCGGGAAAAGCTCTGACACGATTTCCCACGTAGTGCTATGTAAATTTCTCCTGCTAGATTTTCGGTAATCCGGTTATGATTTCGCCCAGCTCCCGCCATCGCGAAAATCTCCCCCCGATAGTACTCGTTCTTGTACTCCGCTTCGCGTTCCAATTCCAGATATTCCTGTTCTGAATACATCTTGATCGCCTGAGCTGTCATGGTTTCTAATCAAAAATAGTTAATTATGTTCAAATCACATTTTGTTAACTATACGTACCTTACATTAAAAAGTAACGTTACATCCTTAAATTTCCATGATGCGTTTAGTACTTCTGATAAGCCTGTTTCTGTGTTATTCACTTGCCCACGCGCAGCCGCAGGGTCTTCGTCTGGAAGACTATATCTATAATGAAAAAATTAAAACGGTACTGCTTTATCCGGCCATTGACGAGCCTGATAATCCAAGACGACTCCTTACACCGGCGATCAGCCCGCTAAATAGTCCTGCGCCTCTGGTACTGGAATTCGACGATCTTTCCGGCCAGGCCGACGGCTTTCGGGCAAAAATCATTCATTGCAATGCCGATTGGACCAAGTCCAATCTGAACGACATTGAATTCACCTACGAATTCAACGAATATCCCATCAATACTTACGACCAGTCATTCAGCACCAAAGTCCCGTATTTCCACTACCGGCTTGAACTTCCCAAATTGAAATTGCCCGGCAATTACGTCATCTATGTTTATTCCGACCGCGACCGCAAGCTCATGTTCAGCCGGCGGTTCATGCATTATCAGCCGCGTGTGAACATTACCGCGCAGGCACGTTTTTCTCAGGGTATCCAACAGCAGTTTTCCGATCAGCAGATCGATTTCTCTGTGGATTACAAGGGTTATCAGTTAAATGCGCCGCAATCTGACCTGAAAGTGGTGCTGCGTAAAAATTTCCGCTGGGACCAGACAAAATCCGGTTTCAAACCCACCAATGTCCGTCCCTTTGACCAGATACTGGAATACACCTTTTTCGACCTGGAAAATACATTCCCTGGCGGTAACGAATTCAGGTATTTTGACAGCCGATCGCTGACAGGACGCGGGTATGGCATTACAGAAATAGAACGGTCCGATGATTTTACGAAACTGTTTCTCTTTCCCGACAAGTCCAGGGCTAACGGCGCATATATCCAGATAGATGATTTCAATGGCCAGTATATCGTGGATCAGCGTGAGTCCGGCCGTGGCAGCGTCGAAGCGGATTATACACCCGTACTTTTTACACTCAAGACCGAGGAAGACCCGGACGCCGTATATTATGTCAATGGGGCATTTAACCTATGGCAGCTTACCGACCGGAATAAAATGACTTACAATCCGGACACGAAAGCTTATGAAGTGGAGATAGTTGTTAAGCAAGGAGTTATCAATTACGACTATACCGTCGTCAAAGGTAACCAGAAACCTGATGAGTCTTATGTGGAAGGGAATTATGCTACTACTGAAAATGACTACGACATATTGATCTATCATCGCCCACCGGCCAGCCGGGCCGACCTTCTCATCGGTTACCGTACCGTAGAATGGAATCGGCGGCGTTAAACACTCAACGTAATGAAATCATCGCCCGATAGCATCTACCTCACATCGAATATCTCGATCACCAATAATGAGGAATACATAATTGATTGCCTGGTTGATCGCGATGAAATGCCTTCTAATTTTGAAACCAGCCATGTGATCAGTTTTTATGTCAAAACAGACCTGTATCTCGTGTTGTATTTCCCGCAACTGGAAGATCGCGGCTTCCAGATGTATGTAGTGGAAGACTTTTCGCAGCACATCGACGACCTGGTATTCCTGCGGGAAATGTTTATGCAGCTGATCAATGAAGGGCACAATCCCGAGATTTTAAAGAAGGCGCATTACAAGGTAGATTCGATCCTGCACATGGCCAAAACGCTGCGGGCAGTGATACATCGGGATGCGCCCGATTATTCCGAAGATTAGCTCCAAAACAAAACGAGCGGCTCTCGCCGCTCGTTTTGTTTTAAATAACCCACTGGATCAGACATTGAAACGGAAATGCATGATATCCCCATCCGCCACAACATATTCCTTTCCTTCGACAGCCATCTTGCCTACTTCCTTCACACCTGCCTCTGTCTTATACAGTTCGTAATCCGCGATCTTAATCACCTCGGCACGTATAAATCCCTTTTCGAAATCACTATGTATCACACCAGCCGCCTGCGGTGCTTTCCATCCTTTCACGATCGTCCAGGCACGGACTTCCTTCACGCCTGCCGTGAAATAGGTAATGAGGTTCAACAGCGCATAGGACGCTTTGATCAATTTGCTCAATCCAGACTCCTGTAATCCATATTCGCTCAGGAACATTTCATGCTCTTCCGGGTCTTCGATCTCGGAGATTTGAGACTCGATCGCGGCACAAAGCACGATTACGTCTGCACCTTCATGCTTTACAGCCTCCCTCAGCTTCTCCGAATATTCATTTCCCGTCAGCATGGAACCTTCATCCACATTTGCAACATACAAAACAGGCTTGGCAGTAAGCAATTGCAGGTCTCCTATCACCGACTCCTTCGTCTCGTCGTCAATTTCAAGGCTTCGCGCATTCTTCCCTTCTTCCAGCGTTGTTTTATATTTTTTCAGCCATTCGAGTTCTACTTTGGCTTTGGCATCGCCTGCGCGAGCGCCTTTTTCCGTCTTCTGAATCTTCTTCTCGATCGATTCAAGATCTTTCAGTTGCAATTCAGCGTCGATGATCTCCTTATCAAAAACAGGATCGACGCGTCCTTCCACGTGCACCACATTATCATCAGCAAAGCACCGCACCACATGCACGATGGCATCCACTTCACGGATATTGGCCAAAAACTTATTTCCCAAACCGGCCCCCTGACTTGCGCCTTTTACCAAACCCGCAATGTCCACAAACTCGATAATCGTCGGGATTACCTTTTGCGGGCTCACCAGTTTTGTAAGTGTGTCCAGCCGCTCATCCGGAACGGTCACTACCCCAACGTTGGGTTCTATGGTACAGAAAGGATAATTGGCGGCCTCGGCTTTGCCGGTTGAAATGGCATTAAAAAGGGTGGATTTCCCAACATTCGGCAATCCCACAATCCCACATTGAAGACTCATATATAAAAGGTAAGCATTGAAGGGCAGCACATTCGTGACGTTTGACGCAAAGAATGCCCGCCTGCTGAATAATAATTTTGGCAAAATTACTATTTAGCGGGTACAAAAACCAAAAGCCTTCGTAATCAATTGCGAAGGCTTCTTTTCATTATCTTAATTTCTTAATCCCACTTAAGGTCCGACTCTCCTACCACATCCACCTCGTCCCCTTTGGATTCAAATTGTGAGAAGTCAACCTCTGGCATCAACTCTGTTTTCACGTGATCTACCGCTTCCTTCAGGGCATCCACGAACTTATCAAAGTCTTCTTTGTACAAAAACATCTTATGTTTCTCGTACGTGAACCCGTCTCCCTGAGGATGACGACGGCTTTCTGTGATCGTAAGATAGTAATCGTTAGATCGCGTAGAGCGAACATCGAAGAAGTAAGTCCGTTTTCCCGCCCTGACTCTTTTGGAGTAGATTTGCTCTCTGTCTTCCACTATGTTTAGTTTTAAATAGGTTTCCAAACGCTAAAATATAAAGTTTATTGCTGCTAACAAAAAAACGCGGACATATTAGCGATTTGTTGATTTTTGGTTACAACTACCCTGTGCTACTTCCCTCAAATTAACTGCAACTTTTTCTGGTTTCTTAAGTTTTTTTACTAGTTTTGAAATTCGTGGGTTTTAAAATTCTTCTGAATTACCAAAGAAAGATATGATATAAGGGACTTTTACCTTATTATGTTTCACCAAAATCCAGAGATATGACTTATCGTCGGATCCTGATTCTCACCATATTAGCGCTTGCTGCGCTGCCCGAAGCATTTGCTCAGGTTAAACTAGGCAAAACGGAAACAGGAAACGCCTCCTACTATTCGGCGCGATTCCACGGCAGGAAAACCTCATTCGGGGAAGTACATAAAAGCAGTGAACTGCTGGCCGCCCATAGGAGCTATCCGCTCAATACCATGCTCGAAGTGACGAATCTGGAAAACGACGAAAAAGTGATCGTGAGAGTCAACGACCGGGGTCCGTTTTCTAGGAACCGCGTAATTGATCTGAGCAAGGAAGCCGCCCGCCTGCTAGGCATTCTGGCCAAAGGGGTTGCTAATGTCTCTGTCAGGGTAGTCGGAATGGAGGGAATGGTATTGTTGTCACCCCACGAAGAAATAGATCCCAAATCGGGCAAAGTCATTTCCATGAGAAGTAAGCCTTGATGCTGCTATGAGTGTCCGCCAACTGGATCTGGCGAAAGTCAGAGAATTCGGAAACCTGGAATTTCTTGCAAAACAGTTGGTCGAAGGTTTTATCACCGGTCTTCACAAATCTCCTTTTCACGGCTTTTCTGTCGAATTCGCCGAGCATCAGCTTTATAATACCGGGGAGTCTACCCGTAATATCGATTGGAAGGTTTTTGCCAAAACGGATCGCCTGTACGTCAAGCGGTATGAGGAAGAAACCAACCTGCGCTGTCACATTCTCCTTGACACTTCCTCTTCCATGTATTACCCGGAAGAGAATTATGGCAAAATGACATTCAGTGTAATGGCAGCTGCAAGCCTTACTTACCTGCTGCAACGCCAAAAAGACGCAGTCAGCCTGTGTACATTTTCCGAGCAGGTGGAAATACAAACACCCGCCAAATCGACTCCGTCGCATGTGCATAAAATCATGCTCGAATTGGAACACCAGTTGCAGACCAAACGTCCGCTGCTGAGAACCTCCGTGGCAGAAGTCCTGCATCAAATCGCTGAAAAAATTCATAAGCGCTCGCTGGTCGTCATTTTCAGTGATATGTTCGATAATCTGGAAAATGCCGACAAGATATTTTCCGCATTACAGCATTTAAGGCATAACCTGCACGAAGTATTGCTTTTCCACGTCACCGACCGGAAAACGGAGGAGAATTTCGCGTTCGAAAACCGTCCGTACGAGTTCATTGACCTTGAAACGGGTGACAAGATCAAGGTGCAACCCGACCAGGTCCGCGAGTCCTACCAGCAGTTTGTGGGTGATTTCTATCAGAAGCTCAAACTGAAATGCGGACAATACAAGATCGATTTCATTGAAGCTGACATTGCCAAAGGTTTCGACCCGGTACTGCTGGCCTATTTAGTGAAACACTCCAAAATGAGGTGAATTTTTCGGAGATTTGATGTCAGAACCTCTATCACGCTGCACATCACATTTTCATGAAAACGCGCCTCTACGCAATAATCTATATTTTATCGGCCATCCTGATGATCGCAGGGTGTAAGTCTGCCGAGAAATCCCTCAAGAAAGGCGACTATGACGATTCGGTTCTCCGGGCCGCAGAAAAGCTAAAGGGCAATGCTTCCCACAGTTCGTCGATAGAAACCCTGAAACAGGCCTACCCGCTCGCTTTGGCGCAGCATCTCGATGAAATTAAAAAACAGCAGGCATCTGAGGACATTTTAAAATGGGAACCACAACTCGATTCTTATAGTCGCTTAAACAGACTTTACAAAGCCGTTTCTGAATGCAACTGTTCTAACATAGTTACTGCCCAGAACTTTGAAAAGGAGGAAAAAATAGCACGGCATAATGCTGCAAATGTCCGGTACAAAGAAGGTCAAAAGCTGCTGTCTGTTGGTGACAGGGAAAATGCAAGGAAAGCCTACGAGCATTTTGAGAAGGTAAATGCATTAATACCCGACTTCACCGACGTACAAAAAAAGCTGGACCTTGCCTACGAACTGGCCTCTTTCAAAGTGGTGGTAGAACAGGTGCTGGTCACTTCGAAAACGTATCGGCTCAGCAATGAATATTTTCAAGACCGGGTTAACGAATATCTGCAAACTAACAAACGGCTGAATAAATTTGTCCGGTTCTACATGCCTGACGAAGCCGCGGAGATCAAACTTCGACCAGACCATATTATTACCCTGCAATTCGACGATTTCGTAGTGGGACAAACCCTGCTTGAAAAAAACACTGAAACCTTCACCAGTAAGGACAGTGTCAAAGTGGGCGAGAAATTTGTCGGCAGATCGAAGATCCCCGTATATGCAAAAGTTACTGCCAAGCTGACGCTGAACCGTAAAACCGTGCGTTCGGCAGGCCTGCTCGATATGCAGATCAGAGATTTCAGAACCAGGCAAATCGTTAATCAGGAGAAATTCCATGGAGAATACAACTGGACCTGCGAATGGGCGCATTTCAATGGCGATGAGCGGGCATTAAGCACCTCACAGCTCCGGCAATGCAAAAGCCAGGAGCTACTTCCTCCCGACCCTCAGCAACTTTTTGTTGAGTTCAGCAAGCCGATTTATGAACGGCTCACCAGCAAATTGCAAACATTCTACGCCAGGTACTAGCGGGCATTGTGAGCGTCATTCAGAAAAAGTGACATAAAAAGCTCATCGAGATGTGCAACAGGTATGATCTCGATTTTGGAACTCTTCAGATCCAGCCCTTTGCTATTGTACTTCGAAATGTAGATCTTCTTGAAGCCCAGCTTTTCCGACTCCGACACACGGCTGTCGATGCGGTTCACGGCACGTACTTCGCCGCCAAGACCTACCTCCGCTGCAAAACAAACCGATGCAGGAATGAATTTATCCTCGTAAGACGATACCAGCGACGCTACCACGGAAAGATCGATAGCCGGGTCCTCCACCTTCAATCCACCCGCGACATTCAGAAATACATCCTGCACACCGAGCCTGAAACCGCCGCGCTTTTCCAGAACCGCCAGCAACATCTGGAGGCGCTTGGCATCAAAACCGGTGCTGCTTCGCTGGGGCGTTCCATATGTAGCCACACTTACCAACGATTGGATCTCCACCAGCAGGGGCCTGTTACCTTCCATCATCGACCCGATAGCAATGCCGCTGACGGGTTCATCCCGCTGCGAGATCAGGATTTCGGAAGGATTGCTCACCTGGCGCAAGCCTGTACCCTGCATTTCATAAATACCCAATTCAGAAGTGCTTCCGAATCGATTTTTCATCGTTCGTAAAATCCGGTAAGTATTATGGCGGTCACCTTCAAACTGCAAAACCGTATCGACCATATGTTCAAGCACTTTCGGGCCTGCCAGCGAGCCATCCTTGGTGATATGACCAATCAGGAATACGGGCACCCCCATTTCCTTGGCATACTTCATAAACTCCGCCGTACATTCCCGCACCTGCGATACACTACCCGCGCCCGACTCGATATAGGTCGATTGCATGGTTTGTATAGAATCGACAATCAGGATCTCCGGTTGAAAATCCTCTATCTGCCTGAAAATATTCTGGGTCTGTGTATCGGTCAGAATAAAACAGTTGTCGCTTTTGGCGGCCATTCTTTCTGCCCTCATTTTGATCTGCTGCTCGGATTCTTCACCAGAAACGTAGAGCACCTTTTTGTTGGCAAGAGTCAATGCAATTTGCAACATCAGTGTGGACTTACCTATCCCCGGCTCTCCACCGATCAAAACCAGCGAGCCACGAACAATACCGCCTCCCAGCACGCGGTTCAGCTCTCCGTCAGCGGTGCCAATGCGCGGCTCATTTTCGTAGACAATTTCCGCAATGGCACGCGGACGGTTGGCCAGGTTTACCGATTTCCACGAAACACTCGTTTTCTTATCCTCTTTTTCAATAACTTCCTGGACGAAAGTATTCCATTCACCGCAGGAAGGACATCTGCCCACCCATTTTGGCGAATTATACCCACATTCCTGACAAAAATATGCGGTCCTGGCTTTGGCCATAACAGAAAAATCTAATTTATATCTACCTGGTGACTAACGTAATTCTGCCCATATTAATCCAATATTTGCATGTTTCTGCTATAAAATCAAAAAAAATATACGATAGGTATAGTTTTTTGCAATTTGACGTTATTATCCGGTTTTACTTAAAAAATTATATTATCCATGAACATCCTAACAAAAGTAGCCTGCACATTTCTGCTATGCTTTTTCGCCCTTTCCAGCGCAGAAGCTCAGAAAAAAGGATTTGCGTTTGGTATTAAAGGTGGTGTGAATTTGTCCCGCCTTACCATGGGAGATGTCTTCACAACACGTTACGATGATCAGGGAAATCCGTATCTGGGCTATGACGGGAAAGAGGTGCGGGATAATCTCAAAGAGAGTTTTAATACCAGGACCGGCGCAGTAGGCGGAATCTGGATGCGATTCGGTCGCACATTATTTATCCAGCCTGAGGTACTGGTATCCACAAAAGGAGGTTCCTTTAAGATTATCGAGAACGACCAACAGCAGCCGGTTGAAAAAACTGTTAATATCAAATACAGTAACATTGATGTACCCTTGCTGATCGGTCTGAAAGGCGGGCCCTTCCGCATTCAGGCTGGGCCGGTTGCGTCGTTCCGTATCGGGGATAATCAGCGCTTGCGCGACGCATTCCGCTATTACACTTCCGACCTGAGCAATGCCATGTCCCAGGCGACTTTCGGGTATCAATTAGGCGCCGGCCTCGATCTGGGGAATTTCAGTCTGGATGTAAGGAAAGAAGGTTCTTTTACTAACCTGGCGTCATTTCAGGTAAGCGGACAACAGGCGGAAGGCAGTGGCTCATTAAAACAAAAGATCAGCTCCTGGCAGGTGACGCTGGGGTTGAAGCTTTTTTAATTTTGAATGAGTGAATGATTGAATTAGTGAATGAGTGAATGAGTGAATAGGCGAGTTTCATGAACAGCTAACTATATACTTGATACTGAATGATCAGGCAACTCTGTAAACTTTCCCTTATTCAAAAATTCCCATTCCACAGCCATTCACTCACTCACTCATTCACTCACATACGGACACAGACTTCAGTTTATATATATAAA
>CBFGMV010000024.1:0-90978 GCA_965649915.1 uncultured Dyadobacter sp.
ATTCCTCCTCCTCGTCATCTTCCAGCTCCTCCTCTGCGATGGTCAAAACCTGTACGGTGCCGAGCCATTTGTCACGCTGTATTTTAGCCTTAAAATCATCGAGCACATTGAGCTGCACATTACCATTGCTGAATACAGACATCTGCATTCCCACGAAAGCCAGCGCGTCGTTCAGCCGGCTTTCCAAAGGCTCCGCGCTGAAAATACACTCCTCCCAGTACCAATCCAGCTTTTCGCCGGCCACCTCTTCTACAATGCCGATGTAATCTTCGAGCGTGTAGCCGATAAATGGCTTCCCAAACCGCACCCAAAGCAGCCGCATTACATCGTCCAGCGACTGCGCATGATTGGTTTTCTTTCTTAAATAAAGGTCGAGGATCAATGCGACCAATGCACCTTTGTGGTACACCGATACTTTCCGGTTGGGTATGCCCTTTTCATAACCATCCAGCCAGAGATCGAATGATGAATCGGCAAGCGACTGGGCGGCGTACGCGCTGGTCTCGAAATGCCGCTTCATATATACCTGCAATTCCCTCACATAGTTCTCATCGTTGAAAACGCCCCCTCTTCTCAGGAAAAGATCACCATAATAGGTCGTGCAGCCTTCAGCCACGAAACAGGTCCGAAAGTAATTCTCCCGGGTAAAATCATAAGGCAAGAGTTCCGCCGGACGAATCCTGATGATGTTCCAGGCATGGAAAAGCTCGTGCGAGCTCACACCCAGCAGATCCGAGTATAATCCTTCGCCCTCATCATCCGGGCCAAGCACAATCATCGTGGAATTTTGATGTTCTACGCCATGGTAAAATGCCGTGGGCAGGATCAGGTTCAGGAAATGATAGTCTGCCTCGGGAAATTCCTGCATCATCGCGATCTGCTCTCTGGAGAATCTTCTGAAATCCCGCTCGATCCGTCGCCAGTTGGGTTTCAGGTTACCGTGCATCCAGATCTTGAAATGCACACCGCGGACCTCGTACTCACATTTTTGCAGACTCGCTGAAGCCAGCATCGGACTGTCGACCAGTTGGTAAAAATCCGTCGCTGTTAATGCATTCTCGCCAGCCGATGGCAATCCGCATGCGATCTGATAATGCTCCGGCAAATTGAGCTCTATCCGGTAAGGCTCGGCAATCCGTCCTTCCGTATACATGCAGAAATTGATGAAGTTTAGATACCACAGTTCATCGTCCACATAACTGCTACCCGCATTTTGAATGGATGCGTAATAGGTATAATGTATCCGCACCTCGTTTTCGCCGGCGGTTCCAACCCGCCAGCGGTCTTTCGTTACCTTATGAATAGGCAGTTTGTGACCAGCGGCTGAATTCGCTTCAATAAATTGAATATTTTTGGCGAAATTTTGAATTTCGTACCGCCCGGGCCGCCACGCCGGCAACTGAATTTCGATATGCGCGCTGTCGATGTCCGAAATGGTGTAGGTGATATCAAGAAAACGGGATTGCGGGTCAGGTACCGAAATGTAATAATGCATAGACGAAACGCGTGGTGTTAAGAGGAGCGGGAACGCAGTCTGAGGCAGACCAAAATCAGGGAGTCCTACGTTACCAGTTACAATATTATAAAATAAACGATTTTCAGATGAAAAGCAAAATCCTCCTGCCGGTGGTATTCATGCTGGCGGTTTTGATCAGTCCATCCCTATTAGCCCAGAATGACGAGTATTACCGGCCCGACTCCCTGCGTAAAGAAAAACCGGAAAGAAAGGAAGTTCCACCTCTCGAAGAAAAAAATACCAATACAAAACCAGTCCTGGCCGAGAAGAAAAAACTGGAAGATTTTAAAGATAAGCCTTTCATCGACCGGGTGCGCCTGGGAGGCAGCTTTGGCCTTAGCTTCGGATCGGTCACCAATATCAACCTGTCACCGATGGCCGGCTATGAACTGGCCGAAAAGCTCGTCGGCGGCGTCGGTGCAACGATTATGTATTTCCGCTACAAATATTATGACATCAATACCGCTTACTACGGTGGGCGCGCCTTTCTGATGTACAATGTGATCCCGGCCATCAACCTCATCGGCGAGTACGAGGCATTAAATGTAGAGGGATCGTACCAGAAACGGCAGTGGCTGGGTTCGCCTATGCTCGGAGCAGCCTATTCACAACCCATTGGCGGACGTTTCATCAAGGCGGTACACCTCACCGCATTGTATAACCTGAGCTACGATAGCCAGATCGACAAGTACAGCGGACAAAACCTGTCACCATACGGCACGCCGTTTGTTTTCAGGGTGACATTCCTTTAACCGCCCCCCGGCGTGATTTTTTCGTCTTCATTTGAACTAACCCTTCCCGTGAAGGCTTCTTATTCAGTAGCAACATCAATTATGGAAAATCCCGTATTAATTTTCGGTGCCGGCGATCTCGGAATGCAGGCACTCGATATATTCAGAAGAAACAATGTGCTCGTCTATGGATTGTTGGATGATCATCAGGAACTTCACGGCAAAGAGTTCGGCGAAGTGAGCGTACTTGGCAATACCGATGATACCAGCTTTCTGAATATTCTCGGCACAAAATGCGAGGCATTCATTGCCATCGGCGAGCGTTCCGTGCGCGAGCGGTTGGTGGAAACATTGAATGAAGAATACAAAAATATGCCTGTCAATGCGATCCACGACAGTGCGATCATCTCCGGAATCGCCGCAGTAGGTCATGGGAATCTGATCGGCGCCCGTGCTACGATCGGCGCGCAGTCGGTCATCGGCCATCACTGCCTCGTGCAGACGGGCGCCATAGTGGACACTTCGGTGCACGTAGGTGATTTTGTTACCATTGGAGCCGGCGCCGTGATCAACGATCGTGTGAAGCTGGCCGACGGTGTCTTTATCGGTTCAGGTGCAGTGATTGTAGCCGGTATTGAAGTAGGCAAGAACGCGCGGATCGGTGCGGGTTCGGTGGTAGTCGAGAATGTGCCTGCTGGCGCGACCTATTTTGGCAATCCGGCACGAAAAATTTGAAAGTGAAAGACATTAACGGCCGGAAGCCAACAATTTTCCGGCCCAATGTTTTTTATTAAACTGAAACACATTACCTTTGCACTCCTTTTGACAGAAAAAGTGAAAGAGCTAAGTAAATACAACATAGACATTTACGGTTTGGAAGACAAACAGTATGACTATGATATGGAATCCGGCGACGCTTTTTTTGAGGAAATGGAGCAGGATCTGATCGAGCACGGTCACTTCAAAACACATGTTGTTTTGAACAAATCGGCTACCATGATCCAGCTGCGTTTTCAGACGAAAGGAAGTGTAACGCTGACTTGTGACCGCAGCCTGGAAGAGTTCGAAGAACCAATCGATTCCGATGGGCGCATTATATTAAAGTTCGGCGATCACAATGAAGAACTGACGGAAGAGATTGAGATTATCGGCCGTAACACCAACAGAATCAACTTAGCGCGTTATATTTTCGACTTTATCGCGCTGTCGTTACCAGTCAAAAAGCTCCACCCGAGCCTGCGCACTGAAGAAGGCGATTTTGAAGAGGATGAGGAAGAAGGAACGCTGGTGTATACTTCCGGTGGAGAAACGGAGGAGGGGGATGAAAGGGAGGAAGATGAGAAGGTCGACCCGCGTTGGGAGGCGCTCAAAAAACTGAAAAAATAACAATCAACCATAGGCTTCAGCCTTTGGATATAAATCGTAAACAATAGACCAAAAATATCATGGCACATCCTAAGCGGAGACATTCCAGCACCCGTCGCGATTCACGCAGAGCGCACGACTTCCTTACCGGAAAGCAGTTGGGAACTGACGCTACAACCGGAGAGATCCACCAATTGCACCGTGCACACGTACACGAAGGCAATCTGGTTTACAGAGGAAAGGTAGTAGTTGAAAACTATACTAAAACGGTTTAGTTTCAGTCGATGAGCAATTCAATTTCGCAGCAGCCCTATAAAAGTTGTTGCGAAATTCTTTTTTACTGCGGCACATCTGCTAAATTTACACCTTCGGTTTCTAACTTATTTGTCAAAATAACAGCGTGTAAATGAAAATTGCGGTAGATGCTATGGGGGGAGATTTAGCTCCGCAAGCAATTGTTGAAGGGGTGATCCAAGCCTCTTCTGAGCTACCATCCGAGGCGAGAATCGTTTTAATTGGTCGTGAAAATGTGATCTGGGACATCTTCAACCAGCATAATTTCAAGCCTACTAATATTGACGTCGTTCACGCAGAAGATGTAATCGAGATGGGTGAACATCCTACCAAAGCCCTGTCTCAAAAACCCAATTCCAGCATCGGAGTAGGTTTCAAACTTCTGAAAGAAAAAGAGGTAGATATATTCTGCAGTGCAGGAAACACGGGCGCAATGCACGTAGGCGCCCTTTTCAGCATTAAAGCAATAGAAGGTATCCTCAGGCCAGCCATTGCCGGATTCGTGCCGCAGGTTGGAGGGGGATATGCCATTATGCTGGACATCGGTGCCAATGCCGACTGCAAGCCGGAAGTGCTATCCCAGTTCGGCGAAATCGGTTCCCTTTTTGCCCAATACACATTTCAGATAGAAAAGCCGCGGGTTGCATTGATGAACATCGGTGAAGAAGAGCAAAAAGGCTCTCTTACTTCCCAGGCAACCTACCCCCTTCTGAAACAAAACAAACGCATTAACTTTATCGGAAATATAGAGGGGAAGGACCTCTTCACCAATAAGGCAGACGTCATCGTTACCGACGGCTTTACTGGTAATATACTGTTTAAACTGGGAGAGTCTTTGTATGAGATTTCCAGGAAAAGAGGTTTCCAGGACGATTTTATCGACCAGACAAACTACGAATCCATCGGAGGCAGTCCCATTATCGGGGTGAATGGAAATGTGATGATCGCACACGGCGTCTCAACGCCGCTGGCCATCAAAAATATGGTGGGCTGGGCGTATAAGCAGGTCAAATCCAAAGCTTATGTGCATATTGCCCAGGCATTGAACTAATAACGAATGCTGACAACCACATGACTATGAAAAAACTGAAACTGTCCTTTTTTACCAAATCTATTCGGATTTTGAATAGTTAATTTATCATGACCCATATAAAAGCCTCTATAACAGGGATACAAGGTTATGTGCCTGATTATGTTTTGACCAATGCTGAGTTGGAAACAATGGTTGCGACAAACGATGAATGGATCGTAAGCCGCACAGGCATCAAAGAAAGGCGTATTCTGAAAGGCGAAGGTTTGGGAAGCTCACATATGGGTGCAGAAGCGGTAAAGGGATTGCTGGCCAAAACCAATACACGCCCCGAAGAAGTCGATCTGCTGATCTGTGCCACTACCACACCTGACTACGTTTTCCCTTGCACCGCTAACCTTATTTGCGATATGGTCGGCATCCGGAATGTCGGCAGCTTCGACATCCAGGCCGCATGCTCGGGTTTTATCTATGCATTGACACTCGGTTCTCAATTTATCGAGACCGGAAAATATAAAAAAGTGATCGTCGTCGGCTCGGACAAGATGTCCGCGATCGTCGATTATACCGATCGCAAAACCTGCATTCTTTTTGGCGACGGAGCCGGCGCAGTCATGCTGGAACCAGACGGTGAGGGCAACGGTATCCTGGATTCAATCATCAAATCGGACGGGGCAGGTTATCCCTACCTCAACCAAAAAGCAGGAGGAAGTCGCTACCCGCCCACTCACGAGACCATCGACAACAGACTACATTACGTGTATCAGGACGGTGCGCAGGTTTTCAAGTTTGCGGTAACCAATATGGCCGACATTGCAGCCGACATCATGGAACGCAATGGGCTGAACAGTGAGAATGTAGCGTGGCTTGTACCGCACCAGGCCAACCGCCGGATCATCGAAGCGACCGCCAACCGGATGGGCGTAGGAATGGGCAAGGTGATGATGAACATACACAAATACGGAAATACCACAGCTGCGACAATCCCGCTTTGTCTGTGGGATTATGAATCACAACTCAAAAAAGGCGATAATCTGATACTGGCCGCATTCGGCGGAGGCTTCACCTGGGGTGCAATGTACCTGAAATGGGGCTACGATGCGTAGCATGTGATTTTCATTAAAGCATTATCATACAATTCATTAGAATAAAAATGGCAACTACTGCAGATTTGCGTAACGGACTGGTAATCAATTTCAACCACGATCTTTTTCAGGTGATTGAATTCCAACATGTTAAACCTGGCAAAGGAAACGCCTTCGTACGCACCAAACTGAAAAGCCTCACTTCCGGCAAAGTGCTGGACAATACCTTTTCTTCCGGCGCGGGCATCACGCCGGTACGTGTTGAAAGACATAAATTTCAATTTCTATATAAAGACGAGGTTGGTTTCAACTTCATGAACTCCGAAACGTTCGATCAGGTTTTGATCGATGCCAAACTGGTGACAAACGCCGACCTGATGAAGGAAGGCCAGGAAGTGGAGATCCTGATCAACACTGAAACGGACGCAGCATTGCTTTGCGAGTTGCCCCCATTTGTTGAACTGGTCGTTACCTATTCCGAGCCAGGCCTGAAAGGCGATACTGCGAACTCTCCCAAAAAAGCGATCGAAGTAGAAACAGGTGCCAGGATCATGGTTCCCTTGTTTATCGAGGAAGGCCAGAAGATCAAAGTGGATACACGCACTTACGATTACGTAGAAAGAGTTAAATCATAATTAATTGTTTTCTGTGGGCGGTAAATGGATCTACCCCGGCGCTTATTACTAAGCCTTCAATGATCCAGTCTCCACAGTTTAAATTTGACTAAATGGAAACCAAAGAAATCCAAAAACTGATTGACTTCATTGCCCAGTCGGGACTTGATGAAGTGAATATTGAAACGGCAGATCTGAAAATCAAGGTGAAGCGCTACGGAACTGCACCGGTGGTGTCTTACACTTCCGCACCTGTGGCAGCGCCCGCACCCGCTTTATTCCCTGCGGCAGCGGCACCAGCTACTTCGGCAGCACCCGCTGAGCCCGCGGTTTCCAAAGAATCGGCTTCTTCGAACCTCATTACGATTAAGTCTCCGATGATCGGTACGTTCTACCGGGCGTCGAGTCCTGAGACTCCTGCTTTTGCCAACATCGGCGACGAAATCAAGCCCGGCAAAGTAGTTTGTGTCATCGAGGCGATGAAACTGTTCAACGAAATCGAATCGGAAGTGTCAGGTAAAATCGTGAAAATCCTGGTTGAAAACGCTACTCCGGTTGAATTTGACCAACCATTGTTCCTGGTTGAGCCTGCATAAGGCGATGAAAGGTCTCTCAAACTCAATTGAATTTCATGTTTAAAAAGATACTCATTGCCAATCGGGGTGAAATTGCCCTGCGCGTGATCAGGACCTGTCGTGAAATGGGCATTAAAACTGTCGCAGTATACTCGACAGCCGACCGCGACAGTCTTCACGTACGGTTTGCGGACGAGGCCGTTTGTATCGGCCCTCCGCCCAGCAGACAATCCTATCTAAGCATTCAGAATATTATTTCAGCAGCGGAAGTAACCGGAGCGGACGCCATCCACCCTGGCTATGGATTCTTGTCTGAAAATGCGGAATTTTCGCAGATATGTGCCGACTACGGCATTAAATTCATCGGCGCCACAGCCGCTCAGATCAACGGCATGGGTGACAAAGCCACCGCCAAAGCGACGATGATCAAAGCAGGTGTGCCCGTCGTTCCGGGTTCTGAAGGTCTGCTCGAATCCGTCGAGCATGGAAAACAGCTCGCGGAAGGAATAGGTTACCCGGTGATCGTCAAGGCAACTGCCGGAGGTGGCGGCCGTGGTATGCGGATCATCAACAAGCCCGAAGATTTCGAAAAAGCCTGGACCGACGCCCGTACGGAATCGGCCGCTGCCTTTGGAAATGACGGTTTGTATCTCGAAAAATTTGTAGAAGAACCCCGCCATATTGAAATCCAGATCATCGGTGATCAGTTTGGTAAGGTATGCCACCTTTCGGAGCGTGATTGCTCCATCCAGCGTCGTCATCAGAAACTGGTAGAAGAAACGCCATCCCCTATTATTACGCCGGAATTGCGTGAAAAAATGGGCGCCGCGGCGATCAAAGGTGCTCAGGCAATCGGATACGAGGGCGCTGGTACCATCGAGTTCCTGGTCGACAAGCACGGCGACTTCTATTTCATGGAGATGAACACCCGTATTCAGGTAGAACATCCCATCACCGAAGAAGTTACTGATTTTGACCTGATCAAGGAGCAGATCAAGGTAGCGGCAGGAGAGCCTATCTCGGGTGTGAACTACACACCAAAGCTATACGCAATGGAATGCCGGATCAATGCTGAAGACCCCGCGAACGGATTCCGTCCTGCGCCGGGTAAGATCACCAACCTGCATTTCCCTGGCGGTCACGGTGTACGCATCGACAGCCACGTATACAGCGGCTATACGATCCCTCCCAACTACGACTCCATGATCGCGAAGCTGATCGTAAGCGGCCAGTCGCGCGAAGAGGTACTTACGCGCATGAAGCGCGCATTGCAGGAATTCGTGATCGAAGGTATCAAAACCACGATCCCGTTCCATATCAAGTTAATGGATGACCCTGGGTTTAAATCCGGGAATTTCACTACCAAGTATTTGGAATCGTTTGATTTCTCTGTTCTGAAATAATTAATACATAAGATGATTTCTCTGTTTGCGAAAGTAAACGGGATAGAAATGAAAACGGTCGGCAGTGCACTCTGTCGGCCGTTTTTCTGTTGGTTCCGGATTACAGTTAGGCAACTAATGCAAGCATTTTTTGCGTCGCATCGAGGCCAATTTTAATTGTTTTCACTGATGGCGTACCATGATAGTAGCCCGCCAAATGCAATGTATCGTATGCTTCATTCAGGTAAGAAAGCAACGTCTTGTTGTATTTTCGAATGCGAATACGGTATTCGTCAATACTGTTGGGCTTCGTAAATTTCGCACCTTCTTTCTTCCTCAAATATTCGTCCGCAATCATCAATGCAGCATTATAAGCCGTCCCCGAAGCCATTTGGACGTATTTAATGTCCTTGTACTCCTGTCCTTGTTTGTCGGCCTTGGTGCTCAGGATTTCCCTCGCATTGTCGAGATAGCGTGTGATCTCTTGAAATTGGTTCATGATATAAGTGTGGTTTGAATATGATTACATTTTGACTTTACAGATCTACGGCTTCCTGCACTAACACATCCTCCTCTTCCACCATCATCCTTTCACCCTCCAATCTATAAGGACGATTGAATGCCTCCTGCCGCATTGCAAAACGGGCGGCAAGCTTACGAATGACTTCTTTGGACATTCCTTTTTTGTAGTTTAAAATCTCGGAGACGTATCCCTTGCTGACATTCAGCAGCTCGGCAATGTCCTTAGCCTTCATCTTATGGTCCGCCATGATTATTTTCAGCAACTCCACAGGGTCGGCATCACCTTTTAACGTGCCATGTTCCGCATCGTAGTGTTCGATGAGGACTGTCAATAGATCAATTTCTTCTTCATATTGATCAGGATTCTCTGACTCCAACATTTGTATGAGTTCGTTACAGTAATTGTTGTACTGCTCCAAATTCCTGATAACCTTGTATCTCAATGTTTCCATGCTAGTATATGTAAATTGAATATTGCAGCCCCCGTTTGCATAAATGCGTGTATTCTGCGTGCGTTCCAATCCAGCATATCGACAAATGCACGCGATTCGGACCGAAAAAATATTTACAAATCATGCGGTAATTGTTTCCGCCAATGTCAAAAACAATCCTTTCAGAACCGTTCCCGAGAATGTCTGCCCCGGGATAGGTTTCCCGCATTCCCGCAGGAGATCGCCAGTTCGCCGTTTTTAAACTTGCAAGCCAATTATCAAACGAAGACTTGCTCCTTGCGTGATCACGGGTAAAGTCGTCAATGGTCTGTTCTTTAATGAGATGTATCTTCATATAAAGTGTGTGAATATAAGAAAAGTTCTCATAAAGAGAACTTTTCAATTAGACATTAATTCCAAAACCTGAATGCTACGCTACACCACCTGCGGCAACGCGTAAGGCGAACGATATTTCCTTGTCAGCAACTTGTTGGCCTCATCGTCGCCCACAAATTTCTCCGTCTTGCTATCAAATGTCAATGCGCGCCCGGTGCGGTAGGCGATGTTGCCCAAATGCGCCAGCCCCGAAGACAAATGCGCCGTTTCGACAGGGCCGTTCAGCAGTTTCGGATCCTTAGCAATAACGGCGTCGATGAAATTTTTGTAATGATCGCCGCCCGCTTTCCGCGATGGGCCGGCTTTTTTGTCCTTACCCAGAAATGTTTCGTAGTAGTCGTAACCTTTCACTACCATATAACCTTCGGACCCATAGAAGATATTTCCGATCCCGACCCCGCCTTCCTCGTTCGTCATCCAGGGACGAACCTCGAATTCGATGATCTTCTTTTCTTTGGTATACACAAATGAAGAGCTCAACACTTCCGGCGTTTCCTTGGCGTCATTCCAGAGAAATTTACCGCCCGACGACGTGATCTTGTCGGGGAAGCTTTCCACCCCCAATCCCCACATACACATGTCGGTTTCGTGGATACCTTGATTGCCGATATCGCCATTCCCGTAGTTCCAGTGCCAGTGCCAGTCGTAATGCACGTAATTACGGGAGAACGGCTTCATTTCGGCAGGGCCCGTCCACAGGTCGTAGTTCAGGCCGGCCGGTACGGGCTCGGTACCACGGTCGCCGATATCCGGGCGCCATTTGTAGACGAGGCCGCGAGCCATATACACGTTCCCGATCAGTCCGTCGCGGAGGTGTTTTACGGCTTCTTTCAATGCTTCCGAACTGCGGAGCTGCACGCCGTGCTGCACCACTCTTTTGTATTTATGAGCTGCCTCGACGAGCTTGCGGCCTTCGTGCAGGTTGTGCGAGCCAGGCTTTTCGACGTACACGTCCTTTCCGGCCTGACAAGCCCATATAGCCGCCAATGCATGCCAGTGGTTCGGCGTGGCGATGCTTACGGCGTCAATCGTCTTGTCGTCGAAAACTTTACGGAGGTCGTTTTCAGTTTTGACCTTCTTCCCTGTCTTTTGCTCAAATTCCTGCGCACGCTTTTGCAATATGTTATTGTCCGGATCGCAAAGCGTGGCCACTTCCACATTGCTCAACGCATTGAAGCCCGAAATATGGCTCTGCCCGCGGCCATTCACACCCAGCACCGCGACCCGCACACGGTCGTTCGCACCGAATGCGCTTGCCGGAATAATGGAAGGGATCGACAATATTACCGCAGCACCTGTTGTGTTCCTGATAAAATCTCTTCTCGATACTTCGTTTGGTTTGTCCATTATGAAAGAATTTAGGATTTCCGACCGCCATCCACGCTGGCTGGCAATAACTTAGACGACACAGGAGAGTCTGCCCCTGATTCGATCTACTTAAAAAATACTACTAAATTTCCCTTTTGTACTATCCCGACTACATAATCTGGACGATGCCGTAACCGCTGACGGTGAGAATAGACAAGACACTCAGCCAGAAAAGCACGTCATAGGCCGCAGACGGCTTCAATGATGCCGGCAATTCGCGGTAACGAAATACGAGCGAAACGTAAACAACCAGCAAAAGCAGCACAGAAGTAGCTATACCGCCCAGAATAACCATCATCACCGGTGCCTGGAAGAAGAGAAAAAGAATGCACCAGACAGCCGGCAGCACCCACGACATGATACCGATCGATTTCCGCTGCGCTTTTTCAGTATCGAACTTCATCCAACCCAATTGGCCGAATGCATCGCCCCATACACGGGCCCAGCTGGCCGTAGCTGTAAACAAGGTGGAGTATAGCACAAAAAATGCGCCTATCAGGAAAAGGTTGCGGGCCCAGTCGCCCAACGTCTCGGTAAAGATCCTCGACAGCACTTCCACCATCTGATAACCTTCCGGTACCGCACCGCCATGATGTAAAACCGCCGCTCCCAGCAGATAAAACGCCGCCGTAACGATCGTATAAACCACCATCGACAGTACCGCATCCAGGTACATGACATTAAACCAGCCTTTCGCCCTCCTGGACCATTCGGCCGTGCCGTCGTTTGGTCCCGTATAAGCTGCGTAACCCTTTTCGATGCACCAGTAATTGTAATACATGATTTCATCTCCGCCGACGCCCGTTATCCCAAACGCCCCGAACGCAGTGGCAACCATCGCTGCGGGGAGGGAAAAGTGCAGGCCGGTTTCAATTTGTGGCCAGTGGATGGCGTACGACGTCCATTGCAGGGAAAAGAGGGATATCAGGATAACGACCGTAAACAGCATGATCATCACCAGCGACCCTTTTTCTACAGGGCCATAGTTGCCTTTGTAAACCCAGAACGAAGTGATAAGCACTGAAATGATGGCCCACATATTGACCGAAATCCCCGGAAAGCCCATATGGAGTACAATAGCAACCCCGCCCACGATACCACCGACCTGCAACAATTTCAGCCCTTGCAAAGACAACCACAGCCATATACTCCAGTGTGCCTTCCCCAGCCTTCTACCTGGCAGGTTATTGAAGTTATGCATGATGAATGTGCCTGTGTAAATGGCATTCTTACCGAATTCAAGCTGCAATGCTACTTTCACCAGACAGCTGAGGATGATCAGCCAGAACATGACGAATCCCGCCCTGGCCCCTAACGCAGTAGTAGCAATGAGCTCTCCTGAACCGACGATGGCGGCGGAAAGAATGAAACCGGGGCCCAGGTAGCGGAGCCTGCCTAAGAAGGTGGTGGGAGGGGCTAATATTTTGGACATAAAGGAGATTTTATGTCCAAAAGCCAAGATCAGCCGTTTTTTAATGCCAGGCGGCCAAAATTACAGATTCCCTACCGCCTGGTGAATCTGCTTCACCGTATCTACATAATTATTTTCGCTGGGCAATCCGAACAGGGACTTTTCCTTAATCATCTGCGCTACATTCTCCGGAACGAGCTTTTCCCAGCCCGGCTCCCCACGCTTGATCATTTCAAGTACAAAGTCGGTGGTGATGTGCATATGTTCGGTATTGTAGTTCCGAATGTCTTCGATCTTGTCGTTCACGATCAGGTATTGGAACAATGGCCGCAAATGATCGGGAACACGGAAATTTTCGCAGCTGTACACCGAACCGTCCGGTTGGAGCGTCGGGTAAATGTAGAGCTTCACCTTGCGGCTAAAAAGTGTGGCGAACGACTCCAGAATGCCACCCTGCAAAAACTGGTAATGCTTTTCTTCAAAGATATCCTGCAAGTTGGGACTACCGAGCAGCAAGCCCGATTTCAGCTTCGTAAGCCGCGAAAGATAGGCCACAAGCCGGTAATATTCATGGTGGTTCGAGATCATTACCATATGCCCCAGGGAGCAAAGGATATCAACACGATCCAGGAAGTCCTTCTCGTCGATATCGCGGTCTCCTGCTTTGAGATTGTGTAAGGTAAGTTCCGAAATAAGGACAACCTTGGACTCATCCACATCCGGCTCGGCCAGGAATTGCCGTTGTCCATTGCTGATAAGGTCAATATGCACATTCGTAATCGGGCGGAGGCGGCCGCGCATCATCAGGATGTGCTTTTTGTACAATGCTTCGGAGGGTTGCAGCACCCCACCGTCACTACCAAACAATGCGGCATCCGTAAACCCGTTTTTCACCAGCCTAAGGCTCATCAGGCGGTTATCTACCTTGGCAAAATCCGGCCCGCTGAAACGCACCATGTCGATCTCGATCCGGTCGATCGTCAGATCGTCCATCAGCGACATCAACAGGATCTCCGGCGATTTGTGGTAATAGTAGCAGCCGTAGATCAGGTTCACCCCGATAATCCCCAGCGCCTGCTGCTGTAAAATATTCTCATCATCGCGCATACGCACGTGTATGACCACGTAATTGGTCGGCCCCATCGGAGTTAGCTGGAATTGCAGTCCGATCCACCCGTGGGATTCATTCGTTTTTTGAAAATTGAGCGCTACAACTGTATTGGCGAAAGCAAAAAAGGTGCTGTCGACACCTCGCTTTTCCGACAAGCGCTTCTCTACCAGGTTGTATTCCCTGTTCAGCATTTTCATCAGGCGTGATTCCACCACATACCTTCCCCCCTCCTCTGTTCCATATATCGCGTCGCTGAATGTCATATCATAAGCCGACATGGTTTTAGCGATGGTTCCGGATGCGCCGCCAGCTTTGAAAAAATAAGCTGCCGTTTCCTGCCCCGCACCGATTTCGGCAAACGATCCGTAAATGCGGCGGTCGAGGTTGATCCTTAATGCTTTTTGTTTTGTACCAAGATTCTTTTCGTACATAACTGTATATTAGTAAAATGGAAAGCCTTACATGTAAATATAAGAAAAATACAGTTCTGTATTAAGCGGAATTTCTGATCTTCTGGCAGCAGAATGGAAAAGTTATATAATTTATTTACTTACGGCACTTTGATGCGGGGCTTTGATAACCCGTATGCGGACAAGCTCCGGTTGTCTTCAAACTATATAGGAAAAGGGCATTTCAACGGAAAATTGTTCCGTGTGGAGTGGTTCCCCGGCGCGCATTACGAGCCTGATGCATCTACCCTCGTACACGGGGAAATTTACCAGCTGAACTCCTTTGAAATACTCGAAGAACTCGATGAATATGAGGATGTTCTGGAAGATGAGGCCGCGAGTTTGTACGTCAGGAAGGTGGTACCTGTCCGGGATGGCAATGGGGCCGTCATTCCTTGCTGGGTATATTTGTATAATAAACCGGTTGAGGATTTGCCTTTGATTGAAGATGGGTATTTCAAAACTACGCCCTGAGGCTCTCGCCGATAATGCGCAGGCCGTCCAATGTTAACTTTCTATCAATTTCAACGAACTCGTCCCGCAACGTGTCGATAATGGACGACAACCCGCCCGTCGCGACGGCAATGCATTCACCGCCAAGCTCTGCACGGATACGGCCCAGCAGCGATTTCACCAATCCTTCATAACCCAGCAAAATGCCGGCCTGAATGGCTTCGACGGTGTTCTTGCCTATGGCCGACTCCGGAAGCTGCAAGGGCACTTCCGGAAGCTGTGCCGTATTGGCGAACAGTGCTTTGACCGCCGTCACCAACCCGGGTAATATGGCTACCCCCAAAATTTTGCTTTCTTTCGATATCGTAGTGAATGTCAGCGCCGTACCGAAATCGACGACGACACAGTTCTCTTGGTAGCGCGTGGAAACCGCCACCGCATTGGCAATCAAATCGGCCCCTATCTCATGCGGATGATCGATCGCAATGGACAATGCCGGATAAATCTCCGGACCGACCACGATCACATCGTCTCCAAACAGCGACCGTAACATTCTCAGAATAACCGGGGTCAGAGGAGGAACCACACTGCTCAGAACCACCGTATCCACATCCCCGAACCACAAACCCGCTTCCAGGAAATGCAGCCGCAATTTCGATTCGTAGTGCGCCTCGTTCTCCTGCACCAGTGAACGCATCCGCCAGATGTGCTCCCAGTTTCCAGATTCGTAAAGCCCGAAAACGGTGTCGGTATTGCCAAGGTCGACGGCTAAAAGCATAACAGAGATTTTACATGTGAGGGCAAATTAAAGGCATTCCTCAAATAAAACTTCATGATGCCCTGGTTTTGCGTCCGTTTCTTTTTGATTATCCATAATTTTAACGCAAAAATAAAATGGCGTGCTTTTCCCCTCATTCACAAAGCACCGTCCGGCAAATTACCCGATAAGTTATATGCATTTTTCTACACGCCGCGGATTCTCCATATGGCTATTTTCAATGCTGTGCCTGAATCATACCGTTCATGCTCAGGCCATTCCCGAGTGGCAGGATCCTCAGGTAATCAGCATCAATGTCGAAAAACCGCGGGCGGATTTTATTCCTTATCCCAATGAAAAGAGTGCATTGGCAATGGATCCAAAAAGTCCGCTTGTACAATCCCTGAACGGGACCTGGAAGTTCAAATGGGCGCAGCATCCGTCCAAAGCCTTGCCCAACTTCTACGACCCCAAAGTTTCAGATGCGAATTGGGACAATATCCCTGTTCCTTCCAACTGGCAGGTCGTGGGTGCCCGCGAAGGCAGAAAATATGACCGCCCTGTTTTCAGCAATATCAAACATCCTTTCAAAGCAACCCCACCCCGCATTTCGGCCGATACCAACGCTGTGGGAATGTACCGGACCACTTTCACGGTGTCCGAGGACGCGAAAGACAAACAGGTCTTCCTGCACTTCGGCGGCGTTCAGTCGGCTTGCTATGTGTGGCTCAATGGCGTGGCGATCGGCTACCATGAGGATGGCATGACGCCGTTTGAGTTTGACGTGACCGAAGATCTGAAACCCGGAGTCAATAGCCTTGCCATCGAAGTCATCAACTGGTCGGATGGGAGTTACCTCGAAGATCAGGATTTCTGGCGGCTGTCGGGAATTTTCCGGGACGTGAACCTGCTCCTTTTGCCAAAGGTTATGCTTGCCGACTATTCCGTGCGAACGGTCCTCGATGCCAATCATGAAAATGCGACCCTGAAACTAAGCGCCTATGTAAAAAACTATGGCCAGCAGCCCATTCATGCCCACCAGGTACTGTTTACCCTCTACGACGCCAGCAAATCGGTCGTAGTGACGCCGGTAAGCCAGATGATCGGCACACTGGAAACCGGCCGCGAAGGTACGGTACGGGCAGACATTCACGTGCCCAATCCCGCCAAATGGAGTGCGGAGATCCCCAATTTATACACACTCACCGTGCAGCTCATGAACTCCGATGGCAAAGTCCTGGAAGCAGCCAGTCAGCGGGTTGGTTTCCGGGATGTCAAGATCAAAGGCGGACAGCTGCTCGTGAATGGCAAAGCCATAACGATCAAAGGAGTAAACCGCCATGAATTCGATCCTGAAACCGGCCGCGTGATCAGCCGCGAATCGATGATCCGCGACATTAAGCTCATGAAGCAGCACAATATCAATGCCGTGAGGACTTCGCATTATCCTAACACCACGGAATGGTACGACCTGTGCGATCAGCATGGCTTGTATGTGATGGACGAAGCCAACATCGAAAGCCACGAGTTATGGGGCAAAAATATCATTCTGGCCGACAACCCGGCATGGCGCTCCGCATTCCTCGCCAGGGGCAATGCAATGGTGGAAAGAGACAAAAATCATCCGTCGGTGATCATCTGGTCACTGGGTAATGAGTCGGGAATGGGTCAAAACTTCGTCGATATGGGCGATTTTATCAAACTGGCCGATCCTACCCGCCCCATTCATTACGAGGGCCGCAAGGATTACAAACCGACCTCCCTCAGCAGCTTCGACATCATCTCGGTGATGTATCCGTCCACCCAGGACATGATCGAGCTCGTCAGAAAAGACAAGACCCGTCCGCTTATCATCTGCGAGTACGCTCACGGAATGGGCAATAGCATTGGTAATCTGAAAGAATATTGGGATCTGATTGAAAAACAGCCCACTATGCAAGGCGGGTTCATCTGGGACTGGGTGGACCAGGGCCTGAAATTGAAACGGCCGGACGGCACCGAGTACTGGGACTATTTCAACTACATCGACGGTGCCAATGCCGGCGACGGCCTCGTAAATCCCGATCGTACACCGCAGCCGGAGCTCCAAGAGGTAAAGAAGGTTTATCAGTATGTGAAATTCGAAATGCCAGATACCTTGAAGGCTGGCGAAAAGAACCTGACGCTGCATAATGCCTACGATTTCCAGTCGCTGGGCGCCTACGAGCTAGTCTGGTCTGTGCTTGAAAATGGTAAAATGGCGGGCAAGGGCGGTACGATTTCCAATCTGAATGCATTGTCCCACCAGAAACAGCAAATCACGATACCTTACGAACTTCCCGCCTCGGCAAAGCCCAATGGCGAGTACTTCCTGAACCTGAGTCTTCGATTGAAAGAAGCCGCATCATGGGCTCCCAAAGGACATGAAGTGGCCTGGCACCAGGTTCCCGTCGCGAAAGCTGCCCCGCAGCGCCCCAGCCTCAGCCTCTATGGCGAACGTCCGCTCCGCATTGCCCAGATCACGGCGGCACGCGTTCAGATCAGCGGACAGGATTTCTCGGTCACTTTCGACAAAAACGAAGGCCGCATGATTTCTTTTAAAAACAAAAGGGAAGAAATGCTGGAACAAGGCCCCTATCCTAACTTCTGGCGCGTACCCACCGATAATGACGAAGGAGGAGGCGCTAAAAGTTTCGCAACGCAATGGCGCAATGCCCATCTCGACACTTTGGAAAGGACTGCCGCCGAAATGAAAACCCAGCGCCTGACAGCCCAGATTTACAAGGTAACATTGGCCCAGACACTGAAACACGCCAAAGGCGAAATGGAGGTCCGATCGGTTTATTTGGTTTACGCTTCCGGCGATGTACATGTGCAGTATTCCTGCGTACCACGCGGCGAGTGGCCTCCGCTGGCCAAGGTGGGAATGCAGCTGCAAATGCCCGCGACATTTAGCAAAACACAATGGTACGGCAATGGCCCGCATGAAACTTATCCCGACCGCCAGCATAGTGGCAGGGTGGGCATCTACACGGGCACAGTAGCGGATCAGCATTTTCCATACATTACTCCACAGGAAAATGGTAACAAAACCCAGGTCCGCTGGGCCGCCGTGACCAATGCGGAAGGGAACGGACTTCTGGCCTTAACCGATTCGCTGATCAGCTTCAACGTCCACGACTATACGGATCAGGATCTGCTCGCCGCCAAACGGCGTGGCGCCGTCCTCAACCGGGGCAATGCAACGGTCGTGAACATCGATCTTGCCCAAATGGGACTAGGCGGTGACGATAGCTGGTCACCACGCGTGCATGAGGCATACTTGCTACCCGCGAAAACCTACTCGTACGCTTTCAGACTAAGGCCCATTGAAAGCACCTCAAATATAGACCAGATCGCCGCAGTGCGCCTGCCTTATACCGGACAAAAAGAAACGAGCGAGGCAGTGTCCAGCTCGGAACTCGAAGCAGTATCGACTACGGACGATCTGAGCGCCGAAGAGGAGGCGGAAGAGGAAGTAAAAGCAGCGCCTGTCCGCAAAACAACCGTCAAAAAAGCGCCGGTAAGGAAAAAGGTTGTAAAGAAAAGAAAACCGGCCCGCAGACGCCGCAGGAGATAATTTGAAAAAAGACTTGGCAGATCAAACAAACGGCCTGCCAAGTCTGCACTACCCCACAGTTAATCAATACCTGGCGATTTTGCCGCCAGATATTGATTATTTTTTATAGGGAGCCAGGACATATTGGGTTTTGACACTGATGATCTGCGCGATTTTGACAAAGACCACCTTGGGAACATCAATCTTATGGTCCGTCAACGGTACCTCAAAATCGGAATTGATGGTGATTTTCCCTCCTTCGATCTTCATTTTACCCTTGATCGTCCGCTCCTTAGTGACGCCATGCACCGTAAACTTTCCGGTGGCAGACACGTCGTATTGGCCATCTTTGGTATAGTCCGGTGCCTTATCGACCTTGCCCGAAAACGTAGCCGTCGGATATTTCTCCGATTCTATGTAGTTCTCATTGAAATGCTCCTGCATCAGTTTGTTGGGAAAAACAAAGTCACGCATATTCATCCGGATCGCGATCTCGTTGTTGGCCGTGTTCAGGATCACCTGCGACTTTTTGTTCTCCGCTTCGATATTTTCCAAAGGTGTCGATGCCGAGAATTTCGTATTGCCGCCGGAGGTAGCGAACATTTGTGCCAAAGCCGTCCCGGAAAGCAAAGCGGTACTGAACATGGCCAGGCAGGCCACGCGAAAAAAATGCAGTTTCATAGTCTGGATCAGTTTGGCTGCTTCTTGTTCTTCTTGTCAAAGCTGAATGTACGGGAAATGTTGAACCCGTAATGGATATCTCCTTTACCCCAGCTTCCGGCTGTTTCGCCGATAAACTGTTTCTCGATCATGCCCAGGGAATTGGTAAAATGCAGTTGGAAAACGTGTCCGCCCGTTTCGATATCCACGCCAAACGACATAGAATCGTGGTAAGGGGCCGTCAGGGTGTTCTTTTCACGGGCGGTATAGAAATACTCCCCGTTCAGCGACACGCGTTTGGATAGTTTGAAACGACCGCCGATACCTACTGCGAACAACACTTTTTCATCGCCCGTCACGTCCGGCATGGTGCGGTACAAATAGGTCGGTGACAGTTGAAGCGACAGCCGCTCACCGAATTTCCGCGCTATCAGCACCTGGGCAGTATAATATAGCTTGTCCTGAAACTCCCGTTCCTTATCCACCGTAGCCACGCCGGTTCCTCCGAACAACGTCACCGAAACAGGGATATTCCGTGCGCCGCTAGTCTGCTTCAGCAATTTATACTTTCCAAAAAAATCATACACTTTCTGCGATGTGCTGCGGCCGATCCCGATCATCAGATCGTCCGTCAGGCCATATTCGAAACCCAGGCGCATGGTAGCCTGATCGAGTCCGAAGAACTGGTAGGCGCCAGAGTTCAGCTTGCCGAAACGGTGCGAAATGCGAAAATCGAGGTGCTTCTTTTTCATCGTTTCAACCGACTGCCCATTCACAATGCGGGTCGATTTAAAAGTAGCGGTTACCGGAACGGTTTGCGCGCTGTCCTGTTTCGACAGCTCATTCAGCAGATCATCCTGTGCATATAAAACTGTTGACGAACACATCAACATCGCGAGTAGGCGGAGTACTTTCATGGTCGATGCGGATTAAGCTTTCACAGTTAAAGTGTTCCCGTCGGAAGAAACGGTTATCGTATACGTTTTGAGGGGCGTTGCCGCGGGACCGTTCGTAACTACTCCTGCGATGCTGAATGTAGAACCATGGGTTTGGCAGAAAACATCGTTGGACCCTGACCTGTATGCCACCGTATTTCCTTCATGCGTACAGATTTTACTCAATGCAACATAGCTGCCGGCGGTGGTTTTGGCCACCAGAACGTCACCGATTACCTTACCATTACCCGAGGTTTTCAGATCGTTATAAGGAGATTTGGTCATATCCACGGTGAAGTTGATAGCACTGCCCGTCGTTGTACCTGTAATTCCATTGCCGCCGCTTCCCGGGTTTGGGTCCGGGTCAGGGTTGGGATCGTCGTCTTTGGATCCGCAGGCCGTCATAGTGGTGCCGAGGCAATAGAATGCCATTAACGTTGAGGTGCTGAGCCCAAGACTTCTCAGGAATTCGCCTCTTTTCATGCTTCCTTTTTCAATTGAGTTCATAGTGAATAAATTAATTAGAAGATACAATTCATTGATAATGTGGGCATAGTGCTCACTTGAAAACAGGGGTGTAGCGCACCGATAGCCAAAGGCCGGTTGTAATGAGGTTCACTTTTCCATACCCGACGCGTTTAAGCGGCATCCGGATCGAAGGCTCTGCGAGGAGCGATAGTTTACGGGAAATCCTGTATTCGTAGCCGGCTGAAACGTTGGCGTGGCTGAGTAAGTACCAACCGGTTTTTCCATTCCAGCCCGTTACCTTTTGCGCGTTAGGGTCGTTTGGATTGATATAATAATATTTGTAATCCTCTCTGTTCATGTGGTAGGACGAAAAACCACCCGTTGCAAACCAGCGCGATCTTTCGCCCGAAGCAACATCATATCGCACATTCAGCGGAATTTCCAATACCTTGCACACACCATCAATTCCACTTAATGCCAACGGTGGGTAATACTTGTGTTTGGGCAATTGATATGCCTCGGCGGCGGCCGAATAATCTTTCCTGCTCCAAACCACACCACTTTGCAAAAACAATCTTGGCAAAACCGAATATTCCACCAGCAGCGAAACCGACGTTCCGGGCTTGGAAAAATCCTTTAACCCTACCGTGCTCAGATCCGGCGAATAGCCAAATCTCACTGCCCAAAGCGGCCGATCAGCCGGGAGCTTCGGCTTATCCGGTGCGGGTGCTTCCGGAAGTTCCTGCACCGGATTGGAAATCCCCGGCAGCTGCAATGCATTCCATTTCAAAGCCTTTCCATTCAGCGAGGAGGCGGAAATTAATGTGCGGGCTGGCTCGTCGGCCTTCGTCACCAGTTCGCTTACGGCTGCCGACTGCGCATTTGCGTCCGTTTGAGCAGTTACATTGCCGTCCTTCCGGCGGGTTGCCTGTGACAGAGACGTTTCCCTGTCTTGCGTTTTTGCATTATTTGGAATAAAAAGAGCCCCGTCGCCTCCTTCCCTCTTTGAGCGGTTAGGCTCTAAGTACACTCCGCCTGCCTTAGAACGGCTCCGGGGCAATAGTTTTCTGCCATTGTTACCAACAGCAGCATTCAATTCTGATTTAGAGGAAGATTTACCAGTATCTTCATCACCGGCTTTTAGATCGTTACCAATATCTTTTTTGCTGTTACCAGCAACTTTGTTTCTTTTACCAACCCTTTCCTCCGCATTATCCACAGCCGGGCTACCGTTATCAACACCCGCATCTGCTTTTACCGCTTCGTCCTGTGAACTTCCCGACTTCCCAACCACGTCTGACGAGCTACCCGACTCCTTCCTCCTTTCCTCCTTTCCTCCATTCTCCTTCCTACCTTCCTTCTCCTTCCTGCCTTCAACCACTGAAACGCCCGCATTAACCGCAACGCCCTCTCCACCATCATACCACGAATAAAGCGCAATCCCCGCCGGTATCAGCAGCGCCAGCACACCCAGCGGCCACCATTTCCGCCACCATCCGGCCGGAGTTTTCCCGTCCTGCTGATCGAGTCGCTTCCGCAGGTCATTCCAGTCATCGGGTTCGTATGTCGGATCAAGCTCTTCTGATGACTTTCTGAAGAGCTTATCCAGTTCGTCATCTGGTAACTCTATCATAATCGCCAATATTAATCTTGGATAACATTTCTCTCAACTTTTCTCTCGCACGCGACAAATTGGATTTTGACGCCCCAACCGAAATATTCAGTTGTTCTGCAATTTCTTCGTGTGTATAACCGTCAATGACCGATAAGCTGAATACCAACCGGTATGCGGGTGTCAGGCGCTGGATCACTCCGACCAGCTCTTCGTGGGAAAGCTTGCTGATAACCGTTTCATCGACGGACACTTGTTCCGCGACTTCCACATCGTCAAAAACATCTCTGCGAACTTCCTGTCTGTAATGATCGAGGGCTGTATTAATCATGATTCTGCTCAACCAGGTTTTAAATGGACGGCTTGCATCGAAACTTTCAAGCTTCGTGAAAACCTTCATGAATCCATCGTTGAGTATTTCCTTGGCTTCTTCCCTGTTGCGTGTATAGCGTAAGCAAATGCTCATAGCATAGCCGTAGAACTGTTTATACAACAGCTCCTGACTGCGGCGGTTTTTCTGTAAACAGCCGTCGAGTAGTTCTTGAAGAACGGCGGAGTTATACTCGGGCATGCTATTTGCTTTTTTCAACTGATACGTTGAATTCAAAACCAGGGTTGCCTGGGATCCGCAAGTTTTTTTACAGTATTATCACCGGCAAAAGGGCATAATTTCCGTTCGTTGAAAAAAAGTGCCTTTTTAGCCCATTCAGCGCTTAAACTTGGCAGCGATACCGGTTCGAAAGTGCCTTTTGAATTATTGCTTACTTTTGCTGGCTAGCTGTCAAATGTTTTTTATACCGGGTCGGCTGACTTTCGGTTCACCTATCAATTCTAATGGCCAAAGATGGAAACGGCAATGGGCTGCCCGGCAACGAATCGCCCTCTCCATTTGCAGTAAAAAAAATCAAATGGGAGGGGCTCAAAATCACGCTTCACCTGCTGACTTACCTCAGGCCCTACCGCCTGACATTCATTGCCGGTATGCTCTTCCTGGCATTGTCGACGGCCACATCGCTGGCATTTCCAAAACTCGTCGGAAGCATCATCGAGGTGATCGAAGGCAAATCCCGATTTTCCATCAATCAAATTACATTATTCCTGTTTCTGGTGCTCATCTGCCAGGCAATATTTTCTTACTTCCGCATTTATCTTTTTTCCAAAGTCAGTGAAAAGGCGGTTAACAATATCAGGCTCGATGTTTTCAGCAAAATCATCACATTGCCGGTCCCATTTCTCGAAGAGCGCCGGGTAGGCGAGCTCACGAGCCGCATTACTTCCGATGTCTCACAACTGTCAGGTCTGCTTTCCTTTACATTGGCGGAGCTTTTCCGGCAGGCCGCAACCCTGATCGTCGGCATTTCCATCCTGTTTTACACCTCCTGGAAACTTACGCTGTTTATGCTAGCAACGTTTCCGGTACTGGTGATCGCCTCCGTTTTCTTCGGACGCCACACCCGCCGGCTGTCACGTAAAGCGCAGGATCAGCTGGCTGCCGCCAATGTGGTGGTAGAAGAAACGTTGCAATCGGTACATGTGGTAAAAGCATTTACAAATGAACCTTTGGAGATAAACCGGTACAGAACCATCCTCGGCCGGGTAGTAGATCTGACATTGTACGCGGCGCGGTTCCGGGGCGGATTTGCCTCTTTCATCATTTTCGCGATGTTCGGCGGAATCGTCGGGGTCGTCTGGTACGGCGCAGCGCTGGTTCAGGCAGGCGAATTCGGCCTTTCCGATCTCTTCACTTTCATCCTTTACACCACATTCATTGGTGCGTCCATCAGCGGAATGGGCGATTTATATGCGCAGATCAACCGGACGGTAGGCGCATCCGAACGCATTTTCGAGATTTTAGGAGAAACACCCGAAGTTTCCGTTGAACACGCCCAAAACGCGGTTGCAGCAACTATTGAAGGTCGGGTGACTTATCAGGATGTACATTTCGCTTATCCATCGCGCCCCGACCTCCCGGTTTTGAAAGGCGTGACGCTGGATATCCGAGCGGGCGAAAAAATTGCATTGGTAGGATACAGCGGTGCGGGTAAATCAACGATCGTGCAGCTCCTGATGCGTTTTTATGACTATCAGTCGGGAGAGATCCTCGTCGACGGTAGAACTGTGCGGGATTATGGCGTTTCGGCATTGCGGAAGAACATCGCCATTGTTCCCCAGGAGGTAATGCTTTTTGGCGGGACCATTTATGAAAACATTGCCTACGGAAAGCCTGGCGCTCCCCGCGAAGCGATCGTGGATGCGGCCCGCCGTGCCCACGCGCTCGAATTCATCGAATCGTTCCCCGAAGCCTTTGAAACCATAGTAGGCGAACGGGGGATCAAACTCTCGGGCGGACAGCGGCAGCGCATTGCCATTGCAAGGGCTATTTTAAAAGATCCGAAAATCCTCATTCTCGACGAAGCGACGAGTTCACTCGACGCGGAGTCGGAGAAACTGGTGCAGATCGCACTGGACGAACTCATGCAAAACCGGACGACCATCGTCATTGCGCACCGGCTTGCCACGATCCGGAAAGTGGATATGATTTACGTCCTGCGCGAAGGTCGTATCGCCGAGTCGGGCACACACCAGGCATTGAGCGCCCTAAGCAACGGACTGTATGCCAATCTGATTAAACTTCAATTTGAAACTGCTGAAAACCTTTCATGAAAAACGCTGAACCAGAACACTCCGAATCGCGGCTATTTTTTCAAACAGAAAAAGAAAAAGCGACAGTCGCCGAACAACGGGAGCATGAAAGATTCAAATCGATCGCATTGCTGCGGCTGGCGGTTTTCGCCGGCATGGTGATACTGGCAATACTTTGGAACAAAACCGGTATCGCTTATTGCGGCATCGGCATATTGGGGCTGCTGGTCATATTTCTGATTTTAATGCGTAAACAGCAGGAAGCCCGCCAAAGCCGGAATTTCCAGAAAAACCTCGTGCTGATCAATGAAGATGAGATGGCCCGGCTCGATCTGCGGTTCAAAAGACCGGACACCGGCAATGAATTCCGCGAAAAGAATCATGCTTACTCGGACGACCTCGATATTTTCGGAGAATACTCCCTTTTCAAACTCTTAAACCGGACACGTACCGCCGAGGGTAGCCGCCGGCTCGCCAGTTGGCTTAAAAATCCCGCAAATGCGCACGAAGTAACCCAGCGGCAGGCGGCCGCTTCGGATTTCAGCCGGCATCCCGGTCTCATTCAGGCCTGGGAAGCAACCGCGCTTCTTCACGAACACGCTGCGAGCCACGTCAGCGAATTTCAGGCCTGGTCGGTGGAGCGTTTTCCCGCCCCATTGCGCGCCACCTTGCCGTGGCGATGGTACCCGGCTCTGACGCTCGTCATCGGGGTTCTGTACGTGGCCGGTCTGGTACCGGGCCTTGCAGTACTCGTCAGTCTTGCCGTCCATGCATTCATTTTGTCCCGCTTTGTCGAAACAGTCAAAGTCCTGGCCAACCGCACCACTTCAATGGGACAGACTTTGACGGCTTATGCCGCATTGCTGAGCAAAGCGGAATCAGCACCTTATCAATCGGCGTGGTGGCAGGCGCGAAAAGCGCGGATCGCCGGATCATCGGCCGCACTGGCGCAGGCGGGCAGCTTGTTTGAAAAGCTGGATTACCGCAATAATCCCTATTTCGCCATCTTCGTCGGCATTCCCACGCTTTGGGATTTGCATTGCCTTGCAGGACTGGAAAAATGGAAGGCTGCGCACCACGATCACCTTACCGACTGGCTCGATGTGCTGGCGGACACCGAGGCCATGAACAGCCTCGCGGGACACGCATTTGCCAACCAAACCTATGTGGTCCCTCAGGTGTCGGACAACGCTGAGGTAACGATTGCCGCAACGGCGTTGGGTCATCCATTGATACCGGTGGATAAAAGGATCAGCAACAATTTTGCCATGCAAGGTACCGGCAACACAATCCTCGTGACCGGGTCGAACATGTCGGGCAAAAGTACTTTCCTGAGGACCATCGGTCTGAACCTCGTGCTTGCACAAACAGGCGCAGTCGTGAGTGCAGGGGCGTTTGCCTGCTCGCCTACACGCGTATTCAGCAGCATGCGTACGCAGGATTCCCTGGAAGAAAGTACTTCTTCATTTTATGCGGAGCTTAAAAGGCTGCGGACGCTTCTCCAACTAGCCGACGAACAGGCCGGAACACCGGTTTTCTACCTGTTGGATGAGATTTTGAAAGGCACCAACTCAGCAGACCGTCACAAGGGTGCCGAGGCGCTTATTCGCCAGCTACACAGCAAAAAAGCATCCGGAATGGTATCTACCCACGACCTCGAACTGGGCGAATGGGGCGCAACCGAATCCTACATCCACAACTTCCATTTCCGCTCGGATGTAGAGGACGGCAAGCTGCATTTTGACTATCGTTTGCATGAAGGTATATGCCGCAGCTTCAATGCATCCGAGCTGATGCGGATGATGGGCATTGCCATTGAACCCGACAAAAACGCTCACATGCACTCCTGACCTCATTTTTACGGTTGTGAAAGGATTTGCGTAACTTTACTGTTTACATTTACGTTTCAACACTGATCCGGTAACGGAGGTCGAACTTTGGATTTTAACAATTAACCCGTAACGATTACAAACCTGAATGGAATTACAGAAAGCATTGGAAATACTGATCATGGCAGGGCAGCTCATCCTGGGCCTGTCGATCCTGGTGGGGTTACATGAGTGGGGCCACATGGCTGCCGCAAAATTGTTCGGAATGAGGGTAGAGAAATACTTTATAGGCTTTCCTCCTAAAATATTCAGTTTTCAGAAAGGTGAGACCGAGTACGGTATCGGGGCTATTCCCCTCGGAGGTTTTGTCAAAATTTCCGGTATGATCGATGAATCGATGGACATCGCAACGATCAGTCAGGAGCCCCAGCCGTGGGAATTCAGGTCCAAGCCGGCCTGGCAGCGCCTGGTGGTAATGCTCGGCGGAATCATCGTAAATGTGATCGTCGGCATCATTATCTTCATCGCCATTGCATACAACGAAGGAGAAAAGTTTCTTTCAAGCAGCGAAGTCAACAGATACGGTATTGTGGCGGGAGAACTGGCACAGGAAATTGGGTTGAAAACCGGCGACAAGATTGTCCGCGTGAACGGAAAACCATTTGAAGATTTCAGCGAGGCTGTCGGCTCCGACGTCTTCCTGGGCAGTAACAGCTCTTATACCGTAAGCCGTAACGGTCAGGAAATAGAAATCGATATCCCGAATAACTTTATCGAAAAGCTTTCCGATCCGGACGAAAAGAGAAACTTCATCCGCCCGCAGGAGCCTTTCAAAATCGGTGAACTGATCCCTGGAATGCCTGCTCAAAAGGCTGGACTGGAAACCGGCGATAAAGTCGTATCTATCAATGGAAAGCCCATTCATTTTTTTCATGAGCTTCAGGGAGAGCTGGAAGTACTCAAAGGCAAGCCTACCGTGCTCGTGGTTCAGCGTGGAAACGCCCAGAAGAGTCTCGACATTCAGGTGAGCGAAGAAGGCACACTGGGCTTTTACCCGGAAAGTCTGCTTCATTTTACGACCGTTCAGTATACCCTGGGAGAAGCCGCGGCGGTAGGCACCGAAAATGCTTTCGCAGTGGTGTATAACAACATCAAGGGCTTTGGAAAAATATTCCGCGGAGAAGTTTCCGCATCGAAGGCACTAAGCGGACCGATCGGCATTGCCCGGATGTTTGGCGGTGTCTGGGACTGGGGCCGCTTCTGGTATCTGACAGGCTTGCTGTCGATGGTACTTGCATTCATGAATGCACTTCCCATTCCGGCACTCGACGGCGGACATGCCGTCATCCTTTCCTATGAAATCATCTCCGGCCGCAAGCCTTCGGATAAATTCCTTGAAAACGCGCAGAAAGTCGGAATGGTGTTGCTGTTGGGACTGATGGCTTTTGCAATATTTAACGACGTCTGGAAAGCGGTATTTTAATGGAACAAAGAGGGCGGAAAGGAAGGATAGAGGAAAAGGAGGAGCGATCGGAAGAAAGGGAAAATGGAGTCATCAGGCCATTAAAGTCAGTGGACTTCCCATCATCCCTTTCCGCCCTCTTCCCTTTCCTCCTTCTTTCCCTCCTGCTTTTGTCATTCAACCCGAAGCACGATTACCACGTTTCGGTTACTCAAATGCAATATAATCCGGCATCAAAATCCTTTGAAGTAAGTATCCGGATTTTTACTGATGACCTTGAAAAGGGTTTATCCCAAAGCCATTCCAAACAACGGTTTGTAATTAAAAACAATGATCAAAATGATGCGTTTGTTGAAGCGTACATTCGCAAATCATTTGTTTTGACAGATAGTCAGAAAAAAACATCTCCCATCAAATATATCGGAAAGGAACAGGAAGCAGACGCTACCTGGGTTTACCTCGAAGTTCCTTTTCAGGGCTCTCTGAACGGTTACAGACTTTTGAACGTTACGCTCATGGAAGTTTTTGATGATCAAGTCAATATGACAAACATCAAATATACTTCCGAAAAAAAGACGTTTTTATTCAAAAAAGGAATGACCTCCCACCTGTTGTAATTGGTTAAGACCGTTTGTAAAACTGCCTGACATAATGCGTGGTGGCACGGCTATTTTGTTTTATAATGCCTTTCTTTTGAAAGTCATTATTTATATATTGGGAAAAGATTATCTGTCAATTTGACAGAATGCCTATGAAATTTGAACCTTCTGATCTATATAGCCGACTGCTGATGTCCGACTCGGACATGGACAGTCTTGAAATCGTTCCTCTTGGCGGCCCCGACGGTTCTGATGAACCCTTTGAACTCCCTAATGAATTAGCGATACTGCCTATCAGGCAGACAGTACTCTTCCCCGGGATGGTTATCCCAGTGACAGTGGTCCGGCAAAAAGCCATAAGACTGGTCAAAAAGATTTACCGGAATTCGGACATTAACCAGCGCATTCTCGGAGCAGTAACACAGGCTATTCCAAACAAGGAAGATCCTACTGCGGAAGATCTGTACAACGTGGGCACCGTAGCCCAGATCCTGAAAATGATTACGTTACCCGACGGAAATGTAACGATCATCGTTCAGGGACGTCAGCGCTTTGAGATCAAATCTATTGTCAATGAAGAGCCTTACCTGACGGCGGAAGTCCGCCCCATAGAGGATTCATTCGTTGGGCCCACCAAAAAAGAGGCGAAAGCACTGCTGCAATCCCTTCGTGATGGCGCACATAAGATCATGCGCCTGAACCCGGAGATTCCGCAGGAGGCGCGCATTGCATTGGATAACATTGAAAGTCCGATCTTCCTGATACACTTTCTTTCATCCAATATCAATGTCGAGATCGCCGACAAGCAAAAACTGCTGGAAGAACGCAACGGTCACAAACAGGCTACGCTCCTGCTCCAGTACATGATGCGCGAGATCGAAATGCTGGAACTGAAGCGGGAGATCCAGACCAAAGCCAGCTCAGATATCGACCAGCAGCAACGCGACTATTTCCTGCGTCAGCAGATCAAAGTTTTGCATGACGAACTGGGCATGGACAGCCCGGAGCGCGATCTGGATGAGATACGCCTTAAAGCCAGTCAGAAGAAATGGTCAGAGTCGGTTAAAACCCATTTTGATAAAGAACTTACCAAACTCCAGCGGATCAACCCGATGGCGCCGGAGTACCCGGTTACCATGAACTACCTGGAAACCCTGGTAGACCTGCCCTGGGGACAGTACACGAAGGATAACTTTGATCTGACGAGAGCCCAGAAAATCCTCGATACCGATCATTTCGGACTCGAAAAAGTGAAGGAACGCATTATCGAATACCTCGCGGTCCTGAAACTGAAAGGAAACCTGAAAGCGCCGATTCTTTGTCTTTATGGCCCTCCGGGGGTTGGAAAAACCTCGCTCGGGAAATCCATCGCAAAGGCATTGAACCGCGAATATATCCGCATGGCGCTGGGAGGGGTACACGACGAAGCCGAAATACGCGGCCATCGCAAAACCTACATTGGCGCGATGCCCGGCAAAATTATTCAGAACATCAAAAAAGCAGGGTCTGCCAACCCGGTGTTCATACTCGACGAGATCGACAAAGTGAGCTCTGACTACCGCGGAGATCCTTCTTCCGCACTGCTCGAAGTACTCGATCCCGAACAGAACTCGTCCTTTACGGACAACTATCTGGAAGTAGAATATGATCTTTCGAGAGTGCTCTTTGTAGCGACGGCCAATTCGCTCGATACAATCCACCCTGCATTGCGGGACCGGATGGAGATCATCGAAATGACCGGATACACGATCGAAGAAAAACTCCAGATCGCCAAGCGATACCTGGTTCCGAAGCAACGCAAGGATCATGGGCTGAAAGCGACTGATGTCAAAGTGGATGATTCCGCATTGCTGAAGGTAATCGAAGGTTATACCCGCGAATCAGGAGTACGTAACCTGGAACAGAAAGTGGGTACAGTCGTCCGTAAAATTGCCAAATCGGTGGCTATGGAACAGGACTATCCCAAGACAGTCAAAGCTGAACAGGTAGAAAAATACCTGGGCGCTGAGACTTTCGACAAAGATCTCTACCAGGACAATGACTTTGCCGGCGTAGTGACCGGTCTCGCCTGGACATCGGTGGGAGGAGAGATCCTCTTTATAGAAACCAGCCTGAGCCGCGGAAAAGGCGGACTTACATTGTCGGGGCAGCTGGGTGACGTGATGAAGGAATCGGCAGTAGCCGCATTATCCTACCTGAAAGCAAATGCGGACAGACTGGGAATCGACTATCGAATTTTCAATCATTACGACCTGCATGTGCACGTACCGGCAGGTGCGGTGCCTAAGGACGGTCCGTCCGCGGGCGTGACGATGGTGACTTCCATGGCTTCTATTTTTACACAACGCAAAGTGAAACCATTTCTCGCGATGACCGGAGAAATTACACTCCGGGGCAAAGTACTTCCTGTCGGAGGCGTAAAGGAAAAAATCCTGGCCGCACGACGGGCAGGAGTTAAGGAAATCATTCTGTGTGTTAAAAACCGCAAGGACGTGGAAGAAGTACCCGCCAACTACATTGCCGATCTGACATTCCATTACGTGGACCAGATCGATGAGGTGCTGGCCATTGCTTTGCTCCCGGAAAAGGTGAAAAATGCGACTCAATTCGTTTTCCCCGACGAAAAAAAGGAAAAAGAAGAAACCGGCTATGCCCACTTGAGTGTGTAACAACAGCTGATCAATATCAACAAAACGGGACGCTTCAAAGGCGGCCCGTTTTTGTTTAGGGGTTACCGATTCAAAAGGCCGTCATACCCACGAACCTATTATCTACTAAAATGGCATTACCGCAGCTTTCTCCTCAACTACTGGATCAGCGCCCCGATCTGCTCCCTGACCATCAGCGACTTCTCGCCCTGCCCGAAAAAATGATTCAATTCGGTACCGGAGTGTTGCTACGCGGTTTACCGGATTATTTTGTCAATAAGGCAAACCAGCAGGGTATCTTCAATGGCCGCATTGTAGTTGTGAAATCCACGGCCAGCGGTGGGACGGATGCCTTCGGTGAACAGAGCAATATATTTTCGCATAGCATACGCGGTATTGAAAACGGCCATCAGGTCGATGACGCCGTGATCAACACCAGCATTAGCCGGACCCTTTCCGCTGCCAGTCACTGGGCCGACATATTACAATGTGCGCATAACCCTGATCTCAGAATCGCGATATCCAATACGACGGAAGTAGGTATTCAACTTACCGACGACGATATCTTTGCGAGCCCTCCGGCTTCATTTCCGGGCAAGCTCACGGCCTATCTCTACGAGCGCTTCAGGACATTCGATGGGACGGCAGAATCCGGGATGGTAATAGTCCCGACCGAACTGATTGTGGGTAACGGACCTAAGTTGAAAGGGATCGTCGTGGAACAGGCCAAGAGGCATAACCTCGGAGATGCGTTTCTCCAATGGCTGGATAACCACAACCATTTCTGCAGTTCGCTGGTAGACCGCATCGTGCCGGGCAAGCCCGACGCTGGAACGATCGCGTCGCTTTCCGATAAGCAAGGTTTCCGGGACGATCTGCTGATCGTGTCCGAAGTGTACCGTCTCTGGGCCATTGAGGGCGGCGATGACGTAAAAAGCATTCTGAGCTTCGCAAAAGCCGATGAGGGCGTGGTGATCGAACAGAATATAGATCTGTTCCGTGAGCTTAAATTGCGGCTCCTGAATGGCACGCACACCCTTGCCTCGGGCTTGTGCTTCCTGCACGGACTTGATACTGTGCGTGAAAGTATGGAGCACCCGGAAACAGCGAAGTTCATTGCCGACATTATGCTTCGGGAGCTGGCCCCCGCCATTCCTTATGATGTTGCGCCGGATCGTGCACAAGCATTCGGACAGCAGGTACTCGACCGTTTCAGGAACCCTTTCATCCGGCATCAATTGATCGACATTACGGTGCAGTACACTGCGAAAATGAAGATGCGTAATATTCCGACCCTGCTAAGCCATTACGAAAAGTCGGATCAGGCTCCTGCCTTGTTTGCACAGGGTTTCGCGGCATTCCTGAGGTTCATGAAGCCGGTCGTACATCAAGACGGTGCTTACTTCGGTGAGCGCGACGGCGTGCAATATCCTATCCGTTGCGATTCGGCTGCATATTTTGACGAAAAATGGCAAAATGCGGCATCGCCTGCCGATCTGGCGGAGCAGGTGTTGAGCGATGTTACATTATGGGATACAGACCTGACCTTACTGCCCGGGTTTGCGGATGCAGTGAAAGAACATTTACTAGGAGCAACCGTTACAGCGACTTCCAGGCTTTAATCTGATTATAGAGCTCTCTGGTGGGGACCTCGTCCGAGCTGAAATAGATCTCATCCGTTTTTGTTTTAATAGACAAAAAAGGGTGAGATTTTTTATTGATATACAACCTGACAATGCGGCCATCGTCTGTTTTAAACGAGCCTTTGGAAAACGCCCCGCCCGAAAACCCGTTGGCCCTGCTTGAAATATCCGGCAGGCTGTCGGTCACGCTGAAATGCGTCACATCGTCGCGTGCTATTTTTATTCCATAAATACCTTGAATTTCAAGCGCATTGTCGGTCAGGAATATCCGGCTGTTTTTCATACTGACAAAAAACATCGACCCTACTCCTATCCCTACGAGCAGCAGAATCGCCATCACCACGTAAGTAGCTGATCGCTGACCGCTCGTACCTTTGTAAAATTTCGCTCCCTGAGCGACCATATATACATAAGCCAGCAAAGGATACAGCACCATAAAAACGGTGGCCCAATTTTCATTAATGCTGTTCAGAATACAAAAACCTGCAAACAGGGTAATACCCAGAAAGATGTGAAAACGGTTGAAAAACTTAAGGTAGGACACGATGTCGATCTTGGCCCGATCCGACTCCGACATCATATTATAGCCCGAAAGCAGGTATTTCGCATTGCCGGGTGTCACAAGAAACCCCAGGGAAAGCAAGATCAGCGAAAGAATAATGGCGGCGGTAAACATAACTTGTCACGGCTAGTTGCCTTATAAGTTACAAACTAATAAGGGAAAAAGTCAATTGACTTCACCTATTCAAATGGTTATATTTGAAAAAAAAGCAGCACATGATTCTCCCGCTGAACATACCAGCACATCAGTTTTTCACAGACGATGAATTAGTGGCGTTCAGCGTCGCCAATCCTGAGTTGATGGTGGAAAGAGATGAGTATGGGTGAGGAACGGTGTGAGGCTTGCCTGGCTCATTTGTCCGGATAGCCAGACAACTTACATTTATGAACCGGGCAAGCCCCAACATGTTATGCATTTTGAAGAAACGCTTTCGGGCGGAGAGGTGCTTCTCTCATTCTCAGTACGCCTGAGCGATATCCTCGAATATTAATCAGCTATTGGCTCTAAACTCCTTGACGAGCGCGATGCTTTCCGCTACCTTCTGCTCGATCCACGGGTAGTTTCCTTCTGCTATCGCCTCCTTTGGGAACAGGTTCGAACCCAGACCTACTGCGTAAGCGCCTGCTCCAAACCATTCGTTGATGCTCTCGCGCGTAGGCTGCACGCCGCCTGTCACCATGATCTTGACCTTGGGCATGGGACCGCGAATGGCTCTGACAAATGCCGAACCTACCACCTCGCCCGGGAACAATTTCACAACCTCGGCTCCGGCTTGCTGCGCATTGAAAATTTCAGTTAATGTAGAAACGCCGGGAATCCAGGGAATGCCCGCTTTTGCACAAGCATGGCCTACTTCCGGGTTCAGGCAGGGAGTCACTATAAAATCAGCTCCCGCATCGATGTATTTCTGCGCGGTTTCGGCGTCGTAAATCGTGCCGATTCCCAATGATAATCCTGGCAGGCTCTCTTTGATATAGGAAAGCAGTCCGGTAAAAACGTGATAGGCATTCTCGCCGCGGTTGGTGAATTCGAATGCACGCGCTCCTCCACGGTAGCTTGCATTGATCACCTCTTTGGCGATCTCGATATCGGCGTGGTAGAACAGCGGCAGAATGCCGACCTCGTTCAAAAGTATGAGTGTTGTTTCTTTGTCCATGATAATTGGCTTTCGGCCGATTAGCGTTTGATTCTTCCTGATGTTTCTCCCTGGCGGATCGCTTCCACTTCGGCGATAGTGGAAATCAATGCATCACCTTCAATGGTATGCTTCAATGCGGAAGCGGCCACCCCGAATTCCAATGCTTTTTGCTGGTCGTCGAAAGTGATCAGGCCGTGGATCAGTCCTGCAATGAATGCATCGCCGCCTCCTACCCTGTCGATGATCGGATTGATCTCGATATCCTCGGTTTCCAGCAACTCCTTCCCATTCCACAGAAAAGCGCGGAGCAGGTTATGTGATGCACTGATTGAAGTCCTTTGTGTATCCACAACGGTACTGACCTGAGGGAATGCCTTCTGTAAATTGACGCAGGATTCGACAAAATCGTTTCCTTCAATGCCAAAAATCTCCTTGATGTTGATACTGTTCGCGATCACGACGTCTGTCCCGGCAGTTAGCTCAGGAAGAATATCAGACGGTTTTTTACCATATTTCCAAAGGTTAGCCCGGTAGAAAATATCCCCCGACACGGTAATGCCGTATTTCCGGGCAGTCCTGATACCGTCGAGCAGAGCGTCTGCGGCTTCCTGCGACAATGCGGGTGTAATGCCCGCCCAGTGAAACCATTTGGCGTCTTTCAGGATCGCATCCCAATCGAGTTCTTTGGGATCGATGGTTGCCAGCGATGAATTGGCCCGGTCGTAAACGATCTGGCTGCCGCGCAGGGAAGCGCCGGTTTCCAGGAAGTAAACGGCCATTCTGGGGCCGCCATAAATGATATGTGAAACATCTACACCGTGAAAATGCAGGTACTGGGCCGCTGCTCTTCCGATGGGCGAATCAGGGAACCGGGTAACATGCGCCGTGCTATGTCCCCAATATGCCAGGGCTGTCGAAACATTTGCTTCGCCACCGGCATAAGTTACATTCATTTGACGGGCTTGTTCAAAACGGGAAAAACCAGGAGTGGATAGTCGCATGAGGACTTCTCCGAAGGAAACAATCTGAGCCATATTTTAAACTATTGCCCGTTTGCCAAAGAATGATCTCCCTGACGGGCTAATGAAAAAATGAATTACAGGCTAAAATTAAGTATTAACATCAAAATAGCCCAAAACAAATTGTCTGGGCTATTCTTTTATTAGCGTATTTAAATTCGAATTTTACTTAGAAGCCAAAATATTGATTGGCATTGCGATAACTGATGTCCTCGACCATCTTTCCCAGCCAGGGGATGTCGTTGGGCAGCTCGCCATTCTCGACATCCTGTCCGATGAGATTGCAAAGGATCCGGCGGAAATATTCGTGCCTCGGATAGGAAAGGAAGCTGCGGGAATCGGTGAGCATTCCCACAAAACGGCTTAGCAAGCCCATGTTCGACAATGCATTCATCTGACGCTCCATGCCATCTTTCTGATCCAGGAACCACCAGCCCGAGCCAAACTGCATTTTCCCCGCAACGGTGCCGTCATTATAGTTACCCGTCATAGTGGCCAATACCTCATTATCACCGGGATTCAGGTTATACAAAATGGTCTTCGCCAGCTGATCCGTCGAATCCAGCTTATTCAAAAACTTCGAAAGTGCCTGCGCCTGGCTGTAATCGCCAATGGAATCCCAACCGGTATCAGGTCCCAGCTCACGCAACATACGGGCATTGTTATTCCGCAATGCGCCCAGGTGGAACTGCTGCGTCCAACCTTTGGCGTGGTCCATTTTGGCCATATCATACAAAAGCACCGATTTGAAAGCCAGACTCTGACTTTCCGACGGCTTTTCACCTCTCAATGCCGCTGCAAACGCGTTCCGTGCCGCAGTTTCATCAAAATCTGCATAGATATGCTCCAAACCGTGATCCGACAGGCGGCCGCCCATCGAAGCGAAGAAATCGTGTCGGTTCTGCAATGCGGCGAGTAATGCTTCGTAACTCCCAATCTCGCCGGTTCCCGATGCTTGCGAAAGCTTGGCCAAATATTGTTTAAAATCGTCCGGTGAGTCGATCAGAAGCATTGCCTTGTCCGGCCGGAACGTTGGCAGGACCCGGATGTCGAAGCCGCTGTCACTGATCTGCCTGTGATAATCAAGCGCGTCCGTCGGGTCATCGGTTGTGCAAATGACCTTTACATTCATCCGGTTCAGTAAGCTTTTTACCGAATAGTCGGGCTGCTTCAACCGGGCTGAACATTCTTCATAGATTTCTCGCGCGGTATCCTTATTCAGGAGTATATCGATATCGAAGTAGCGAAGCAGTTCGAGATGCGTCCAGTGATACAGCGGATTGCGCATTGTGTACGGTACCGTAGCTGCCCACTGTTCAAACTTCTCCCAGTCGCTGGCATCACCGGTGCAATACCGCTCGTTGATTCCATTGGCACGCATGGCCCTCCACTTGTAATGATCGCCATAGAGCCAGATCTGCGTCAGGTTCTCAAACTGCCTGTCTTCGGCAATCTGATCGGGAGGCAGATGGCAGTGATAATCGATAATGGGCATTTCCTTCGCATAATCATGATAAAGGATTCGCGCGGTTTCCGAACGGAGGAGGAAGTCATCGGAAATGAAGGTCTTTTGTACGGCGGTGCTTATCGTTTCCATTTTTTTCGTATTTCGGTCACAAACTTCTTTCAATCCCGTATTCCAGGCCGCGCAATTCCGCAAGCCCTCTCAGGCGTCCGATGGCCGTGTAACCCGGGTTCGTTCTTTTTGTTGCTGACAAGTCGTCGAGCATACGATGGCCATGGTCCGGGCGGAAGGGCATTCTCAAATCTGTCCTGCCTGCGCTTTCCCTTCTTTTCTGCTCGTATACCAATGCCTTCATCACACCATACATATCCACGTCGCCGTCCAGATGGTCGGCTTCAAAAAAACTGCCGTCGTGTTCTCTCTTCGTGGCCCGCAGGTGTATGAAATGGATCCTGCTACCCAGCCTGTCGACCATCCCTGCCAGATCATTATCAGGCCTGACCCCATATGAACCGGTGCAAAAACAAATTCCATTAGCCTCATTGTCAAAAGCTTCGAGAAGCATCGCGGCATCATTTTCTGTGCTTACAACCCGCGGAAGGCCCAGAATCGGATACGGAGGATCGTCGGGATGGATCGCCAGCCTGATTCCTGCTTCCAGGGCTACCGGCCCGATGGCCTGAATGAACTGGTACAAATGTGTCCTCAATTCTAGGTCTCCGATATGCTCGTAGGTTTTCAGAACCTTTCTGAACTCCTCGATCGTGAAGCTTTCTTCGGAACCGGGCAATCCTGCTATAATATTGCGGACGAGTTTCTGTGTTTCCTGTTCAGAAGCATGATCCAGCCAGTTTTTCGCTGCGCTCTTCTGCTCTTCGTCATACCATTCCTGCGCCTCCGGCCTTTCTAAAAGATAAAGATCAAATGCAGCGAACTGCGTTGCATCAAACCGCAGGCCGGTGGAGCCGTCTTTCATCGGGGCGTCCAGGTCCGTGCGGGTCCAGTCGAGAATGGGCATGAAATTGTAACAAACGGTATCGATACCGCACGCTCCCAGGTTCCGCAGCGACTGCTGGTAATTCAGTATATGTTTTTCAAAATCCCCCGACCGGGTTTTGATCGATTCATGAACGGGCACACTTTCCACAACAGACCAGGTCAGGCCTGCTTGCTCGATCATTTCTTTACGCGCTTCGATTTCCGCGACCTCCCAAACTTCGCCATTGGGAATGTGATGTAATGCAGTGACGATTCCGGTTGCGCCCGCCTGACGGATATCCTGCAATGAAACAGGGTCATTGGGCCCAAACCAACGCCAGGTTTGTTCTAATGCCATTTTGAATGTACTTCGGCTTTCGGCTGTCAGCTTTCGGCCTTTTTTACTTCGGCCTCCGGCCTATGGTTATATATTTATTTTACAAGAACGAAAAAGCCGACAGTCGATAGTTAACTGCCAAGGTTCCCAAACTCAAAGCCGACACGTGATAGCCGACGGCCGAAATTCTCAAACTCAAAGCCGACGGCCGAAAGCCGACAGCCGAAGTCTCTCTTAAGCCACCAACCGATGCTCCGGCACGCGTTCGCGCAGGACTTTTAATGCCCGGCTCATTTGTGTTTCGACTGTCTTTACGGAAATATCCAGCCGTTCGGCTATGTCCCTGTATCGGAGTCCTTCTTCCCGGCTGAGTCTGAAAATCAGCTGGCATTGCCTTGGCAGCGCTTTGATACAACCCTCTATATGATCGTAAAACTCATTGTACGACAACTCCTCGGCCGGGGAAAAATGGTCGGCATGGTTCATATTCCACTGTACCGATTCCAATGAATCCCGCTCATTCTGCCTGTGTATACGCAGCTTCAGGTAATCCAGCGCCTGGTTACGCACAGCCCTGTAAATGTAAGCCTGAAAAGAAGTATGCACCTCAATCTGCTCACGATTTTTCCAAAGTTTTACAAATACATCGGATACGACTTCCTCCGCAATTTCCCTCGTGACGACCACACGCATCGCATAGTTGCAAAGTGACCGGTAATGACGGGTAAACAACTCGCGGAAGGCATGATAATCACCGTTAGTCACCACTCTGCCAAACAGGGCTTCCAGGATACTCTTCTGGGAGCAGGCTGATGGTAATGTACTGGTAAACGAATTTGTCTCCATGTAAACTGAGCTAGGTTAATTATAGAAAATTTCCAGGATTTGTAGTGGTATTGAGCCCCTTGTATTCGTCGATGAATAACCTAGTTTACACATTGAATCGGTGATACACAAAAATTAATCTTGAAAAAAAGCAATAAATCTACGCAACCGTTCCCGGAACCGTTCCCAATCCCGCAATTTTTCCCGGAACTCGCTGCATTTTTTAGTAATTTGTGCAACAGGGCATCTTTGGTGCATTTCGAAGGATTTTTATCAAGATTGTACTATTTCCATATAACCCTATGAAGAAGGTTTCTATTACCATTAAAGAAATTGCCCGGCAGCTCGATATTTCAAAATCCACCGTTTCGCGGGCACTGCGTGACAGCAGCGAAATCAGTGAGGAAACCAAACGAAAGGTGATCGATCTGGCCGAACAACTCAACTACTATCCCAACCCGATTGCTATCAGCCTGCTCAAAAACAGAACCCAGACCATCGGTGTCATTGTGCCGGATATAGCCAACCGTTTTTATTCGTCGGCCATAGGTGGCGTGGAAGACATCGCATACAGCCGCGGCTACCACACGATGATCTACCAGAGCCACGAACAGCTGGAAAGGGAGCGTTCGGCCACCCGCCACATTGCGTCCCGGCGCGTTGATGGCCTGGTCGTTGCGATATCCAGTCAGTCCGAAAACATCGACCACTTTTCTTCCTTGCAGGACCAGGGCATTCCGGTAGTGTTTTTTGACCGGGTGAGCGATGCCATGCAAACGCACAAAGTACGCGTCGACGACTACAAAGGCGCATTTGATGCCACCGAACATCTGATCAAACGTGGATGCAGGCGCATTGCCCACATTGCAGGCCCGAAACCGGTGTCCATTACCCGATTCCGTCTGGAGGGTTACAAGGATGCACTCCGGAAATATGATATTCCGTTTCAGGAAGAATGGGTGTTGCACAGCGAAATTACCCAGGCGGGGGGAACGGAGCGAACCTACCAGCTCATGGCGCTGCGCGAACGCCCCGACGCTATCTTCGGCGCCAGCGACCGTATTACGATGGGCATTCACTGGGCGCTACGGCAGCTGGGCTATAAAATGCCGGATGATGTAGCGGTCGTCGGTTTCTGCGATCTGGCGATGTCCTCATTGCTCGACCCGCCTGTGAGCTCGGTCACGCAGCCTTCATTTGAAATGGGCCAGCAAGCGACATCGCTTCTGCTGGATCTGATTGAAAGCAAAAATACCCCGGCCGAATTCGAGACCAGGGTATTGCAATCCAATTTGGTAATCAATAAATCTTCGATGAGAGATGCCTAGCCGGTAATGGTCTTGAGCTTTCTTTCGAATTCGGAGAGGATCCGTTCCTTCATCTGCACCTTGCGTTTCTGAATGTTAATGCGGCCTACTGCGGGCTTGTCCAGTTCAGGGTCGCCGGTTGCAGTACGGTCGAATTCCAGGATCGCGAATTCCAGGTCACTCTTCTCACGCTTGGCAAGCCATTCCAGCTCCCGGTATTTGGTCCGAAGCTGCTCTTCCGGGCTTTTCAGGTCAAAAGCCGGATATTTACGGCTGATCACCCTTGCCAGGTAGCTGAGTTCGAATATTTTATCACATATCATCCGGAAACGCTCTGCCAGCTCCTTGTCCGCAAGCTTGAAAGGAATCTTGATCTCCTTCCATTTGCTGAGCAGCACCTTGGCTTCCTGCGAAGCTTCGATGATATCCGGCTGCCTGAGCAGGGTTTCCGCTTGTTGCAGCAATTTCTGTTGTTCCACGATACGCGGGTCTACGCGTACTTTCGGCTCGATGCCTTTCGCCAGATTATACTTGTCGTAGAACAGTTTGAGGAAGTGCCTGTACGCTTTGTTGACTTTGAAAAAGCGCTTTGGCGGAACTTCTCCGATGTTGTTCCATGCATTACGTACGTCACGTGCCTTGGCATACGCTTCGTCGAGATCCCTTGCATAACTAAGTGTCTTAGTTATTTTGATCAGCTTCTCATATTCCTCGATACGGTGCTGATTGATCTTGTTCTGCTCGTCGAAATAGTCACGGCGGCGCTGGAAGAAGTCGTCCAGGATTTTCTGGAATGTCGTTTCTACTTCCTCCTGGTATTCTTTTTCAACCGGGCCGGTGCGGATCCATTTAGCTTTGATCTCCTGGATCTGGTCGGTAGCGGCGGCATAATCGGCAACAGCAGCAGCAACTTTGACATCTTCGATCAGTGCGCGCTTGATTTCCAGGTTCTTGAGCTGGTTAACTTCGATCAGGCCTTTGAGATACTCTTCCTTTTCTTCCAGTCTTTTCAGCAAAGGCACAAAATCGCCCAATGCATCAAACCCTTTCAACTTGCGTTGCAACTGTATCAGCTTAGTCAGATAGGAGCCCTTATTAAGCGCTTCATCTATTTCGTGTTCCAGCTGCTCTACTTTGTTCAGGACAATGTTAAAACGATTCTTGAAATAGTCAATCGCTTCCTGTTCAGTCCTTTTTACTTCTCCAATTTGCCGGTCGGGGAAATCCAGATACCCCTTTAAAAATACTTTGCTGTCCTTAACGTAGCCGTATTCATCATTCAATGTGGCATTTTCCATTCTTTCAATTTTTTTTATCTGCTAAGTGTAGGGATATATAACGATATTTGTTACGCACAAATTAAACAAAAAATGAGTAACGAAACCATTATTTTCTCAATGTCTGGGGTCAACAAAATCATTCCTCCCAACAGACATATTATAAAAAACATTTATTTATCGTTTTTTTATGGTGCAAAAATCGGGGTTCTTGGTCTGAACGGATCCGGTAAATCAACCCTTTTGCGTGTCATTGCCGGTATCGACAAGGACATCCAGGGCGATGTCGTTTTTTCACCGGGTTATTCCGTCGGGATGCTCGAACAAGAGCCCAAACTGGATCCTGGTAAGACTGTCAGGGAAGTCGTCGAAGAGGGCGTACAGGAAATTGTAAACCTCCTTAAAGAATTCGACGAGATCAATGAAGCTTTCGGAGCAGAAGACGCCGATTTCGACAAACTACTGGAAAGACAAGGCGAAGTACAGGAAAAGCTGGACGCTGCCGATGCCTGGAATCTCGATAACCGCCTCGAAATAGCGATGGACGCTTTGCGCTGCCCGCCGTCGGATACATTGATAGCAACACTTTCGGGAGGTGAAAAACGCCGGGTCGCGTTGTGCCGCCTCCTCCTGCGCCAGCCCGACGTGCTCCTGCTCGATGAACCGACCAACCACCTTGACGCCGAATCGGTACTGTGGCTCGAAGAACATTTGAGACAATATAAAGGAACCGTCATTGCCGTAACCCACGACCGTTACTTCCTCGACAATGTGGCAGGCTGGATCCTCGAACTCGACCGCGGAGAAGGTATTCCATGGAAAGGCAATTATACCTCCTGGCTGGAACAGAAGCAGGAGCGACTGAAAAAGGAAGAAAAGACAGAATCAAAACGCCAGAAAACACTGCAGCGCGAGTTGGAATGGGTTAGATTGGCACCGAAAGCAAGGCAGGCCAAATCCAAAGCCAGGCTGGGAGCTTACGAAAAACTACTAAGTGAAGAAGGCAGGGAGAAAGAAGAAAAACTGGAAATCTTCATCCCGTCCGGCCCCCGGTTGGGTAATAAAGTGATAGAAGCGCACAACGTGTCCATGGGATTCGGGGACCGGTTGCTGTATGAGAACCTCAGCTTTGCATTACCGCCCAACGGGATCGTCGGCATTATCGGCCCCAACGGAGCTGGTAAGACCACTTTGTTCAAACTTATCACCGGCCAGTTGAAGCCATTGACCGGGCATTTCGACGTAGGTGAAACTGTTCAGCTCGCCTATGTGGATCAGGAGCACGACAACCTTGACCCTGTAAAAACCGTGTATCAAAGCATTGCCGACGGCAACGACTGGATCATGATCGGCGGTAAGCAATCCAACGCCCGCGCCTATGTAAGCCGGTTCAACTTCGGCGGTGGCGATCAGGAGAAAAAGGTTGGCACGTTGTCGGGCGGAGAACGCAACCGGGTTCACCTGGCCATGACTCTAAAGGAAGGCGGCAACCTGCTGCTGCTCGATGAGCCTACCAACGACCTGGACGTCAACACGCTCCGTGCATTGGAAGAAGGTCTTGAAAACTTCGCAGGCTGCGCGGTAATCATTTCCCACGACCGCTGGTTCCTGGATCGGGTCGCCACGCATATCCTTGCGTTTGAAGGAGACTCCCAGGTGTACTGGTTCGAAGGTAACTTCTCGGAATACGAGGAGAACCGCCGCAAACGGCTCGGAACGGAGGCAACTCCCAAACGGATCAAATATAAAAAGCTCGCCTAGCCAAAGTTTATCAGGCAATAGCTGCTTCGGAGCGCCCGCATTTCTGCGGGCGCTTTTTTTGTAACCATTGTAGAATTTATTTCCAGTTGTTCTTGAAATATAATTTTATTATTCTACCTTTCTATCAAATTTTTCCCATCCTCTATCAACCTAATACTTACTTAAACTATTGAAATAATATTCATATAGGCTAAAACTGGCATTCCTTTTCTACTTCGTTCGGAGTGCTTTGACGGCATTCAACATTACCACGCCATCCTGGGAATAATGTATCCACCAACAAAATCTACACATTTTGTAGTATTTCTTTTAGTGCATAAATTATAGTCGAATTTCTAACCGCCCACTGATAACAACCTTTATGTACGTCAAACATTTATTGCAAACCCGTTTTAAATCAAACTATCTCCTACTCTTAGCCTTTTTCCTGCTTGCACCAACGCTTACCCTTCACGCCCAGCGGGAGCTCATACTTAACACGACGGGTTACGGATTCGACCGTACAGCTCCGAACGGCATTAACCCGGGGCAATGGGAATATATCCTGAAATTCGCCAACCTCAAATACAATGGGAAGGACGCCAGCCCTACCGCCGTACGCCTGCACGTTCAATGGGAGCATTATGAACCAACGCTGGGGAACTACCAGCGCCAAAAACTAGCACAGGCCGTCAAGGCGATCCTCGACATCAATCCCAACATGAAGGTGGCGCTCCACTTTTCCTATCTTCGCCCCGGTTATTGGAACGACAGCTACCTTTCGACCGTCGACATTGCGCAGACATCGACCGGCACGCTCATCCGGGATGCGATCGCCCACACCTCCCCCTCCATATACTCCGAATATGCCACCGGCAGGTTTCTTTCGTTTGTCGACGATGCCCTGACCCAGATTCAATCCTACTCTTCACGAATTCTCTATGTAGCCATGGGAAACAATGGCTCTGAGGAATTCTATGTGCCGAACAAAACCACCAATTCGATAAATTATCCAGGCATGTTTGAGGGAAAAGCACTGCAGGCCTGGCGGACAAAATTTTTGCCGGCCCGCTTTCCCGGACAAACCAACGTCACCTGGGGCCGTAACACCTATCCGATAGCTTCCGCACCCCAGCCCACCGACGCAAACTACAACTCCGAAATAGGACGCGACCTCCACAGGTTTGCTGGTTGGGGGTTGTTGAAATTGTTCAAAGGCTTTTATGAAACGGTCAAAACCCGTAGTCCTTCCATTAAAGTACTCCATTTCATATCTGATTTCGGATCAGTGCAAGGTAACAACTGGCACCTCCATAGCAGCACCTTAGTGCTGGCACTGGAGTTGTCCGACGGGATCTACCATACCGATGGCACCAATCAATATGACCTTTGGAAAAAGATCATGGGCATTGACTGCATTAAAGGAACCTACCCCAATAAAATTGCCGGTGTGGAGTTCGACCCGATCGATCTCGCCCAGCCGGATGGCGGGTCCGGAATCAACGGCGGCATTCCTTACGAATGGTTCCCCAGGGCCTACAAACACGGTGCCGAGTATGTCCATATCGCAATGCGTTATGACGACCTAGAAATGCAGCAACTGGCACCTACGCTCGCATTGTGCCGGGAACAGTATATCAAACCTTCCTACCAGCCCCCTGCGAGAGCCGCGGCCGTAACCGTGAACACTTTTCCAAATGTATTTACCGGCCAGTTTCTTTTCGATACCTGGAATCAGATCGGCGGACAGAACTTTGGGCAGTCCGACCTCCAACCCAAATCGATCAGAATGTCGGATACCGGTTATTGGGAAAAGATCTGGGACAATGGCAGTTATCTTCCATGTAATTTCTCTGTGAACGTCAACACGTCGCAAGCGAAACCTGTAATAGGTTCGCAGGTGACCCTCAGTATCAACTGTGCCGGACAGGAATGCAATTCTGCCAGTTATGTATGGAGCGGCGAAGGTACAAACAACCGCACCGGTAGCTCTATTGTCATTACAGCTCCGATGAATCCTGGCAATTACAGCTATTCGGCCACTTCGACCCGAAGCGGCTGCGGCCCGAAAAATTCGGCACTAACCCTGGCTGTAACGAGGCCATTGCCCGTCAAACTCATCAGCTTTACGGCTGTCAAAGAGCGGGGGCAGGCACTGTTGTCGTGGGCGACTTCGGAAGAAGTGAACAGTGAAAAATTCGAGATAGAACGCAGCGTGGACGGAAAGAAATGGACCACGATTGGCACAGTGGCCGCAAGTGGGGAAACCGTACAGACGATAACCCGATATGGTTTCACGGACGTCGTCCCGGTGGCCGGAGAAAACCTCTACCGCCTCAAAATGATCGACTTCGACCAAACCTTTGCATACAGCAAGATCGTCAATCTCAACTTTCAGTCCGGTGCATTTGTAAACACCTACCCCAATCCCGCAACCGACCGGGTAATTATCGCCGTCGACAACTGGGAAAGTGTCAAAACCGTGCGGATTGTCAACAGCGCTGGTCAAACCGTTTACACCTCTGAAAGTCCGGAGCAGGAAATTGATGTTCAGCTGCTGGCAACCGGCTCGTATGTGATCGGACTGGAGCGGGCCAATGGTGTGCAGGAAAACGTGAAGTTCGTGAAGCAGCCCGGCAAATAGAAATAGGACCTCTGTGGCGTTTGCCCAAAGACCAATTCTTGCTAACTTTCGAACGGAATCAGTTTTTCGAATTGTCAATGAATCAATCTTCGTCTTTGCATAAAATACATTTCATTTCAGTCGGGGGCAGCGTTATGCATAACCTGGCCATCGAATTACATTTAAAAGGATTCATTGTCACGGGGTCGGATGACGAGATTTACGAGCCATCATCGAGCCGCCTTGCGCAATACGATCTCCTTCCGCCCGTCACGGGTTGGTTTCCGGAAAGAATCACGGCCGATCTTGATGCAGTGATACTGGGCATGCATGCGAGACAAGACAATCCCGAGCTTGCCAAAGCCAGGGAGCTCGGAATTAAAGTGTACTCCTACCCCGAGTATATTTTTGAGCAGAGCCAGAGTAAGCAACGGGTTGTGATTGCCGGAAGTCACGGCAAAACTACAATCACCTCGATGATCCTGCACGTTCTGAAGTACAATGAACGGAATTTCAACTACCTGGTCGGCGCACAAATAGCGGGTTTCGATAACATGGTAAGGCTTTCGGAAAAAGCGCCGGTGATCGTGATCGAAGGTGACGAATATCTGACATCCCCGATCGACCCAACCCCAAAATTCATGCATTATCAGCCGCACATTGCGCTGATCAGCGGCATCGCTTGGGACCATTTCAATGTTTTTCCTACCTGGGAATCCTATGTAAAGCAATTTGAACTCCTGGCAGATTCGCTGCCCAAAGCAGGTGCGATCATTTTTGATGAAACGGACGATATGCTGGACGTTATCGGTCAGAAAGAAAGGCCGGATGTAGTGAGCACGCCCTACAATGTACATCCGCACAAAATTGTAGACGGGAAAACCATTCTGATCACTACGGAGCAGGGAGAAGTGCCGGTGCTGGTTTTCGGAAGCCATAATATGAAAAATATCAGCGGCGCCCGTGAAGTATGCGAACGCCTCGGCATTACCGACCAGCAATTCTATCAGGCCATCCAGTCCTTCAAAGGCGCATCAAAGAGACTGGAACTCCTGGGAAGCAGCAATAGTGTAAATGTATACCGCGATTTTGCTCATGCTCCCTCCAAGGTAGAGGCAACTACTACGGCCCTCAAAGAGCAATACCCCGAAAGAACACTTATCGCCTGCGCCGAACTGCATACTTTCAGCAGCCTGAATAAAGCATTTCTGGCACAATACCGCCGGAAATTAAAATCAGCAGATATCGCAGTCGTATATTATAATCCGCAGACGCTGGAACACAAGCGGCTCGAGAGCCTGTCGACGGAAGACATTCGGGTGGCATTTAAAAGAGAAGACCTGAAAGTGTTTACAGATTCGTCCGAAATGGCCACTTTTTTAAAGTCGCTGGCATGGAAGGATGCGAATCTGCTACTGATGAGCTCCGGTACTTTTGGTGATCTCGACCTGAAAAAACTGGCAGAAGAGATTTTGGCATAACCAGTTAAGAAACTTATCTAACTGACTTAAAACTTCATCATGCAATCCATAGTCGTCTATTGCGGTTCCAATCCCGGGAAAAAACCGATTTACGCAGAAGCTGCTTACGCATTGGGAGCGGAACTCGCAAAACGGAAGATCAGACTTATTTACGGAGGCGGAAACATGGGCCTGATGGGCCGGGTTGCAGATGGCGCGATGGAGAGCAATGGCTTCGTTACGGGCATTATCCCTAATTTCCTGGCCAAACTAGAAGTCGCACACAAGACCCTGTCCGAGCTGCATTTCGTAGACACGATGCATGAACGAAAAGCCAAAATGGTATCCATGACAGACGGAGTCATTGCCATGCCGGGCGGTTATGGCACCTTTGACGAGCTATTTGAAATCCTGACCTGGTCGCAACTTAAAATATTCGCAGGCCCGGTGGGCATTCTGAATGTCAATGGCTTTTATGATCTCCTGCTTTTGCAATTGGATAAGATGATCGAAGAAGGCTTCCTGCGGGCTGAAAACAGATTACTGCTGGTCGTTGCGGAAGATCCGGCGGCACTTCTTGACAAAATGGAGGCATACCGTTTGGAAAACCAGGGAAATAAGCCGCTCGACAGGTCGTTGTATGTAGATAATAATTAGCCATCCCCTACCAGAACGATGCGTGCTCTTCTTTTACTAGCCATTTCCATCATCTCCGCGCTAAGCGCCCATGCACAACTCGAGAACCTCGGAAAAACGGTTAACACCGAATATAACGAGATCAGCCCCATTATTTCGCCGGACGGAAAAACGATCTATTTCTCGCGGGTAAGTCACCCACAAAATACGCGTGGCCCGAAAGGCAGCCAGGACATCTGGTTTTCGGAACTTAAAAGCGACAAATGGACGCCGGCCCGGCGGCTTCCGGCACCGTTGAATAAAGAAGATTACAACAGCTTGTACAGCATTACACCGGACGGGAATACATTGCTCATCAAGGGTGCTTACAAAAACGGCGCTTATGAGACACGCGGGTTTTCGATCAGTAAAAAAACGGCAAGAGGATGGTCCGCACCCAACAAGGTGGACATTCCGGGATACACTAAACTCAGTAAGGGCCAGTTTGACTGCGGTTATCTTTCCACTGACGGCAAGGTCCTCGTGATGTCTTTCAGTGAGAAAAAAAATAGCAAAACCGACGATTTATATGTCAGTTTCAAACAAAAGGATGGATCATGGACTAAACCTCTGAACCTGGGTCCTGAGATTAACACGGAAGCATTTACCGAAACCACTCCCTTTCTCGCTCCCGACGGCGTCACATTGTACTTTTCAAGCGACAGAAAAGGCGGCCAGGGCAGCAATGACATCTATTACAGCAAACGAATAGACAAGTCCTGGAAAAGATGGAGCAGGCCGGTCAATCTGGGCCCGGCCATCAATTCCGACGGCTACGATGCTTATTACACGATCTCTGCTTTGGGAGACTTCGCATACATGGTCTCCTTTAAAGACACCGAAGGGAAAGGCGACATTGTTCGCTATAACCTTCAACCCAAGCCATCCCCTGCTGACTCCACCACGGAAGCACCGGTCGCCATTGTTCCGCCATCGGACCCCGTGGTGATGATCAGCGGCAAGGTGATCGACTCTAAAACCGGCAAACCGGTGGAAGCCACGATCATCTATGAAAACCTGGTGGATGGTGAAGAAGTCGGAACTGCTACCACCAATCCAACTACCGGGGAATACAAGATCGTACTTCCTTACGGGCAGAAATACAGCATGCGTGCAGTAGCTCCCAATTTTATCGCAGAAGGCGAAAATATTGATCTGACCGACTCTACCGCTAATGGAAAAGGCAAGAGCTTCAGGGAAATTGGCAACAAGTCGCTGAAACTGATTCCCATCGAAGAGGGACAGATCGTACGCCTTAACAACATTTTCTTTGCTACCGGAAAATCAACACTCAACAATGAGTCGTTCCCGGAACTGAACCGCATCGCGATCACGATGACCGAAAATAAGACGCTCGCCATCGAACTCGGCGGGCATACCGACAATACGGGTAGCACTGAATTCAACCTTAAATTATCGCAGGATCGTGCGGATACTGTCCGGGAATATCTGATCGGTAAAGGCATTGAACCTGATCGCGTAGCGAGTAAGGGTTATGGTGAAACTGTGCCGGTTGCCAAAAACGATACCCCGGAAGGCCAGCAGCTCAATCGACGCGTGGAGTTTAAGATATTGAAGAAGTAGATTCAACAACAGGTTGCGGTTTACTTGCCTTGACAGGCTTCATTCCAAACACGATCCGCAAGGGGTTGAACCGCCTTATCACAAAATGGTAAAGCCCGAAACAGACTGTAAACGTAGCTACGCAGAGGTAAACAAATTTTGCCATCCATGGCCAGGGGGAATGTATCAGCGGATAGGCAAGGCAAATAATCACCGTCTGATGCAGGATATAAAATGGATACACAGCCTCATTCGCATATCTTAAAAACTGATTGGTGAACTGAAGGTATTTGTAGCCATATCCAAAAAAGGATAGTAGAATGCACCAGGCATTCATAGTCTTGATTACCTCATAAAGGAGTAATGTGTACCCATTCAAATCCAGATCACGGGTCCAGTAAAATGCATACAGTACCGTCGTTAACGTGGCCCAGATCAAAAGGTTCAACCTCCTGTACTTTTGAAGGCTATCCCAGAATCCTTTTTGCGTGCAGAGCACAAATCCGGTCGCAAACAATGTGAAATCATGAAAATGCTCGCTCCAATCCCTTGTCAGATTGTGAGTGGTCGGGAATTTGTCAGCCAGCAATATGCTCCCTCCAACATGCCAAATCACCGGCAGCAGAATGAGGCTGACAGGACTACTGAATAGACGCGACAACCATGCCGTGAAGCGCTCGGCTCTGCGCACCACCAGTAACAACGGCAAGCCCAGGAGAGAATAGCAGAAAATGTAGGCCAGATACCACAAATGGTGCCAGCTGAAACTCCCCTCGGGATAGGGCACAAACTGAAACACGGTTTTGAAAAAAGCAGGATACCCGTAAGTTTCGCCCTGCGTGATACGTTCGAAGAAGATCTGCGGCGGCACAATCACAAACATCCCAAACAAAAGCGGGACCAGTATCCGGACTAATCTGTCTTCGAGAAAAGCGCCTGCACTCCGGTTGCCCAGGGCATAATAAACGCCGGCCCCCGAAATCATGAACAGCAGAGCCATTCTCCATTGGCTCGTAAAACGCATGGGCCATTCAACGACGCGGGTCAATTCATTGTTCTTGATATGCCATTCCCAATGATTAAAAAACATGCCGACATGGAAGAATATCAGAATGCCAAAAGCGATAACCCGTAACCAATCGAGATCGTAGCGGCGGTCGGTGGCAGGAGTTTCCGGCCCAATAATTTCATTTTTCATCGCATCTGAGTTTTGTTTGAGACCCAAAACTATCAGCGACACTGCCGGCGAAACGACCGTCCTTATCCGTTCGATGTTCTTCCCGATAAGTCAGAACCTATGTTTTTCCCGCTCCTGCGGTATTCGGAAGGGGTTTGCCCGGTAATCTTCCTGAAAGCGGTATTAAATGCAGATTTCGAATTGTAACCAACCATCTGGCCGATCTCCTCGATTTTGATATGATCATTGACGTCATCCGCCAGCAGCCTTTGCGCTTCCCGAATGCGGTACGCCCCCGCAAAGTCAAAAAAGCTCTGTTTCAGTTCTTCATTCAGAATTTGTGATAAATGATGCGTGGACACACCAAGTCGCCGGGATAGTACCGGTAATGAAAAACCCGGATCCAGAAACGGCCGCTCAATACGCATGATTTCCTGCAACTTTCCCAACGTCAGGGTCTGGATCTCCGCGGTAAGCGACGATTTCTCATACTTTTTCATGACCCTCGTATCGGGCTCCTGAAAAAACAGGGATTTTTTCAGCACGCTAAAACTGGTAGCATAAATAATGAGGGCAATGAATGCAGAAATAATGTGATCCCCCAGATCGTGCCGGAATGAAGTCCGGACGATAAAGAAAATAACCACGAGCAGGGTCAGTTGCAGGTGCACATCGCGATACCAGGCCAGGGACACCTTTTCCCTGGTAAAGAAGTCGACGCCGCTTTTCCGGAACGCATTGCGCAGGAATATGTAGCCGGCGATGTTGTATGCCACCATGCTCATGAACGTGAGATCATTGATGTGCCACTTGGGAAAAAACATCCAGGTGCTGCCATAGAAGGCGGCGTCAATTTCACTCATTTCAGGGTGAAACGAGCCAATGTTTGCATTATATTTAAATTCAATGCCCTGCGGATAAATAAGCACGGACATGTAAAGCAGATAAACCGCCGCAGGCATAAAATGCAGCCAGGCCCACCGATCGGCTCGCCTTCTCACTCCTGACCGGATATACAGGTAGGCGGTCGGAGCCAAAAGCAAGTTCAACGGCTCGCTGAAATCCACCAGCCACAACACCCTGAACATGTAATCGGTATATCCCAGCCAAACGTCACTGATGATCACAGACAATCCCAACATCAGTATCCCCAGAAAGAGATTGGGCAAATTGTTGCCCCTGGAATGGGATAGGAAAAAATAAGCTAATATCAATCCCTGCACGCAACCCAGGAGCATGAAGATTGAAAAGAGATCGATACGGATGGGAGGCGGAGCGGGAATCATAACATACATCTCGGTTTTCAAATATACAAAATCGAAGACGTATCTCTCCCGGCTTGCAAAACAGGGAAAAACGATTGTATGCGCTTAGTAGAGGATAATCAGAAATATAAACACGACCAGCCACAATGCGCCGGTAAAATGCCAGTATCTGGTAAATAGCTTAATCCGCAAGCGGTTGGGCGGGTTGACACTATACACAAACGAATCAACATAACTTCTGTTCCTGATTGCCTTTCTGAAAAGATCGCTCAGGTAAAGCACGCCACCGATCATGTGTAACAAATGAAGACCGGTAAGTAAATAGATAAATCCTTCGGAGGTGTTCACCCCGCTAAAAACGCCGGAACCGACCATTTCCATCCACCCTCCTGCCTGCAAGAGTATGAAGATAAGGCCGAGCAGGAAAGTGGCACCCAAAAACACCCGGTAATGTAAAAACCGTTCACTCACAAACGCGAGGTTGGCTTCGTGTAAAGTAATGCTACTGAACAAGATAACCAGCGTACTGAGCCAGAACATATCCGGAAGAGCCACCAGGTGAACGCTCTCCTTTTGCGCCCGAATCAGGAAAATGATGAAGATTGAAGCAAAAAGCAGAGAACTACCGGCAACACCCAGCCATAGCATAAAACCCAAAGGCTCTCGACGCTTGGTAAAAGGATTTTCCCTCTGTTTGGTAGTATGCTTTGGACTCATCTCCCTGGCTTCAAAATCTAAAAAAGCGCATTCATAAGTGAATATAACGACGAATTTACTGCTTCGGACATACGGGAAAGCATTAATTTATTTAAGTAAACCTTGCCAAAGCCTTAATCCGGCAAAATGTTCTTTAACATTTTTCTGCTCCTCAAATATCCCAAATAAGGTCGACCCAGATCCGCTCATCGATGCATATTCCGCACCCAGCGAATACAATTTTGTTTTAATATCTTCCAAAAGACTGTATCGCGGAAAAAGTGTTGCTTCAAAATCATTTCTTACCTGATCTTTCCATTCAGCAACAGGTCTTTGAAGTATATTACGCAAATCTATGTCACTTGGTTTCGCGACGATGCCAGAATATGCTTCAATTGTTGATATATGTATCCCCGGGTTAACCATTACGATCCATTTGCCGGACAAGCTCATCGGGATATCCTCAAAGCGATCACCCTTCTGGAAACAATAAGCAGGTTTATTAAGGATAAAAAACGCACAGTCGCTACCCAAATGGCGGGCATACTCTTGCCGTTGTTCTACTGAAATACCCAACTGGAACATGGTGTCCAGCGTATTGATTGCAAATGCAGCGTCCGCCGAGCCACCGCCTAGTCCTGCACCGATCGGGATGGTTTTGAGTAAATGAATGTGAACAGCCGGCAGGTCGTAGTCAGCCTTCAGGAGATGATAAGCCTTTACGCAAAGATTGTCGGAGTGGTCTCCCGGAATCGGATTGCCGTCTGCAAAAAAAGCAAACGATTCCGCGGGCACTATTTCCAGCGCATCCGACCACCCGACCGGGTAAAAGCAAGATTCGATATTATGGTATCCGTCGCTTCTCTTTTCGACGATGTTGAGTCCGATATTGATTTTCGCGTTGGGGAATACGAGCATTGCAGTAGGAAATTGACAAGCAAATATCCGCATTTGCTAGAAGCCCGCCACCGCCAGTCCCATTTTTATTGTTCCCAACGCCATTCCTGACCAATGATCAATTCTTCTTTCAAGCCCTGCGAAATCAGGAAATCACGTGTTTTCTGATCCGACAATTTCTTGACCGAAATATTTTCTGCATTAGATAACGCATACAGGTACATCGATGCGATCCGGACTGTATTTTCAAGCTGGTCCTTGTTCACCAGGCTGAAATCGTCGCAGTCCGCGTGATAACATTGCAATGCATTGGGGTCCAGATGACCCGAGAGCCCTGCGATGGGAACACCTTCCAACATAAATGGCTGATGATCACTATGCAATCCGGCCGCATTGGTAACTTCATTTTTATATTCGTTGTCGACGGAACGGATGGCCTGACCTACTGTCGCAAAAAAGTCGCTCATTTCGTTTCTGCCAAATGCATTGACTCCCTTGGGGTCGTTCGTCATGTCCAGATTCATCATGTACGCGATCTTGTCGATCGTTCCGGCCTTCTTTAATTCGCCTACGAAGTGCTTGGAGCCGAGCAAACCCTGCTCCTCGCCCATGAACAATACAAACTGAATCGTTCGTTCAGGCTTGACTTTCAGCGCCTTGAATGCTCTGGCGATATCTATCACCGCAAATGAACCGATGCCGTTGTCGATTGCCCCTGTTGCAAGATCCCACGAGTCGAGATGCCCTCCGATGATTACCTTTTCCTCGGATTTTCCTTTCAGTGTAGCGATGACATTACGGGCTTTAATCGGCTTGGAAATGTTGTGCATATCGATATGAGCTTCCAGCGGGCCTTCGTCCTTGATCCATTTCCTGATTTCGTGACCACTCTCGTTGGAGACACATACAGCCGGAATGGAGATAATGGCACCTGTTACCGACGCCGTGCCGGTAAGCAAAATCTTCCCCGGAGCGCCATTCACCATGATCATCCCCTTTGCACCATATTTGATCGCCAGTGCCGTTTTTTCGGACCTGTGCAGATTCTTTTTACCGGTCACACCCACCAAATTGATATTGGCGAGTGCTACTTTTCCTTTGATTTTGTCCTTCACGGCCAGAAAATCCTCTTCCAACCCGTTACCCACGTCCACAATTTCCCCCTGCAGGGTAGATTCGACGGGCGAGTGAGCAAGAGAAACTACCGGAACATCCCGAAAATTATCGCTGCTTCCTGGTGCAATGGACAGCGTTACGGTGTCACGCATCCAGGCCTCTACTTCAAACGGCTGGTATACAACATCCGTGAACCCGTAGCTTTTGAGCAATTTAAACGCGTATTCTTCCGCCTTCTCTCCATTGACGCTCCCGGTAAGCCGATGTCCTATTGTTTTTGTCGCCTCTCCCAGCGTTGCGTATGCTTTGCTGTTCTCCCTGACCTCCCGGTCGAGTTTCGAGAATGGTTTTTCCCACTTCCTGTCGTTCGGGCGAAATTCGGAGAATAAAAAAAACAAACCGCCAATGAGAACAACTTGTACAACTTTCTTCATAATTCCCGGTAAAGGATGTCAGCAACTTCAATTTTCACTCAAATATCGCATAGATAATCGAGCTCATGCAAGATAAACACAAAGGAGACCCGAAAATCAGTCCTTTAGTTTCATAAGTTCTTTAAGATAATGAATTTTAATGATCAAATATTCTTTTTCCGTCAGGTCGCGGGAAAGCACTATTTTTACTTATTTTTGTTTAAGTGTTATAATAACACTTAATAAACATCTTTTCTTAAAGTTATTTGAACATTTTTGTATTTTTTAGCACTTATATTTAAAGATTAAAGCATTTCAAATCAAAATAATCATATTTAGCAATGTATTTCCTTGGATTCGATTTAGGCAGTTCGTCCGTCAAAGCATGTTTGATTCACGCAGATACCGGGGTTGTTGCTGCATCCGCGTATTACCCTGAGAGGGAAATGACAATTGCCGCCCCGAAACCAGGCTTTGCCGAACAGGAACCCCAAATGTGGTGGGAGAATGCGTGCCTGGCATCACAAGCCGTTATACAAAAAGCAAATGTTTCACCGACGGAAGTTGGTGCAATCGGAATATCCTATCAGATGCACGGCCTTGTAGTGGTCGATAAAGACCTGAACGTGCTGCGGCCTTCCATCATATGGTGCGACAGCCGCGCCGTGGAAGTAGGCAACAACGCAATGGAAGCATTGGGTGAGGAATACGTTCTCCCGCACCTTCTCAATTCTCCTGGCAATTTCACGGCTTCGAAGCTCGGTTGGGTAAAGCAAAATGAGCCGGATGTCTATGCCCGTGTACATAAATTCATGCTTCCTGGTGATTACCTCGCTGCCCGCATGACCGGCGAAGTAGTTACTACCCCCTCGGGGCTATCGGAGGGCATTTTCTGGGACTTTGTCAACCAACGTCCGGCCGATTTCCTTTTTGATCACTTTGGGTTCAGCCCCGACATTCTCCCGACTGTCCTCCCCACCTTTTCCGAACAGGGACAGGTAACTGCGGAAGCTGCATCTGCACTCGGATTGCGTGCAGGTATTCCGGTCACCTATCGCGCAGGAGACCAGCCCAACAATGCATTCTCACTGAATGTATTGGAACCGGGAGAAGTAGCCGCAACCGCCGGGACCTCCGGTGTTGTGTATGGGGTTAGCGACCAAATCAAGTTCGATACTAAATCAAGAGTCAATACCTTTCTTCACGTCAACCCGGTCACGGCATCGTCGCGCTATGGGGTACTACTATGTATAAATGGAACCGGCAGCCTCAATGGCTGGCTCCGCAACGCTTTATTTCAGGGCAATGTCTCCTATCCCGAGATGAACACTCTGGCTGCGAAGGCGCCTGTGGGATCGGATGGCCTCTTTTGTTTGCCCTTCGGTAACGGCGCTGAGCGTATGCTTGAAAACCAGGATCCGGGAAGCACATTTAAAGGTCTTCAATTCAGCCGTCATGGGCTCAGTCATTTTACAAGGGCGTCCCAGGAAGGGATCGTATTCGCTTTGTACTATGGTATGGAAATCATGGAAACGGTAGGTGTGTCCCTCCAGAACATCCGGGCCGGCGAAGCTAACATGTTCCTCAGTCCTGTTTTCAGGGAAACTTTCGCCAATGTATCCGGGGCCACGGTAGAACTGTATAACACCGATGGTGCACAGGGTGCAGCCCGTGCGGCCGGTTTCGGGCTTGGTTACTACAAAAGCCGAAAAGACGCATTCGTAGGATTAACCGCATTACGAACCATAGAGCCTGATCAAAATCTCGCCCAGGCGACAAAGGAAGCCTATGCAAATTGGAAAGGCGTTCTTGAAAAAAGCTTGTAAGATCGTTGGCCCGGTTTACCCCGATATGCCGGGCCAACATCCCCTTCATGCTCCTGCTTCCTGCTTTCTGGCAACCTCTTCTACCTTGTGAGCGGTCACTTCCGTTACTCTGACGGTCTTATTCTCCTTATTCAGATACTGCCGGTAAGTAAGCCTTCCTTCGATTGACACCATCTTTCCTGTTGTCAGAAAGGATTCGCAGCGCTGCGCCAGCTCTCTCCATACCACTACGCTGTGCCAGGCGGTATTCTTGATCTCCTCTTTGTTTTTATTCACATACCCTTCGTCCGTTGCCAGCGAAAAACTGATCATTTTCCCTCCATCGAATTCTTTTACCGTGATTTCACGTCCAACATTTCCGATTAATTTAACAGAGTTCATACTTGTAATTGTTTAGATGATGAATGATTTTGTTATACCGACCATCGTGGACCGGTCTGCAAAAGTGTGTTGCTGCGGAAAAACGATTCGGTTATTAACCACTTATAATCAAATAAAAACGTTTGCAGCCGTTTGCAAACGGAAGATGCTTTTTGAGCAGTGCGGCAAATGAATTTTGCTATATTGCGTTTAGACGATTCTATGCACACCAACCGAACCTGCGCGGGTTCGGCCAAACAGTTTGAAAAATGAAAAATTGCCTGGAATGTGATAAACCATTAGTAGGGCGGGTAGATAAAAAGTTCTGTTCGGATATGTGCCGGAACAGCTACAACAACCGGTTGAATTCAGATGCTTACAACATGGTGAGAAATATGAATAACCAACTTCGCAAGAACCGCCGTATTCTTGAAGAGCTGTGCCCGGATGACAAATCCAAGACTACAAAGCACATCCTCATAGCCAAAGGTTTTGATTTCAACCTCATCACCAGCATCCGCCCGACGCTGAAAGGGAGCATTTACCATTTCGTATACGATTATGGCTACCTGGAACTGGAAAACGATTTTTATCTGATCGTTAAAGATAAACGACTGGAGAAATAGATACTTTTGCACGAATTCAAATTACCACCGATGAAAAAAGTAAGCCTCAGCGACTCCGGACCAAAGGTTTCAGAAGCAATTTATGGTTTCTGGAGATGGACCGACGAAGGTGCCGTCACCACCGCTCAAATTGAAAAAACCGTCAATCTGTGCCTTGAACTGGGTATCAATACATTCGACCATGCTGACGTTTACGGCGATCAAACCATTGAGGAGCATTTCGGAAAGATTATCAGGAACAGGTCATTTAAGAGGGAAGACATTGTTCTGTTCAGCAAGTGCGGGATCAGAACTTCCGATAACAGGTACCTTACCTACTACGACAACTCCCGGGAGCATATCATCAACAGCATCAATGCATCGCTGAAAAGACTTAAAACAGACTACCTGGATATCTTCCTTTTACACCAGAGCGACCTGCTCGCCGACCCTGAAGAAACGGCCATGGCGTTGGCAGAAGTGGTGACGTCAGGAAAAGCCAAGCATATCGGAGTGGCCAATTTTACGGTTTTCCAGCACCAGTTGCTTGCCTCCTATTTGCGGATTCCCATTGTTACCAACCATATCGAGCTGAATCTGATGAATACTACTGCCATTGAAGACGGCCGGATCGATTTTATCAAGCAAAGTTTCAGCAAACCATTGGCATGGGCACCACTTGCCGGCGGGAAAATCCTGAATGGAACCGATGAAAAGGCAGTCAGGTTGCGGTCCAAACTGGATGAGATCGGGAAAAAATACGATGCCAATATCGAGCAGACTGCCGTAGCCTGGCTGATGAAGCTCGGTACTTTGCCCATTATCGGCTCACTCTCTGAAACGCGCATCCGCAATGGGGCCAGCGCTTCGGATATCAAACTGACCCGCGAAGACTGGTACGAAATCTATCAGGTGGTCGGCAAATAGACTAGAATGGAGTATTGCTCACTTACTCAGTACAATACTCCATTCACTTCCACTCTGCACTTTATACTTTTCTGAAAAGTTGCCCATATTAATGCCGAGTGAAAAATTGAGCAGGCTATTGAAATAGCCCACGTCCGCACCTTCTTTCACATCTCCGAACGTGTTGACAAACTTCACCTTCCCTTCATATATCCTGGTGCCGGCCTTAAAAATCTGCACTTTTACATCATCGCCTGTCTGCACATTCAATTGATTGAAATGCGTCCTGTCTATATTGGTCCAAACATTACCATACTGAATGTCCAGGATCGGAATCGCGCCCAGAACCTTTCCTTTTTCAAAAGAGGGCTTCTGGTACGGGATGGAAACAACCCTGGCTGGTAATTGCTGTCCCACCTGCTCAAAAGATATTACCTTTGCAGCCAGCCGTGCGCCAGTATAGGCATATACGTCTCGCCCGTGAAAGGTATACGATTCTCCTGAGTCCTTCCTCCTGTTGACCGCTTCATCGATTTCCCTCACCTCGCTGATCCCCATTTGCTCCGCAACGAGCGTAAGCGTACCATTGTCAGGGGTAACAAAGTAATGTCCCGATTTCGTCAGCAAAACGACCGACTTCCGGTCAGTTCCTACACCTGGGTCTACGACTGAAACAAAAACCGTCCCCACCGGCCAGTAGGGTGCCGTCTGCACCAGCCGATAAGCCGCCTCCCAGATGTTGTAAGCAGGAATCTCATGCGTCACATCATATAGCCTGATATCCGACGAAACACCGGTAGCTACTCCCTTCATGGCAGAGACGGCTCCGTCCTTCAAACCGAAATCGGATTGAAAAACCACCGTATTATGCTGCGCCGAGGCGGCGAGGGAAGCGATGCAAAGAAATACCAGCGGAAATTTGTACAGCTTAGCCATGCGTCTTTGTTTTCTTGAAATAAACAAAAATTATTGCCTGAATCAATCCTTCAACTGTTTGGCGTCCAGTTTCCTGATTATCTCCTTTTTGCTGAATAGCAGCCGCCAAACGGCAAAAGTGGTGTCTTGTGCGCTCATGCACTTTTTGCAAACAATGCTTTCGACAGGGACAGGCGCATTATATGCCAGCAAGGTGTCATTTAACTGTTGTAAATTGTCACCGGCAGCTGTCTTGCTTCTGGCGCTGTAAAGGTAGGCGTCCAGTATTTCACGCTCTTTCGGCGACAGTGATGGATTTTTCAGGTCGGCGGCGCCCAGGAGCTCCACTTTAACGCCATATTCTTTTTGTAAAGCGGCGACAACCGGAATTCCCGACAGGTTTTTACAAAGTCCCAGGCCAGACGCCGGGTTTTTCTCCAATTCGCTTTTCAAAGCTTTTTCGGCGATCTGCGCTATTTTCTTTCCCCATTCATCGGCCGCATAAACAAGCTGTGTGTTGGTAACCCGTTTGATCTGCGATGCCTTAATCTCACGGCTCAATTCCTTCGTATTTTCAAGGCGACCACTTTTAAAATCACATGCGGAAAAAAATCCGGCTATCGCTGCGATATATAACAACTGTCTCATAATCCATGAATGTTAAACTAATGTATCCACTTTCCGCACCTGGCCCGTCCTGGCATGCATATAACGTCTTGAAATCATTCATTTAGCTAAAATGCGTATCTTTGTGCCCCGAATGCGTCGTGCCAAAGATATCCAATAAAGATGATCGATAAATTAGAAGCTATAAAAGAACGTTTTGAAGAGGTTTCTCAACAAATCATACAACCCGAAGTTGTCTCCGACTCTACACGCTATTCCAAGATCAGCAAAGAATACAAAGATCTGGGCAAGATCGTGGACCAGTATGCGATTTACCAAAAATTGCAAAAGGATATAGCCGGCACCAAGGAGCTTATAGCCACTGAAAAAGACGAAGATCTGCGCGAAATGGCCAAGGAGGAGCTCGATGAGCTAACCCCCAGACTCGCAGAGCTGGAACAGGCGATCAAGGAACTGCTTATCCCCAAAGATCCCAACGACAGCCGCAATATCATACTCGAAGTCCGCGGAGGTACCGGCGGCGACGAAGCAGCTATCTTCGCGGGTGATCTTTTCCGAATGTATCAGCGCTTTTTCGAGAAAATGGGCTGGCGCTCGTCCGTGATGGACTATACCGAAGGGACCAATGGTGGCTACAAGGAGATCATCTGCAAGGTTGAAGGGGAAGATGTATATGGTAAAATGAAGTTCGAGTCGGGCGTACACCGCGTACAACGCGTTCCACAGACCGAATCACAGGGAAGGATCCATACTTCTGCGGCATCCGTTGCCGTGCTGCCGGAAGCCGAAGAAGTGGATGTGCAGATCAATATGAATGATGTCCGCGTAGATACATTCCAATCGTCGGGTGCGGGTGGACAATCGGTTAACACGACTTATTCCGCGGTACGTCTGACCCACATTCCATCCGGACTCGTGGTGAGCTGCCAAGATGAGCGTTCCCAGCTGAAAAACAAGGATCGTGCATTGAGCGTACTGCGTTCACGCCTGTACGAGATCGAATTGAAGAAACACAACGACGCGATCAGTTCACAGCGGAAATCAATGGTCGGCAGTGGCGACCGCTCCGATAAGATCCGGACTTACAACTACCCGCAAAGCCGCATTACCGATCACCGGATCGGATATACGGTTTACAACCTGCCGGCTGTCATGGAAGGTGATATTGCTGAGTTGATTGAGAAGCTGCGCATTGCTGAGAATGCAGAAAGAATGCAGGAAGGAGAAGCGGTTTAAAGTTAATCCCCTTAACTAATGAAGCGACGTTTCAGATTTTTCGATCGGCTGACTTAGTTCAATCTCATCCATATTATAACTGAAACCATCCTCGTAGAATGTCAGATTGACCACTTCGAGGATGTTTTTTTTCAACTCTTCCATACTATCGCCCTGCGTGCCAATGAATTTGTCGGCAATGTCGGCGACGGCGCTGTAACCATCCTCTTCTCTGATAACTTCCAGCACTATTTTAGGCTTTTTCATCTCTTATGGCAGCCCTATTTCGCAGGATACAAAGTCCCGTAAGTCTTCGCCTTGTAACTTTCGAAATCCTGCTTTTTGTGGTAATCCTCTCCGAAAAAGGTAATGATCTGGTGAAATTCCTTCGCTTTCAGATATCCAGGCAGCGGCTGGATCATGTTGAATTGATCGTCCAGAAAAACCGTGGTGGGATAACTTGGCTGGTTGTTGGTTAATGCCAATGCGATCTCGTTGATGCCCCGTCCGCCCTGGGCGAGGTATTTGAATTCCTTGTCACCGAGCTTGATCGTCCCTTTTTGCTCTGCATCGAGCTTTACGGCATAGTATTTCTTATTGATATATTCGGTTACCGCTTTGTCCTTGAACGTCTCCCTATCCATCACTTTGCACCAGCCGCACCAGTCGGTGTAAACGTCGATCAGGATTTTACGGGGCTCTTTCTTGATTTTGGCGAAGGCTTCCTCGATCGTCAGCCACTGAATGCCGTCGGCGAATTTCTCCGGGGCAGGGCCCTTCCCGCTATCTGCCTTAAAGCCGGTCAGAAATACCAGCATGACCGGAAATATTATGAGTGATGACAAGAGTCGTTTCATGGTATTTTTTTAGATTTCTTCTCTTAAACAAATCTCAGACACAAATCATTGCCCGATATCGGCATTCAAAAACCCAACTGAAATGGAAGCCAGCAAAGTCATCCCAATTTTACGCATTTTTGATGAAACTAAGGCACGGGAATTCTACATGGGATGGCTCGGTTTCGGGATCGACTGGGAACACCGGTTTTCAGACGATGCACCGCTTTACATGCAAATTTCGCGTGGTGGCGTCATCCTTCACCTCTCGGAACATCACGGCGACAGCACACCCGGCGCCAAAATCTTCATCGAATGCACCGGCGTGCGGGATTTTCATAAAGAACTGACCGCAAAACAATACAAATACAACCACCCCGGACTCGAACAGGAGCCCTGGAACGCCGTTTCAGTAACTGTCATCGACCCGTTTATGAACCGATTGGCCTTTGATGAGCGACTTTAAGAATTTTTGGTTTTGGCAAAGGATACCAGAATACCACCCGCGATGATCAGCAGCATGCCGGTCAGCATCGATAAGGAGGGGATAGCTTCACCCATCAAAAAGCCGATCAATACAGAAAAGAGGATATTGGAATAACCTACGGCGGCGACGCGGCCTGCTTTATCGTAAGTGAATGACTGCGTCAGCATTCTTTGTCCCAAAAGCGCGGTAAGCCCCAATGCCAGAAACCCCAGCCATTGATATGCATTCTCCGGCCATTTGAAAGTGCCTATCAGAAAATCCAAGTCCTCCATCGGATAATAGGTCCCGACCAGCATCGACAAAACAGGCATTACAATGCCACTGAGCATAAATGAAAGAATAATCGCGCGGGTGTCGTACACGACTCCGAGCTGGCGGATCGAGAGATAGGAGATCGCAGTCAGCAAAGCATTACCCAACCCCAGTGCATTATCCCGCAGAGAGGACGAAAGGTCGGGGCGGAAAACGAATAAAATTCCAGTAAAACCAACGAATATCGCCATCCACTCTTTCCCGTTCAGCGTTTCGCCAATGAGCAGCCAGGAAAAAAGCGCCAGGAAAATCGGGTACGTGTATTGATAGGTAGACGCTCGCCCAAGCCCCAGCGTCTGAATCGCGTAGAACAGCATATAGAGCGATAATGTCCCTACCACACCCCTGAAAATGAGTAACCCTAATTTGCCGCCTTCCTGCCTCAGTGGCCGTCTCCAGATACTACCAAAGATGAAAACTACCCCAACGATATTCCTGAAAAATACCAGTTGCACGATATGAAATTCCCTCCCGAGCCATTTGGAGATAGCGGATGTGAGCGAGAAGAAAAATGCGGCACCCAGCATGAGGTAAATGCCTTTCAGGGAAGATGCGGTCGAGAAACTTTGAGTAGAAGCTGCCAAAAGCAATCAATTTGCCGTAAAGATAGCGCTTCTCGCAAACAACCAAAAGTCAGCTAAAATAGCTAACTTTGCGCCGCTTGGTGCCATAAACCACTTCTAATCAGGGGTTAGGCTTAATAGGGAATTCCGTGAAAGCCGGAAACTGTCCCCGCAACTGTAAGTCAGTAACAAACGGACCGATCTTCATGCCACTGTTTTCGAACGGGAAGGCGCCGGATCCAATGACGAGCCAGGAGACCTGCCAGAGCGTTTGATCTGATGTTTTCGGAGGAAAAGCCTAAGATCACCGCCAATCCATTGCTTGCTGGGGTGACTGCCGACCGGATTTTATTTATCATTTTGACGTTTTGGATAGGCTTTACTTTTCCTGTGCGTCTGTATGCCCAGAGCGACTCAGTCGATTTGAACCCGGTGGTTGTCAAAGGATTCGTTCCTCAAAACTTTATGAGTGGTCTTAAAATCCAGACCATCGATTCCACTTCCCTCGCGCTGTTCCGTTTCCAGAACATCGGTGACGCATTATCGGCTTACACACCGGTTTCATTCAAAAACTATGGCCCTGGCCAGCTGAGTACGGCCTCATTTCGCGGCACGTCGGCCAATCATACCGCTGTGTTGTGGAACGGATTGAATATCAATGCACCTACGCTCGGGCAAACCGACTTCTCGACCATTCCGGTTGCCGGTTTTGACCGACTGTCGGTGCAGTATGGCTCCTCGGCCAGCATTGTGGGTACCGATGCCGTTGGAGGCAGCATTCTGCTCGACAGCAAGGCATCGGCCGGAGGTTTCGACATTGGTGTTGGCAGGCAGCAGGAAAGCTTCCGGAATCACCAGACACAGGCGTACCTTCGCTACGCCATGCCGCTGACAGAACGATGGAAATTCTCCGGTAAAACCGCTATTTACAACGGCCGCATGAATAATGACTACCCCTACGAGGCCAGGAATGACTATGCGGTACTACCAACAGAAAGTGCTCAGAAAGGCGTTGTTCAGGATCTGTTTCTGCAATCCCGGAGCGACCAGGAGATTTCGGCGCACGTTTGGCTCACCAGCAACAAGCTCATACTGACGCCGGCTGACGAAGCGGGCCGCGAAATGACGCTCACCGAGGCATATCGCGCCATGCTGCGCTATCGGGTCAGGACTTTTACTGTACGCACCGCGTGGGTGCGGGACATTATTGACTACGCGAAAGGCGACATCTCCCACCCCGACCATTCGGTTACAGACAAGTTGGCCAGCCACATTGATAAAGATATCACATTAAACATGCCGGGCTCACTCCGGCCGGTATCCATCAAAACCGGCATCGAATGGACGCATTTCCGTTCGCGGGTGCCGGGTTACGCATATGCGCGGGTCTCCGAAAACCGTACCGACATTTTTGCCCTGACCCGCTGGCAGGCCACCGACCGGCTGACCGTTTCTGCCAATTTTCGACAAGCACTGATCAGCGGCTACAACCCGCCTTTTACGCCTTCCTTAGGGGCGGAATACGATGTGATGCGGAATGATCAGCATCGCCTGCTCATGAAAGGCTCCGTGGGCCGCAGCTACCGTACCCCTACTTTGAATGAACGTTATTGGAAAGATCTGGGTAATCCTGACATTAAGCCGGAAAGCGGCTGGAACAAGGAGCTGGGCATCACACATAGCTTCAAGTCCACTGCGGGCAGCACCTTCCACGCATCGCTGACTGCCTATCACAATCGCATCAGGGATTGGACGTATTGGAATCCTTCGAGAAACTACCGGGTCGAAAACCTGCAACAGGTACTGGCACGCGGTATCGAGCTGCAACTGGGCTACCGACGCCAGATGGGGACGGTCCGGTCGGGTTTCGATGCAGGTTACGCGCTCAACAAGAGTTCTCAGGAGAAGGCTTACGACAATTATTCCCAGGATATAATAGGGAAGCAACTTGTATTTGTACCCCTTCACAGCGCCAATATGAGTGCATTTGCTCAATACAAGGCAACGAAGGTCACTGGTCAGTTCCAGGCAGTTGGCAAACGTTTCACAACTTTCGACAATTCACAGTCTTTTGACGGATATGGTTTGCTGAATATTTTAGCCGAAACCACGGTTTCCTGGAACACATTCAAGGCACACATTCAGGGACAAGTACGGAACCTCACGAATGCATTTTACCTGAATGTGAGAAATAACGCGATGCCGGGAAGAAGTTTTGCATTAAGTTTAACCTTTAGTTATGATTCTCAATAAATCAATGAAAATGAAAAAACAATTAGCCAGTTCAGTTGCAATAGCTCTCTCCACGCTTGCGGTGTGGTCATGTAACCAAAGCGACCCTGCACCGAAAGGCGATTATGTAAGTGGGGTTTTTGTGATGAATGAAGGTAATTTTTCACAGAATAACGGAGCTATTTCGTATTTCCCACGGGAAAGGAGCACCGCTGACGCCGACATTTTTGCTGTTGCTAATGGTACCGCATTAAAAGGTGGCGTGCAGGACTATGCCACATCGAATGGAAAAGGAATAATTCTGGTCGACAACTCAGCTGCCGGACAGGACAAGGTTCAATTTATTGACAGCTATACTTTCAAAAGCGAGGGTACCATTGGCGCACCGGATATCGAAAATCCACGGGAAGTTGTCATCGTCGATAACAAAGCCTATGTGTCCTGCTGGGGCTCCAATTCAGATTTGAAATATAAAACCGGCTATGTAAGCGTTATCGATCTGGGCAGCAAGAAGGTTACCAAAAAAATCGACATCGCGGACGGGCCCGAAAACCTGGTCTATCACAATGGTAAACTGTTCGTAGGAACCACGCTATGGGGTTCAGGGACAAAACTGACCATTATCAACACCACATCCGACCAGATTGGCACACCTGTCTCGTTTGACGGAGCCGCCAATCCGATAGGAATTGATGCAAACGGCAAACTTTGGGTTCAGGCTGGCGGAAAGGTGATGCGCGTCAATCCCGAAAATTCCAATGTAGAAGCTACATTAAGCATTGCCACTGGTGGTTTCAAGACACCCGGAAACTTTACGTTCAGTGCCGATCTACGATCGATATTCTTTGTACTCTCATGGTATGACGACAAAGGCCAGGAACATGGCGCGACCTATAAATTCGCGATCACCGACTCCCAAATTGCAATGAACACGCCTTTGATCCCTCGCGTTTTCAGCGGATTATCTGTTGACCCGTCGCAAGGTTTGCTATATGCAGGTGTAACACCTTCGTACGCTCAGGCGGGCTATGCCGTACGCTACCGGACAGACGGAAGCCTGGTCGATTCCCTGAAAGTGGGTGTTGCTCCAACAGGATTTGTCTTCCAATAACAGGAATGGCCCGGCAATCGCCGGGCCATTCCCATTTGCCTTCTCAGCAAAACAGAACGTATGATCGCAATGCAGCCGGGTTGTTTTATTGAGGTCAAACAGCGAAAACCACTTTCTGTAAAGCCAGATAATGGATTGCAGGCCGTCTTACAACAAAAAAGTCTCCCGAAGGAGACTTCCCTATGCTGGTAATGCACTGAGTTACTTGAAAAATCCCTGAGGATCGGGCATTTTGGCCTTCAAAAGTTCAACAAAGTCAAGGTTCAACTGGCTAAAATCCAGCGTGCGACCTTTATGCAAATGCTCCCATGACTTGTCGAGCTCATTGAGATTATAATGCAGCAATGCGAGATTGTACTGTCCCAATGCATAAGATGAATCAATGGAAACGGCATGTTTCAGCAGTTCACTTGCCTCATCCAATTCTTCCTTGCGGCTGGTGATCGCATATAATTTTAATTCAACCGTTGACAAATCTACGAGCAGCGGGACATTGTCGGCTTGCAGGCTTATACCTTTGGTCAGCATTCTTTTGGCATCCACCCAGTTTTCACGCTGGTAAGATACAACGCCCAAACCCCAGTAGGCCTCCACGTTCTTGTCGTTCAATAACTGGGCGAGGTTGAAACGGTAGCAGGCTGTATCAAGCGACCCTTCCTGCAAATATTCCCAGGCGCGGGTAGCAAAGAAACTGCTGGCCTCGGTCCGGGTGGCGAACGATTTATCGCATTCACTCAGGAACTTAATCTCTTCATCGATTTGCTCCGAAGTTTTGCTTACTTCTCCGAATAGCGGGAGAATACGTCTTTCCTTTAATTCAAGTGGCTTTTTGGGAGCAACGTTGGTATCTGTACTTGGACCCGCGCTTGCCAGATGCGTGTTTTGAGCAAAGCCCATTACAGGTATCAAAAAGGCAAGCCAAATTACAACAGACTCTTTCATAATTGACTTTAATAGAAGATAGGTTTTCTATTGTCCAAGTTAAACGGTTTTCTCCGATTTGTATTGCATTATCTGCGTTTACTTCTTCCTCCCGATCCACGCTGCCCCTTACCGGTATTCCCTGATGATTTCCTGGCCGTCGGAATGAATCTTTTCTTTTCATGAAAAGCACCCTTGAAAGTCGGGTCCTCTTTCCGGCGTTGATTATCGATTTCGCGAAGCATATCCTGTTGTTCCTGGAAGGGAGTTTCTACGACATCAACCTCATCCGGAAACTCGGCACGGGGAATCTCCGTCCTGATCATCGACTCAATTTTCCGGATATGATATTCGTCGGCAATGGTCATGAACGTGATCGCATTACCTACATGGTTGGCTCGGCCCGTACGGCCGATCCGGTGCACATAGTCTTCGTAGATCAGCGGCACATCGAAATTGACCACATGGCTCACTTCTGTAATGTCAATCCCGCGTGCCACCACGTCGGTTGCCACCATTACCCGTATCTGTCCTTCCCGAAAGGCTTCCATCGCATTGATCCGGGTATTTTGGCCTTTGTTGGCATGGATCACACGCAGCTCTGCTTCGGGCACGGCCCGGTTCAGCAAATTCTGGTGTACCAGCCCGGCCACCTCCCGGCTGCGCGTAAACACGAGCACACGTGTAAGCGCATCACGGTCTTCCAGTAAATAGGTCAATAAATTAATCTTCGTGCGAAAATTGGGCACTTCGTACAACGATTGGGACACCATTTCAGCCGCCGTCGCCTGCGGGGTAATTTCAATGCGTGTCGGGAATTCAAGAAATTCGTGGGACAGGTGCTCAACTTTCCCGGAAAATGTCGCCGAAAAAAGCATGTTCTGTCTTTTACGCGGAATGATTTCCAGCAATTTCCGGATTTGGGGCATAAAACCCATGTCCATCATCTTATCGGCTTCATCGAGCACCATCGCGTTGAGATGCTTTACCACAATTTCCTCCTGAAAATAGAGGTCCATAAAACGGCCTGGTGTCGCAACAATAATGTCCACACCTTTCCTGAGGGCTTCGATCTGTGTTTTCGGACCTACTCCGCCATACAGGACGACCGTCCGGATGTCGGTGTACTTTCCAAGCTGGATAATGGCCTCCGATATCTGCATGGCCAATTCCCGGGTGGGGGCCAAAATCAATGCCCGGGGATGTTGTCCCTGGGCATATTTGATACGCATTAATAATGGTAATGTATAAGCCGCTGTCTTACCGGTGCCCGTCTGCGCTATGCCCAGAATGTCCTGGCCAGCGAGGGCAATGGGTATGGCCTGCTCCTGAATAGCGGTCGGTTCTGTGTATCCTGCTTCTTCAATCGCATTGAGCAATTGGCGGTTGAGCTTGAATTGCTCGAATGGGTTTTGCGTAGTTTGCATGGCGCAAAGTTACGAAAACTAAAACGGTAGCCCGCCATCAGCCTTTCACAACGTCGTCCACAAGGCTCGACGAGCCAATGTACAGCGGCGAGCGCTGGTGAAAAGACTGCGGTATGATGTCGAGAATGTTACCAAAACCATCACTGGCTTTGCCCCCTGACTTTTCCGCGATGAATGCGAGCGGATAGCATTCATAAAGCAGGCGCAGTTTGCCTTTCGGGTCTTTTTGGGTAGATGGGTAAAGGTAAATGCCGCCTTTAAGCATGTTCCTGTGGAAATCGCCCACGAGCGAACCGATATAACGTGCACTGAAACTCCTCGATTTGCACTGCGCAATATACTGCTGTACAAACGCCGGATAGCTGTGGTAATGACCTTCGTTGACAGAATAGATCGTGCCGTTGGCCGGGGTACCCATGTTCTTGTGCGACAGGATAAACTCTCCCAGCGAATGATCATATGTGAAACCATTGACCCCGTCACCAGTGCAATAGACCAGCATCGTCGACGATCCGTAGAGAATATAGCCCGCCGCCACCTGCTTGCGTCCTCCTTGCAGGAAGTCTGCCATAGAAGCCGGCTCGTTGATGGGTGTAACCCGCCGGTAGATAGAAAAGATGGTGCCGATCGAAACGTTCACATCGATGTTGGAAGAGCCGTCCAGCGGGTCCATCGCTACTACATATTTCCCGTGATCGTTTCCGGTGTGAATAATATCCTCCTCCTCTTCCGACAAGATGGCACAAACCTCCCCACCATTCTTCAATGCACGAATAAAGCGGATGTTGGCTACGATATCCAGTTTTTGTTGGTTTTCTCCCTGCACATTTTCTGTCCCGTTCCCGCCGGTAATATCGATCAGACCTGCCCGGTTGATTTCACGGTTGATGATCTTTCCCGCAAGCGCGATGTCGCGGAGGAGCTGGGACAATTCGCCCGTTGCATAAGGAAATGCACTTTGGCTGTGCATGATAAACCGGTCGAGCGTTACGCCCACCGGCAGGGCTAATTCCTGTGCTGTTTTCGTCGCCATAGTCGATTGAGTTACATCAGATTGGCTGGAAAGTTACACCCGGATTTTTCCTATTTCCAAACAGTTTGACCTAATAAAATTTTTTAAAAATTAATATAATTTTATCTCCATTAAATCATCGATTAATCCTAAGGGTGAGCTATTTAGCTAGTCGTCGCCTTGCACTTTTTAAATGTCTGCGCGACATTAATCAGCTATACCGCATAACAAAAAAGCACAAGGTGCTTACACCCTGTGCTTTACAGATAATATGTATTTCTGACGCTTATTTAAGTCTGGACAGCGCGTCGGTCAGCGTCGCGATCTTCGCCTCGGCATCGGCCTGCTTAGCTCTTTCCTTTTCAACGATATCACCTTTTGCATTGGCCACGAAACGTTCGTTGGACAACTTCTTCATGACCGATTCGAGGAAGCCTTTGGTATATTCCAGTTCACGCAAAAGATTCTCGCGTTCTGCTTCCACATCCAGCTCATCCGCTAAGTTCACGAAGAACTCATCTGACTTCACACGGAATGAAGTGCCTTCCGCTTCCCCGGACACATAGCTAATGCCCTCCACGTTCGCCAGCTTTTCGATCAGCGGCGTCAATGCATTGTAACGTTCGTCTGAATCCGTGCGAATCGCGAGTGGCAATGCCGTTTTGGGACTAATACCTTTCGAGTTACGCAGGTTGCGAATTGATGAAACAAGTTCAAAAAGAACATCAAAGTCATTCAGCAATGCCTGATCGAACTCGGCCGCTTGCGGGAAATGTGAGATACAAATAGATTCTTTCTCTCCCCTTTCTATAATATTCTGCCAGATCTCCTCCGAAATGAAAGGCATAAACGGGTGTAGCAAACGCATCTGCCTGTCGAAGAAATCGAGGGTAGAATCGTAAGTCGACAGGTCAATCGGCTGTTCGAATCCCGGTTTGATCATTTCGAGATACTGCGCACAGAAATCGTCCCAAATCAGCTTGTATACCGAGTTCAATGCATCCGAAATACGGAATTTCGAGAAGTGGTCCTGGACTTCGGCCAGAGTCTGGTTCAATTTGCTTTCAAACCATTGAACGGCGAGTTTCGAACCTTCGGGAACCGGGAGCTCGCTATCCACTGTCCAACCTTTCACCAGCCTGAATGCATTCCAGATCTTGTTACCAAAATTCCTTCCCTGCTCGATCAGCTTCTCGTCGTAAGGAAGGTCGTTGCCCGCTTGTGAACTGAACAACATACCGGTACGAATGCTGTCAGCGCCATATAGATCGATCAGGTCGATCGGATCCGGCGAGTTGCCCAGCGATTTCGACATCTTCCGCCCCTGCTTATCCCGCACAATGCCCGTGAGGTAAACATTTTTGAACGGATACTGACCGCGGTATTCGTAACCTGCGATGATCATACGCGCCACCCAGAAGAAAAGGATTTCAGGTGCGGTTACCAGGTCATTGGTCGGATAATAGTAATTTACCTCCTCATTATCCGGCTCTTTAATACCATTAAAAACAGAAATGGGCCAGAGCCATGACGAAAACCAGGTATCCACCACGTCAGGGTCCTGGGTAAGGTCTTCCTCGGTCAATGCAAAAAGCTGGTACTCATGCTGCGCTTTGCGCAGTGCCTCGCGCTTCGATTTCGCCACGATAATGGTCCCGTCATTCAGATAATAAGCCGGAATACGGTGCCCCCACCACAGCTGGCGGCTGATATTCCAGTCGCGGACATTCTCCATCCAGTGACGATAGGTGTTCTTGAACTTCGCAGGGATCAGCTGAACAGTATCGTTCATGACATTCTCGAATGCCGGTTTACTGATCTTCTCCATTTTCAGGAACCACTGCTCCGACAGTCTCGGCTCGATCACCGAATTAGTCCGCTCCGAGTGTCCTACATTAGATTTATACTCCTCCGTTTTCACCAGGTTTCCCGACTCTTCCAGCATTTTGATGATCTTCTTCCGGGCTGCGAAACGATCTTCGCCAACAAGAATCTGTGCCTTGTCATTTAACGTACCATCTTCATTCAACAAGTCGATGATCGGCAGATTGTGCCGTTTGCCCAGCTCATAGTCATTGGTATCGTGCGCAGGAGTAACTTTCAGGCAGCCCGTTCCGAATTCCATTTCCACATAATCATCCGCAATAATCGGAATCGCCCGGTTGATCAAAGGAATCAGTACTTTCTTACCAATCAAATGCTGGTAACGCTCATCGGCCGGGTTGACACAGATAGCCACGTCGGCCATAATCGTTTCTGGTCGCGTAGTAGCAATCACCACCCCTTCCTCCGTACTCCCTTCTCCATTCTCCCCGGCAAGAGGATAGCGCAGGTAAACCAGCTTCTGGTTCACTTCTTTCATGATCACCTCCTCATCCGAAACGGTCGTACGCGCCTGAGGGTCCCAGTTCACCATCCGATGCCCGCGGTATATTTCTCCTTTATTGTGGAGGTCAATGAAAACGTCGATCACCGAATCGTACAGGTCCGGCTCCATGGTGAAGCGCGTGCGATCCCAGTCGCACGAAGCGCCTAGTTTGCGAAGCTGTTTGAGGATAATGCCGCCGTATTTGTGGGTCCATTCCCAGCAGTATTCCAGGAATTCGTCACGGGTGAGGTCGCGCTTGCTGATGCCCCGTTCTTTGAGCATCGCTACTACCTTCGCCTCGGTAGCAATGGAGGCATGATCGGTTCCCGGAACCCAGCAAGCCTCCTTGCCTTCCATCCTGGCCTTGCGAACGAGGATATCCTGAATGGTATTATTGAGCATATGCCCCATATGCAGCACACCTGTGACATTCGGCGGCGGGATCACGATGGTGTAAGGTTCTTTTTCGGGGTTGGGTTTCGACTGAAAGAACTTGTTCTCGATCCAGTAGGAGTACCATTTATCCTCTATCTCCTGAGGGGCATAAGTTTTGGAAATCATCGTAGTCAGAAATTTACCGTAACGATCGGTTGGTCATCTTAAAAAGATGGCAAGTTAGGGTTTGCTGACGATATTTCTAAACTATTGCTCCTCTTTGCGGACGGGCAGCCAGATTGTAAATGTGCTACCGTCACCGGGTTTACTTTGCACTCTTACCATGCCCTCATGTGCCTCCACCATTTTTTTGACATAGCTCAGTCCAAGCCCGAATCCTTTCACATCATGGACATTGCCGGTGGGCACCCTATAGAAGGTATCGAAGATCCGCTGTTGCTGCTCACGGCTCATGCCGATGCCCTTATCTGCAATCGAAATCGCGATTCCCTGATTTTCATTGCGGGTAGTGACCGTCAAATGCAGTTTTTCCGGTGAGTATTTGATCGCGTTGTCGATCAGGTTATTGAGTACATTGGAAACATGGACTTCGTCGGCCGCTACCACGTCCTCTTCGGCCTCAAAATGCAGATCAACCGTACCTTCTTTCTGCTCAATTTGCACGCTCTGCCCATTCAAAGCCTTGCTGATCAGGTCATGGATGTTCGCATCACTGATTTTCAGTTTCACGTGTCCTTTATCCAGCAGCGCCATTTGCAGCACCTTTTCCACGTGAGTCCCCAATCGTTTGTTTTCTTCCCGGATAATGCCGAGGTATCTGTCCAGCCTTGCACCCTTGGGATTGTCAGTCGTTGTAGCGGAGTTTTCATGCGCCATTTCCGCCGCCAGTGCGATCGTCGAAATTGGTGTTTTGAACTCGTGAGTCATATTGTTGATAAAATCATTCTTAATGTCGGACAGCTTTTTCTGCCGGAGGATCGTCGTGACGGCCATGTAAAAGCAGGCCATAATGACGATGATCAGAATTCCAGAGCCGCCAAAGAGCACTCCCATATTGCTCAGGATGTACCGTTGCTGATCGGGAAAAAACACATACAGCGCATTTTGAGCACTCAACGACTCGTTGGGAAAGAGCGACGCCTTGTAAGACTTGTTCTCCCATTCGCCTGGACGCATGCTGACCGTCGAAAAAATAAGACTGTCGCCTGACTGCCCCCGAACAGCAAATTCGTATGGTAGTGAAATGCCATTCTGTATCAACTGTTTTTTCAGCAAAGTGTCCAGCAAGAAGCGGTTAACACGTTGTTCGATCGGCCTTTTGGTATAGATAAAATCCTTCATCACTTCCTTCAGGAGCTCGGCACGATCGGGTTCGCCCGCATTGATCAACGCACGTGACTTCTGTTTGCTGTCTTTGCCTTCGGGCAATGCCACTTTTCTGTTGGCGATACTTCGGGAAACGGAATCTTTCTTCGGCCATTCATTCCCTCTTTTGCGGATTTCAGGATCTGCCACGCCACGGAATGCATTACCGAGCCTGCGCTCATCATCCAGCCTGCGCCGCATAAATTCATCAATCCCGGCCATTCCATACTGCTGCGCCTGAAAAAACTCTTCCATGATACGCTGCTGGTGATCCACCATCACCCGAAAATTCGGGCTCAGAACATCCGTGGGAACGGCTTCCGTAATGATCTGGTAATGGATTTCCTCTCCGTTCGGGCCAATAGCCACCTCCAATCTCGGCTGAATGCGGGGGGCTTGCTCATGAACGGGCTGTTTTGGCGTAGCCGGAGCTGTCCGTTTCAAAGGCATATTGCGAAGCTGCGCAATGCGATCCAGTTTGCTTTTCTGCTGCTCCGTCTCGATCCGTCGCTGCAACAGATACATCATCTCCTGTTTTTCGAGACGATGGACCACCTCCTGTACCGATTCGGACACCTTCTGATTAAACTGGTCATTGCGGATCGCCATGGCCTCCCTGATCCAGTACCATTGAAGCCCGATAAGACCTATCAATGCAAAACACATCAGGCCTACAATGATTTGTATTTTCTTCCTGGTCATAAATTTTAGATTCTGGGTGCAACGCAGGCAATGCTTTGCCCGACATTTTGCCAATAACAAATTTAACGCTTCGACCCCGGCCGCTGCTATTTTTAACATTATTTAACAGGGCCCCAAGCAACACCGACATTGTTTTGCAATTCATTCAGACACAAAACAAAAACACTTTTTTATGAAACCTGTATCATTCCAAAAACTGACATGCTCATTGCTGTTGCTGGCCGGATCTGCTATGCTATCCGTTGCACAGGCGCAATCTGACAAAAAAATCAAATCCGAAGATGCGGAAAAAAAGGCAAGTATCCGGATTAAGGTAACCGAGGACGATAATGGCAAAGTCCGCGATATCGAAAAAAGCTACACGGTGGGAGCAATGACTAACGAGGAACGGCAAAAGTTTGTCGACAAAGTGCTGGACTCCCTGAATGTGGATAAAAAGAAGAAGCAGACCATTTCGATTACCGTCGATGACGGTGACGACGGGATCGCAGCCAGGAAGCGCAAAAAGATCGTCATAGATCACCGCGACAAACGTGAACCTATGGCATTTCACTGGGACGGAGATTTCAAATATGATCTTGAATGGGATTCGGACAAATTCCGCGAGAACATGAAAAACTTTAACCGGGATTTCCATCCGAAGGCGAAAATGCTCATGCGAGATATGGAAGACCTCGGTAAACACTTCGGCGATGTATGGGAAACCAGGGATCCGGGCAGCAAAGCGTCCAGCATCCGGTCATTGAATGCTTATACCAACAACCCCGCCGACGACATACTCAACCTTCGTTTCGGTGTTCCCCAAAAAGGCAATGTGACCGTTACGGTAACAGACACTAAGGGCAAGGAAGTTGGTAAAAAAGAGATTCACGATTTTGAAGGAGAATATGTAGGACAAGTCGAACTTAAGAAAAATACAAAAGGAACGCTGTTCGTAACCGTGGTGCAAAATGAAGACGGAGCGGTGAAAAGGGTTGTTATTCCCTGATTGTTGCCACTTTTCCGACAGCGGATCCCCTTCGTCAGAAATAACGAAGGGGATTTTTCTTGTAAAAATTATGCAACAATTTCGCCGACATATAGTAAGAGTTGTAAATTTGCCGGATATTCACCTTTCTACCGCGACATCAATTTTTGAAGCAACCATGCTGAATCTTATACTGTTTGGCCCTCCGGGTGCAGGAAAAGGCACCCAAAGTGAAAAAATCATTGCCAAATATAATCTGATCCACCTTTCAACAGGGGATCTGCTGCGCTCCGAAATACAAGGAGGATCCGAACTCGGATTAAAAGCAAAAACGCTTATGGATCAGGGGATTCTGGTTCCGGATGAAGTGGTGATCGGTATGATCGATAACAAGCTGAAAGAACACCGCGATTCGGCGGGCTTCATTTTTGACGGCTTTCCCCGGACAGTCAAACAAGCCGAAGCGCTGGACGCTCTGCTTGCCACTTATGGCGAGGGCATCTCCGTGATGGTAGCGTTGTCGGTGGACGACGATGAGTTACTTGCACGGCTTCTGAACAGGGGTAAGACTTCCGGTCGCCCTGATGATCAAAATGAAGAGCTGATCGCCAAACGCATTCAGGAATACAACAGCAAGACCAAACCAGTCGCTGACTATTACCAGGGCCAGGACAAATTTATCGCTATCAACGGGATAGGTGAAATCGATTTAATCTTTGGGGAGATCTCCAAGGCTATCGAAACTGCCTGATTCCCACTTTTTTCACTATACTCACATGGCTTCCTCTAACTTCATCGACTACGTAAAAATCAATGTGCGCTCTGGCGCCGGCGGCGCCGGCTCCATGCATTTCCGGCGTGAAAAACACGTGGAAAAAGGCGGACCTGATGGCGGTGATGGCGGACGCGGTGGTCATGTGATCCTGAAAGGCAATACGCAACTCTGGACGTTGCTGCATTTGAAATACACCAAACACGTTAAGGCATTTGACGGAAAAGGTGGAGAAGGCGGCCGTAGAACGGGAGCGATCGGGAAAGATATTATCCTGGAAGTGCCGTTGGGAACAACCGCCAAAAACGCCGAAACCGGCGAGCAGCTCTTCGAAATCACCGAAGACGGACAAGAGATCATCCTGCTGAGAGGAGGTCGCGGAGGAATGGGTAACGACCATTTCAAATCCGCGACCAACCAAACGCCGCAATACGCGCAACCGGGAGAGGCTGGCCAGGAAGAATGGTTTGTTCTGGAACTGAAAGTCCTGGCAGATGTGGGCCTGGTAGGGTTCCCTAATGCCGGTAAATCGACGCTACTGTCAGTGGTATCCGCTGCCCGTCCTGAAATTGCGGACTACCCCTTTACCACACTTGTACCCAACCTCGGCGTAGTTTCCTACCGCGACTACAAATCCTTCGTCATGGCCGACATTCCCGGCATTATCGAGGGCGCGTCGCAGGGAAAGGGGCTTGGTTTGCGCTTTTTACGCCACATAGAACGGAATTCTATTCTACTTTTCATGGTACCTGCCGACAGCGAAGACATTGCGGCGGAGTACGATACCTTAGTGCAGGAGCTTCGCATTTACAACCCCTCCCTCCTCGACAAAAGCCGCATTCTTGCCATTTCCAAAATGGACGTACTCTCTGATGACGAGAGAGTTACTTTACGGCAAAATCTACCCAATGGTGTCCCAACCCTCTTGATTTCTGCAATAACTCAAGAAGGTATTGAACAATTGAAAGACAAAATATGGGAAATGATTAATTCGTCGTTTCCCGTACAATAATATTTTCTTGAAAGAGGCAACCTTTCGATGCATATTGTGTGTCCAAGAAGTTATTTCAAAGAATTTCCAGTCATCATGAGACACTATCTACCATACTTATTTTGGGTAGTATTAAGCATTATTTCTTTCACTGCACACGCTCAAATCAGCGTTGACTTTCCCGCAGACCGTACCGTTTTTCAGCGGGACAAAAACAACCGGGCCAATATTTACATATCAGGCAGCTACACCAAGATGATCGACAAGGTGGAAGCCAAACTGACCGCCATGAACGGCGGGGGGACAATTGATTGGACTACCATCAAAGATAACCCGCAAGGAGGCTTTTTCTCCGGTTCGCTGAACGCGTCGGGTGGTTGGTACAGACTTGAAATCCGCGCTTCCAGAGGTGGCCAGGTGGTGGGTACGCCTTCGGTCGAGCACGTGGGGGTGGGCGAGGTGTTTATGATAGCTGGGCAGTCGAATGGGCAGGGATTCCCCCTGAACAAGCTAGCTTCCGATCCTCAGGGAGCGCAGGAGGACAGGGTAAACAGCATTAATCATAATAAAACCGAAGGGATAGAGCTTTATCAGGACCTGCCCAACAATCCGCAATTTGTTCACATTGATGCAACTACCAATATCTCGCCGCGAGGTTACACCGCCTGGTGCTGGGGAAAACTCGGAGATAGGCTTGTAAGTAAACTGGGTGTTCCTGTTTTGTTCTTTAATGTTTCGTGGTGGGGCACTTCGGTAAAGGCGTGGCGGGAAAGTATCAATGGTACGGCCTACTCGGTATATGACCCAAGCCTCAAGATCGATCCCAGCGGAATGCCCTATGGCAACATGCGCGATGTTATCCAGAGATACACCTCCGTAACAGGGTTACGCGGGATATTGTGGATACAAGGTGAAGCGGATAACGACTATGATTATGGTACTGACAGATATTTTAATGATCTAAAAACAGTTATTGAAACTTCTCGAAACGAATCGGGCAAAAACATTTCGTGGATGGTTTCCCAAACCTCCTATAACAACAGAAACAAAACTGATAGTCAGATCACAGATGGACAGACAAGGGTTATCAACAATGTTCAAAACGTATTTGAGGGACCTCTGACAGATCTTATCCAAATTCCTCGCCTTGATGGAGAAGGTGTACATTTTGTTCGGGAGGGTCTTGTCCAACTTGCCGATGCCTGGAACGACAAATTGAACGACGATTACTTTGCTCGTTCTGAGCCATATCAGGGAGTCGCGCCATTGAACGTGGCCGTCAATTGCGCCGGCAATGGGAATGTCACTTTAACAGTGGATAATGTAGGCGTACATGGTTTCAACTGGAACAATGGGGGCAATTCCAGTAGTGTTCAGGTTGGCAACGGCTCCTACCGGGTCTCTGCCCGTGATGATCGCAACAACGTGATCTGGTCACCTGAGATACGGGTATTCGAACAAATTCAGCCCAACAGGCCCCTTATTTCAATCGAAGGTAGTAATCCGGTTTGCCTGGGCAATTCTGCCACGCTGGTGTCGAGTAACTCTGAAAACGCGCGGTGGAATACCGGCGCTTCTGGCGACAGGCTCCCTATTACCGTCGGAGGTGATTATTTTGTAACGACGAGAAATGTCTACGGATGCGAGGCGAGTTCCGACGTAATTACCATGAGAGTTGTGACCTCGCCTTTGCCCGATAAACCGAAGATCACCGCTTCCGGCGCTCTTACATTCTGCCAGGGCGGAGAAGTCACGCTCACATCGGACTCGAAAGTCAAAAGTGTTTGGTCCAATGGCGTGACCAACGCTAATATAACCGCCGTCACATCAGGAGATTATCGTGTAAGAGCATTGGACGACGTCGGCTGCTATTCTCCGGAATCAGATGTAACGACTGTCAAAGTCAATCCTCTGCCCGCCAAACCGGTAATCGCTTTGAGCGGAGAAACCACATTCTGCGATGGCGGCAATGTTACCATGACATCCAACTACGATAGCGGAAATATCTGGAGCACGAATGCAACGACGAAGGCCATTGCCGTGACCGTATCCGGCCAATTCAGCCTTAAACAGAGAGATTTGAACGGATGCGAGTCGACTTCCGACCAAATATCGGTCAAAGTGAACCCATTACCTGCGACTCCGGTCGTAACAGCATTGCGCCCTACTACCTTCTGCGTCCGGGATTACACGACGCTGAGAAGCAGCGAAGCTTACTCTTACCTTTGGAGCAACGGATCGACAGATCGCGAAATCGAGATCAGAAGTTCAGGTAATTTTACCATTTCCGCCAAGGATGCAAATGGTTGTATTTCCCCTGTATCTCCGGTCGTGCAAGTAGTAGCCAACCCATTGCCGCCCACGCCGGTTATCACGGCCGACGGCCCCACGACCTTCTGCGCAGATCTCAGCGTCAATCTGACGTCTACCACTGCCACCGGGTTTTTGTGGAGTAATGGCAATTCGTCTCAAACGCTGAAGGTGAGCGTTGCCGGTACCTTTTCGGTACAGACCATTAATGAATTCCAGTGCTATTCCGATCCGAGTAACCAGATTTCCACGCAAACACTCGCATTACCCCCCTCACCAGTCGTTACGGCCCTGCAACCAACGACATTTTGTGACGGAGACACCATTATCCTGAAAGCTGCGAATGGTAATCTGTTTTTCTGGAACAATGGCCTGGAAGGTGAAAGCATAGAAGTATTCAAGACAGGCGATTACGCCGCGAGAATCCAGGATGACAAAGGCTGTTATTCACCCTATTCGCCGACGGTTCCGGTTGACGTGAAACCTTCTCCCAGCGCGCCGACAATCCGGAAAACAGGTACTTATACGCTCCTAGCAGAGAATAATCTGACAACGGGAGACCATGTCTGGAAATACAATGACGTTGTGCAGCCCGAAAACTCTGCCATCCTCAAAGCTGTGAGAGCAGGCAATTACGTGGTCAACAACACCATTGTGTACAGTGCCACCCTCACCTGCGCATCTGAGTTTTCAGAACCGTTCCTGTTCTACCTGGATACGGCGAATCCGGGATTTGTAGCTTATCCAAACCCCAACTCAACCGAGCGGGTTACGCTTGAAACACTCAGCAATGTGGTCAATGCGGACGTGCAGATTATCGACAGCCGCGGTGTGATCCACCGGACGTATAAAGTCGCCAAATTTGATGGTCAGAAATTCTTTAATTTAACCGGACTGTCCAGCGGCATTTATATAATTCGCATTACATCTGCCTCGCTAAACGCAGCACAAAAATTGGTAATCGTCAGATAAATGGGCACCGGAAATGCCCGTTTATCAAAAAAACGGAATAGTGATATTTTAGCGAAAATAATCCTGTACATTTGTGACCGTTTTGTAATTGAACTCATTAACAAAATCAAAAACCTTAATACGTATAGCTTACAAAACTTTACCTGTATCAGAATTACCAATGCGTCATAGAATTATTCTCTCGGTAGTGGCAAAGGCGTTACTGTTGGTTTGTCTCTTTTCTCCAACAGTCTTCTCTCAGATCAAAATCACTTCACCTACTTTTCAGGCTGTCTATCAACGTGATATCACAGGACAAAGGGAAATCACCGTATCAGGCACATTTACTGCCCTGATGGACAAAATCGAAGTGAGGGCCGTTCCGGTCGTCCAGGGACAAGGCGTCGAAACGCCATGGCAAAATTTACAAGCCTCGCCCAAGGGTGGAGTATTCATGGGCAAAATAACCCTTTATGGCGGTTGGTATACACTGGAAGTAAGAGGTGTTTCTGATGGCAAGATAGTAGGCAGGGATGTCCTTTCACGCGTCGGGATCGGCGAGGTATTTCTGATTGCCGGCCAATCCAATGCGCAGGGTCTTAAGGGTTATCCCGGGGGACCATCCGCGCAGGACGATCGCGTACTGTATGTCGACAATTACCAGAATGACGAAGTAGGGACTTACCCCGACCTTTTAACGGATCCCGTTCCACCCACCTTTTCAAAAATCACTAACGGCATTGGGTATATGTCCCCACGCGGCCAAACCGCCTGGTGCTGGGGTCTTCTGGGGGACTTGCTCGTTCAGAAATTGAATGTCCCCGTGCTCTTTATCAATACAGCCTGGGAAGGAACGGCGATTGAAAACTGGTCATTCAGCGCACAGGGTCTTCCAACGAAAAATAAATATGGCGGCTTTACCTATAATGCGGGTATGCCCTACGCGAACCTCCGGATTGCTGCCAGGAACTATGCCAACCAATATGGCATCCGCTCCGTGTTGTGGATGCAGGGTGAAGCCGATGCATTGTTCAAAACTCCATTAGCATTCTACCGTGACAACCTTCAATTGATTATCAACCGGTTATCAACTGAAACCAATAAGCGGATTACCTGGGTGATTGCCCGTACAAGCCGCACTTCACCCGCGAATACGACGGTGTCATTTGTGAATCCTACCGTTATCGCCGCACAAAATGCGGTTCTGGACACGCCTTTCAATCCAACTTATCCCGGACCCGAAACCGACAACCTCGTTCCTGACCGCGGTGATGGTACGCACTTCGTAGGTTCCAGTCCGCAGGATGTAGACGGCACGATACGCGCGCTGACTATCCTGGCAAATGCCTGGAACGATGCCCTGGGCCCACAGTTCTTTTCAACGGTAACCCCTGCGGCCCCGGTTGAGGTCCCGGCCATTACTGCCACTTGTGTGACAGAGAACAATGCTGTGAGAATCTCTCTTCCTTCCGGCTATGCCTCCTATGAGTGGAGCACGAAGGAGAAAGGCAGCACGATAGTTGTAAATAAAGCGGGTACTTACCGCGCTACCGTCCGCGACGCAGTGGGAAATTCGACACTTACTTCCGTAGTCGTTCTCGACCATGATGCCAAACCAGCTCAACCAAGCATTCTGCAGCAAGGGGAACAACAGGCGTGTGCCGATTCATCATTCCAATTTTCTGTGAATGACGAGGGCAACATTTACAGCTGGTACAAACAAGGCACCACAACGGCCTTAGCGAGCGGGGCTACCGCTAAGATTGCTGAAAGCGGCAATTATTATGTCAAAAGTCAGAACATTTTCGGGTGCGTTTCCGATAACTCGACAGCTTCGACATTGACCATCCGCGCCAAGATCTCCAAACCGACGATCGAACCATCCGGACCATTCAGTGTTTCGGCCAGCATTCCGGAAGGAGCAGAAGTAAATGAAAGCTTTTTGTGGAGAAGACCCGGTTCCGAAAGCGATACCACAGCCACATTGATTAAAATCCTGAAATCAGGTGTTTACTCAACGAAGGCAAAAGTCACTTATTCGATCGGTAGCAACCAGCTGGTTTGCTATTCCGATACCGCCTCCAGAGAGTTCAAGACCAATGAACAGAACGACATTGTTATTTATCCGAACCCGAGCCAGGGAGCATATATCTACATTGAGTCACGGGATAATATCAAAGAAGCAGTTATTACACTTTTTGACATTTATGGGCGTGTCATCAGAACATCCGCTCCTAAACTACTCAATAGCCGGTTGCAAATCGATGTAGGTCTCTTATCAACAGGCAAATACATCCTCCGGGTAACCGGTCAGGGAGAAAGCCTTACAAAGCAAATTATCATCAGATAACCATTTAGTCTTTCCTGAATATTAGATAAGCCCCGCCAACACGGGGCTTATTTAGTATGATACTAATTAGACAAAACAAAAAGGAAAGAATTTGATTGATAAATTTGCAAAGGCTAATTTTGAGAGACGGGGAGGAATGTAACCCGCTGGCAACAGTTTTTACGCCATTCCTGACCCTCTGTAACCGGATCATTATAATGAAAAACGAATATCTTCCTTCGGACTATTTGCCCATCATTGTGCAATTTTTGCTCGCAGCCGGCTTCATCGGCGGCACGATGATCGTCACTCACCTGATCGGTCCGAGCCGCAAAAGCAAATTGAAAGACGATCCGTTTGAATGCGGTATCGAGTCGGTTGGTGATGCAAGGACCCCTATTTCTGTAAAGTACTTTCTGGTAGCTATCCTGTTCGTTCTCTTCGACGTAGAGGTTATTTTCATGTACCCCTGGGCCGTCAATTTCAAAGGATTGGGAATGTTCGGGTTCATAGAAATGTTATTGTTCATGGCCTTGTTGCTTTCCGGGTTCTACTACGTGATCCGCAAGGGCGTATTGAACTGGGAGGAATAGGCTTCGAACATTGAAATACAAAGAATTATGAAAGAAGTAAAGATAGTGGAGGCTCCGCAAGGACATAGCGGATCTGGTTTTTTTGCAACTTCATTCGACGAAGCGATCGGTCTGGCACGTAGCTACTCTCTCTGGCCGTTGCCATTTGCTACTTCATGCTGCGGGATCGAATTCATGGCGACCATGGGTGCGCATTACGATATTTCACGTTTCGGTTCCGAACGTCCGAGCTTCTCGCCACGTCAGGCCGATTTGCTGATGGTAATGGGGACCATCGCCAAGAAGATGGCGCCGGTTGTAAAGCAGGTTTATCTTCAAATGGCCGAACCCCGCTGGGTAATGGCCGTTGGTGCATGCGCTTCAAGTGGTGGGATCTTCGATACCTACGCCGTATTGCAGGGCATCGACCGCATCATACCTGTGGATATATACGTACCCGGCTGCCCCCCACGCCCGGAGCAGATCATTGATGGCCTGATGCAAATCCAGTATTTGGCACAGAACGAAAAGCTCCGCCGCCGGAATACCGACGAATACCAGGAACTATTGGCATCATATAATATTCAGTAACCCCCTATGCTTACTAACCAGGAGGTAGCCGAAGGGCTTTTGGAAAAATTCGGGGATCAGGTCTTCAACTTTGAAGAACCTTACGGGCTTCTGACCCTCTCGACCACCCGTGAAGAGATTATCCCGGTAATGGAGTTCCTGAAAGACCATAAAAACTATCAGGTAATATTCCTCACCGACATTACAGGTATTCAGTATCCTGATAATGCAGGCCAGGAATTCGTGGTGGTGTACCACATGCACAGTTTTGTGCACAACTTCCGCATCCGCATCAAAGTAGCCATTCCGGAAGCTGATATCCACATTCCGACAGCGACAGGCCTCTTTGCGAGCGCCAACTGGATGGAACGCGAAACCTACGATTTTTTTGGTATCTTGTTTGACGGCCACCCCAACCTGAAACGCATTCTGAACATCGAAGAAATGGACTATTTCCCGATGCGCAAAGAATACCCAATGGAGGATGCGACCCGTGAAGATAAAATTGACGCCCTTTTCGGCCGATGATCTATATTGAGTAAGATATGGCAGATATTGAATTATTACCGCATAATGTCCCTTCTCACAGCGAGTTACCCGAACTCGTAGAGGAATTGACCACCCTCAACCTCGGCCCGACACACCCTGCTACCCACGGTATTTTCCAGAACATCCTGAAAATGGATGGCGAAAAGATCGTTTCAGGCGAGCAGACGATCGGTTATATCCACCGTGCATTCGAGAAAATTGCCGAAAGAAGGCCGTTTTACCAGATTACCACGCTGACCGACCGCATGAATTATTGCTCCTCCCCGATCAACAACCTGGGATGGCACATGACGGTAGAGAAGCTTTTGGGCGTAGAAGTTCCCAAGCGTGCGCAGTACATCCGCGTGCTGATGATGGAGCTTGCACGTATTACCGACCATATTATTTGTAACAGTATCCTCGGCGTGGATACCGGCGCATTCACCGGCTTCCTGTATGTGATGCAGAAGCGCGAGGAAGTGTACGAGATTTACGAGGAAGTTTGCGGCGCTCGCCTCACGACCAATATGGGCCGCCTCGGCGGCATGGAGCGTGATCTTTCGAATACCGCTATCCGCAAGATCAAGGAATTTATCAAATCGTTCCCGCCGGTACTGAGAGAGCTGGAAAAGCTGCTCAACCGTAACCGGATCTTCATGGATCGGACCATCAATGTAGGTGGTATTTCAGTTGATAGAGCGCTTTCATATGGCTTTACTGGCCCTAACCTCCGCGCAGCCGGCCTCGATTACGACGTACGCGTTATGAACCCGTACTCGTCCTACCAGGATTTTGAATTCGACGTCCCTGTTGGACAGAATGGCGATACTTACGACCGCTATATGGTCCGCAACGAAGAAATGTGGCAAAGCCTCCGGATCGTTGAGCAAGCCATTAATAACCTTCCGGAAGGCCCTTATTACGCCGACGCCCCCGAATATTACCTCCCCCCAAAAAACGAGGTTTACCGGAGCATGGAGGCGCTCATTTACCATTTTAAAATTGTAATGGGCGAAATTGACGCACCGGCGGGCGAAGTTTACCATGCTGTGGAGGGAGGAAACGGCGAGCTGGGCTTCTACCTGATCAGCGACGGTGGCAGGGCGCCATATCGTCTGCATTTCCGCAGGCCAAGCTTTATCTATTATCAGGCTTATCCTGAAATGTGCAAAGGCTCTACACTGTCGGATGCCATTCTGACGATGAGTAGCCTCAATGTAATTGCAGGTGAACTGGACGCTTAAAGTTTGTTAAAGACCCATTTAGAAATGACCGAATCACCAAATCTGGTTGCGTTCACACCCGAACGACTTGAAACAGTAAAAGAAATTATTGCACGTTATCCGGAGGGCCGCCAGAAATCGGCTCTTTTGCCTGTTTTGCACGTGGCCCAGGAACAATGGGGCTGGCTAAGCAGTGAGGTAATGGACTACGTGGCGGGTATTTTAAGCATAGAACCCGTGGAGGTTTACGAGGTAGCTACCTTTTACACCATGTACCACCTCGACCCGGTGGGCAAGCACGTGATCGAATACTGCCGTACAGGACCTTGCTGCTTAATGGGCGGTGAAGATGTGTACGGTCATTTGAAGCAAAAATTGGGCATTGAAGCGGGTGGTACCACTGCCGATGGCCTGTTTACATTGAAAGAAGTTGAATGCCTCGCCGCTTGCGGATGGGGACCGGTTTTCCAGATCCGCGAGCAGTTCTACATGAACCTGACCAACGAGAAGGTCGACCAAATCATAGAAGATTTAAGTAAATAAGCTTTCAGGAGCTGAAAATATTATCCTCAAATGGCTAGAAAAATTTTAACGGAGCATATTAATGTCCCCGGTATCGAAACCTTCGATGTTTATCGCAAACAGGGAGGCTATACTGCCGTTGAAAAAGCTATCAAAACCATGACCCCGGAAGAGGTGGTGGAAGAAGCGAAAAAATCAGGTGTGCGCGGCAGAGGTGGAGCTGGTTTCCCGATGGGAATGAAATGGGGCTTCCTGGCCAAGCCCGAAGGCGTTCCCCGTTACCTGGTGTGCAATGCCGATGAATCGGAGCCGGGTACTTTCAAAGACCACCATCTGATGAAATGCATTCCTCACCTTCTGATCGAGGGTATGATCATTTCCAGCTTCGCATTGGGTGCCAACAAGTCGTTCATCTACGTGCGCGGCGAGCTCATGTACGTGATCCGCATTCTGGAAAAAGCCATTGCGGAAGCGAAAGCACAAGGTTTTTTAGGTAAAAACATCCTTGGCTCCGGCTACGACCTTGAACTCGTGGTACAGCCCGGCGGCGGTGCTTACATTTGCGGTGAAGAAACCGCATTGCTCGAATCGCTCGAAGGAAAAAGAGGTAACCCGAGGAACAAGCCGCCATTCCCTGCGGTGAAAGGTCTTTACCAAAGCCCTACCGTGGTAAACAATGTGGAGTCCATTTCCAATATGCCGTGGATCATCAACAATGGCGGTGATGCTTACGCAACCATCGGTATTGGCAGAAGTACCGGTACGAAACTGATTTCCGCGTCCGGTCACATTCAGAAACCCGGCGTTTACGAAATCGAGCTGGGTGTGAGTGTTGAAGAATTTTTGAATTCGGACGAATACTGCGGCGGCGTGCGAAAAGGTCACCATTTGAAAGCATTGGTAGCCGGCGGATCATCCGTTCCCATTCTTCCTGCCAGCCTCATTACTAAAACAGCTGCGGGTGAAGATCGTCTGATGACCTATGAGTCACTCTCCGACGGTGGTTTTGCAACGGGGACCATGCTGGGATCAGGCGGGTTTATCGTTTTTGACGAAACAGCCTGTATCGTCCGCAATACCTGGAATTTCTCGCGCTTTTACCACCACGAATCCTGCGGCCAATGCAGTCCTTGCCGCGAAGGAACAGGCTGGATGGAGAAAGTCCTCCACCGCATCGAGCACGGTCACGGCAGTATGCACGACATCGATTTGCTCGTCGACATTTCAAAGAAAATAGAAGGTAACACCATTTGTCCGTTAGGAGACGCAGCAGCCTGGCCGGTAGCCAGTGCCATCCGCCATTTCCGCGACGAATTTGTGTGGCACATCACTCACCCGCAGGAAGCTACGGCTCCGGGCGCGGTGTACATGGGTGAAATGGCCCTGGTGTAATAGATCTCAGAACATTGTACAGGATTGGACATGGAAGAAGTTAAACCCCAATTGTTGAAAATTACATTCGATGGCATTGAGATCGAAGTAGAGCCCGGGACTACGATAATGCAGGCGGCGCGCAAGATCGCCGAGGCAGATGACAGTCAGGGACATCTCGTTCCGCCTGCCATGTGTTACTATAAGCCGCTTCCGGTTTCCGGAGGTAAATGCCGTGCATGTCTGGTAAAAGTATCTGCTGGTTCCGCGAAGGATCCCCGCCCGATGCCGAAACTGGTTCCTTCCTGCATTACACAGGTTCAGGATGGAATGGTGGTCGAAAACACTACAAATCAGGCCGTACTTGACACCCGAAAGAGCATTGTAGAATTCCTGCTGATCAACCACCCGCTCGACTGCCCTATTTGCGACCAGGCCGGTGAATGTCATTTGCAGGATTTCGCATTTGAGCATGGTTCGGTAAAAACGCGCTATGAAGAGGAAAGGCGGACATTCGATAAGATCGACATAGGCCCGCACGTGCAACTGCACATGACGCGATGCATTCTTTGCTACCGCTGCGTGTACACCGCCGACCAGATTACCGACCAGCGTGTTCACGGCGTCATGAACCGCGGAGACGCTTCGGAAATCAGCACTTACATCGAGAAAGCGATCGATAACGACTTCTCCGGAAATGTGATAGACGTGTGCCCGGTAGGCGCATTGACCGATAAGACTTTCCGCTTTAAGAACCGCGTTTGGTTCACCAAACCGGAGGATGCACACCGTGATTGCGACAAATGCTGCGGAAAAACGACCTTGTGGTACCGTGGTGATGAAGTGATTCGTGTAACTGCCCGCAAAAATACATGGGGCGAGGTGACGGACTTCATCTGCAATACCTGCCGTTTTGAGAAGAAAAACACCAGCGACTGGGTACTGGAAGGTCCCACCAAAGTGAAACGCAGCTCGGTAATCTCTGCTAACAAATACCGCAAGGACTTGGTTGCGAAGCCTGATTTTGCATTGAAACTGGCAGCTACGCAGTTCAAGAACATCGACGACTCACGCCCTTACGTGACCGACGAAGATACGATCCGTCACCAGAGCATCGAGAATAACGATAAGGCCAACCACCGTTCGCTGGCGGCCAACAATAATTAAGAGAATCAGTAAAAGCAGCCGGATAAAATTGCTTTCAAATGGATTTAGTAGAATTTCTTGTTAAAACCTCAACCATCGTTGTCGTTTTCGGACTTACCCTCGTCATCGCCATGTACTCCACGTGGGCAGAGCGCAAGGTAGCAGGTTTCATTCAGGACCGCAGCGGGCCAAACCGCGCAGGTTGGGGAGGCCTTTTGCAGCCATTGGCAGATGCAGGTAAAATGTTTTTCAAAGAAGATTTTATCCCCGCATTGGCTAACAAATGGCTCTTTATCGCGGGCCCCAGCTTGGCGATGCTTACTGCACTGCTGGCGAGCGCGGTAATCCCATTTGGCAGCACATTCCGCATTGCAGGCCATGAGGTAGTATTGCAGGGTGTAGAGTCCAACATTGGTATTCTTTACGTTTTTGGTGTTGTGG
>CBFGMV010000025.1:0-90263 GCA_965649915.1 uncultured Dyadobacter sp.
CGCACCACGATTCACAGAACGGTATCGAAGACGCAATCGGCCTGTTTGAAATGCGATCTGCCTGTATCAGAGCCTCTATGACCGTACTTTCCTGCTCTATGGAAATTTCACTGAACAACTTCGCGAGCAGCCTGATCCATATGTTCCTGAACCGGTTGTTTGTCTCTCAGCAGCGCGAACACGAGCTGGTTGTTTATCACTATTTGAAAAAGCATTACGACTCGAAGTTGGCGAGAAGGGACAAAACCTGCGCCAAGGCCATTTTACAGGAACATTAACTGATAAAAAATTAAATGATAATGCTCATATTTGTTCATTAAATGCAGCCGCATTAGGTTTTTTGACGTTTAGCGAAAGGCTCGCCCGACATTGGCAGTAACGATCATAAATCACAATCCGGATTCAGTTCAAATATGACAGGGAAAATCAGTTGCCTTATCGTCGATGATGAGGAACCGGCTCATGAAGTTCTTAAATTTCTGATTGCAAAAGTCAGCTGGTTGGCATACGCAGGAAGCTGCTACAGTGCACTGGATGCACTGGAAATGATACCGGAAGTAAAGCCCGATATCATTTTTCTCGATGTAAACATGCCCGAGCTCTCGGGTCTGGATCTGCTCAATATTGTTCAGGCTCCGGAATCACATGTGATCCTGACCACGGCTTATCCCGAATATGCGGTAGATGGCTTTACGTTCGACGTTACATCTTTTTTGTTGAAGCCCATCGGCTTTGACCGCTTTCTGAAAGCAGCAACAAAGGTGAGAAGGCTGATCGGCGATAGTCTGCCTCAGGAAAAAGGCCGGCCGGACACAGCTGCCTTGCCGGTAAGCACCGAAACGCCCCCGCCAGATCCGCCAAGCCCCTCGACGGCACAAGCTTCCGAACGCAGGACGGATGCCGCGCAGGAGGAATACATGTGGATCCGGGCCGACCGCAAAATGTATTGCGTCTGGTTCAAAGACATCTATTTCATTGAAGGATTGAAAGACTATGTAAAAGTCTATTACACAAACGGCGTCCTGGTCACGCTCGCCTCCATGGCTGTCATGATGACCCGCCTGCCTTCTCCCCCTTTTGTCAGGACACACCGGTCGTACATTATTAACCGCAACATGATCAGGATGATCGAGGGAAACATGGTTACCATGCTGAACGGCATGAAGGTATCGATCGCCGTGTCTCCGACGCGGGACGACGTACTCAGACAGTTGACCGAAAAATAACCGAAAGAGCTTGGATGAACAGTATCGCGAAGAAAGGCTCACTCATAGAGAGACTTCTGTTTCCCCGCACGGAAGGACTGAGAGTGTTCTATCACGTTTGCTTCTGGGTTCTTTTCGTGCTGCTGCATTATGCCTACGCGTTGCCCACACTCGCACGGAAGGCGTCGGATGCAAGTGTCACGATAGCGGGCTTTCTATACTTCCTGAAAATAGTTCCGGAATACTACCTCTGTGTGGGGTTGTATTATCTGCTCAGCAAGTACATTCGCGGATTCGTTCTTTTCCTCATTTTGTTAGTCTCGGCTGTTCTCGTGAATCATCTGTTTTCAACCCTGCTGTTTATGTGGGTGGATTACGTTTTTGGCTTGGCAAACATGCCGGACCGGTTCAGGCTAATTGCAAAACTATATTTACAACCATTTGATTATAAAGACATAGGATCCTGGCTGGTATTCAGCAATGACGTCTCCGAGGCGCAGTTCTTTATTTTGCCTGCCGCGCTAAAAACGGCAAAATATGCAGCCAATGAGCACATCATGCGGCAAAAACTTCAGAATGACTCACTTGCTATGGAGTTGAAAGCACTGAAATCGCAGATCAACCCGCATTTCGTGTTCAACGTGTTAAATGCTGCATACGCCAAAACCTTGCCGATCTCGGAAGATGCAGCCGGATATCTTCAGAAAGTCTCTGAGATCCTCCGGTTTTCGCTTTACGAGATGAACGACGAGTTTATCAGGCTGGAAAAAGAGTTTGCCTACATGAACCTTTACCTCGAACTAGATTCGATTCGCAGCAACCGACGGTGTAAGATCACCGTGGAGCAGCATGGCGGCATCGAAGAGCGGCACCGCGTCCCGACCCTTTTACTGATAACGCTCGTTGAAAATGCATTTAAACACGGGGTACACTCCACACGCCACGATTCGTATGTCAATATCCGGCTGAACATTTCATCCGGCGTACTGGAATTTACCATTGTCAACAGCAAACCTGCGCAAGCATTGCCGAACCGCTTCAAAGATAACCATAGCGGAGGGATCGGGTTGGTGAATCTGGAAAGAAGGATCGGAATTTATTACCCTGGCCGGTATGAATTTAGGAAGACTGAAACGGCAGGCGAATTCGGCGTGACTATAAAAATACCAGTGGAATAACCGATGCACGATGCTAAAAGCACTTTGGTCGAAGCATGCACAGGGTTGGTATAAAAAGATGAAATAATGTGCCTCTACCGGCTAATTTCACGATATCTATCAACCCAAAATAACTTTGATCCGATGAAAAAGCAAACCACAACTCCCGCTAAACTTCAACTCGTTAAATCTACAATCGCGCGCCTTAACGGCATTCCCAACGCTGGTAGCGGCAGGAATTTCACAGATTCAGATACCACAGCCAGCACCGCTTTATGTAAAAGCATCATGATCTGAGGACCTGCCGGATCAGGCATTTGAAATCACTGCGAAAAATCTTTTCACAAGCGTTTCGGCCTTCCGCGTCGGTTTTGACAAGAAAACCGAACCCGGAAGGCCGAGACCTGTTTTACGATTCAGTTCCAATCATTACTGATGTCTTTCGCAACCAACGGATTGGTGATCTTTTCAGTCAGGGGAATGGGGAATAAAACGTGTTTGTCCTGAAAGAACGATTGGCTCGAAGCCGGATATTTCGTTTTCTTTTCTGCATTAAGGGTCTGCTTGGCAATCCCCCAGCGAATCAGGTCAAACCAGCGCACCTGCTCGCCTGAAAGTTCAAGCTGGCGTTCCAGCATGATCTTCTTCATCGCCTCATCCTTGCTCCCGAGCGTGGTATAGGCAAATGCGCCCGAGCGTGCCCGCACCTTGTTGACCCACGGCAGCGCCTCATTAATTTTGCCAATATTGATCTGCGCCTCGGCCAGCATCAGCAATACATCCGCATAACGGATCACCTGCGAATTGATATCCGATTGCGGCAACTCCCCTTTCTCCTTGTATTCATAAGGTTCATATTTCCGCCAGCGGTAACCATTGCCATTTTCCGCATAAGGGTAAGGTTTGGCCCCGCCCGTGCAGTTGTCGCAAAAGGTAACATCTCCCCCGCTCGCTTTATCTCCGTAGAAAGTATTTTTAGCCCGGGGATCGACGTATGGTTTGCCCGATTCATCCTGATAAGTAAATGCTTTGACGGCTGCGTCCGAGATAAATACGTTCCGCCAGTCATTCCAGCCATACTCCATGGCGCGGCCGGTCAATGTGTTTTTGCCGCTGCTTGATCCTTCCTGGGATCCGAACATGTAGTACGGGCTTCCTTCGGCCCAGCCGCCCCATGCTTTGTGAGGGATATCGAAAACCGTTTCGGCATTTTTAACCGGTGATTTGGTAAAGAGCTCATCCAGGTTCTGGACGAGGTCGTAGGCATATGGCGCCCTGGTCAGCAACTCGAACTGTGCGGCGGCTTCGGCGTACTTTTTCTGGTACAGATAGGCCTTGCCGAGCAATGCAATGGCCGCTCCCTTTGTAGCCCGGCCCAGGTCGGTCGCGCTGTTGGCGTAGGTGACCGGCAATCCGGCGATCGCATTCGCCAGATCCGACTCCACTTGTTTCCAGACCTCTTCCGTGCTGGCCCTTGGCAGGTAAAACTCACTGTTACCACTGTAATCCTTGCGAATAGGCACTCTGCCCCAAAGCGTTACCAACAGAAACTCCGCATATGCCTTTAAAAAATACGCCTCGGAAGTGTACTGGGCCAGCTTCGCTTTTTCGGCATCCGAAGCTGGGATCACTTTGGCCGCCTTGTCGATCACCAGGTTCGCCCGGAATGTCATTTTATAGGCGGTTGACCAGAGGTCATTGATCTGTGCGTGGTTGGAGGCGTAGCTGTAATCGTGCAATTGCAGGACATCGCCCAAAAGCGGCGCATCCGCCTCGGCTTCATTCCCGGTGAGGTCCATCAGAAAGTAAAAATCCCTGGAATACAGCCCCTTGTAAAGCATCAGACCGTATGCAGCCGTGACTGCTTCCGAAATAGTGGCAGGCGTCGTAAAATAAGTATCGTCGTTATAGCTCGCCTGATTTTTGACATTATCCAGCGAGTTGTCGCACCCGGCTGTGGCCAGGCATGCCAGCGCTCCCAGTGAAAGTATCTGCTTTTTCATGATAACTAAATGAGAATGAGTAGATAAAAATTAAAACCCGACCTGAACTCCTACCAGGAAAGTCCTTGGCTGCGGATACTGGCCGGTATCCACTCCTTTTGTAAAAATGAACGATTTGGCATCATTGACACTCGCACTTACTTCTGGATCGTAGCCCTTGTAATTCGTGACGGTCAGTAAATTCATCGCTGTGGCGTAGATCCGGAAACTTGAAAACACCTTTCCACCGGCAGAATGCAGGAATGATTTGGGAATCGAGTATCCGACGGTCAGGTTGCGCAGGCGCATGAACGAGCCATTTTCCAGAAAACGATCGGAAGCGCGGAGGTTGGAAGGCGTATTCTGCCCCGATCTCGGCATGTCTGTCACGTCCCCGTCCTTTTTCCACGCATTCAGAACGGCCGTAGAAGAATTGAACGGGCGGGTTGTTCCTTCTGTCCAGTAACGCAATGCATTGTAAACTTTCACATCGCCGATCCCGGCCAGGCCCATCGAAAGGTCCCAGGCTTTGTAGGATAAATTGACTGAGCCTCCATAAGTCCATACCGGAATGGCAGAGCCCAGAAACGCCTGATCGGAGTCGGTGATCTGTCCGTCGCCATTCAGATCTTTGTAAACAATGTCACCTGCCTTTAACCCATCCTGATAGGTCTTAAAACCTTTGGCCATCGCCTGCTCATTGTACCGGGCAACATCGGCAGCACTGGAAACTACACGATCCACTTTAAAACCGTAAAACGAGCCAATTGCCGCTCCGACATCCGTTTTGGTAATGTTGATCCCGCCATTAGTACTGCCGCTCACGATAGGCGCCCCATTACCGAGTGACACCACATTATTTTTATTGAAACCGGTGTTGGCAGAAATGCTGTAACTGAAATCCCCTGCCTGGCCCGCATATGAAATGGCGGCTTCAAAACCCTTGTTGACTGCATTGGCTGCATTCTGCACCATACTGGCATCATTGTAAACATCACCCAGGCCCGTCGAAACAGGTAGTTTCACATCCAGCAGCAGATCTTTGCTGTTACGTTTGTAGTAATCGAGGCTGATCTGAAGTCTGTTTTGCAGGAGGCCGAAGTCAATGCCGAAATCAACCTGCGTGGTTTCCTCCCATTTGAGGAAAGGGTTGGGTACCCGTGTGACCGTCGCACCTTGCTGGAATGCCTTGTTTTCCCCGAAAGAATATACAATGTTGTTGTTTCCATAACCGCGGTATACGGTCGGATCGGTGAGGAAAAGGCCTATGTTGGCGTTTCCGGTGATACCCCAACTCCCCCGGAGTTTCAGGTCGGAAATGAAGGCGACATTTTTCATAAAATCCTCGTTGGCAAGTTTCCAGGCTACGCCCACCGATGGAAAATTCCCGTTCCGGTGCGCTTTCCCGAATGCCGGGTTGATATCCTTCCGGATGGAGGCATTGATCAGGTACCTGTCGTGAAAAGCGTAGGTAAGGCGGCCAAAATACGAGCGTGACGCGTAGATACCGGAGCCTGCACCCGTAATGCTGTTAGATTTGGATACGCCGATCTGCTTGATCAGATCATTCGTAAAACCCGAGCCGGTCAGATTGACGCTCCTGCTTCTGTTGCCTTCATTGAAGGTATTACCGGCCATCACCGAAAAATCGTGCCGGCCAAAGGTCCTGGAATAGGTCAGGATATTCTCAACGATCGGTGAGACGCTGAAAGAGTAGCTTTCATCGATCTTGCGATCCGTTTTGAGGTTTCCATTCAGATACTCACCGGTGTAATTGTAACTGTTGCTGTTGGACAGACCAATGTTAGCCTGCGTCCTGAATTTCAGCCCATTGATAATCTCAATTTCGCCCCAAAGCTGAAAAAGATTGGAAACGCCCCTGGATAATTTTTCAGTCAGGTAAATGCCAGGCAAGGGGTTCAATGCGTCGTTCTGGTCCAGGATCGTGGTGACCCGGCTGTATCCTCCAAGGTTCGTCGGGTCCATCGTAGGTGCGTAAGGCGGCATCCTGAGCGCTTCCACAAAGCTGGCGGCGTTGCCGGTCGTCCTGTTGTATTTAAAGTTAATGGTCTGTCCGAGTCGTATCCGCTTCCCGATCTGCTCTTCCAGCTGTGTCCGCAAATTAATCCGCTGATAACCGTAATCCTTCATAATACCTTCCTGGTTGGTATAACCGGCTGAGAAATTATAGGTTGCCTTTTCACTTCCTCCGGTCACATTCACATGATGTTCGGTGACCTTGCCGTTCCTGAAAATTTCTTTTTGCCAATCCGTGCGGGTCACCAGCACATCGGGGGTGTTCAGCTTGTCGGGCACCTTGTTGCCCTGTGTTTCATCGATGTCCTTCACCAGCTGGACGTACTGAGCCGCATTGAGCATATCCAGTTTTTTCCATGCCTGCGATATGCCAACGTACCCGTTGTAGGTCACCTTGGGTGTTCCCGCCTTTCCTTTTTTAGTTGTTATCAAAACCACGCCGTTTGCAGCCGACGCCCCGTAAATCGCCACGGAGGCAGCGTCTTTTAAAACTGTAATATCCTGGATATCATAGGGACTGACCGAGTTGATATCGCCGCCCTGGATGCCGTCGATCACATACAAAGGATCGGAGTTGGTGAGCGAACCTACGCCCCGGATGATGATTTTGGCATTGGAACCGGGCAGCCCGCCCGTATTGACGATCTGCACACCGGCTATCTTCCCCTGCAACAGCTGCTGGGCGGATGTAGCCGACACGTCGCCGAACTCCTTGCGGCCTACGACCGACACCGCGCCGGTCAGATCCTTCTTTTTCGCAGTTCCATAGCCGATCACGACCACCTCTTCCAGCGCACGGGTATCCACCGCCAGCGAAACATCCACTACCGAGCGATTACCCACAATCTCTTCCTTGGGCAAATAACCTACGAACGAGAAAATCAGGACCGCACCGGCACCGGCGCCGGTTATTTCATATCTCCCTGACATATCCGTTGTAACGCCCCGCTGGGAGCCTTTAAGCACTACGCTTACTCCCGGAAGCCCGTCTCCGTGCTCATCGGCCACTTTCCCTTTCACGGTTGCATCCTCCGGTCCCGCCTTGCTGATTTTTACGATCAAAGCATCGGGCTTCTCCGGAAACCCTGGCGATGCCGACTGCGCGGTAGTTGCGCTTTCGATCGTAGCCACACCAACTTCGGGGTCCTTTTTTTCAAACCTTGGCACAATCACATAGGCCTCTTTTCCCGCTTTTTTGAAACGGAGATTGAATGGTTTGAGCAGGTCGGTCAGCTGCCTTTCCAGCTTGCTTCCTTCCTGGCGGTAATCTGCGCCCGTAATCACGATATTCCGGACCGTTTCTTCTTCAAACAGTATGCTCACCTGGTGCTGCCTGCCCAGGTCAACCAATAAATCTTTCAGGTTTTTAGCGCTGTTGCGGCCTTCTCCATGCTGCATTTGGGCCGCGCTCGGCCGGGCTACACCAGGCTGGGCTACTCCCGGCTGACCCGCCAGGGAAATGCCCTGCGCAACACAAAGCTGCTGAACAGATAACATGGTCAGCACGATACGGGTTTTTTGTAGAAATCTGCTACTCATGATTTGTATTGGTTACTGATTTTCTTAATTCGATAAATTCGTCGTGCTTGACCACTTCCAGGTGAAGCAGTTCGGATAGTATGATCAGCAGATCGTCGGCCTGCTTCACTTTGTACACGCCGCCGATACGGCGTTTCCCGAGAACGGGATCGAGTATACGTACATTCACCTTGAAGCGGTCGTTGATTTGCTCCACCGCCTCAGACAAAAGTGTATTGTCGAAATAAAACATGTCCCGCTTCCACGCCACAAACGCGGCCGGTGTGGATGAAGATGTGAGGGTAAAAGCTCCGTTCGTTCCGGTTGCGAAGAGGTTGCCGGGCTTCATGTAAAGCTGTTTTCCCCGGGGCAGACTGAGTTTTACCTTTCCCTTCGTCAGAAAAACCTTGGTGCCGCGCTTTCTCGAAAACGCAACAAACTCGGTACCAAGCACTTCTATCACATAATCCTGATTCATCCGGACAATAAAACGACTGTCGCGCTCGGTGTGCACCACTTTAAACTCCGCTTCGCCTTCCAGCATTACTTCCCGGTTGCCGGAACCGAACCCCAGCCTGGGAACCCGTAAAACAGAGTTGGCATTGAGCACTACCCTCGTGCCGTCGGAGAGCTGAAAAGAAGATGTCTGGCCGTTTTCGGAAACCAATGATCTGTACATCAGCTCATTCCTAAAAAAGAAGCAACCTGCCACGAGCAGGCACGCCGCCGCCGCACCATACAGCCAGCTCATTTTCCGGATCAATGGACGCTTAACTGCCGCTGGGAGCAAAGGAGTTTCTTTACCGGTTTCTTCATCATTCATTAATGAAATGTAATCCGACAACGCGTTTTCTATTCGCGGCGAGAACTGCGGATGACGGCTCTCCCATTCATCCAGATACTGGTGATAGAGCTCTTCGTTTTCAGGGTCGGCAAGCCAGTCCTCGACGAGCTTGCGCTGAATGGATGTGGTCCTTCCGTCAAAAAAATCGAACAGGACGTCTTTGGATAGGGATTCTTTCATCTTGTACTTTTTAATATTTACAGTCCGGTCAAGGCCGGTTTAGGTGATTTCAGAGCAAGCACAAAAACCAGGGTCGGACCTGACGTGGTTTTGTTCATCCGGCTACTTATAAGAACAGACAAGTACGGTGTCTGCAACCCCATGCCGGGTCGGGACTTTTATTGAAGGCAGTATACGAGACATATAAACCAACTGTCTTTCAGCCCGTTTCGCAGCCTTGCAATGGCTCTGGTAATCAGTGCTTCCACCGATTTGGGGGTGATCTGAAGTTCGGTCGCGATCTCTTCCAGTGTTTTACCCTCCACGCGTTTCAACAGGTAGGCTTTCCTGCATTGAGGAGGCATTTCCTGCACAATGCGCTCGATCTGCTGGTGCAATTCGCTGTATTGCAGCGCCTCGTGCGGGTTGAGTGCCTGAGCTACAAACGGCGCGGTGATCAGTTCGATCGGCGATGTCCGGTTGAGCTCCCATTTCAGGTGGTTGTACGCGCGGTTCCGAACCGATTTGTACAGATAGGCCCGATAGGACGTGGTGATCAGCTCGAAAGCACGGTTTTGCCAGAATGCGGCAAATACCTCCGAAACAATGTCTTCGGCTATTTCCCCCGAATGCACAAACCGGATCGCGTGGTTGCACAAATTGGTGTAGTACTTTCTGAAAAGCAGCTCGCACCCTCTCTTGGGATCCTGGCCGAACGCTTCGCGGATCAGGTATTCGTCGTGGAGCATCACCGGTTCGTTATCCTGCACGGGGAGTCCCATGACCCCGGGCAGTGGGAGCGGTAATTTTTTGGTAGAATCAATGGCCATAGCATTTCGTTAACCCAATTGCAGATTTGCAGTCTGATGATAAAGACAAGTGGGTAAACCCCATCCCCATACATCGAATAATATTTTTTATTCAATAAATAATTCAATTTAAAAATGAATGCGGCCAGGTTCGCCCAAAACGGGCAAAATAAGTCCGGACCAACCTGGGCTGATCCGGACTAAACCACTTCCAAACAAAAACCGGACTGTCAGGGCTTAACCACCTTCAATACAATCACTTCCTTCGAAGAGGCTATTTTTATCAGGTAAAGACCCGCGTTTTTTCCCAGAGGCAATGTATGCCGCCCGGTTTCAGCAGGTTTTTCGACCGACTTACGGAATAAGGAACGGCCATTCACATCTGTTACCGTAATGCTGAGCGGCAGGGTATTGCCTCCGGCGATGACGATATCCGCCTGGTCTCCGCTCACCGGGTTCCCCAGCACCGTTACAGTCATTTTAGCGGATGTAGCCTCATGCTCTTTCAGGCCCATTCTGCCATTGGAAGGGGCTGAGGGCTCTTCACCGTACACGAGCTGACCTTTGTAGTAAACGGTGATCCTGTTGTTTTCCTCAAATGTTCCCGCAGCTTTGTAGGAATGGTCATTGGTCTGGTCGAATACCGACCAGTCCGATTTGGCGATTCTGTACTGAATATTGCCGGTGCCGCTTAATGGATATAATTTACCAAGAGCAGGAGCGCCTTTGAGTTCAAAGTACGTGTCAGCGCCTGTCTTTTGCTGGTTACCTGAGAACTGGCCGGAAATGTTTGCAGCAGCCAGTGCAGCGAAGTCGATCCAATGGTTGAGGCTGGCGGTACCATCTGCGGTGAACCAGTAGCGGATCGCCAGATCGGCATAGTCTACCGGCACATTGCCTGTGTTCTCCACTTTGATCCAGGTGCTCAGCGAGGTGGGTGCAGCGGTGGTGTTTTTGTTTTGTGAAAAAACTTTCAAATCTAAAACTGCCGCCGCCGTGTCGGGCTCCAAGCCCCACCAGAGCTTCCCGTTGCGATACAAGGTGATGTGGTCGTTGAGAACATAAGCGGACGCGCTTTTGAAAGAATAATCGTCGCTTTCTGAAAGATTGGCCCAGTTCGCATTAGCAAACCGCGACTGTATCGGGCCGGAATTCCCTCCCGGGTTCAGGTTGCCGGCGGATGCATTGAATGCATATTCCACATAACCCAACGCGCCCTGACGCGGCTTGTCCAGTTCCACGTAAGTCATGGAAATTTTGGCGCTGCCCATTTCCGAATAATCGATCCATTTGCTGATGCCGGCGTAATTTTCGGCTGTAATCCAGTACCGGGCGGTCAATTCGGCGTATGGAATGGCAACCGGGCTTTCGTTTGCGATGGTGATGTAAGGTTTGCTGTTATTGTTATCCACCAGACCATTGTCACCGTCTTTGTAAAGCACTTTCAAACCCGAAGTAACTACCAGCGTACGGCTCGAAGGCGGGGCGGGGCTGTACACCTGGTTCCCGTTTTGAGAGGCGGTGATCACCGTTGTTCCGGGTCCGGCAATGCGGACCTTTCCGTTTGAAATAATGGCAACCGAAGTATCCGAACTCGCATAGCTGACCGGCAAACCGGAACTTGCTACCGCACCCGCGTCAAAATCGGGATCGCCGAATGTCCTCGCCGCCATGCTGTCCAGGGAGACCGTTTGTGCGATCAATGCGGGCGGAACGATGGTTAAGCAAAAATCATCCAGCACAAAGTTACCGCTTGGACCGGCTTTGGAAGCCCAGATCCCGATGGTAGCGGCATTAGCAGGTGCCGGTTTAGTCACAGTATATTGGGTAAATACCGTTCCGGTGGCGGATGGAAAAACCTGGAACTGTGTGGTTGCACTGGTAATTTTGGCTCCCTGCGCGTCGTAAAAGTCGATCCCGATCCCGGCCCACCAGGGCATGATCAGCTGCGCGGGGTTGGCAGGGTTTGGCGTGCCTTCTGCTTTGGCCCAAACATCGAAAGTGATTTCCGAGCCTCCCGTCACTGTAATGGTTTTTCCATAGTTGATGGCCCCCTGGTCTGCGGTAATGACCGCGCTTTTCAATCCGCTCCGGGCTGAGGTACCCGTGGTCGCTGCCGCATTGTTCGGGTTCCTGATCCAGTTTACAAAACCGCTCTCAAAACCATTGTTCGTAAGCACCCCGCATGCGCCTGCACTGACGACCGTAACGGCCGACGCGGAGGAAACGCCACCCGCGTCCTGCGCAGTCGCGTTGATGCTGGCGGTGCCGACGGCTACGGCCGTAACGATGCCCGTTGCATTCACCGTCGCGATCGCAGGATTCGAAGATGTCCAGACTACCGTTTTGTTGCTTGCATTCAGGGGAGCGATCGTCGCCTTAATGGTTGTCGTGTCGCCTACGCCAACGGTGGCGGCCGGTTTGTTCAATGCAATGGAAGTGATCAGTACATTGGAAACGGTAACAACGCTGCTGGCTGATTTGGTACCGTCCTGCGTGGTAACGGTCACTGTCGCGGTTCCGGGTGCAACGCCCGTGAGTACGCCATTTGGATCCACTGAAACAATGCCCGCGTCGGAGCTCGACCAGGCGAGCACCTTATTGCTTGCGTTGGCTGGCTGAATGGTTGCGGCAAGCGTAGTCGAATTGTTGACCCCGACCGAAGCCGTGGCTGGCAGCGTTACGCCGGTTACGCCAATGTTGTAGGCTGTAATGGTGGATGAAGCCGTTTTGCCGCCTTCGTCGGTGGTGGCGGTTACGGTGGCATTGCCCGGCGAGATGCCACGCAAAAGGCCGTTCGCATCAACACCAACAACCGATGTGTTCGACGATGTCCAGGTCACTTTGCGGTTGGTCGCATTGGCCGGCAGTATCACGGCTGATAGCCTGGTGGTATCCCCTACGCCTACCGAAGCCGTAGCAGGGTTTACAGCCACCGAGGTCAATGGCGTCAGCCCTACTTCGATGGCATTAACGGCAGCATAATCAAAATTCGCAATGGGCCTGAAAACAACATTGAGCACCCCCGAAGCATTCGACCGGACAGAAAATTCTCTGACAATGGCTTTGTATCTGCCGCCAGCCTGCGTGAAAATATCGAAGTTTTTAAGCAGCGTGTCGGCTACGCTGGTTCCTGTGACATTAAACTTCCGTTTCCCCGCAGTGATCGTTCCGGAAATTTCGGCAAAATGAAGCCTGACAACATATAAACCATTGGGGACCAGGTTTCCGTAGGAGTAAACAAGCGGCTGGCCGCCGTTGCGCTGTGTTCTGTATGCATCTGCCGGAGCAGGGGAACTGACGCCGGTTAAATCTATCGCTGTGGGTGTGGATATTGTCCACTGGTATCCCGACTGCGGGCTATCCGCAACAAAATTGCCGATCGTAGGTCCGCCACAGTTATTGGCCACCACAACCGTTCCGACCGTCAACAGGGATGTCGCAGTTTTTCCGCCGTCTTCTGTGGTGACGGTAATGGTCGTTGTGCCCAGCTTCAAACCCGTAACCAATCCACTGGAATTGATCCTGACAACGGTTGTGTCGGATGAAACCCAGCTCACTTTCTTGTTGGTCGCATGGGCAGGGACGACCGTGGCAGTCAGATTTCTGCTAGTGCCTAAACCTATTGAGATCGCCGGATCAAGCACTACGCCCGTGACGCCAACGACCGGCGTGACCTTGATGCTGCTCTGTGCCGTTTTCGCACCGTCCTGCGTGGTGACGGTGATCGTGGCGACACCGGGAGCCACACCAGTAACCAGTCCGCTTGCATTGACGGTTGCAATGCCCGCGTCGGACGAGGCCCAGCTCACGGCGCTGTTGGTCGGATAAGTGGGTGTGAGCGCGGCTTTCAGTTGTTTTGTAAAGCCCACAGTCACAGAATCCGCAGCGGGTGTTACCGCCACCGAAACCACGGGCCCGCCCGACGGCTCGCCGACGAAAATCCCGTTTCCACCGATGCCCAGATATACCCTTCCATGCAAATCCGCAGCCATGTTGCTCACGATCCCCGGAACCGGGTTGGCAATCGTCGTCCAGGTAGCCCCATTGTCGTCGGAACGGAAAACCCCGTATGAAACACCGTTGATAGCAGTACCTTCCGAGCTCACGTAGATCACCGGATTGGAAGCAGCCGTCGTATCCGCCTTCCCGACAGCGACCCATTTCGGTTTGGTAATTACACTCGGATTTACTTTGGTAAAACTCTGGCCGCCATCGGTAGAGTGAAAAAGCCCGTCTCCCGAGAATGCGATCCAGAGATCTCCTTCCTTGCCTGGTGTCGTTTCTACATTCATTTGTGCCACATTGCCTACATTCGGCAGATTCGTAGCAGCGGTTGCCGCAAAATTCACACCGCCGTCCGTACTCACATACATTTTGCCCGCAGCGTAGATATAAAACTTGTCGCCGTTTACCTTATCGGCCGCCAGCGGGTTCATGCCCGCCCAGATTTCGTAAATACTGCCTGGTTTTAGAACTGCATTGGGTACGCCATTACAAGCCGTCCAGTTCACACCCAGGTTTGACGACTGATACGTGAGGCCGCCTTGTGTAACCCAAACCATTTTGGTGGTCGTCGCAGACACGGCAATCCGGCCCCTTGTCCCGGGCAGTGAAGCGAATTTGGTATAGGAATCTCCGCCGTTGGTGGAGTAGCCTCCTATCCCCGTCCCATTCCAGCCATCGCTGCCGACCCGGGCGATGAAGGCAGGGTTCGAGTACTGGATTGCGCCGCCGGATGTGTTGGTACCCGTATTGGTCACAAAAAAATTGGCTATCCCTTTCGCGGGTGGCAAGTCCAGTGATTTATGGTCAAAACCTCCCACATCGCCCGTAGTCGATACTAGAAAATTGGGTCCGGAAGGCGGGCAAACCAACGGTCCGGCTACGACAATTTCTTCCAGGCCGTTGTTACGCAGTTTCCAGGTAACCCGGCTCGCCCACACGTTCGTCGTCTGGCCTACATCGAGCATATCCGAAAACCAGACCTGCCCGGCGTTGAATGGGTCCCAGGCAAAACCATTGACATTGTGGCCAATATTTCCGTCGGCCCCGTTTCCACTTGAATGCGGTGCCTCGGTCACATCCCGGGTTGCGGGTACCATGGCAGTCCAGCTGCCGCCGCTGCCGCCCGTTGTGCTGCGGTAAGCGATGTCGTGGTTCCAGGAGCCGGTCGTAGTTACGATAATCTCGTTGCTGTTGGCAGGATTTACGCCCACCCCACTGAATTCCTTGCCGGTAACCGGCGTAATGTCAACCCAGCTGCTGCCGTTCCATTTGTTTAAAGTCATGCCTCCCAATGGCCGGTTTGCATTCTGCGGCAGCCTGGTCACGAAAAACGTACCGTCGTCGCTGATACTCGCGCGGCGTGGCTCTGCCGGGCTGCCGGGCATCAATGCAAACGAATTCCCACCGTCGGTGCTGCGGTACACGCCATCGCGGCTGCCCAGGAAGATGTTACGGGTGACGCCATTCACGACACCACCGCTTTTGTCGAAAAAGAGAAACCGCCCTGGCAAGTTATCCGGCAAAGTGGTATTCACCTTCGTCCACGAGCCTACCGCTCCCGCGGCGATGCTTTTATAAGTTCCGTTGGCGCGGGTTGTGACGTACACGACATTGCTATTGTTGGGATCCACCGCCAGGCGGTCCGAATAAGTCTGGTCGCTGTTGGGCAGCACCTGTATCGGCAGCTGGCAGTCTGTCCAGCTGGCGCCCCTGTCCACCGATTTCATCACGGTTCCCGTACCGGTGCCACCACCCGGAACGGAGCCTTTGCCTGTCTGGTGCGTGGCGTAAAGGATATTTCCCGTGGCATCGCCCGGATCAAATGCCAGGTCCCCGCATTTGGCGGCAGCTTCCCAGTTCCAGTAGGTGGTCGGTATTTTGTCAAACCACATCAGGTCCTCCCATTTCTGGGCGGCGTGATTCCATCGGTAAGGTGTGCCCACGTCGGTGGTGATAAAATAAAGGTTCGGGACCTTCGGATGCGCCTTGATGCTGGTGACATTGCCGCCACCACCCATTTTTACCGGCCGCCAGTTGTAGGTTTGTGCGCTGGCGAAGAAATGCAGGGCTCCTGTCAATGCAATCAACAGGACCATCATTCGGATTGATCTTTTCATACAATGCTGCTTTTGGTAGGATGTAAATCATGGTACATCTCTTACAGACAAGCAGAAAGTAAAATCCCCATATTTAAACTTGCTATTTTACAAAATGAAGCAAAGAGCTGGCTGGTGATATCTCCTTACGCTCTGCGAACATCCTTCCGGCATACGGGCGTGAGAAAGGGTACTCGATGGTGTGCAAACCAAGGTGAATTGCAAGTGTTCATGCTCCAAAATATACCCACTTACAGGTATTGAACCGGCACAGGCCGGCCACATAGATTTGCAGGGTACAATTTATCCCCGATCTCTATGAAAAATCTTTGCTTATTGGTCCTTGTCCTGAGTGCATTACACGCGGCTTTCCTACCCGCAGCGAATGCCCAGATGGTTCTCGTCAAGTCCGTTTATGTGCAGGGACTTAAATTTTACACCCCGTTTGGCACCCACGATTTCAGCGGTCGGTATGATCACAACATTTCCGGGGTCGAGCCTTTTGCCTACGGCTACCCGGTGCTTTACAGGGACAGGTACGACTACATCAACCTTAGCTATGTGGGAAAAGGATTTTGTAAGGTATTGCTGTACCTGAGAAAGATTGCTCCCGGTAATGGGAGCCACACCTGGGGCCTCTTCGGCAATATCATCGAATCTTCCAACGGCCAGTATGAAAACGGGGGATTCCTCAGGCAGTTGCCTGCCGGATTTACGGCATACTATCCGCAATGTGCTTCATTTGAGGGCATTACCATTTCAGGCGCGGGTTGCGATCCTTACGCGGTTGCTGTCGTGCCCGCAGAATACATTCACCTGAGCGGGGAGTACTTACAAGGGGACACGTTCAATAGCAAAAATACATTTGAACTGATTGCCCCATCTCCTACTCTTCCTCAGCAAACGGATGTGGCTACCATTCAATATGATGGCGTCAAATGGGTTTGGGTACTAAATCAGGCGACAACGCCCAATGGAAAGACGGCGGCAGACCCAATCATCCTTTCGACGAACAGCTCCGTCACTGACCTGAATCCTCCCTGCACAGGATGGACCAATGGTTTTGAATTGTCGGGAAATATTTGCGATGGCACATTGCCTGTTACACTCGTGAAGTTTTCGGCAGAAAGGTCGGACTCCGGTGATGCCGTCCTGGAATGGAGCACGGCCTCGGAAACAAACAGTCACCATTTCGATATTGAGCATAGCCTCAATGCTAAAAATTGGAGGAAGATCGCCGAAGTAGCGTCTCAGGGAGAAAGCGACACACTGTTTGACTATCACTATACACATACAGCCCCTTCAGGAAGCGTAAACTATTATAGATTGAAACAAACTGATCAGGATAGTACCTATACGTATAGCCGAATCGTCAGCGTCAATTTTGAGTCCATTCCGAAATCATCCCTCCTCTATCCTAATCCCGTTTCCGACAGATTGTATTTTCAAAACCCCGACCTGATCACGCGTATTGAGATAGTCAATCTGTCGGGCCAAACGGTATTTCAAACAGCTGACGGACTTTCCGAAGGGGTCTCGCTACGGAATTTAGAGAATGGGGTGTACGTCGTCAGGACATGCTATGAACACGGGGGGCAGGATGCGCGGAAGATTATGATAGTCAAATAATTGACGGTCACACAAAAATGACATTTCACTCCAAGTATAATTTCTGAAAAGTAACTTAATTATACCAGAAAACTCTCAAACCTTCCCCTGTTTATGGCCGTCTCGAACTTCCGTCAACACCTCCTCGCGCTCTGGCAAGTATCCCGTAACATTTCATTCGTTTTCCTGATGCTGGCAGTTTGCGCGGCACTGCTCATTCTGCCCGACCAGGCCCAGGACATGGTCGACGAGTTCGGTCAGCAAAACATTTTTGAGGATTATTTCATGCTCAAATCGCTGTCTGTCTGCATCTGGGCGGCTACGGCCTGGCAATGTTCGCGAATTATCCTGCTCTCCCCGGTGGATGTCGATGTCCAGGAGAACGAGCAAGCCAGCAAATTCTGGATGCTATGGATGCCCCGTGTGGCGGGTTTGCTCGCCGGGTTGACATTGGCCCTGGCTTTTGCAGTCGACGGGCACGGATGGCATAGCCTGGTGATTGTCGGCTACTCGCTGATCTCCTTCGCAGGTTTTATTATTCTTGAAAAAATAAACAGTAAAAGCACCCGCTATGAACAACCTGTCCGACAGACTTATGTAAAGAAGATCAATGCGCAGGAAAAAGGGGAAGGCCATCGCAAAACCCGCCGAACCACCATCCCGGAAGATTTAAAGGAATTATTTAACGACAAGCTGATCGGGGGCCTGTTGTATGTCGGTTTTGTTAGCATGGCATTGCTTTTCATTCTTTTTCTGATCCCGCTTTTTACTTCGTCGGCCAAGATTGGTCAGTTCTTTTCGGCAGTGTATATTGTGCTGCTGGGATGTTCTTTTTACTGCGGATTAGGAAGCCTGGTTGTTTATTTTTCTGACTTCCGGTATCGCCCCATTGCGTTGCTTATCGCTATGGTCATTTACTTCATCTCTCAATACAACGACAATACCCAGATCAATGAGTCTCCACTACCGCCTGCCAACCGGACGGAGATCAAAGACCAGTTTGCCCGGTGGCTTGCGGCCCGGAAAGTGGCGAAAGGCGATAGCATCCCGCTGATCATTGTCGCCACGGAAGGTGGCGGGATTCGCGGGACGGTATGGACGAGTCAACTCTTATTTCGGCTGAATGAGCACATTCCCGGTTTTGACAAACATACTTTTGCGATTTCAGGCGTTTCGGGTGGTGGCGTGGGCGCAGCATTCTATCTGGCTTACCAGCGCGACAAGGCTGCTCGTCCCGGCGATACACTTTTTGCGAAAAATACCCTTGACAGAGTTTTAAAAGAAGACTTTATCTCGCCGGTTATTGGTGGATATATGTTTAATGAGTCCATACAGCTCATTATCCCGTGTCCGCTTGACTTTTTGGAACGTACCAAACGGCTGGAAGATGCCTGGGCACAGGCTTATCATGATCATTTTAATGTCGGAGATGCCAAACCCCGGATCGATACCTTCGACCAACCATTTACATCTCTTTATCAAAACTCGGACAGCTGCCAGTTGCCGTCCCTGATCCTGAACGGGACATTAGCTGAAACCGGACAGAAGACCATTGTTTCGAATCTGATCATTCACGGTAAACAGAATTTCAAGGATGTGGTGGATATCCTGCACCTGACACAGAAGGATATGCCCTATAAAACGGCGGCTACCATGTGTTCACGCTTTCCTTTTGTCACAACAGGCGGACTTGTCAGGAATGCAGATCAGCAATCGGCAGGAATTCGAAGCGGGCACGTGACGGATGGAGGAAACTTCGATAATACCGGCATGGAAACTTCCATCCAGTTGCTGACCGCCTTGCTGCCTGGTATCGATTCACTCAGAAACGACGGTGTGCATGTGATTCCCTATGTATTGTTTTTCAAGAATTCGTCATCGGAAGAACTGAGCTTTCCCAATGTCACCCATGCCCAGAGACGAAACCGTGGGTTTGGCGTCCCATTGAACAGTTTTTTCAATCCGTGGAACCGTGGAAGCGATACCCGGGATGCTATTTACAACAGCCTGACCCCGTTTACCAACCCCCAGATCAGGTACATGAGCTTTAAACTGGATTATCGGGTGGGTGAAAACAAAACCCTCCGGCTGCCATTAGGATGGTCTATCTCCGACTCAGCCACGAACCACATCCACAACAGGGCAGACGTGCTGATCGACGGAAAGATCTCAAAAGGAGAACTGAAAGTATTGAAACAATTGGTGACCCTGAAAAAGCCAGGTAGAAAAATTCCATTAACCAGGGAATTCCTGCTGAGTCGTATACCCGACCTTCCTTTAACTTCCGAAATACACTGAGTAAATATGAAAGCGATCAGAACAGAGGTTGCCATTATTGGTGCGGGCTATTCCGGTGTGGCTGCGGGGAAAATATTGCAGCAGTACGGAAGAGATTTTGTGATCATGGAAGCACAGGGCCAGGCAGGTGGGCGGGTGAAAACGCACGAGATTGCGGAGTGGCTTCATGTAGAATTCGGGGCGCAGTGGATCGGGGAGATGCATACAGAAATTCGCAAATGGATTGAAGAGGTGAATTTTCACACCTACCCGACATTCGACAGCGGATATCATATTTTTCAATACGAAGGAAAAAAAAGCTTTTATAAAAGTGAGGACGACGGACCTGATTTGACCCTTGCCGACAAATTAAAAATGCTGGTTTCATCTGCCCTGGTTGACGGGTTAGCCAAGTTCATTGACCCTAATAACCCGGCGCATTCTCCTTTCGCAAAGCTGCTCGACAGCCATTCGCTCGCCAGTTTCCTGGAAAGGTTACCTTTGGCAAAAGAGAAAAAGTTTCTCGTAAAGCAGGGCATTGAAACATCCTCCGCGCATGATAGCAAAGACATTTCACTATTGCACGCCCTTTTTGAAATCCGCGCTTCCGGTTCATTGAAACAGATTATCAAGGTAAAAGGCGGCGCACAGGAGCTTATGATCACAGAAGGAGCGCAGAAATTGTTGAAAGCGATTTCCGATAAATTTACAGCAAAGATCTGTTTCAACGAACGCGTCTATTCTGTTTCACAGGACACCGATGGCGTGACGGTACGCACAGGAAACTTCGAAGTCCGGGCTAAAAAACTGATCGTGGCGATATCCCCGGCCGTATGCGGGAAGATTGATTTTGGTGGAAGCATTTCCGATAAGAGAAAAGAGCTATTTAATAAATTGCCCATGGGCCAACCTGTCAAATGCTTCGCAATATATGAGCGACCATTTTGGAGAGAACTGGGCTTTTCCGGACAAATCATCGGGAAAGGATCTCCTTTTTTTTCAGTTAGCTACGATTGTTCCCCAGGCACTGGCAAAGGAGTTTTGCTCTTTTTTGTGAAGGAGCGTTTCATTGGTGAATTTACCGAAAAGCATCCTGACGAAAAGAAAAGATTGCTCATGGAAGAGCTGGCAAAACATTTTGGCGCTGAGGCCTTTACGATGCAGGCATGCGAGGACCTGGCCTGGAACCCGGTTACACAGCCCCTGACAGGCGGAGGATATGCGGCTTGCTTTCCCCCGCGCGCCTGGACCAGGTTTGGTTCAATATTGCGGCGTCCATGCGGCCACATCCACTGGGCAGGCACCGAAACGGCAACCGAGTGGTTCGCCTACATGGAAGGCGCCATCCGTGCGGGCTATCGGGCAGCCGATGAAGTCCGGCACCTGATTTAAAACAGCCCGCCTCACGTTAAAACTCATTTTTTTCAAGCCATCGGATCAGGTCAGCCTCTCCTTTGATTTCGAGCTTGAAATGGATATTACGGCGATGCGTCTGGACGGTCAGAACGCTCAAAAATATCTTTTCGGCGATCTGCTGATTGGTCATTCCCCCTTTCACGAGTTTGAGGATCTCGATTTCTCTTGGCGTCAATTTATGTTTTTGCAGGAAATCGTCTTTGCTGTGGTTGCTAGCCATACTTGCGGACCGGGTCTGTTCAAAACAAGTACTTCCCTCATGAATGCGCCGGATAATCCCGACGAGTTCGTTCAGCACGGTTGTTTTCAATGCATACCCCTTTGCACCTGCGGATTTAAAATCCTCTATAAATCTTGGCTCATTGTACATGCTCAATACCAGAATTTTGAGATCAGGATAGCTTTTGAGTAGCAATCTGGTCATTTCCAGTCCATTAATCTTTGGCATATTGAAATCCATCAGCAGCAGATCAGGTCGATGGAGCTGCACTTCGCGCAAGGTGTCCTTGCTTTCATACACCTGGCCGATAACGGTTATCTCTGGTGTCGAGGCCAACATGGCTGCCAGCCCGTCGTTGAACAAATTGTGGTCATCGACGATCAATACATTGATTTTCCGGTTGGTTAAATTAGTCATACGGCATTTCAAGAATGACACAGGTACCTTTGTTATGCATGTCCACACTCAGTTTGGCTCTGATATATTTGGCCCTTGAAGCTACATTTTTCAGTCCGACACCATCATCGGTTCCACCCTCCTTTTCCTGTGAATTACCAATGCCGTCATCTTCCACGATCAATACCAGGCCGTATTCCTGAAAAAGCATTTGCACGTAGGCGTTCCGCGCCCTGGAATGCTTCAACACATTGGCAATCAACTCGGTAAAGATCCTGTAAATGATCAGCTCCTTATCCGCGCTGAATCTTCTGGCTTTTCCCTGTTCAATGTATTCGAAATGGATATCAGAGGCAATCCCTGCCTGCATGGTGGTCTGCCTGAGTACCTCGGTAAGCCTGTATCTGGTAAAATCGATGGGCATCAGGTTATGGGTAATAGCGCGCAGGTCCTCCCCTGCCTTTTCGATCAGACCAAAAGCTTTTTCGAAACTGGCTGCTGCCGATGGTTCCGCGATCCTGCTCCTCATTGTTCCGATGAGCCCTTTGGCTGCCGCGAGCGTATTACCAACATCGTCGTGCAGGTCCTGCGAGATCCTCAGCCGCTCCGATTCCTGCGTCTGAATGACAGCCAGGGTCACATTGCTTCTCAATGCGGCAATTTCCATCAGATGGTTTATCGTATTTTTCTGCGTGCTATGGAACCCGTAAACCAGGCCCACACATAATATACAGACTTCGATGAGCGGGGAATAATGTAGCAGATTGATCACAAACTGGTATTCGGGAATGATATCAAGCTTTCCCAGGCAGATCATGATCACTGTAAAGAAGAACGTGCTCACTGCTGCCAGATACAGATAGGCCTCATTCAATTTTGAACGCAGCCCGATGATCAGATAAATAAATACCAACAATACATACACCAGCACCATCACCACAGCGACCTGATAAGTGAAGTCGCTCAGTTGCAGTCCAAAAGCCAGGAACAAACTGAAAAGCAGGCTCGCCCCATTCAGCAGCCAGCTCGTGTAGATCAGAAAAGGATATTTGTTCTTTTGAATTTGGAGAAACTGAATGGTGAAAAAGGTGTGACTTGCTACGGCAATCAACGTGAAGAATGCCCAGGAATTTGGGCCCGCCAGCACATTATACACGTTCAGGAAATAGATGTTCAACTGCCCCTGGTCTGCGAGTACAAAACCGGTAATCCCGAAAACATAAGCCGCATAATAGAGATAATGCAACTGCCGGGACAGGATAAAAAAGCAAACACCGACCAGAATGGCCAGCGCCTGCATACCTGATATCAGGCCATTGATAATCTGTTGGGATTGGGTAGCAATTAAAAAATGCCGCTTGCTCTGTAATTTCAAAGGTGTGATCAAAACCCCATCCTTCTTCCAGATTCTCATTCCAATCGTGTATTGGTCCCCCGGTTGCACTAGCAGCGGAAATGCGGGGTTGCGATGCGGTAATTCCAGGGATGTTTTGGAGCTATGCCATGAAAGATGGCTGACCGACTTCAATACGACATGATCACGGATCACCAGGAAGCTGAAATCATCCAGAAAAGTATAGGGGAAGTCCAGTTCAGCAACCAGATCAATCGGAGAAAGCGCGACGTTTTTCACACGAATAAAAATCCAGTGAGTGGCATTTTCAAAGCCCAGATTCGGCACCGTATACGTTGGAATCGTCCCCCGACCGTTTTCTACTTCTCTTAAAACCTGGCCCAGGGTTAAGGCATTGGTTGTGTCTTTAAAATAAACTGCATATCCTTTTAAGTTGGAGTTGCTGAATTCCCTGCCGATTTCGATTACAGGAAGCTGGGCGCCCGTAACACGCTGACATAACATCATGAAAATGAACAAGTATAATTGCTTCATAGGCACGACAGCGGTACAGGGATGAAAGATTCTAATGTAAGCATAATTTCAAATATCCAAATCATGCTACGTCACTCTCTTCGAAACTCTTAACCGGATCCATCCACGCTGCCTTGATGATTGGGAAGAAACAGCCGGCGCCACGCACAACGCCGGCAAACCGGGTAGCGTAAAGAGCCACCATTGCACATCAGTTTATCGGCATTCCAGTTTGTCTTTGAACTTATTTCAAAGGATGGATTGATGTCCGGACGTGCCCTTGGCTACGATCACTTTCACCAATAACTGATTAATAAGTTTTATAACTGAAAAAATAGTTGTAAAACTTAAAAATACGTTTTATGTTTGTTGCATGGATACATTGACTAAAACAGAAGAGCGGGTAATGCAGATCATGTGGGATTTGAAGCGAGGCTTTGTGAAGGATGTCATCGACCAGATGGGCGAGCCTGCACCTCCGTACAATACCATATCATCCCTGATCCGCATTCTTGAGAAAAAAGGTTTCGTAGGGCACAAGGCCTATGGCAAAACACACGAATATTTCCCGCTGATCTCCAAACTGGCATACCGCAGCTTCACATTCCGAAATTTCGTGGCCAATTATTTTGACGGGGCGTCGGGGAATGTTCTTTCTTTCATGCTGGAAGAGCAGGACCTTTCCGCGGAGGAAATCGAAAAGGCAATGAAGGAAATAAACAAAACCGGCAATGATATTCAGTGACATCACCTTTTTTTCCTGGCTGTCGGGCGCATCACTTTCGCTGATGGTTCTGTGGGGCGCCTACTTCTGTTTCTTCCGTGGCTGGACGTTCTTTGCTTTGAATCGCTGGATTCTGATCGGCGGGACCTGTGCCTCCCTTTTGTTTCCATTGATCGCTTCCAGCCCCGTGCGTGAGCTCTTTGTTTCGCAAAACCTAAGCCCCTACCCTGCATTGGACATTTCCCCTTTCCAGGAACCAAATGTGCAGCCAGCTCATGCCGGAGGCCGGTCAACAAGTTCTCCCTCATTTTCCGACTGGTTTTGGCCATTGATAGTCCTGGTCTACTGGTCGGGTGTGGCGTTTATGGTAATCCGGTCGTTGAAGGCATTTGCGCAGCTTCGCGCGATCCGGCTAGAGGCGGACTTGATAGCTCGGGACGGAATAGCCAGCACATGGGCACAAAGCCGACTGCCTACCTTCTCTTTTGGACGTCACATCTTCCTCAACGTACACACATTATCGTTACCCGCTAGCCAGCTGGCCACTGTGCGCCGCCACGAGGAAGCGCATGTGTTGCAAATGCACAGCGCCGACAATGTTTTTTTCGAATTGGTCTCGGCCATCTTCTGGTTCAACCCGTTTGCCGGCAAGTTGTTCAGATACCTGCGCGATGTCCACGAGTTCCTGGCCGACCGATGGGCCGTGTCCGGAAGCCAGGTCACAGATTATCAACAGCTCCTGGTCACGTTGGCCGCCGGCCCGTCTTCAAACCGCATTACCCATACTTTTTCCACTTCTCAATTTTTCCGTCGGATAGTCATGCTAAACAAACCCAAAACCCATGCCATGGAGCGCCTGAAACTGCTTTTATTAGTCCCCGCCGCCGCAGCGGCCGTGTTTTTAGCCGCCTGCGTGGGTAAGGACCGGGAAGTTCCGTCCAATCCTGAGGGCATCGTGGTTGCCCCAAACTCAGGGCCCGTCATCTCGAAAATTACCTGGACAGGAATTCAGGCGCATTCTGAAAGTGAGCTGAACAAACTGCTAACCATGAAAGTAGGCGATCGGTACGAACCTCGCCTGTTTCAGGAAATGCTCTTATCCAGGGCCGGATCAGTAACGAGTCTTTATATGAATGATGGTTATCTTTTCTTTAATATCGATGTCAAGGAAAAATTTGTCGGAGACAAGGTCGAAATGACGCTGAATGCCGTGGAAAACGAGCGCGTCTGGGTCAACAACGTGATTTTGACCGTGAAGAGCGGGGTGAAGTCGTTGTCGGACGACGTGCGGCCATTGTTGGATGTGAAGAAGGGACAATTGTTTAATCGCGAACTCCTGCTCTCATCCCAGGAAAAACTGGCCAAAAGCGGTCTGGTGCGGTCCGATAGCGTTCAAATCAATCCCTTTCCGCAACCGGCCGGGGCTCCCGGGGAAAAGAGGCTTGTAGATATCGAGTTTGTCGTACAAAAACCCTAGCCCCGCATGAGATGCCGGACGAAAAAGGGCCTATACTGAGCAAAATCGCAATCGATTTCTTTCATGAAGGCATTTGAGGTCCGTATAAAAACCCGCGAATCCGGTTATTCGCTTTTCAGGCTCTTCACGGGATCAAGCAGGGCTGCGCGAATGGCCTGGTAGCTGACCGTGAGGAGCGTGATCACCAGTGTACCCAGGCCGGCGGAGGCAAAAATCCACCAGGAGATTTGGGTATGGTAGGTATATTTTTCCAACCAGCGTTCCATAAAAAACCCTCCGATGACCGTAGCCAGCAGGCAAGATACTATCACCAGTTTTACAAAATCCCCCGAAAGCAGCTGCCACAAGTTCGCGACCGATGCACCCAGCACCTTTCGGATACCTATTTCTTTGGTCCGCTGCTCGGCAATGAATGAGGCCATTCCAAAAAGTCCCAGGCAACTGATAAAAATAGCCAGGCCCGCAAACACCGCCGCCAGCTTGCTAACCTTTTCTTCCGCAGCAAATTTCAATGCGTATTCCTGATCCACAAACTGGAAATTAAAGGGTGAATCGGGGCTGTATTTCTTAAAAACGGCTTCCAGGTTTTGTAATGCCGCGCTTGCATTGGCATGTGGATCGAGCCTGGCTGTAATAAATCTGCCTCCGCGTGGATGTATGAAAAAGATGGATTTTCTGACCGGATCGTAAGGCGACTCCATGATCATGTCTTTGATCACACCAATAACCTTGAATGCCCTACCGTCCCAGGTTACCGTTTCTCCAATCGCATCATGCAGGTCCCGGCCTCCGATTCCCATAAACTTCGCGGCGGCTTCGTTGATCACAAACCCGGCGGAATCACTGGAAAATGTCCTCGCAAAATCGCGCCCGGCGATAAACTGCCAGCCCACCGTTTTCCCGAAATCATGTGAAACACCAATCGTGGCAAACTCGGATTGCAGGCCCGGATCTTTTCCTTTCCAGTTGAAACCCACATTAGCCGAAAAAACCTCAGTGGGAGGAGCAGCCGATTCTGCGATGGACGTCACGTTTCCCGCTTTCACAAGGTCGTCCAGTGCAGCGTCGAAATGCCTGTGCATATCCTGGGTATTCACCAGCATGGTAACGAGGCCCTGCCTGTTGTACCCGATGGGGCGATTTTTAGCATAAAGGATTTGTTTGTACACGACCACGGTACCGATGATCAATGTCACGGAAACGGTGAATTGCAGGACAACCAGAATTTTCCGTGGTAACGTCGCCCGCTTTCCCAGCGGCGTCCATTTACCTTTCAATGCTTTGATAGGCTGAAATGAAGACAGATAAAATGCGGGGTAACTGCCTGCAATGAGCCCGGTGAGGAGCGTAAACACGATGCCGCTTACCAGAAATACAGGTTCGCCCAACGGCATATTCATTTCCTTGTCCGCAATGCCGTTGAAGAACGGAAGGACCAGCCAGGCAAAAAGTATCGAGAGGAAAAAGGCAAGGAAAACGACCAGAAACGATTCTGTGAAAAACTGGCCCACCAGTTGGGCCCTCACCGAGCCGACTGCCTTCCGGATTCCTACTTCCCTGGCGCGCTTTTCGGAACGCGCGGTGCTCAGGTTCATGAAATTAATGCACGCCAGCAACAATACAAACACCCCGATAATGCCAAAAAGCCACACGAACTGGATGCGACCTCCCTCGTTGACCCCATTATCCCACTCGGAATACAGATGCCAGCGGCTCATCGGATGCAGCAGGATTTGGGGCTTGAATTTCAACTCACTTTCACCGGCCTTCCTGAGTTTGATGTCCCTTATTTTATCTGAAACCGCTTTCAGGTCGCTGTTTTTTGCAAGCTGCACCAGAATCTGGAAAGAACTGCTTTCCCATTCGTTATGCTCGACGGCGTCCTTCACCCATCCGTTGGAGGAAACAAACAGCTCAAATGGGGCTATGAAACCCAGTTCGTGAAACTCGGAATGGTAAGGTATATCTTCATAAACCCCGACCACCTTGACGTTCAGATCTTTGTTGAGCTTCATCATCTTATCAACCGGATCGGCGTTCTTGAAAAACGCCTTCGCCACGGATTCCGAGAGCAGGATCGTCGCCGGATCTTTCAGCCCCGAAGCGCTTCCGCTCGTTATTTTCAGGGACAGCAGCTCCGCGGCACCAGCGGACATAAAATTACCCGGCTTGGTAAAACTGGTTTCTCCATAAGCCAACACATGCCTTTGCAGCCAGGAAGTGATGACCACACGGTCAAAATCGGATCCAAAGCTGGTTTGCAGCTCTTTGAACAACGGTGCCGGGACATTACCACCCGTGTTGATCGCCCCGTCGAGGGTTTGCTGCTGCATGAGCCGCGCTATTCCCTGGTAGTTGCTATGGTATTTGTTAAAAGACAATTCATCATAAATCCACAGACCGATCAGCATGGCGACCGTCATTCCGACTGCAAGTCCGCCGATATTGATGGCGGAGTAGGTCTTGTTCCTGGCCAGATTGCGCCGTGCTATTTTAAGGTAATTGCTGATCATGCTGGTTGGCAGTAGATTTTCACAGAAAAGGTGTGCGCGACGAGTTGTTACTGGTCGCGCACATCGTTTTCGAAAGAAGTGCCGGCCGGGTGCGGCATACTTTGCTTTTACGTCCGTCGGATCCCGGAAATCCGACGGACGTAGCGTTACTGTCTGATCAATTTGATGGTAACCGCTTTTTCCGCGCCAGTAATGCGAAGCAGATAAATGCCGGGCGCAGGACGGTTGAGATGAAAAGTGTGCCGTTCAAGATCCGACCTGATGTCCAGGTCCCGTTTCATCAGCTGACGCCCATTGATATCGGTGAGCGTCATTTGGAGCGAAAGCCCCCGGGCTCCCTGTATTTCGGCAATGGCCTGATCATTGACAACCGGGTTTCCAAGCATTTTTACCCGAAAAGGGCCTGATTCCGTTTCACTGACTTCTGCCGAAAACCGGGCATCGGCACCGCCGGGTTCAGTACCATAAATAAGCGCTCCCTGATAATACACTCCGATGTGGGTGTTTTCGGTAAAGCTTCCCGTCGGTTTGTAAGAATAATCGTTGGTATGATTAAAAACAGACCAGTCCGACTTCGCAATGCGATACTGGATGTTGCCGGAACTGCCCGACGGATAGAAGGTCCCGGCGGAAGGGTTTAGACTCAGTTCCAGATAGGTATCCGTCCCGGTGAGTGCGGGACTGACCGTTACAAACTGTCCACCGACATTCGCTGCCCCGAGTTTCGCATAATCAACCCAATAATTCAAGCTGGCGGCACTTTCCCGGGTAAACCAATAGCGAACTTTCAGATCTCCGTAATTCACAGGCACATTACCTTCGTTGTTGATTTTCAGATAAGTACTGATCGTATTGGAGTTTACATTCGAGCTTTTGTTTTCTGAATAAGCTTTGAGCGCTACCACCGGAGCAGCCGCGATCGGTTCGGTGCCCCACACCAGCAACCCATTCCGATAAAGCGTCATGTGGCCATTCAACGTGTAGGCCGAAGATGCCAGATAAGCATAATCGTCCGCTTCATTCAGCGGAGCAGCGTCCGAATTGGCAAACCTCGACTTGATCTCGCCGGAATTGCCATTCGCGCTCAGCATGCCCGCCGAGGCGTCGAAACTATATTCGACATAACCATAAGCGCCATTACGCGGCTGCGCAAGTGCAACGTACTTCATTTTCACCTTCCCGCTGCCCAGCTGCGCATAATCGACCGCGGTATTGATGCCCGCATAATTCTCGGCAGTAAACCAGTATCGGGCAGTCAGCTCGCTGTAAGCCACCGCAACGGAATCTGCATTGATGATTTTGAGATTAGGTTTGATTACATTGTTGCCCGGCTGACCAGAATCGGCATTCTGATATTGTATTTTAAGTTGAAGGGCCGAGACCGTCAGCGTTTGACTTACTGAAACCGCCGCATAATAATGACCATCGCCAGGTTGCGAGGCTGTAATGCTGGCAGTTCCTGCTCCGGTAATATGCACTTTCCCATCGACGATTGTGGCCACCGTGGAATCGGAGGCGGTGTAACTGACTGGCAAGCCGGAAGTGGCGGGGGCTGTGGGGGCAAAATCTGCGTCTCCGATGATCTTTCTGGTCAAAGCATTGAACGTAATCATTTGATTTCGCTTGATCACCAGCACCAAAGTGTCCGTCACAGCACCCCAGGCATTGCTGGCTCCCAGGATGACGGGAAACGTACCGGTGGCTGTTGGTGTCCCCGAGATCACGCCGGTGCAGTTGTTCAGGTTCAAACCTGCCGGCAAGCCGGTCGCACTGAACTGGTCGGGCCGGTTGGTGGCATTTATCGTATAGCCGAATGCTTCGCCAAAAACGAGGTCCCGGGTAGCGGTAGCGCTTATGATCCGAGGGGAACCAGCCCCCAGCCCCCAGAACTCCACTTCCGCGACGTTACCGAAACCATTGCCAGGAGACAGATAACGGACGTAGCGGAATGGCGTGGCGTTTGAAATGACCTGCTCCGTCAGTGTCCCGGCTGCCGGTTGGGCAGTCACTGCGAACAGGGTTACCGCATTGCTGAAATCCGCGGTATTGGCTCCCTGAAAAACGCCCCCGACCATGCGCACAGGGAAATTGGCGCGTGGCGCATAGCGCACCCGTGTGATCACGCTCAGGCCGTCGGAGCCAAGATCGTAACCTACCCAGCCACTGCCCTGGGGTGCGTCGAAGTAGGTATCCAGATTGCCATCTACCGCAGCTGCTTTGGTGGTGGCAGCGACATTGCCAAATGATCCTGGCGTACCGATGAGCGTTCCACCGGTTAATTTCCCTCCCAAAGAAAGGCCCGCGGGAGCGGTGTCGGCACCTTCTCCGATTTGATTAACCGCCGATACCTTATAGAAGTAAGTGATACAGTTGGCAGCAGTGGTATCGACATAGGTCAATGCGTTTACATTTGCAACGACTGCATAAGGCCCGCCAATGGCAACCGCCCGCTTCACTATGTAACTGTTTGCACCCACGGGAGCAGTCCAATTCAGGGTCACCTGGTTGCTTCCCGCCGTAACCGACAATGGCGCAGGAGCTGACGGCGGCGTTGACAGCGTAATCAGACTGAAAATTTCCGAAGCGCTCAACGCGCGGCTGTAAATCTGAAATTCATCGATTTTACCTGCCAGAAGCGGGTCAGGCCATTGCGATTTGCCGATCCAGTTTTGGGTCGCATTTCCTAAACTGGAAGGCTTCAGGGTCAGGTTCGCATTGCGGCCAACCTCGACACCATTGACATACAAAACCCCAACTGTACCCGATTGCGTCATGGCTATATGCGTCCACACGCCGGTAGCAATCACCGAGCTGCTGGTAATTTGCTGCTCTCCCGAACCGGTGGTGATGGAGTAGCGCAATGTTCCGTTAGCGCCGTTTTTCGGAGTCAGGAACATATAATTTGTTGTTCCCGAACCAAAATCAAATATACGCGCCCAGTTCGGGGATGCGTCGAGCTTCACCCAGGTGGCGACGCTGAAATCGGAAAGGGAGTTGACCAGCCCTGCCGGAAGCGTAACGAATCCATTGGCCGTACCATCCAGGCTGACGGCATTGTTGACCACACCCGGGACCAGGGTTGCGCCGGAAGCCAGCGTACCGTTCCGTGCACTCCATGAATCGACTGCAGTGGTGCCGCTGGTTTCGTCGAACTTCCAATAATTCGCTTTTCCCGGCGTCGCAATGACCTGGACTGAATTGACGCTCTCCCCTAATGCATTTACAGCGGAAACAACATAATAGTAGGTGGTGGATGCATTCAATGGCGTGTCATTGTAACTGGTCGCGGACGGACTGGCGATCGTCGTGTAAGGCCCGCCGCTGACGGTTGCTCTTTTTACATTGTAGGTGACCGCACTCAAACTGGCTGCCCACGACAGGTTAACCTGACTGGCCGATACAGACGCAGCCGTGACTCCGGCAGGAACAGGGGCCAGCGCGAGTACGGGAGTAAGATTTGCTTCCAAAGAATTGGGACTTTCACCCGCAAAATTCGTGGCTGCAACGACGTAATGGTAGCTGGTTCCATTCGCGAGACCGGTGTCCGTATAATTTGGGGCCGTTAGGCCGCTAGCAACCGTCGCATAGGGACCACCGCTGACAGTTGCACGTTTGATTGTATAGCTGGCGGCTCCGTTTACGGTATTCCAGCTGAGTGTAGCCTGTGTGTTTCCAGGCGTACCCACGAGGCCGGTGGGAGCCGGAAGCACAGTTCCTGTCCCTCCTGCCAGGGTCACGTTATCAAAAGTAGAATTGGCCAAAGCGCCCGTAGTACTGCCCGAGCACGACGCAAATCCAACATAATAGGTCGTGCCCATTGCCACCGTGCTTACCCCGATCGTAAACCAGGTTTCACCATCGGATGACTGATAGGCTGTAAATGTATTCCCCGTGCGCTGTATCCTGAACCAGGCTGGTACCCAGGTGTAATCATTACCCCCCACCCAGCTCATGGAGCCGGCCGTAGCAGATCGCGTTCCGAAACCGGCTTGCCGCCAGCCGGCATCCCCCAGCTTCAACACTACCGCCTTTGCATCGGGCGCGAGGGATTCACGAAACATTACACCGGTTTTGCTCAATGTCCCGCTTAATGCAGATAGCCTGGCCGTCATGGTGAAGTCGCCGGTCACGACTCCGTAGGTATAGCCAAATGCATCGGCCGTACCGCCGATTCCTGTGCCCGAACCATTGACGATATACGTCCCTCCGGAAACACCGGCATAGCTGGCACTGCCCGCCGCACTTACCGTCCCGATATCCTGCCTCGCCCATCCCGCGGGTAAGGCACCTGACGCAGCTGGGGTAGCCGTCGTTTCAGCCGATACGCTGCTGGTCCCCGATTGATTATTGGCTGATATCACGTAGTAGTAGGTCGTGCCGTTAGCCACCGTCCCGTCTGTGTATTCCGGATAAGTACTCTCGGTCCAGGAGGCGATGGAGGTATAAGGACCTCCGCTCGTGGTAGAACGCAGTACATTGTATCCCTGGGTAGTGGCGTCAGGGGCAGGCGTCCATTTCAAAAACACCCTGCCAACACCCGCCGTTGCGCTCAGGCCGGTGGGCACGGGCGGCGCCGGCGAGGGGGGATACGGTGAAGCGGCGGCGGTTCTGGTAAATGCCAGTGTGCCATATCCGAAATGATCGGCGCTCCCGTGCTCAGGTCTTACCAATTGCGCCATTGCCTTTACATTCGGCGCACTCAGTCCCTGGCGTACTACATAATGGTTGTAAACCATTTCCCAGACAGGACGGTCATCCAACCGGCCCATGCCATTGATCGAAACCCAAAGCTGGTTAGCCCCCTGACAATTGTTATAGGCCGTATAAGGGACAGGCAACGACAAATTGGTACGTGCCACATATTCGGCACCGGCCAGCAGTCGATTATTGTCATAGCCATATAAGTCGAGCCCCTGGTTCCATGCGATCTCACACACCGACGCAAGCATCCCGACCGCAAGCTGTGCATGTTCCTGGTCCCGCCCGCTTTCCTGCCATTGCCCGAGATTGCCCGGATGTACATAGGGAATGGTGTTCATAATGCTTCCCATCCCGGCTCCGTTTTTGAAATAATCTACCGCCTCATTGTATTTGGCCTGATCATCACAAAGCACGCCCATCGCGAGAATGGCACCAATGTTACTGATGTCCCAATTGGACCAGTAGGCACTGATACAGGCACCATTATGGTTTGTGAGGAAATTGTGGGCCACGGGATAAAAATAGGTGAGCATCATGTTTTTGAAGCGGGTAAAGTCCGTCTGCGCCCATCCGGGATAAATCCGCAGCAATTCGGCCGCCATTCCAAAATCAAAAATAGGAATACCACTCAGACCGGGAATATCGGTGCCGGTGGGAACCTGATCCACTGCCGAAGACCACGCATTACATATCCGCACCGCACACTCGGCATAGGTAGTATCGCCGGAAATGTACCAGCGGAGCGCATTGAGGTACGCCGCGTGCGCATCGGCATCGGCCCGCTGACGACTGCCGCCCATGTTCGCCCGCGCGGCGGGTGCATACGTATTCTGCGCCTGCGGATCGGTTATGAGTTTATTCCAACTGTCGATCCAGGGATGCTCTCCTGCTGCTACCTTGGCTTTCATCCGGTCCAGGTCCGCCTGCGTGTGCAGGCCACCCGGGTGTGTGAACGTTTGGGCCTTTGCCGCAGGCGGTGCTACCCACAACACCCGGATGCAGATCAGAATGATGGTCAGTACTGTTTTTGCATAAGGTAATTTCGCAATGGTCATAGTGATTACATTTAGATAGTAAAAAATAACAGACTATGCTCATTTCAGTTTTCGAAGAAGGTTTTAGACTTGTGGTTGATATGAAGACGGCAGGGTGATTTTACATTTTGACATCCATTACATGTTGTTGCATGCCTACGGCATTTCAAATTGGTTTTGTGGCGTTTTTTGGAGCTACCGACATTACATCGCTACGCGATTTGGATGCTATCGTGTATGTAATGTTGGCAGCCAAAGCCGCAGCACTACACGGTCCCAATGCCGTCAGGCATGAAACATTGGCAAGACGGTAGGCTGACCTTAATTTTGACATCAGCACATGCTGTTGCATGCCTACGGCATTTCAAATTGTTCTTATGACGTTTTTCGGCTACCAACATTACATCGCTACGCGATTTAAATGCTATCGAGTATGTAATGTTGGCAGCCAAAGCCGCCAACATTACATTGTTACACGATCCAAGGCCGTCAGGCATGAAACATTGGTAGCCAAGCAGCGCCACGCGATTCAAATGCCGTAGGCATGAAACATTGGTAGCCAATTCCGCAGCGCCACACGATTCAAATGCCGTCAGGCATGAAATTGTTACCAGCCGGGGTTTTGGACGAGATTGGGGTTGAGCTGCAATTGGTTGGTCGGCAGTGGGATCAGATAATTCTTTTCCGTGAACTTCCGCTCATTAACGGGATCGGCAATCACGTCACCTTCGGCCGTTAATGCGGGAGGATTCGTCGTGTATTTGGTGGCATATTCTGTTCCTGCCCACCGAACGCCCAGCACCGGCTTGGCTAATTCGATGTGTGCGATGTACCAGCGTTTCAGATCGTCCATCCGAACACCATCCCCTTGCAATTCCACAGCTCTTTCGCGGCGTATTTCTTCCCGCATGTTCAAGCCGTTGGCGGCGACAAAAGCATTGCTGAGCTTCGGCATAGCGCTATTTACGCGGCTGCGAACGAGGTTGAGCGATTTATCCAGATCCTGGTCACTAATGGAACCCACCCGCTCGTACACCGCCTCGGCGTAGTTGAGATATACCTCTGCCAGACGGATAACAGGATAGTCGTACCCTTCCTGAGAATTGGGAACCTGCCTTTCTGCGGCCCATTGCTGGTTGCTGTAACCGCTGATGTCGTTGCTCCACGGGTCGTGCGGAAGGCGTGCATTCTTCAAATCGGTGGCGCTCCAATCCCAGTTGATGTGCCAGTTCGTTGCATTTTGCCAATACCTGTAACCGGGTACCATCATGAAATAGCGCATCCGGTTGTCGCGGTTTGCAAATTCAGATTTCAGCGTGGCCCGGCTGAACGGCAGCTTGGTTTTACCAATGGGCAAACCGTCTCCCGACAAGTACATATCTGCCATCACCCGACTCATGTCCGCGCCCAATGCCCCGAAAGAAATCTGATTCGGGATCGTTTTGAGCAGGTTGTTGGACTCGTAGCGCACGGCCAATATATATTCCTGGTTGGCCGACTTGGTGACATTGGCAGGATTCGACTTCTGGTTTTCGAGGATAAACAAATATTTCAGTGCCGAGTCTCCAAGGGCCTGAGGCTTGAAAAGCGCATACGCATTACTGGTAATCACTGCATTACTTTGACTGATCGATTTGTCCAGCAAGGCATTGGCCCGTGTTGCATTTTGCCCCCTGAACTTTAACCAGGTTCCTTCATACAGGCAAACCCTGCCCAAAAAGGCTTGTGCGGCACCTTTGCTGATGCGCCCTTTGTCAACAGCAGCAATGTCGCTTTCCAGAGGCAGGTCCGCAATGGCTTCTTCCAGATCCTGAATGATGAAATCGATCGTTTCGTCGCGGGTATTTCGCGCGGCCTTCAACTCCGGTGATTCGGTGGTAAGCACATTTTTGATCAGCACCACGCCTCCATAGGAAGTAAGCAGTTTGTCGAAATAAACATAGGCGCGAAAGAATTTTGCCTCAGCCACATAAGTCCTGATCTGATCGGCGTTCTCAAAATCCTTCGCTTTTTCCAACATGTAATTGATGTTGTGAATCCACTTATAGGCATCGTTGTAATTGGCATCATTGGATACAATTGTATTGGTACCCCTTGCAAAAGCGCCCCGGTCGGCTCCCAGGTCGGAACCGCTGTGCCCATCTCCGTTTCCATTACCGAATGAGCGCAGGTAGTCATAGAACTTATTTGCCGCCAGTTTGTATTCGGTAGCCTCCTTCCAGAAGGAAACATCCGACACCCGGTCGAGCGGTTGCAGGTCCAGGGCGTTATTGCAACCTGAGGGAACTGCAATGCATACTGCCGTCACCCATGCGATGATCAGGTAGTTGAATAGTTGCTTTTTCATATTTTCAGTATCTCGGATTAGAATGTAACGTTTACACCAAAGGTTAACAGCCGGTAGAATGGGTAGCGCTGCGCCCCGCCGTCGACCCTGTCGGTCTGTTCCGGGTCCCACTTATCCTTTACCCTGGTCAGCTCCCAGAGGTCGCTACCTGAAAAATACACCCGCAGTTTTTCAATCTTCGCCCTTCTGGTAAGCGGCTGGGGAAGCGTATAACCGAGTACAATGTTTTTCAACCGCACATAGGCGCCGTTTTGCATAGACCAGTTGGAGATCTGATAATTATAGCTGGCATAATTACCGAAGCCTTTGTTGGTGGCCGTCGTCAGGATGGGTAGTTCGGCATTGGGATTTTCGGGTGTCCAGGTTTTATCCACCCACCAGTCGGCATGCCCCTGCCAGATTGTGCCGAAGGGAGTACTCCAATCGGAGCGGCGGTAGATCTTTCGCTGGCCCACTCCCTGAAACACGGTTGAAAAATCAAAGCCTTTCCATTCCGCTCCCATATTGAAGGCGAAAACATAACGTGGATCGCTCCTGCCGAGGTACACTACGTCTCCGTCCGCGACTGGTTTGCCGCTTGCATCTTTTTTCCCCAGCAGATACTGGCTGGCACCCGCATTGGTGAGCTTGCCGTCGCCATTGACGTCCTGGTACATATTGATCCCTCTGATCATCTGCGTGGCACCGGGCATATTCGTAATGCTGCTTCCGGGCACCAGCCCTGCATAGGAAGCCGCTTCGTCGTCCGTTTGAATGCGGCCTGCGTATTTCAATCCAAAGTAAGAATCCAGGGCATATCCCTCGATTTTGTTTTTGCCCGCCACGACGATATTGTTACCGCCGTAATTCACGAGTTTGTTGCTGTTGTCGGTAAGGGTCCCGTTGATGTGGTACGAAACGCCTCCGACCTTATCCCGCCAGCCCAGTGACATTTCCCATCCCCACACTTTCAGCTGACCGATGTTGGCCGTCGGGGCTACGGCACCCAGTACCGCCGCATAGGTTTGGGGCAGCAGCATATTCTTGTTTCTTTTCCAGAAATAATCGAAACTACCCGTCAGACGGTGATTCAGCATTGCAAAATCAATCCCGATGTTGGAATTGCGTATGGTTTCCCAGGTCCGGTTAAGGCTTACCAGCGTATCCGAGGGGGCCGCGGTCACCGAGCGAGAGGTATATCCTCCCAGGATAGCTCCTGCATTGCTGAGGTTGGTGAGCTGGATATAATCGTAAAGTCCGATCCCGGTTTGATTCCCGACCGTCCCGATCGAGCCGCGGAGTTTCAGCTCGTCCAGCAGACGGACATCCTTCATAAAATTCTCCTGGGTGATCCGCCAGCCGGCCGAAACCCCGGAGTAGAACTTCCATCTGTTGGCGGCGTCAAACTTGGAAGAACCATCGTATCGGGCATTGGCTTCAAACAGGTACTTATCCCTGAAAGAATAATTGAGGCGGCCAAATGCGGACGCGATCGCCCAGTGGTTAGCCACCTCTACGTTCGAGCGGGTTGTGTTGTCACCCAGGCTCAGGCCGAGTGCGGGCACATTGTTGCTGGCGAGGTAGCCCGTGCGGCTGGAAAAATAGTTGAATTCATCACGTTCATAGTTACCTCCGGCGAGCACACTCACCTGATGGCCGCCGTTCAACGACTTTTTGTATTCCAGAAATGCATTGGTGTTGAAATAGGCATCCTTTCTCAACGAACGCTCATACCAGGATTGTGCCTGTGATGGATTTGCCTGGTATTGATAGCTCTCGGTGTAATTATAGATCTCCGAAATGTATTTGTACTGGTTCTTACCCTCGGTCGCTGCCCAGTTGTATCCGGCCTGCGCGATGAGATTCAGGTCTTTGGCGATGTTAAATTCCAGCTTTGTGTTCACAAATACCCGGTTGTTCAGCGTCTTGTTTTCACCGCCCAGTTCGAGCAGCCAGTTGCGGGCTGGCTGGGTGCCCCAAGCATATGGCTTCCCATTGATGGTCGCTACCGGAAATCCGGGCTGCGAACCGAAGTTGATTTCGCCCTGACGGCTTGGAACGATCACATCGTTTTTTTCGAGCGAGATATTGGTTTCCAGTTTAAAACGAGGCGAAAACGTGTAGTCGAAAGCGAGACGGGTATTGTAGCGTTTGCTCGAATTTTCACCCCATTTCAGCATGCTGCCATCGTTGAGGTAGCCAAATGACAACCGGTAGCCCAGGTTTTCGTTGCGGGCCGCAAGGCTGAGATCATGCTGGTTGGAGACAGCCCGGCCGTTGCCCCATAAAAGATCGATCGGGTTGGTGTCAAAAAAAGTATAATCTTTTACATCCGTAAACCCGATGGTTTCGCCGCCGGCGATGTATTCCGGCGTATTTTTATCGATGTACCCGCTGGCAGGTCTGTTGATCCAGGCCCTGGCATACTTCGTCCAGATCCAGTTTTCGTCCGGTACCCCACCCGTCGAAGCATTGGAGATCGCTTCCAGCAGGTATTTGCCGTATTGGTCTCCACTCAGGAACGACGGCCTCAACCCCATTCTTTTTTGTGATACCGAGCCATTGTATTGAATGGTGGCTTTTCCGGATTTGGCCCGTTTGGTAGTGACCAACACCACACCGCCTGCCGCACGCGCACCATAAATCGCGGCCGAGGCGTCCTTTAAAAAAGAGATATTGTCGATGTCCTGCGGATTGATCGAGTTCAATGCGCTTGAATTCACCAGCGGAATGCCATCCACGATGATCAGCGGCTCCGAGCCGTTGGAAGAGGCGGCTCCTCTGATCTGGAAATTCCAGCCCTCCTGCCCCGGCGCAGCCGAACTGCGTGTAACAATCACACCAGGCACCTGCCCCTGCAAGGCCGCCAACGGGTTCGACACGACGCCGCGATCCTGGAAGACCTTCGAATCGATAGAAGAAACAGCTCCGGTGAGCGTTTCTTTTTTCTGCTCTCCATAACCCACCACTACTACTTCTTCCAGGGCCTTGTTGTCCACCAGCAGCGTTACGTCGATCTTCGACCGGCCTGCTACCTGTATCTGCTGCGAAGCGAACCCTACAAACGAGAATACCAGCACCGCATTGTCCATCGGAACCACGAGTGAATAATGTCCGTTCGCATCCGTCGAAGTGCCAGTTGTAGTTCCCTTGATCGTGATATTGACACCCGGCAACTTTTCCCCGTTCTCAGCCTGGACCTGCCCAGAGACCGACTTTTCGGAAACGGAGGCCATGTACTCGGTAGATTGGGACGCATCCATTCCGTTTGCACCCGTTTTTGCAGGCACAGGGTCAGGTTCTTTGTTTAAAATGATAAAATCATCGGCAACGGAATAGCCTATACGTAGCGGTGTAAGCAACCTCTCGAGTACTTCTTCCAATCTTTCGTTTTTAACAGAAATACTCACCTTCCGGTTACTCACCACACCGACCACATACGAGAATCGGACCCTGGTTGATTTCGATATCTTGCTCAGTACCACTTTAAGCTCTGTATTTTCTGCCTCTATACTTACCTTCCGGTTGAGCATTTCCTGGGCAAGGCCGGTCCTTGCGTAGGTCATCCCCGCCAGCAACAGTATCAACACGAACGGGACGCTGATTTTCATAATTAAATGGGCACAGTGATGCCTCCAAATTCTTTTTTTCATAATTTGACACGGGTTTTTGAAAAATTCTGGATAAAACCTTCCCCTGACTCTTTACTGAGAGCTTCGTTGAACGCGAGAAAACGGGGAGTTAAACATAGTCGGTGATGCTGGACACATCGCCGGCTTTTTTTTGAGTAGTTTTTACTGCATATCCGGTTGATTTAGTTGAACAAGGTCTTAGTTGCAGCCTGTGCCTGAAATGACCACCTCGTTGCCGGAGACGGTATATCTGGCCTGAATGGTACGGCAGAGGATGTCAAGTTTGGTAAAAAACGGCTCTTCCCTGAATGGTATCGTGATGTTGCAGTTGGCAAAAGTAGCCGCGTCGTAAACAATGCTGATCCCGTAGGCTTTTTCCAGTGAATCGAATATTTTGGAGACAGGCGATTCCACATAGTCGAAGCTAAGCGTCTCCTCTTGTCCCTGCAGAACGACCGGATTTTCGACCAGCTTTTTTGAAATCACATTCTTATCACTGAAATACTCGGCCTGCTGATTGGGTGTCAGCAGGAGGTTTTCCTTTTGGCCGTTTTCATTTTCTCGCATGCGATACACGGCGACCTTGCCCGATTTCACGGCTACGGAAACATCGGCCCCGCGGGAGGATATCCTGAAACTAGTACCCACCACCCGCGTCACTAACCCGCCCGTATAGACCAGGAAAGGATGTTTTTTATCCTTCACTACGGAAAAGAAGCCGTCGCCTTTTAAATAGACATTCCGGGTGGAGTCCTGTGTCAAATGCTTCGAATAACTGATCCTGCTGCCTTTGGAAAGCGTTATTCTGCTGCCATCAGGCAGTTTGACTTCGTAATCCGCATTCCTGTCATTTAAAACTTCTACAAGCTCCGATCCCGATTCCGCCGTAAGTTTCTCGTAGGTGTAATGTTTTGTGCCGCTCGTTGTCCGTAACAGGAGCCAGCCTAGCCCGGCGGTGAGTACCAAAGCGGCCGCGATCTTATACAGGGTAGGAAGTGCATTGTAAAACGGAGTTCTGGTCGTCTCCCGCCCGTTAATGCTGGTCATGATCCTTTGAATGTCGTCCGAAACCTTTTCGTCCGAGACTTGGGAGGGCAGGTGTTTCCATTCCAGGATCAGGGCCCTGGCTTGTTCCAGCCCAGCTCCCATCTCTGGATCCGACTTACGCAGAACATCCCACTCCGTCCCTTCGATCGCTGCTCCCGAATGCACCCAGGCAACAAACCGGTCATCGGCAAGAAAAAAATCAATATTGTAGTGATTATATTTATCCATATCTGAGCACAATCAGGAATAGCTTGTACTGATATGGTAAGCATTGTGTTGTTATCTCATCAAAAAATATGAACTATTTCATGACTAATCTTGAAAAAAACCACAATTAATTAATAATCAACAACTTGTAAATCAATAAAAGAAGCAGCACCGCGTTGAAGCGGGACTTCCAGTAGCTCCGGAAAAGTTTGAGGGAAAGCGAAAGCAAATTGTACACCGAGGCTTCGGAGATATTCAGTACCTCCGCAATCTGCGCGTTCGACAGGTTCTCGAAAAACCGCAGGTGCAGAATTTCCTGCTGGCGTTTGGTAAGTTTCAGCATAATGTAATCAATCCTTGAAAGCTGCTGATCAGCTACTTCCCCGTGGATGATCCGGGTTTCGGCATGGTCCGATTCCTCAAAAGGGCTTTCATCCTCTTCGTCAGGAAGTTCTTGCGTCAGCGACAGCCTCTTTTTCGCCCGCCATATCTGGTTCCGCAGGGCGCTGAACAGGTAGAGTTTCAGATTGGCGGTCGGCGTCAGGAATGCGCGGCGGTCCCAAAGGCTTAAAAACAGATCGTGAATGTCATCGCTCAACTGGTCGCGGTCCTTCTGAAACCTGAAACCATAATCGAACATAGGACGATAAAAAATACGCAAGATCTCTTCAAAAGCATCCTTGCTGCCGTTTTGAAAAGCTTTCCACAATTCTTTCTCCTGCTCAGACATCCTGTTGAAATATCCTTTAAAAATTCGCTTCGCCGTACCCGGGAATGGCCGACAACCTATTGACTATCAACACATACTAACCCAAGGCACGAGCCTGCGCTGTATCATTGTTATTCCGGCCTGTTTTATGAATAATTTTGTAAATATCAGAATTATTTTAATAATAATTGTAACATGTACAATTCATTGCGCTTTTTACCCCAAAAAGCGGCCTGCTACCAAACAGGCCACTCCCTGACGCCGCAATTTCCGGAATGAAAGACGTGAATGCTTTTTTGCGCAGTGGCAGCGCTTATGCTGGCTCCTTATGAACAGGCGACGGATGCAGCACTTCGGTTTTGCAGTATACTCCGTAAAGACAGGAGGCTGTGTGACGGTCTCTTTTCGCTTTCCGCACGGAAGCGGTTGAACTTAATAGCAGAAGGTAAATGTGCTGGCGGCTTATTTAAGCAACCCATAAGCTCGTCCAGCACATTTTCGGGCGTAGATGCGCCCCTTTATATTTTCACGCTTTTACCTGAGGCCACGGATTTGTAGATCGCTTCCACCACACGGATATCGCGCAGCCCCTCCTCACCGGGTGCAATCAGGTCCGCATTGCTCATAATCGCCAGGCAGTCTTCGTCCATTTGCTTCGCCTGCTGGCTTTTGATGGGGAAGTTGATGATGGTGCCATCCGACATGCTGCCTTTGTTGCCATTATAGCCGGACTGCGGTTCGAGTTTCAGCCAGCCTTTTTCATAGTTCACCTGCAGATAGTTCATGTTAATGCCGAAGCTGGTTTGGCAGGAAGCTCTTGCGCCGCTCGGAAAGTCGAGCATAAACATCATCGTTTCCTCCACTTCCTTGTATATCTCCGGACGGGTCGTCGAAGCCTGCGCGAACACGCTCACCGGCTCTTCGCCTGTCGCCAGGCGGGCTCCCTGCAATGCGTATACGCCCATATCGCCCATTACACCGCCGCCCAGTGCCTTTTTCTGCTTCCAGTGGTCGGTCCGTGCGTCGAAATAGCCTGCGGCGCTGGTTACCATTTTCACTTTCCCGAATTTTTGTTCTTTGCCCACTTTCATATAAGCCTGGATATTCGGGTCGTGCTGACAGCGGTAGCCGATTGCCAGCTTCACCTTGTTGCTTTTACATGCGGCGATCATCGCCTCACAATCGGCCACGGACGGTGCCATGGGCTTCTCGCAAAACACATGCTTGCCGGCTTTCGCCGCCCTGACCACATATTCACGATGCATCGAAGGCGGCAGCACCACGTACACGATGTCGATATCGGGATTTTTGGCGATCTGATCGAAATTCTGGTAGTTATAAATGTTCTTGTCGGGGATGTTGTACTTGGCTTTCCAGGTCTCGGCTTTGGAAGGGGTACCCGTTACAATACCGGCGAGATAGCATTTCTCGGTCATTTGAAGTGCCGGGGCCAGCAGGTCGGTGCTGTAATAGCCCAGGCCAACCAGCGCAATACCCAGCTTGTCTTTCTTCGGGCCGGTTGCGGCAAGCAGCGGGTTTCCGGAAAACAATGCGGCAGCGCCCGCCAGTGATAGTGTTGATAAAAAATCCCGTCTTTCGATTTGCATAACCTGTCTGATTGAAAATTTTGAATGGGGCCACAGGCATCTGTCCGGTGGCCCTGATTCTCTGAAAAGCACGTAGCGGCATGCATTTACCAGCACGCCGGCTCATATTTCCGGTTCAGGGTTCGATCGTTTGTATCGACCCGTCCTTAGCCCGCTGCAACTCCCTTACTTTGACGTTACGCAGGTGGGTTTTTCCTGAAATTTCGGTGTCATGGTAAAAAATGTACCACTTCCCTTTAAACTCGACGATCGAATGGTGGGTCGTCCAACCCTGCACCGGCTTCATGATCACGCCTTTGTACTTAAATGGCCCGTAAGGAGAGTCGCTTTCGGCATAACAGAGGAAATGCGTGTCGCCGGTGGAATAGGAAAAGTAGTATTTGCCATTGTATCGATGCATCCAGGCCCCCTCGAAAAACCGGCGGTCGTGATCTCCTGCCACCAGCGGCTTACCCTGCTGGTCCAATATCACCACGTCGCGGGGTGTTTCTGCGAAAGTCAGCATATCCCCGCTCATTTTCGCTACTTTGGCGCTCAATGCGGGCTCCTGGTCATGGCCTTTACCCAGATCGGTGGAGAGCGTTTTGTCGTAACTTCTCGAATGCCAGCGTTGCAGCTGTCCGCCCCATATCCCTCCGAAATACATATAAGTCTGCCCGTCCGCGTCGGTAAAAACGGCCGGATCGATACTATAACTTCCTGGGATCGGCCTGGGCTCGGCCTTAAAAGGCCCTGCGGGGGATTTAGATGTAGCTACACCGATCCGGAAAACGTCCTCTTTGTCTTTGGCGGGAAAATAGAGATAATATGTCCCATTTTTGAATGCTGCGTCCGGCGCCCATAGCTGTCGGCCGGCCCAGGGTATGTCTTTCAGGTCCAGCACCACGCCATGGTCGGTCACCTTCCCTCCGATCTTGTCCATCGAATACACATGGTAGTCGCGCATGTTGAAATGCCCGCCCTCATCGTCCTGGGGCACATTGGCTTCAATATCGTGTGAAGGATAAATATAGATTTTACCATTGAAAACGTGCGCCGACGGATCGGCGGTGTACAGGTCGCTGATCAATGGCTTCACCTTGGTTTGCTGGCATATGCCGGCTTCGAGGCCTATGCCGGCAATCGCCATAAAGGTCATCCACCCTGCCTGAAAAAAGCTGCGGTTCATGATTTGTTTTGATTGATACTGTTTAATACCCGGTGTTTTGTGGAAAAGCAGGTCCGTCCACAACTCTATCGATCTGTGACTGAGGAATCGGCCGGAGCATATTAAAATCCTTCACAAAAGGGGCCGCTTCCTGGTTCCATTCCTTCACACGCCTCACGAGCGACCGTGTGCGTACGAGATCGTGCCACCGCTGCCACTCCCCGAAAAATTCCCGGCTGCGCTCATCGAGGATAAAATCGAGGGTAACATCCGCACCGGTAATGGTCATGGCTGCTACGGCGGCCGCATTCTGCGCGGTGGTGTTGCTTTTCCGGAATGCGGCGCGGTGCCGCACGACATTGATCAGGTTTGCGGCCTTTGCTGCATCGCCCGCCTTGAAATGAGCCTCCGCACCGGTCATGTAAACGTCCGAAAAGCGGTACAGAACGCAGGGCCTCGTGGAAGGGTCATTGAAATTGGCACCCCGGCTGGGGTCCATGAATTTCTTTAAAGCCGGGAAAATACCGTTATTCCAAAGACTGGGCGGCACCACAATGCCCTTGAATGGCCTGGTTCCGACAAACTGCGGCGCACCGGGAACTTCATAATCCGGCAGCCACACCGCAGTGTCCGAGCCTGCCACGGTGGTATAGCCGATTCCCCGGCTGTTGTTGGCCGCATTGGCGGCATTGGTGATGGATGTATTGGAAATGTAAACAGTGTAAAACGAATTGGCAAACCGCGAATCGACATTCCGGTTGGTAAATGCCTGGTCCAGAAAATAGTTCTTGCCCGCATGCGGACCGGTAGCCAGCTTGTCGGAATTGGGGCGCATCCGGATATAGGGTCGACCGTAATACGAGTCGCGGATCATGCCCGAAGTACCGCTGTTGACGAACCCGCCCGCCGCGCTTTTAATGGAGTTGATGCCGCTGTTGTTCGGGTAGTTCCAATTGGTAAACCATGGGCTGAGGTTTTGCGCCGCGCCACCTCCCGCTGCGCCTCCCACGCTGTAATATCCATATTTCGGATCGAGCACGTGATCGCTCACGAACATCGTTTCCTTACCGTAGTCATTGGCGGGCACGAATGCATCGCCGTAATCCTGCCAAAGATCCAGGCCGTAAGCCGATTTGCCGGCGATGATCTCGTCGCACAACGTCGCTGCCTTCGTAAAGTCGGCGGCGGTATTGTTCAGCCAGCCGCGGGTCAGATAGGCTTTCGCCAGCAAAAACTGCGCAACAGGCTTGGTTGCGGCCTTGCCCAGGAATGGTGCCGTGGGCTGATTGGGCAGATCGGCCGCCGCCTCGGTAAGGTCCTTGATGATCAATTCATAAACCGCCGCCGCGGGCTGGCGCGATGCAGCCTGGGAGGGAACCGTGATGAACTCGGTATGCAAAGGCACGTCACCCCAGGTTTGCACCAGATAGAAATACCAGAATGCCCTCAAAAATTTGGCTTGCGCCAGATATTGCTTCCGGGTGGCGTCGGGAAGCTCGATGGTCTGCCCGTATTGAAGCACGCCGTTCAGGGTATTGATGTCCTGAAAAGCGATACCCCAGGCCGATCCGAAGTTACTGCCGTTCAATCCATTGTAAGTATAGGGTATCGGCGTACCCGCACTGAGCCCCTGGATGAATTCGTCGGTACCGGCTTGCATTTCAACCGTAAACCCTTCGGTTCCCCATTGACTGCGTATATCATTGTAGACCCCGGCAATGCCGCCCAGCACGCCCGACGGGCTGTTAAAATAGGAAGGAACGATCTGGGATTGCGGATGTTCTTCGAGTACTTTTTCACATCCCGAGCCGATCAGGACAACCAGGCTCGCGGTGAACAGGTTCTTTATAGCTTTCATAGTCGGATTAGAATTTGAGGTTTACACCCACGGTAAATTGTCTCACCGGCGGATTATTGAGGTTTACGGCAATCTGACGCTCGGGAGCACCACGTTCGCTGGCGCCTTGCGGGTTGAGCGTTGACTGGCCGCTGGCATAGCTGTTTCCTTCCGGGTCGACAGCCAGGTTGTCCCTTACCAAAGGCGAATAAATGATGAATGGGTTGGTCAGGTTGACATAGATCCTCGCCGAAGTAGCACCGATCTTTTTGACCAGGTCGCTCGCAAATGTGTAGCCCAGGTTAATGCTCCTGCATTTGATGAACGAACCGTCATAATAACCCAGCGTCGAACCGAAATTGGCCACAGCGCTGCTGGCGTCGGGAGCGGGGAATGCGTTGGTCGGATTGGTGTCGGTCCAGTAATCCACTTTCATCTGGTTCACACGGCTTTGGTTAAAGAATGCAAACCCACCCGATCCTGTCGAGTTACCGGTCAGGTAAGGGACGAGCACCTTCATACCCATGCGTGCATAGGTAACAATGGAGGCGTCAAAATTCCCGAAACTGAAACGGTTGGTAAGTCCTCCCTCCCATTTAGGCTGAAAATTACCCAGGATCTGCCGGTCGCCCGCATCGATTTTGCCATCCGCATTCAAATCTTCCACCCGGATCTGCCCCGGGAATTGTACAGGAGAGGTCTGCTTGGCAAGGGTTCCGTTCTCCGCGTCGCTGAGCTGCCATATCCCCAGCTTTTTGTAATCATAAATCACTGATAGCGGCTGCCCCACAAACCATCCGGCACCCAGATTAGCCTTTTCTGCCGGTGTAGTCAACTGCGTGATCTTTTCGCGGTTGAAAAAATAGGTCGCATCCACACTCCAGTTAAATTCTTTCGGCTTTCGGGCGATCTCGAAAGTGACGGCTACTTCCAGCCCCTTCCCTTCCGTCCTCCCCAGGTTTTTCAAGGTCGAACCGGCCCCATTGCTCGGCGGCAGCGGAACAGACAGGAGAATGTCCTTCGTTTTCTGATGGTACCAGTCCACCGAACCGGTGACGCGGTTGTTGAGGAAGCCAAAGTCGATGCCGATATCCACCTGCGATGTCGATTGCCAGCTCAGGTTGCTGGCCGGGAGGCTGGTAACCGTATAGGCCAGCTGCTGCCCTGCCGTACCCGTTCCGAAGTTGTAATATCCTGCCGATAATGCACCCAGCGTTGAATAGGCGCCCACATTCCTGTTCCCGGATATGCCCCAGCCCCCGCGCAGTTTGAGGTTGGAAACGAAGCCGACGGTTTTCATAAATCCTTCCTCGGCAACATTCCAGCCCAGGCCGATAGCCGGGTAATTGAAATACTGGTTGCCCGGAGACAGCGTGGATGAACCATCGCGCCGCAAAGTCAATGTCAGCAAGTAGCGGTCGGCGTAGCTGTAATTAAGCCTTCCCATGTACGATAGCAAGCCGGTTTCCGAAAACGAGTTCCCAAAGTCCGAATTCGCAACCGGCTGGCCTGACGCGAGCGAGAAGTTCGAGGTTTTAATGTAGTCTGCCGGCACGCCCGTCACGGTAAAGCGGCTGCCCAGGGAATGGTTTTTAGTGTATTCATAAAGTGCGGTGAAGCCTAATTTATGTTTATCTGCAAAGGTCTTGTCGAAATACAGCAAGTGTTGCAGGTTCACATCCCAGTATTCCGTGTTGCTGATCTCCGCCGTGGACGACGATTGAACGGTGGCTGAGTTGAAGTAGGTCAGTGGCCCATTATAGCCATTGTAGTTGGACTGACTGAAATTCAAACCCGCATTGAACCGGTATTTCAAGCCCGGCAGGATATTCACTTCGGCATACAGACTGTTGAAAGTCCTCAGCGAACGGGTGCGACCCAGAAACGAATCCTTTTTGGTCAGCATCGTGAGCGGGCTTACACCGGCCGCGTCGATGGAGCCTTCAGAGGGGAACGTGTTCACGGTGCCATCGGGGTTGTAAGGCGACGCGAGCGGTGTGAGGCGCACCAGCCCACCCGGTACACCTCCCCCGCCGGGCGTGTTCTGGTAGGTCATGGTGTTCAGCGTATTCAGCCCGATCCGGATGTTTTTTCCAATTTTCTGGTCAAGGGTCGCGCGGAGATTGAAACGCTGAAAATTCTGATTGGGGATGATACCTGTCTCATTAAAATACCCCAAACCGAGCGAGTACTGCGTATTTTCGACACCACCCTGCATGCCAAGCTGATGATTAGACATAAAGCCTGGCTTGTAAATCAGATCCTGCCAGTCGGTGGATACCCCGTTATCGAGCGCTTCCTGTTCTTTGGGCGTGAGCAGATAGCCGGATGTACCGGGGCTCGTGCGGTTGTACTTGGCTGCATCCGCCTTGAATTGGGCATATTCCGGGCCATTCATGACGTTGAATTTACCCATGATCCGCGTTTCTCCGTGATAGCCATCGTAGCTGAATACCGGTTTGCCTACTTTCCCCCTCTTGGTCGTAACCAGGATCACGCCGCCAGCACCGCGCGAACCGTAGATCGCCGTCGCCGAAGCATCCTTCAACACTTCTAGGCTGAGGATATCGTCGGGGTTAATGTCGTTCAGGCCGCCGAATGGTATCCCGTCGACCACCACGAGCGGGCCGTCCAATCCATCGCTCGATCCTGAACTGGTGGTAAGCGTCCTGTTTCCCCTGATCCTGATCTGTCCCTGCGAACCGGGCGTGCTTCCGTTACTGATAATGGACACGCCTGCCGCACGGCCTTTGAGCTGACTGATGAGGTTCGGTGCCGGAACTTCCTTCAATGTTGATTCGCTCACCGAAACCACCGAGCCGGTCACATCCCGCTTGCGTTGGGTCCCGTAACCGACCACCACGACCTCTTCCAGCACCTTGTGATCAGGAACCAGCGACACATTGATCGTTTTCTGGTTGCCTACCAGCACTTCCCTGGAAACATAACCTACCAGCGAGAACACCAATACGGTAGGCTCGCTGTCGGGAACCGTAATTTTGAAATTGCCTTCCCCGTCGGCGATGGTGCCGCGTGTAGTCGACTTGATCAGGATACTGGTGCCGGGGAGCGCGTCGCCTCCCTCCCCGGTGACCTTTCCGGTAATTTCGACTTCCGCCACATCCGCGACGTAACGCGAGGCGGCAACAAGGTGCGGACTGTGGGCGAAACTAACCGGACCCACCGCCACGGCCAACAGCATGGGCAATGCAACGGTCCGGAAGGCATTCAGCCGGTTTCTGTCATTCAGTAAAAAGTAGCGCATAGGCTTACAGGGTTTTTGTTGAAAGTTTTTATTTGTCATTTTGACATTATATTTTTAGAACATAACTTTCCGTAGATTATATTTAAATAATTGCTGACAAAAGTAGTGCAGCTGCAAGGTCGCCCGTGAGCACGTTTGTTCAAATTATGGAGACAAATGTTCAAAACAGGGCGGAAAGAGACGGATTCGAAGACAAAGTTGTACGAAACAGATGCACCCGACGGAATGAAATGCGGTTCTGTCGTCTCATTAAAAAACAAGTCACTCCCAGGTTAAACTTGAAACAATACCGAGTACTCCGCTTCCTGAAAACCCTGCTTCCGATGGTGTTGATCATCGCGAACGGGCTGGTCTTAGCCCAAAGCGAACCACCCCGGTTTACGGCGATCACTTCCATGGACGGGCTATCATCCAGCACCGTCACTGCGATTTTAAAGGACCGGTACGGCCTGATCTGGTTCGCGACAGACGATGGGCTCAACAAATTTGACGGAACGGGCTTCACCGTGTACCGGCATAACAAGAAAGATTCTACCTCCCTGAAATCAAACGACATCTCCGCCCTCTATGAAGACCGCGGCGGCCGGATATGGGTCGGCACGATCATGGGGTCCCTGCATGTATACGACCGCAGAAGGGACTCGTTCCGGCGGATCAAAACCTATCACAGCATTAATTCGATTTGCGAGGACGAAACGGGCAGCATATGGGCAGGCACCACACAAGGGCTTGTCATGATCGATCCCCGGACACATATCGTAACCACGCTCAATGCCGGCAACCGCATACCGGTACAGCTCGCACGAGAGCACGTGCACCGGGTGTTCCGCGATCGCAGCAAACAAATGTGGGTAGGTACCCAAAGCGGCCTTTTCAGGTTACTGTCCGGCCAAAAGCGTTTTGTTCCCGTCGATTTCTCCGGTGGGCAAGCGGGGTCGGGAGGAGGCCATTTCGTAACGGCGATTGCCGAAGACAGCACCGGACGCATGTGGGTCGGTACGCAGAACGGCCTGCATGTGCTTTCGGAGGGAAAATGGGTACGAAGTTTTAGTTACCAACGCGGGGACATCCACTCGATCAGCAGCAATATGATCTTTGCGATTGGCGCTCAGAGCCGTTCGGAAGTCTGGATCTGTACCGACGGCGGGCTGAATATCATGAATACCGGCACGGGCCGCGTGGCCCGTCTTGCACCCGACCCACGCACACAATTCAGTATAACGAACAAGTCTATACGCAGCATACTCATCGACCCGGCAGGCATTTGCTGGCTGGGAACCTATAAGGGAGGCGTCAATAAATATGACCGGAATCTGACACTCTTCGGGCTGAAACGATGCGATCCTTACGACCCCTATGGCCTCAATGCACCGTTTGTGACCTCCTTTGCCGAGGACCCGAATGGCGATATTTTCGTCGGAACCGATGACGGCGGGCTCAACCTTTACCATCGCAAGACCAATCTTTTCAGCAAATACACCATTAATCCAAAAAACAAGGCGGCCTCTTCCGGCCTTGCCGTGCTTTCGCTGGCACTCACTGCTCCGGATGCATTGTGGATCGGGACGTTTCAGGACGGGCTTTTCAGGCTTAACCCGGCGACGGGCGGGTATGAACAATTCACACAGGGGCCGGAGCCCTCTTCACTGGGTAATAACAACATTTTCGCCCTTTGTAAAGACAGTAAGGGGAAGCTTTGGATCGGTACAAACGGCGGAGGCGTCAACATTTTTCACCCCGACACCCGGCAATTTGAACGGCTTTTCAGCGCCGGCACTGCCCTTCGCAACCGCATTATCCCCTTGAATGCCTACATCCGCGCGATTGTGGAAGACCGGCACGGGAAATTCTGGATCGGCTCCCATGGCACAGGCATCGCTGTTTTCGACCCCGAAAAGCGGATATCCGTACTGCTGGACAGGGAAAATGCAGACCTGCCAAGCAACAATGTGCTTTCCATCCTGGAAGACAGCCAGGGGAACATCTGGGCAGGCACAGGCGGTGAAGGTTTGGCATTATTTGACCCACAGAAACAGACATTTACGACCTACGGGGTAAAGGAGGGGCTTTCGAGCGGGATGATCAATAAAGTACTGGAAGATGCGCAGGGACGTATTTGGGTGAGCACCAATGAAGGGATCAGTTGTTTTGACCTAAAAAGAAAGAAATTCACCAACTATACAGCCTATAACGGATTGCAAAACAACACTTTTGCATTAGGAGCCGGCCTTCGTACTTCGGACCATATGCTGTTTTTCGGCGGCATTGCCGGCTTCAATTATTTCGACACCCGGGGCCTTAAAAAAAGTCCGGGCCGGACGCCGGTAATCCTGAAAGAACTGAAAGTCGGGAACCGGACGATCACTTCCGTCGACTCCAACATGATCGACGCCGACATTGCCATCGCCCGATCGATCCGGCTGGATTACAAGCAGAACTTCTCCCTGGGATTTGCCGCCCTGAACTATACTAATCCGAAACAGACCACCTACCGCTACCGACTCGTGGGACTTCAGACGGAATGGCACCAGGCCGGGCAGGGTACTTCGGCGAGCTACACTAACCTCAGCCCGGGCGATTACCGTTTCGAGGTGCAAGCCAGCAGCGACGACACCAACTGGGGCTCGGCTACATCCGTCGCGGTGATCGTCAAACCACCCTTTTACCTGACGATCTATGCCTATGTTTTCTATGTACTCGCTCCCATTGCCGTGGTATTTCTGATGCGCCGCCGGGGGATTCGCAAATTGAACCGGAAATTCAGCGAGGAGCAGGCCCGGAGGGAAACCGAGCGTGCGCAGGAGCTCGACAGAATGAAGATCAAGTTCCTTACCAACCTCAGTCACGAATTCCGTACGCCTATTTCGCTGATCCTGGCACCGATCGAGAACCTGCTTAGCCAGCAGCCCTCCTATCAGCCGCAGATCATGGCGATCAGGCGCAATGCGAAACGACTCCTCAACCTCGTGGATCAGATACTGGATTTCAGGAATTTGCAGGATCAGGAATTAAAGGCTGATTTACAAACAAACGACATCGTTCCATTCATACGCGATGCCTGCGACTCGTTCAGCGACCTGTCACAGCGAAAGCGCATCCGATTCACATTCGATAGTGCGGTCGAACACCTGCTGATCGATTTTGACAGCGACAAAATGGAGCGGATCCTTTTCAATCTGCTCTCCAATGCATTCAAGTTTACCCCGGAAGGTGGGGAGGTAGCACTTCGGTTAAGCTGCGGGACCGACCATACACAACACAATTGGCTCTATATCCAAATCTCCGACAACGGGATCGGCATTGCGAAGGAGCACCATGAGAAGATCTTTGACCGCTTCTTCCAGGACGAGGCCGATACCACCATACTTAACCAGGGCAGCGGGATCGGTCTGTCGATCGTAAAAGAATTTGTGCAAATGCACGGCGGGTTTATTACCGTAAGCAGCGCCCCGGGCCAGGGTAGCGTTTTTACGGTTGGTCTTCCCTGCCGGGAGATGGCATTCAATCCCGTGGAGATCAATCCCGCTCCTTTTACAGATATACCCGGGCCGGAAACCGTCGCGACAGAAAAAACGCCACAAACGGATCCTGATGAAACCTCAAAGATCCTGATCGTGGAGGACAATGCGGAGTTCCGGCATTATCTCAAAGAAAACCTGGACGCGCATTACCGCGTACTGGAAGCCTGCAATGGCAAAGAAGGATGGCAAAAAGTACTGAGCCATCACCCGGACCTGATCGTGAGCGACATCGCTATGCCCGAAATGGACGGGCTCACACTCAGCCAGAAGATCAAGTCGGATAAGCGGACGAGCCACATTCCGATCATCCTCCTCACCGCATCGGGCGGCGAAGAGCAGCAGCTCAAAGGATTGAATTCGGGAGCAAACGATTACCTGACCAAACCGTTTAACTTTGAAATACTGAATGTTAAAATCAATAATTTACTGCTGCTCAACAGGCTTCTGAAAGATGTGTATTCAAGACAGATACAGGTTTCGGGCGGCGATGCGGAAGTCGAATCCGGCGATGTCAGGCTGCTCAGGGACGTTCTCTCCTATATCGACGACAACCTGAACTCGACACAGCTCAGCGTCGAGAACCTGGCGAAGCATGTCGGAATGAGCCGGGGGACGCTGTATACCAGGGTACTGGAAATGAGCGGCCAGACCCCGATCGAGTTCATCCGCTCGATCAAGCTGGAAAAAGCAGCTATACTCCTCGAAAAAAGCGACATGAACGTCTCGCAGATTTCATACACGGCCGGATTTGCCACACCCAATTATTTTACAAAGTCCTTCAAAGCGAGGTTCAACATGCTGCCTTCGGAGTATAAGGCCATGAAGCGAAAGCCTCTTCGGGAGACGAAAACCGGCGTGCCGGTCAGCTGAGCGGAGGTGCATCCTGACCTTCGCCCGCATCCGGCTTTAAAACCAGGCGAATCGTGGTGCCCTGTTTGCTTTCAATCGTCAGATCGGCGTCAATGTCATTGCTCAGCCCCACCATCAACTTCATTCCGAGCGAGTTGACGTTCCGTTGATCGAGATCTTCCGGCAAGCCAATGCCATTGTCGGATATCGACAAATGGACCAGCCCATCCGGTTTTCTTTTCATGGAAATGATGATTTCCCCCTCGTTTTGATCCGGGAACGCATACTTCAACGCATTGGTAATGGCTTCGTTTAAAATAAGCGCCAAAGGAATTGCCGTCGCCACTTTCAACTCAACGGCGTCGAGATCCAGCTCGAAGAGGATGGCTTTGTCCGCGACAAAACTATCCTGAAGATATTCGACCAGCTCTTTGAGATAAAGATTCATTTTAACAATCCTTACGTCGTCGGACTGATAGAGTTTCTGATGGATCAATGACATGGCAAAAACACGCCGCTGGCTGTTTCTGATCACGGTAGCCACGCTCTGACCCGGATGGGCAAGCTGCATTTCGAGTAAACCCATCACAGTCTGAAGATTGTTCTTTACGCGATGGTGTACCTCTTTTAAAAGCCATTCCTTTTCTTCGACGAGGCCGAGCAGCGCGCTGTTTTTTTGACTGATAGCTACCTGCTGCAGGGTAAGCTGCTCATTGCTTCGCTGTTTGATCCGGTATTGATTGTAGATGAGCCCGGAAAGCAACAGCAGTGCAAACGCCCCACCGATCGTCACATTCCGTTCGAACTCCTTTTGGCGGATACTGGCCTGCTGGATTATATTCTGCCTGTTGAGCAATGCGATATTCTGTTCCTTTTCCTTACTGTCATACTGGATCTGCAAGGTGGCGATCTTGCTGCTTTTGGCCTCGTTGAAAATCGAATCGCTCAGCAATTTGAATTGCTGCTGATGTCTTATTGCGCTCAAATAGTCGCCTTGCGCCGAATCTACCTTAAAAAGCATGGCGTGAAGCTGGGATACAAGTCGCACCGTGCCATTCCTGTGATTGATCCTCAGCGCCTCGCCGAGGTAATGCTTCGCCTTGTCGTATTCCTTCAAAGTCAAATAGTAATTGCCGATGTCCCTGTAAAGATCCACAAAATCCACCTCCTCGTTCTTCACCTTTTTCAACAGCGAAATGATCACCTGGTAGCTCTTTTCCGCCGACCGGTAGTCTTTTAAACCCATGTAACAATGCCCGTAAGTCTTGGCGACGGTTAGCTTTGAATAGATGTTTTTAGGCGGATTCTTCCTGACAAGGTCATTGTAGAACACCAGCGCTTCCTGGGCCTGCCCGCTGTTCACCATTCCCCGGCAAATCCCATTGCCTGTACTCAGCACCATCATCGTTTCGTTCTGACGTGCAAAGCTGGCCAATGCTTTTTCAAGATATCGTATCCCCGGTGCCCATTGATTCAGGTCGTAGTAAGCGGTGGCCAGTTTGGTATAAAAAAAGCCCAGGGCAGTCGTGTCCTTGACGGCTTTGGCACTTTCGATGGCAGCATGCCCGTATTTGATTGATTCCTGATAATTCCCCAGACAATTACTTACTTCTGTCAGCATATTGTAGGTCAAATGCAGAGGTCCCCAGATCGAGCGGAACAGTGCCAGGACATCCACAAACTCGCGGAGCGACTGCGTGTAATTTCCCTGTACATAATGCACGTTGGCGATCCTGCCCAGCATATCGATCTGCGATTCTTTATCACCGGCCTTTTCAAAGAAAGCCATCGCCTGCTGGTAGCACCTGATCTTGCTGACCAGCCCTTCTTTACTTTGTGTGTAGGTTTCGCCCAAGTAAAACCAGGCTATTCCTGAAAGCAAAGTCTCTTTTCCCGCAGCACTTAATGCGATCGCCTTATGGGTAATGTTTACACCACGCGCATGCTCGCCGGTTTCCGAAAATAAGATCCCCCAGGTCATCAAGGTCATGATTTGTCCTTTTTTGTAATGCAACCTGTTACTTAAAGCCAATGCGGAAACAAGCTGAGTACTTGCACTATCCATGTCGGCCTTGTCCTCACCGGGTTTGTAAATGTAAAAGGTGGCCAGCTTCAACTGCATGATAATTCTGTTTGTATCAGCTCTGCTCTGCGGCATTGCGAGCACGGCACTGTCGGCAAAGGCCCTGGAAGCGCGGGGAAAAAGGAATGAAGCTTTTACTTTAATGCCGCAAGTCAACAGTAACAGGAAGGTAGCGACATAGCAATATCTGTTCATGAAATAGCGGATTACAGTATAACCGGTCTGATCAGCAAAGACGCACAAATGCCCATTATACCTTGTAAAGCCATCAAATAGCCAATTTTAAAAGGGCCATACCATGTCCAAAAACCTGCTTTCTCCAATCGGGTCACTGTATTTCAAACAAATCCGGCGCCGTCCAACCGCCGGTATCTATACATACCGGACTGCCTCCACGGCGTGGTGCGAGGCAGTCCGGCATTTTAGCGGGCCGGCAGCATTGCCATGCGAACTTCCACTGTGGCGCCATACTGGATGATCGGGCACCCTTTCGCTATTTGAACAGCCTCGTCGTAATCATTTGCCCTGATCAGAAACAACCCTCCGATCGATTCTTTCACCTCGGCGTAAGGGCCGTATTGGACCACATTGCCCTGTTTTATGAAACGGCCGTTCACATCCCATTGCCTGGGCGTATCCACCAGCTTGTTCTGAGCGGCAATGCCCGCAATCCAATCCTGATAGGGTTTGATGGCCAACTTCATTTCTTCCGGAGATGGCCTGGCGTCTACACTTGTAAGATCCCGGTGGATTGTTAACAGGAATTCGTTCATCGTTGTTTTGATTAGTTGTTTGAATAGACTGCCTAGGTACTGCCACGTATTGCGACAGGCCGGTGCGGATCGCGATGGAGCCAATCAAAGCACATGCCACGTGAATGTGATCGGAAGAAGAGCCGCATTGGTGTTCAAATAGCCGTTTTCAATAAAAGAAGAAAGGCGGGCGGGTTGGATTAATCCAAATAAGAGAGGAAATCCAAAAGATTGGATACCGCATTCGGTCGACTTTTCATTGCCCCTGGCTCAATGGCTCGTCAGCAATGGCGGAATAGCACGCTTTGTATATCTTCAAAAATTTGGAGATATACAAATTTTTGGAGATACCCTACGAACTAAAAGAGTAGATAAGGCTCCCGGACGGACTTAAATGACTGGAAAGAAGCTCCGTTAAAACGTAATACATTGATGACAGGCGCTCGTCTAGCAAATATAACATGCATTAAACGAGGAATTTACCAATTAGTCCACACAGCTTTACCAACCCATCAGCCAACTTGCTCCAAGGTTACCGGGCAGGAGGTATATTTCTTTTTAGACCACAGATTTAGTCAGTATCTCAAAAATTCTACCTGTTCAAGACCATGCAGTCATCATCCAGCCTTTCCATCAGTTCCGCCTCCTACAAGGTCTTAATAGTGGAGGACGAATACATTATTGCCAACAATCTTGAAATTATACTGAGTAATGCTGGCTACTCCGTGTTAGGCACCGCAAATTCTGTTCCCAGGGCGCTGGCGCTGATCGGAGCGGAACGGCCGGAGATGGTTTTGCTGGATATTTATCTCAAGGGAAGTGAAACGGGCATCGACCTGGCCAAGCAACTGGAAGAGATCGATATTCCCTTTATCTATATTTCCGCCAACGATAATCAGAGTGTGCTCGATGCAGTAAAAGCCACACGGCCAAGCGGCTATATTGTCAAACCTTTCAGGGAAAAGGATGTTTTGACCGCATTGGAAATCGGGCGCTACCGGCATTCACATAGCGTCGAGGTGAAGTTACGGGAAGAAAAAGCGCTGCAAATTGCGCTTACCGACGCCTTATCGGACAAGGGAAGCTGGGATAACAGGTTATTGAACGTAGCCCTGTTGTTACAAAAGCATATCCCTTTCGACTTTTTAACGGTCCGGCATCAACGGCTGCTGACTACCCATGATTTCAACTATTACAGAGTGGGATTTGAGGAGTATCAGGTACTGAGCGTTGAGAAGATTCAGCAAATGTCCAATTCGAAGGTCAACCCGCCTGCGCTGCCGCCCGACGGTCGTCATTCAAAAGGGCCTGTTCGTTATTCCGAGCGCGAGATCGGTGTATTGTTCCGGCAAGACCCCTACATACAGCTGCTCGCAAAAACATTCCGGCTGCAATCGGCCTTGACGTTGCCTTTCAGCCTGGGAAATGGAGAGCGGTTCACCATTCATTTTCTAAGCCGGAGCCCGGAACCATATACGGCCGCGCACCAGGCCCTGCTGGAACGGCTCGAACAACCCCTGCTGCTAACCCTTGAGCGGGTAATGGCCTACGAAGAAGTGGCCCGGCTCAGTGAAAAGCTTCAACAGGAAAACAACTATCTGCAGGAAGAGGTAAAAGCGCTCGCGAACTTTGAGGAGATCATTGGAAAAAGCGAAAGTCTGTTGCATGTTTTTAACCTGGTTACCCAGGTGGCACCAACCGACACGACCGTACTGGTGATGGGCGAGAGCGGTACAGGAAAGGAACTGATCGCCAGGGCCATTCACAACCAATCGGCCCGAAAAGGCAAGATCCTGGTCAAGATCAACTGTGCCACATTGCCCGCCAGTCTGATCGAATCAGAATTGTTCGGCCACGAAAAGGGGGCTTTTACAGGTGCTGTTGATAAGCGGATCGGCAAATTCGAGCTGGCTCACGGGGGAACGATATTCCTGGATGAAATTGGCGAGCTGCCGCTCGAACTGCAGGCCAAATTATTGCGGGTACTGCAAGAGAAGGAAATCGAGCGGATAGGCGGTAAGACGTCGATCAAAACAGACGTTCGTGTGATAGCCGCAACGAACCGCGACCTGGAACTGGAAGTTGCGGAAGGCCGCTTCCGGATGGACCTCTTTTTCAGGTTGGCGACATTCCCGCTCACATTACCGCCCCTGCGCGACCGAAAGGAGGATATCGGGCTTCTCGCTCATTTTTTTGCCCGAAAACTCACCCGAAAGCAGGGCAAGCCGTTTCTGGGGTTCAGCGATACGGTTCTCGCGGAGTTGCACAACTACGCATGGCCGGGTAATATCCGGGAGCTGGAAAATGTCATTGAACAGGCAGTCATTCTGAGTAACGGCCAAGCGCCGCTGGCACTGGGAAGGCCCCTGCAGAAGCGTTTGTTTTCACGAACCCCCGCGCCTGCCCAGCCCGAATACCACAAAATCCAGGGCCAGCCGGCATTGAGCCAGCCCAGGGATCTGTCCGAAATGAAACAGATGCAACGCGTAACGGAGCGGGAGTACATTCTGTCGGTACTGAATCAGACCAACGGGCGTATACGCGGAGCGGGCGGCGCCGCGGAGCTCTTGAATCTGAGACCAACCACGCTCGAATATCGGATGGAAAAAATGGGTATCCGCAAGATGCTGACAGTGCAGTCGCCCGATTCCTAAACACATCCGAAAGGCCATAACGGTAAACTTCCTGATACTCACCATGCGTCACACTGGATCCGTCCGTTTCATTTTTCTGATAGCATGGCTTGGCTTTTGGTGCAACCTGGCCAGGGCACAACCCGGCCCGAAGCCCGGGCCCGACGCGCCTGATACCAGCCGGATCCTGTACCTGCTGGAACTTGGCAAGAAAAAGCTGCGGCCTACCTACACCCAAAAGGCGGATCGGGACAGCGCGATCGTGTTTTTTCGGCAGGCAGAAACGATCAGCAGTACGATTGCCAACCAGAAGTGGCTGGAAGAAAGCCAATGCCTGATCGGAATCGCCCATTTGCTAAGCAACAACTGGCCCAAGGGTAAAGACTACTTTATGAAGGTCATCCGGGCACGTCAGCGCAGGGGCGACAAAGCGGGAGAAATCAGGGCATTGCTTCGAATGGCGACCACGATATTCTGCGACGACTGCCGGGAAAACCGGGCGGCCCTGGAAAGGGCACTGGCGCTCTCCCGCCAACTCGGCGACCAATCCCAGGAGATGCTGATCCTGATGGAAATGGGATATGAGGATTTTCAACTGAACGGGGGAGATACCCAAGAGGCCGAGCGCAAGGCTTTACAAGTACTGGCGATTCAAAAGAAAGTCGGTTCCATACCGCTGACCCGCGCTTATCACGCACTGGCGGAAGAAAGTGTTTACAAAATGCCCGGCGAGTATGGCTATTTGTCAAATGCCTACTATTTTTTGTCGGATCTGAGCCAGGCCAGAGGCGACCTCAACCAAAAGCTGTTTTACATTCTTGAAGTCGTCAAAAGTGCGGAGCGGAGCGGTCAGCCCGGCGAACTCGACTACGCCTACTACCGGTTGGGGAATGCCTATTATGAGCTGGGGCAATTTGACAAAAGCATGATTTACCATCAGAAATCTCTATCGCTCAGCCGCGAAAAGGGTATATTTCTGATCCAGATGGGGTTGGCCAACCGCATGGTGGCGACCATGCTCAGGCAGGGAAAAGCCCGGGAAGCTTTACGTTTTTTGCAGGACATTGTCAGCAAAGACCTGCCGTACACTTACGAGGATCACCTGCTGATGGCACAATCCTTCGGAGCATGTTACAATGCCCTGAACCAATACAAACTGGCCGAAATGTACTACCTCAGAAGCGTCGCGTGGAGCAATGAGATCACTGCCGGGTTTCGGTTTACGGCATGGAGAAAAATCAGTCAGTTTTATGTGGCCCACGACCAGTACGAAAAGGCGGCGCCCTATCTGAACAGGTTGCTGGCAGCTCCTCCAAAAAAGATCATTCCCAGCCACCAGATAGAAATCCACCTGATGCGCTTCAAAGTGGATTCGGCGCGACACCATTATCTTTCGGCCATCACACATTACCAGAAGTACAAAGCATTGAATGATTCGGTTTTCAATGAGAAAAAAAGCAAACAGATCAGCCAGCTGAGTATCCAGTACGAAACGGGGAAAAAAGATCTGGACTTGAAACTCAAACAACAGGCTATTCAGATTTTGACGGAGAAGAGCCGGCTTCAGCAGAACCAATTGCAGCAAGCGACCAATACCCGGAATGGTATCTTCGCCGGAGCCGTTCTGCTGATCCTGCTACTGGGCCTGGGCTTCAAAGGCTACCGCGTCAAAAAGCACATCAACGAGCTGCTCGAAGCGAAGCAAATCGAAATCAACCGTAAAAATCACTCCCTGGAACTCATTGTCGAGGAGAAGGATCATTTGCTGATCGACAGGGAGCAATTGCTGATGGACAAGGATCACCTCCTCGAAGAACGGGAATGGATGTTGAAGGAAATGCATCACCGGGTTAAGAACAACTTACAGATTATCACAAGCTTATTGCACTCCCAAGGATCTTTCCTCAAAGATAAGGAGGCTTTCGCCGCCATTCGGGAAAGCCAGAACCGGGTTCATGCGATGGCATTGATTCACCAGAAGCTCTATCAGACCGACCGGCTGTCCAGCATTCCGATGGTCGATTACATCCAGGAAATAGTGGATTACCTGATCAGTTCATTTGACCGGGCGGACAGGATCCACAAGCAGATTACCGTCGCCCCGATCGACCTGGACATCGCGTACGCGGTGCCGCTCGGACTGATCCTTAATGAAGCGGTGACGAACTCCCTCAAATACGCTTTCCCCGAAGATCGCATCGGCACATTGCATATCGGGTTGACGGAAGAGGCCAATAAAACCTACCGGCTGGTTATCAGTGACAATGGGATCGGGTTTCCGGCCAACCTGAATCCGAAACAGAGCCGGACCCTGGGTATGAGCCTGATCCGCGGATTGAGTGAACAGATCGACGGTACTTTGACCATCAACCAGCACAATGGAGTGCAAATCAACCTCACCTTTTTCGAAGACAAGGCCGCCCGCGTCCCGGCGTGATCGGGGCTGCCGGAGCGTCAATGCGGCTAGCCCGGCAATTCCACAAAAAATGTAGTTCCAGCGCCATTTACCGATTCAAACCAGATCTTCCCTTCATGCGCCTCCACAATCTGCTTGCAAATCGAAAGGCCGATACCGAAGGATTGTTCTCCCGCGGTGCCTACCCGCCTGGCATCGTTTGAAGGACGGAAGATCTGCCCTTTGAGGTCTTCCGGAATGCCGATTCCATTGTCCTTGATGGTCAGCAGCGTGGTGTCCGACCGCTTCCGCAGCTGCACCTGAATGGCGCTTTCCGCCGACGAGAACTTGATTGCATTGCTCAGCAGATTCGAAAATATCCGCCAGATCTTTTCCCTGTCCACAGGCACCATAGCCTGCTCGTAATCATAATGGATGGCCTGTTTCTTTTCCTTCGCCTTGTAGCTCAGCATATCAATACAGGAACGGACGATCTCTGCCAGATCCTCCTCACTTTTGATGATCTTTTTCCGGTCCGGACCCGATTGCAGGATCTGTCCGATCAGTCCAAATGCCAGCCGCCCCGATTCCTGGATCGCATCGACGATCATCGCCTGCTCATCGGTCGGCACCTGTTCCCAGAAAAGCATATCCGAGCCCGAGATCATGGCGGCGATCGGGTTCCGCAGATCGTGGGCGACGATTTGCAACATCTCCTCCTTTTCGACTTCGGATTGTTCCAGCGCATTGACCGTATCCTGAAGAGCGATATTACTTTGCGTGATCACGCCGTTCAATTTGGTTACCGCGCGGAGGTTGGCGGCATTCTTCCTGGCACTGCGCCAGATCAGGTACACGATCACGCCCATCGCGATGGAAATCAATATTGCAAATTTGAGGATCAAACCCTCCCGGGCATCCTTTTCGGCAGCCAATTCTATTTCATGCTCACGCTGGATCTGTTGCAGAAGCTGCCCGACATTGCTTTTGTTTTCTGCATTCTTCTTTAATTTCTTCTTACGATCTGTTTCAAGGTCGGCCATTAATAACTTACCTGCCTCTTCAAATTCGCCACGACCGAACGAAATGTAAGCCTGCAACCGCTGGTACAAACTGATTGTCGCGGCATCGTTGGCTGCACCGGGCATTCGCCGCAGCGTATCCAGCTGTTCCTGCGCTTTGGCATACTCGCGGGTATCAATGTATACCTGTGTCAATATCTGCCGAGACTCCTTCTCCACATCCAATGACCAGTCTATATCCGGGTCGTGTTCGAGACATTTCTTGATGAGCTTTTCCGCGGTACGGTTGTCGCCTTTCAGGGCATAGGCTTCCGCCTGGTTTCTTAAAATGACAATTTTTGAAAACTTGATAAAATTTTGCTCACGGGGGAAGCGGGCCGCATTTCGGTTGATGAACTGATTTGCCTGATTGAAGTAATGCAGCGCCTTGTTCGGTTCATTCAGGCGCAGATAGGCAGTCCCGATATTCCGCATACTTCCCTGTTTTTCAATAAATTCCAGCTGAAAATTATCGGCTTCCCTGCATTCAGACAATTCTGCCAGTTCGTGCTCCCAGTATTCGATCGCCTGGTAATAGTTTTCTTCCTTAAAAGAAATATTTGCGATCCTGCTGCTGTACCGTGCGCATTCACAGGTTTCACCCAATGATGTCAAAAATGATTTACCCTTGTAATAATTGCGGTAGGCCAGATAAAATTCCTTCTGTTTCAGCAGATCGTCCCCTTTCAAAAGCAGTGCCTTGGAGTAATCGGTGGCGTTCTCATCGCGGACCTGCGGGGATGCAAACAAACCAAGAAGGCTATCGGTGTAAATGAGCGCGTTTTGAGCGAGCGTGGAGTCGCGGTGGCTCAATACCTTCATAAATTTATAGTAGGCGATGCTGTCGTGGATGTTCTTTTTGTCCAGCGTAGCCATGAGCGAATCGAGAAGGGTAATGGTCTTTCCGATACCTATCTTCCGCGAGTTCCGGTCGAGACTGTCGATCCCCGTTTTCAACTGCAAATGGACACTGCTCTTTTCCGTCTTTCTGCATCCTGTAAAGCTTCCCGCTAATACCAGGAAAATCAGCACGATCTTACATTGAAAAGAGGGCAGCAACAGACAAGATAGGTTATTCATTGCTTCAGATCGGTTTCCCCTGCAAGGTGATGCCGGGAGACATGGATGTTCATGTGCGTTTTGCATATCAGAGCGCGTCGTTCGCCGCTGCCCTGCCAGCCGGGCCTCCACAGATCCGCTGATCCGTTTCCCGCCGGGCGAAAACCGATGGGACGCAACGACCCCGAAAGACTAAAACAGGTAAAGTGTTTTTCATAAATCGTTCAAGAGCAGTCAAGTAGCCTGTAAACCAAATGTCAGACGGAGTATCCGAAAAGTGGTATAGAAAAAATTCGCAAACAATATACGTGTTTATCCTACAAAAATACTTTTTTACCTGCTTTTGAAAGCATGAAATCCTGTCGCATTCGAATGCCACCCGCTCATGCGGATGTCATTCGGCCTCTTTTCCATGAAAAGACAGGCCCTATACCTTCTACTCGCTACCGGTGATTTTATTAAAAGCGAAGGCCACGGAAGCACATAAAACGGCTTCCGTTATCGTCCCTAATGCCGTTACCTCGGGAGAAATAGCCGCCGCAGGAATGAATAGATCGTCAGGTGTGATCAGGCGCTGATCAGATTCTGTATTTTGTTGACCAGAGTGGGCAATGAATCGGTTTTCTGTATAAACTCGTCCACACCGATTGCGGAAAGCCGTGGGCGCCATTCGTCAGGTATTGAGGATGAGTAAATTACAATCCGGGGCCCGTCGAAGCTCCTGAGCCTTTGGAGGTGTGTGAGACACAGGTCACCGTCAATCCGCGGTAATTTCAGGTCAATAAAAACATAGCCCGGTGGAACAACTGCATTCTTGCTGAAATGAGCGATTGCCGATTCGCAATCGGGAAAAAACAAACAATGCAGCGGCTGGTCGAGCTCGTCCACAGCCATTTTGAGTATTTCATGATCGTCCGTGTCATCGTCGATCATTACAAGAAGCCTTTCATTTCCCATGCTATTCTAAATGCGGTACAACTAAGTTTTAGCGTAAACACTAAAATTTTGTGCCTGCATCTTTATCAATTAGCATTATTACGCCATAAACCGGCAGGCAACTTAGCCTTACCCCGATGTCATGAAACCATAACCAGGCTATTCTTTCCTTACATATTTGCTGATAAACTTATTGCAGGATTCGATCGTCATTTCATCGCCCTGCTGCGTGATGGTGAGGCGTGGACAAGCCCAGCAATTGACAAATGCACAGTCAGGGCTTTGGGGCACTTCGCTCAGCGGTTTGACATTAAACAGCTTCCCATTGATTGTATACTCCCACGACGCGCAGCATCCGCTGTAACCATCATATAACATGACGCCATCGTGGCGTATCGAAAAAATCGGCTGTTTTTCATTGTCCATGTTCTTGGTCACCGTCGAGTCTTCCGTCTGATATTGTATTTCTACCAAATGCCATGTCCCGGCAATGTCCGCGATTTCTGACAAAGGCTTGGGCTCATCGTCTTTACAACAGGTAAGCGCGAGCAATAAGGCGATGACGAAGAACGTAAATTTGGACATGAGACAGGATGTTTAGAAACATGATAGATGCGCCAGACAGCCCATTCGTTGTAACGGAAGGTTAATTAATTTGATAACTAGTCATCTCAATGGAGTCAGATTCGGATATTTTAAACGACCAACCCGCCAGCATGCGGCGGAAGGAGCCACAGGCTGGCGGGCGGGCCGCTTACCATTATCTTTTCAAGATCTTCAAGGTTTGCGTTTGTGTGGCCGTGCTTACCCGCAGCATATACATTCCTGCTTGTTTTTGTCCCATTGAAATTGCCTCCTCATAGGCATCTGCCTCCGCATTCACTACTTTGTCCAGGATTGCGCGCCCCGAAACATCCAGCAGCTGCAACCTGATTTTATCGCCGGTCGCACCTGCTACCCTGACTGAAAACTGGTCGATCACAGGATTTGGGTAGACCGACACGTTGAATGCAACGTTCTTGTTTTCTTCGCCGCCCGGCATCTCCTCCTCGACTGCTATCGCGCAGGTGTCGCAGGCTTCTCTCGCGCCGGCAGGCACAGGGCTGGAAAAATACGAGTCGTCGTAAGCAGAGAACAGATTCCCCCCTTGTCCCGCGGCCACATAATGCCCGTTGGCATAGGCGATCGAGTTGAAATTGTTGGTCGCACTGGTAGACGGAGAGTCCCATAATACGTTCGGAACATATCTGTAAATCTTGCCGCCCAAGCCGGTGATCACAAATTTATGATAGCCATAGACGATATCGGTATAGCCGACGAAGTCAACCCCTGTGCTCGAAGATACAGTGCTCCATTGCAAACCGTTCGCCGAGGTTACCATGGTCCGGTTCAACCCCACGGCTATCCATTTGCCGTTTCCGTAAGCCACTCCACGCAGGTTGTTTTTCGTTCCCGTGTAGCGATACATCCAGAAATTGCCGTCCGTTGACGTAGCCAGTACTCCCGCCGGGCCGACGAGTACAAACATTCCGTTTGCAAACGTGACGCTATTATAGGAATAGATAGCCGCGGAAGTCGATTTTGACCAGTTCTTGCCATATTTGGAATAAAGGATAAGGCCATTGTCGCCGACTGCCACAAATTTCCCGTTCCCGTAGGCAATGCCCCGAAGCGTCTTTCCGAATTCAACCTGAACGAAACTCCATTTTTTGCCATTCACAGAAGTCTGGATCAGCGCATCGGCACCTACTGCGACGAACAGCCCATCCCCGTAGGCCACATCATGAATGACTTGTCCGCCGCCAACCAGGTTTACAGTCTCGCCGACCCTAAAATCTATCCCGTCACTCGAAAAGAGTGCAACGCTTTTTTGCGCCGAGGTAGGTGCCACAGTGCCCACGGGAGCGCTGCCGACGACCACAAAATTGCCGTTACCTTCGGCAGTCCCGTTCAGCGCCATATTCCGGTAATCGGTTCCGGATTTCCAGCTTGCCCCGTTGTTGAAAGACGTGCGGATCGTCCCGTTACTTCCGACGGCCAGAAACGAATTCTGCACAAAACGGACACCGTAAAAAACCTGGTTCGAGTTGGTTGTAACAGCCGGATTTCCCCACATAAGGCCATTCGGCGAGTTGAGCGTAGTTTGCTTGTTGGAGGAAACGGCCACAAACCAGCCGCTTGTCGGGTTGGAAGCGACGGCACTGAAGAACATGGTCTTGTCCGCCACCGGCATGATGTTCCAATCTATACCGCTGCCTGACTGCACGATTGTTCCGTAATCGCCCACCGCCACGAAGGTTCCGTATTTACCGGCTGTTACAGCCCTCAGCTCTTTGTTGGTGCCCGATCCCCGCGTCGCCCACGTCACGCCATTGTCGCTCGAAGTTTTGATTACCCCGTTGGATCCCACGGCTACAAACAGGCCGTCCATAAAAGCAACGTCGTGCAGGTAGTCCTGCCCATTGAAATGCTGCGTCCAATGTTCGCCGTCCGGTGACGTCAGCAATGCCCCCATCGAGCCCACCGCCACATATGTGCCATTGCCATATGCGACGCTTTGCAATATCTTGCCAGTCCCCGAAACGCGATTGGTCCAGTATTTCCCATCCGGGGAAGTGACGATCACGCCCGGACCTCCGACGGCAACGAACTGATTGTTGGCATAAATGATGCTGGCCAGTGTGCCGTATTCACTGAGATCGGTTTGCTGGATTTCCCAGGACTCGCTGTCCGTAGAAGTGTAGATCTTGCTATTGGCGCCCACTGCGACATATTTGCCTGCTCCGTAGGCCACGTCGAAAAGCTGTTGCTGCGGTGTCAGATACTGTTGTGCCCATTGAGTCTGGCCGTTTGCCGTGAAGATTTTGAGCAATAACAAAACCGCTGTCAGTGTGTGAATGAAATAATGGAAAGGCTTTGTGGTAACGATTTTTTTCATGACTGGTGTTGATTTGAAATTAATTGGCTTGCATAATTGGCCCCGGCGGAACAGACAGGAATACGTATTCCGGAAGGCAATGCAAACCTAGGCCGGATCATGGCCGGCAGCAAACTTTGAGGGTACACAAAAGGTCAACGGCCTCGAAAACACGGGTGTACAAAAGGTATACATCACAAAAGTGCCGCTCAGGGCAATGGCAACTTTCCCGGCCGGGCTCCGGTACTTGCCTTTCCCGCGAGTTTGTCCTAAAATAGTGCGTGTATACCTTTTGTATACCCTTGAAAATTGCCCCTGTTTTTTTTCCTCCCTAGGTTTGTATCGTCTGCTGCGGCCCGGTTTGCCCTGCCGGTCGGGCAGAAGGCAATGGCCCGTTTCCGGAAGCCAGGCACCGCACATCAATCCAAATGCATATGTCAATTTTCAAAGTCATCACCTACATCAACTGGATCCTCATACTCCTTTACGGATCATCGGTCGTGTGGGCATTTTTGCAGGTAAACAATCCCAGCCACGAAATGCCGCGTGCGGAATCCCTGATTAAGATCGTCGGCTTCTTTCTTTTGCTGGTACTGCTTGCACTCAATATCGCTCCGTATCCATGGATGAAGATCGCCGCGCTGGTGCTTGTATCCCTGCTCCTTCTCCTGATGCGCTGGTTTGCGGACTAGCGGACTCCCGGGCCGTCTTTTTAGAATCGTCGATTAAACTGTAATGGTCCGGGATGCGAAAACAAAGCAGGAGCCTCCGGTTAATGCGAGGCCTTGATCATCGACGCTGCCCACATATCATAGAGCTCCGTCCACGTCTCCCGGGTTTCTTCATCCCATTGATCTTCCAGCCGCTGTTCCAAAACCGCCAGCAGCGCCTTCCCTACCGTCGCGTAATGCGCGTCCCGTACACCATATCCCGCATGCCTGACAGCCAGGGCGTCGATATCGATTTGTATCTCCGGCATCGCCTGCAGACGGCTTACCATATACGTGATCATGTCCGTCAGCTTCCTGACCTGTTGCTCCATGTCTTCCGAAAACATGGACCGCAGGCCGGGATCCCGTTCGAAAAGTTCCTGGTAGAAGAGCTCCCCTATCATTTCCGGTTGAGCGATGGCGTAGCTCCACGTAGTTTTGATGATCAATATTTTCCGGTCAGTCACGGTTTGTCTGTTTATAAATGGGAAGAATATGCTGAGCAAAGAGATCCATTTTTATTGGTACCGGCAAGAAATCGGCGTATACAAAAGGTGATCAGATTTCAAATACGCATCAGATAATCCAACAGGTTACCCTCTTCCCCGATTTTCAGCTTTTTCCTTAGCCTGTGGCGGGCCGTTTTAACGCTGTCAGGGGAAATGCTAAGCAGTCCGGCGGATTCTTTCAAATTGAGGTTCAGCCTGATCAGCGCGCAAAGGCGGAGTTCCCCCGCGCTCAGTTCTGGGTTCGCTTTTTTCAGCTTTGAAAAAAAGTCCGGATGGACTCCTTCGAAATAGGTCTTGAATTCGTCCCAATCCTTGTCCAGGTTGAAACTATAATCGATGAGGTTGATAAGCCTGCTGAAAAGCGGTGTGTTTTCACCTTTCGGCCCCAACTTTAATGCCTGTGAAACCGTCTGCCGGATATCTTCGAGGATACCGTTCTTCTGGATCAGATTCAGGGTGTGGGTGGTCAAAGCTTTGTTCCTGAATTCCAGCTCGCTCTGAAGACGCTGCTCTTTTTCCAGGCTATTCTGAATTTCAATGTCCGAAAGTGCTTTCTGGGCGGCATGCAGCTCCTTGTCCTTCACAACTTTCAACCTTTGCCGGTTAAAGGCCAGGGCCACCAGCGTAAGTATCGCTGCCAGCGCGACCATGATCGTGTTCCGCGTCGCGTCGCCCAGGTCCTTCTCTTTTTCCAGCAGCTTGATCTCGGACTCTTTTCGCTCATTTTCGTAATGCACCCGCAGGTTGGTCATCTTAATGGTACCCTCTTCGTTGAAAAGTGAGTCTTTAAGGGCACTTGCCGATTCCTGGAAACGAAATGCAACCGCGAAACTACCCGTCTGTCCGTAAACATGGGCAAGCCCTTCATAAGCCAGCAGCAATGCCGGCCTGATCCCATTGGCCTTTGCCAGCTCTTCCGCCTGGTGATAGCTGGCCAACGCCTTTTGATACTGGTTCGTTTTGGAATAAACCTGACCTAATCCATTATAGGAGCTGACCATCGCCGGCTTCCGCTGGAATTCCCGGTTAATGGTCAATGCTTTCTCATACTCCACAGCAGCAAGATCGTACTTTGCCGTCTGAAAATAGATTTCCCCCAGATTATTATGGCAGATGATCTGGCCGTTTGTGTCCTTAAACTGGTCGAACAGCGCCAGGCCCTTTTGCCCGCTGGCGAGTGCGGCGACGTAATCTTTTTTCCTGATATAGATCGAAGCGATATTGATGTAGGAACCGGCAAGCGACTTCTTATCGCCCAACTTTATCCATATCGCCTGCGCCTGCTTATAAAAGAGCAGCGCTTCATCGTGGTTCTTCTGGTTTTTATGGACATTGCCAATGCTGTTGAGGATATTGGAGCTGCGTTTCTGGTCCCTGAGCACCTGGAAAATAGCCAGCGCTTGTAAATAATTGTCCAGCGCCTGACCGTAATTCCCCTGTTCGCCATACACAATCCCCGCACTCGCGATGGCCTTGCCTACGCCGGTCTGGTTTTCAATATCCCGCGAAATCTGCTCGCTTTTCGCATAATGCGCCAGCGATTCGGGATACTTGTTTTTTTGCCAGAAATAAACCCCCAAAGCATATTCACCATCGGCTTCCCCTTTTCTGTATCCTATTTTTTTGGACATGACCAGTACTTTTTCCGCATAAGCCAATGTCTTCTGGGGAGCGGTGCTCCACCACTCCATCGCGATCTCGAAAGTCAGGTTGACCCTCGCGGTATCGGACCGCTCTTTGGCTAAGCGATTTTCCAGGCTGTCGATTTTAGGAGATTGTGCAAAAGCAGGTAATGCGGTAACAAAGAGGAGATAGAGGGAAATTTTCATCTGGGCGTAGCCGTCAAATCTGTTGAGGTTCAAGAATGCGGCCGCAAGAACAAAAACTATTCAGCATTTACCTCCAGAAGATTAAGATCGTTAGTTAACGTATCTGTTGCGTTTACCGCCAGGGTGTCATATCTGTCCACCGGCGCATCGGAAAGCCTGCAATCAGGCTCCGTGTTGCCACCTGTGCCCCATCAACAACCTGCCGGCCGCTAAACAAGCAGCCGGCCGGCAGGTTTTCATTCCAAGAAATGTGGCTCAATGCATGGCCTTGCGAAGCTCATTAACGCAGCAGGGACCGCATCTTTTGCTGGATCAGGTCGGCGGCATATCTGGGGTTGAACCGGTACAGCTTATCCATCATCCAGGCATCCCGGCCCACTACCACTCGAAATTTGTTTTTCTCAATGGCAGTAAGAATCTCACTCGCAGCCTGCCCCGCCGGGATCGGCTTGAATTTCGCTTCGCCACCCGTATCGGCTTTGGGCACATCCAGACCGGAGTTTTGCATGATGTTGGTCGCAATGGCTCCCGGAAAAATGACCGTTACCCTCACATGGGTATCCTTCAATTCTGCATACAATCCTTCGGTGAGCAGCTTGACGGCCGCTTTCGCCGCACCGTAGAGCGTCTGGCCGGGGACGGGTAAAAAGCCGCCCATGCTCGATACGTTGGCGATGTGCGCCTCCGGGCGTTGCAAAAGATGGGGTAAAAATGCTTTTGTAAGATAGAGGGTCCCAAAAAAATTGACGGCCATTACGCGGTTGATATCCTCCATGGTCAGATCAACGACGCGCCGGAACGGTTGGATAATACCGGCATTATTGATGATACCGTCGACCGCGCCGAAGTGGGCGAACACCCCGGCCGGAAATCCACTTACCTTCTCCTGATCGGTGATGTCCAACTGGAAACCCTTGAATTGCCCGGGACCTGCGGCGGCGAGACGGCTCGTTTCACGAAGGGTAGCGGCATTGATATCGACGCCGGCAACGTTGGCTCCGCGTTGTATGAGCTGCACACTGAGTTGCTGCCCGATACCACTCCCGGCACCGGTTACCACAATGGTTTTGTTGGATAATTGCATGATTACTTTTTTAGAATGGGCACTCAGCGAAGTTCATTCGGCACGCCGGTTGGAAGGCCTTTTGACAAATCTATTTCAATTTTCCGGTCGCCGAGCTGCGTCCGGATGGTGCCCGATCCGCGCTTATTGACATAGAACTTAACATTATCCACTTTAAGATAACCCTTTTGCTTTCCTGTCACCCGGATATCGGCATTCCAGATGGCGTCATAAAAGGAGGCCGGAACGATGGTCTCCGAACCGTTCAGGATGTAATCGCCGTCGTCGGAGAAATTGACATATTCAATTTTAAAGACCGACGGCTCACCAGCCGACGCCGGCTTTTGGGTCGTGATGTCGGCATGGCCGGAAACCAGTCCAACCAGTTTCCCATCCGTGCGCTGTGCGTTGTCCAGTGGCTTTATGTCCGCCAGGTTGGTTGCCCAGTTGATGGTGGGCGTCACAATTTTAAGGGGTGACGTCGGCTTCCTCGATGGAAATGTAATCATCCGGAGACGTCCCATTTGCTCTCCTTTTTTGACCTTACGCGGATCTTTCTGCTCCCAGAAAATGCCCCGGGTGCTGCTTGGGTGCCAGGTCAGGTTACCGAAGTGGTTGTATTCGCTGAGGTTATCCGACGCTGTCGTCAGGTTTTGTCCGGTGTATCCTTCCTCAGGTAACCGCGCGCGGTCGCCATACTGGTCGGTCATGGTCAGGCCGTAATACCGCCTGGCGTCCCTGAATCCTTCGATCTCTTCGTTTCTCCATTCGGCAATCCCCGGCGCCAGGGCATTGTTGGCAACCAGCGGGCGTGGGATCAGACTGAATGCGTCCATACGGGTGGTATGCCGGTGCGTCTGGAAAATGACCCACTTTCCATCCGGAGACGGGTACACGCCTTCGTCGTAACTGAAATGCCGGGTAAACCGGCTCACCTCGCCGCTCGTCAGATCGATTTTGGCAATATCGAAGTTACCTGCTTCAAATGCGCTGATGGTGGTCAGATACCTTCCCATGCCGGCAAAACTCTTCACTTCGCCCCCGCCAAAGAAGAATGGCCGGAAATCGGGCGCGCCCGGGAGGGCCGTCTTGTCCCCGGAAATAACTTTCGTATTGGCCAATTCGTAGCGCTCTCCCTTGGCATCCGAAACGCGCGTCAGCTCGCTCACCAGCACCAGCGCACTGGGCAATGGCCTGGCTACCAGTAGAGTGTAGGCCACGTGAACGCCATCCTGCGACATATTGCTGGCAATGCGGGCCAATGTCTTTCCACCCGGAACGGTCGGATACACCAGCGGCAGAATGCGCGCCTGCTTGCAGTCCAGCACCGACGGGCTGCATTCCAGAATGCCGGTCGGCGTATAAATGCGCTTCCCGTCCGGAAGCGGTACCGGCATTTCACCGCCGATAGGCTCCGGCAGATCGCAGGTAAGGCATTTGAAACCGCTGCCATCGTCCTTCATAATGGCCAGGTTCGACTTCTTCGCACCCGCCATGGTCACTTCCATCACCAGGTGTCGTGCATCGGGGAGATAGTTGACCAACACCGCATCGATAACACTATCGGGCAGCGGAATGGTCGACACTTTGAACGGTTCCGGCTTCGGCGGCGGCGGAAGCTTCGGCACAAGCGCGTAGTTTGTCGGCTGGCCGTGCGAATGCTGTCCATTGCTGGTCGTAGGCAAATGCAATGCGCACGCCAAAACACATACCCACATCAGGTAAGTTAACTTTTTCATTGAGAAACAATTGGTTTAATGAATAATGTGATTAGTAGAAAAGCAGATCATCAAACGGCCGTCTGCTTCGGTCGGCCTGAATGGCAAATGGCATGGTGTTGGTGTGCAGGTCCCGTCGCTCAGAACGTGTACGTGGCAGTCAGAAAATAGGATCGTGGCGGCAGGCTAAGCGTAAAAAACACCGCGTTGGGATTGCCTTCCAGTTGAGCGCTGGTAAAGCCCTGTGTGTTCAGTGATGCCGGAAACCCGCCCGGTGCCGACCAGCCCATGATGCCATTCTGGTTAAATACATTATTGATATTAGCCTGCAATTGGAATTTGCGTGAAACATTGTAACCCAGATTGAGATTGGTCTGGTCAAAACCCGGCAGATAAAATACGTTGGCGACATTACCGGCCCGGCGGCCTATGTAAGACCAGTCAACCGAGCCGTACAACTTACCCGACGTGTAGCTTGGTGAAACGCGCAGGATGGTGCGGGGTGCAAAATCGGTTTCGTTGCCTGAGTAGCTCTGAACCTTATCATCCGTCTTCCCATTGCCGTTCAGCACCCAGGTGTTGAAGTCCACGGCAGTCGATTTCTGGAATGTGGCCACCGCGCGAACGCTCAGTTCTTTGGTAATGCCATAGGTCCCCTCCATTTCCACCCCGCTGGTTTTGAACTTGTTGTACAGCACTGCCGTGGCGTAAACAGACGTCACATCGGCCGACTCCTGCCCCAATGCCTGCTGCGGTACGTTGCCCAGCACACTGTAAAATGGCGTCACGAAAAGCGAAAACCGGTCCTTTTTGGCTTTGAAACCCGCTTCATACTGCTGTGTACCTTGCGCAATCGGGTTCAGGTAATCGGCATTATTGGAAGCATTCACATTCAGGTAAATCCCCAGATCGGGCGCTTTGCGGCCACGCGAATACCGTGCATACACGGCCAGATGCTCACTAAGCTTGTAGTTCAGCCCTGCCGAATAGGATGTCGTTTTGACCGTTTTGTCGTAAGGCAGGATGGCGGTAACGGCCCCGCCCATGTTGTCGTACAAGGTCAGCGGATCCTTATCGGTACCACCGTCGGCAGATGTCGTCGCACTGGCGATCTGATTGCTACCGCTCACCTTTATACGTTCAAAGCGAATTCCCCAGTCGAGGTTCAGTGCAGGTGTGATCTCCCAGTTATGTCCGAAGAAGCCTGCCAACTGATTTTGTGTAAGATCGAAGATGTTGGTGGCTACGCTCCGGCCCGAACCGCCCGTGATGCCGTCCGGATTGGTGACCTGGTATGTCTTCCCCTGCATATCGGTGTACACAATGGCCGCGGGCTGCGGGCGCGGGCTCAGCATCAGCCCGTACATACTTCCGACGCCATTCGGATTGAGCCTCTTCACGGCAGTATGCGCATAATACAAGCCTCCTGTAAAACTCATGTGGCTGAGCCGCTTCGTCAGCGTCAGCTGGTCGATGGTTTCCTTTACCCGGTTATCGAACACGATCAATGGATTGAAAAGCAGCGAGTTCTTTTGGATTTCACCACCGGGCAGGTTGCTGTTATTGACCGTAAATTTAAGTCCGGCGGGTGCCCCATTCACGAAATTAATGCCCTGGGTAACATTCGCCAGTTCGGTACCGGTTGCCAGGTCGCGGAACGAATAGGTGCCCAGCTTGCCGGCCAGGTTGTTGACGCCGTAAAAGGTCACATTGTCGATCGCGAAGGGGTAAGGAATGGATGTGGTATTCCAAAACGAGGTTTTGTAGGAATAGCGGACCTTGTTGTCCAGTGTCCAGCCTTTTCCGAAGCTATGGTCAAAATTAAGCCCGACGGAAAGGTCTTTCGAATGGATTTTATCGCTCGAATTGTAGGTACCCCGCTCGCCCGTCTGGTTGATCGTGTAGTCGGCCGACACGGCAGGAATCAATACCGAGTTGCTTTGTTTGATACCCGGCACGAGGTGCGGATTTTTGAAATCTACCGTCGGCAACTGCTCAAACCAGGCATTGTGGTCATTCAGATATTTGGCATACAACTTCAGGGAACCGGCTTTGAAATGCTTGACCACATTGGCCTTGACCTGCCCGCCGTTGTTCATCGGATAGCCTGGATAGCGCGCGCCATTGTTTTGCCGCCAAAACCCTCCCGCATTGAAGGTCAACGTCTTGTCCCTGCTCAGCGGCCCGCCAAAGTTGACATCGGCCCGGTAGTAGGGATTTCGTCCGTTACCTTCCAACCCGAATTTCACCCTCGCCTGCGCCTCAAACGACGGCCCGCCTGTTTTGGAAACATAATTAAAAATACCGCCTGGCGCATTGTTGCCCAGAATCGAAGCCGTCCCGCCGCGAACGGCTTCCAGCTTGCCCAATGTCAGGTCTGGACGTAAAAAATAATCCGGGCCATAGTTTCCATAAGTCGCATTGGTGACCGGCAGCCCGTCCTCCTGCATCGAAACATAATAGTAGCCGTTGGACACATCGTTCCCGCCCACATTCACACCGCGTGAACTGACCGTGTTGCGGATTTCACCCGTGGACGAGTTGACATACACGCCTGGCACGTTCCGGAGCAGATCGGCCGCGCTGAGCGGGGCCTGTGACTGAATGAGTCTGGCGGAGAGCACCGATATGGCCACCGAGGATTCCATCCGGCTTCGCTTGTCGAAAACACCGGTAACGATCACTTCGTCCAGATTGGCCGCGGCTTCGGTAAGCGTCACATTGATAGTCGTTTGAGAGCCTACCAGGACTTCCTTCGCAACGAAACCGATAAAACTGAACGTCAGGCTCGATGCCGGACCGAGACCGGATAACTCATAGTTCCCGGCCCCGTCGGTTACCGTTCCCTGGGCCGAGCCCTTCACTTTTACGCTGACACCCAGCAACGCTTCGCCTTTCCCATCCACAACTTTGCCATGAACTGCTGACTGTGCTAACAATAGCTGACAACTGGCAATGGATAGGAACAAAAGTCCGAGAATCCGCCTCAACACCCTGTCGGGCCAGGAAAAATAGAGATGTCTGTTCATCTGTAAAATGTTTATGGTATACAAAAAGGGGGTGACCAGCGGCTGGTCAGCGGGCTGCAATTACTTCCTTATAAAATACTGGTTACAAATTGTTTAACATTTCATAAGATTTGGCAATCTTACATAACTCCACAAATATAGAAGAAAAATATTATTATAATCTACCAAAGTAGATTATAAATTTTTTCGCCTTTTTTTCTGGTATCGGGGAATGCGTTTGGACTGCGCAAAGCGGCATTTAAGTAAAAGTCTGTAAGTTTGGCCGGCCCATACGGCATTCGTGCACGCCGGGCTACAATGCAGCGAAATCAAAGAAGAATGGAAACAATAAGTGACAAAAACTACATCCAGCAGGTCTCTGTGGAATGCGTCATTTTTGGCTATCAGGACCGGCAGCTCATGGTTCTTGTACCGAAACTCGCTTTCAAAGGTGATTTCTGGGGATTGCCCGGCGGTTTTGTGTATCAGGACGAAGATACGGATGACGCCGCCCGGCGTATTCTGCACGCGCGGACGGGCATTAAGGATGTATACCTGGAACAGTTCCAGGTAATGGGAAAAGCCGACCGGAACAGCCGTGCTTTTCTAGACCGGATGATTGAACTGAACAGGGACCTGTTCAACGATCCGCTGGCGGAAGGCCAAACCAGCCGAAGGGACTATGATTGGTTTACGAGGCGCTTCATATCCATTGGTTACTATGCCCTGGTGGATATGAACCAGGTAGTTCCGCAAAAAACGGACCTCGACTCATCCATTGAATGGTACCCGATCGGCAAAATACCTGCGATGATCATGGACCACAAGCAGATCATTAAAAATGCCGTGGAAACGCTCAGGCTGACAGTGGACCAGAAACTGAACGCCTTTAACCTCCTTCCTGAAACCTTCACGATGCAGGAGATCCAGGAGCTTTACGAAGCGATTTTTGACAAACGTTTTGCGCAAAACAATTTCCCCAAGCGCATCCTGCGCCTGAACGCACTGGAGCGTCTGGAGAAAAAGTACACGGGCGCCGCCAACAAAGCGCCTTATTTATACCGTTTCGACAAGGAGCGCAATCACCAATTGCTGGCTGACGATATTTTTGACGAATAAACAGTCATTTGTTATGTTTCAGAAAAACATAACAAATGACTGCCCCGGGGTCAACTGCGCAGATCGATCGGCAGGGTGTAGATCCGTTTGCCGACCGCGGCGTAAATGGCGTTACACAATGCCGGTATGAAGGGTGGTACGGGTGGTTCGCCCACCCCTGTCGGCTTGGCATCGCTTTCCATGATGTGAACATGAATTTGCTTCGGTGACTCATTCATTCTGATGATCTCGTATTCATCAAAATTGGACTGCTCGACCTGCCCGTTCTTAAAAGTAACCGCACTTTTCAGGGCAATGCTGGAAGCAAACTGCGCACCGCCTTCAAATTGGGATTTGATCCGGTCTACGTTTACAGCCGTGCCACAATCCACCGCATAATGTACCTCGGGGATGGTAATCTGGTTGTTCGAATCCACTAAGACCTCCACCACGCAGGCCACATACGTCAGAAAACTACGGTGCGCTGCAAAACCAAGTCCCGATCCCTTGGGCAGCTTTTTTCCCCAGCCCGATTCCTTGGCTACGCGCTGTATTACTGCTTTCATCCGGCCGATTTCCCAGGGATAATCCTTGATATCTTCCCCATAATTCGGATAGCTACCCTTTACCATTTCCGGAGTAAATGTAATGTTGCGGTCTTCCCCCAGGAGTTCAATCGCATATGAAACGGGGTCTTTACCAATGGCCTCGGCTACTTCGTCGAGCATGGTCCCAATGGCAAACACCTGCGGAATATTCCGCACGGATCTCAGCCAACCCACCCTCAGATGCGATTTTGCATCATGGGTTTCAATGCGGATGGCGGGCACATTGTACGGAAAGTCCGACGCGCCCAGGCCCAGTTCACCGTCGTCAGGTTGCAGGATCGAGCTATCCTCGGTCGCTGAGATCGATGGGTAGGCGATATGGTGGTTCCATCCCGTTAATTTATTCTGACCGTCAATCGTGGCCACGATTCGCTGAACACTGAGTGAATGCAGATAGTCGTGCTGGATGTCGTCCTCGCGGGTCCATTGTACTTTCACAGGCAAGCCGGAATCCCTGGCCAATAATGCCGCTTCAACGATGAAGTCGGGTTTCGACTTCCTTCCGAAACCGCCGCCGATCAAAGTCACATGCATTGTTATTTTGTCCTCCGCGATCCCGAGGGCGTCCGCAACGGCCTTAATCGCCCCCTGCGGGTTTTGGGTGCATGCCCATATCTCACAGCTGCCATTTTTGACTACGGCGAGGGCTGCTGGCGGTTCAAGGGTAGCGTGCGCCAGGTGCGGGGCGATATAGGTATGCGCGATCGTCTTTTTTGCGCCCGCCTTCACGGCATCGAAATCGCCGCGATTGCGCCTGACCGTTCCTTTTTTGCCGATCTCCGCAGTGAGCTCAGTAATTTGCTTCGCCGAATCGTACGATGCATTAGGACCTAAGTCCCATTCTATTTCCAGCAGGTCGCGGCCTTTTATCGCAGCCCAGGTATTGTCGGCAATCACGGCGACCCCGCTCAGAGGCTTACTCAATGTGGCTGGAAGCCCAGCCCCTTTAATCGTAATGACCTTCACCACCCCGGGTACAGCCAACGCCTTCTGATCGTTGACGGATTTCACAGCACCGCCTACCACCGGGCATCGCCTGATGACGGCGATCTTCATCCCCGCAACGTCCGCATCGGTGCCGAACACTGCTTTCCCGGTGACGATATCGGGCAGGTCGACGATGGGCGTGGCCTTACCGATCAAATTGAACCGGGCTCGGTCCTTCAACTTCACGTTGCCGGAAGGAGGCACCGGCAATGCACTTGCGGCATCGGCAAGTTCGCCGAAACCCAGCTTTTTGCCGGAGGCTTTATGGATCACCTGGCTGTTTTCAGTGTCACATTCGGAAAGCGGGACCTTCCATTTTTCGGAAGCGGCCTGTAACAGCAAATGCCTCGCAATGGCACCGGCCTCCCTCATTGGTTTGAAAAACATCCTGACAGAAAAAGAGCCGTCGGTGTTCTGATTGCCGTATTTTTTTTCGTTTCCTTCGGCCTGCTTAATGATTACTTGCTTCCAATCGGCGCCAAGCTCATCGGCTACGATCAGCGGGAGCGACGTCCGGATCCCCTGCCCCATTTCCGAGCGGTGCGCAACGATGATTACGGCGCCGTCGGAACCGATGCTTAGATAGGCATTGGGCGCAAATGTGGCTAGCTTTTCACCTTTACTACCGCAACCCCAGAAACTGATGCCCAGCACGATGCCTCCGGTCAATGCGCCACCGGCCTTCAGAAAATCCCTGCGCGAGGCTTTGAACACCTCTGAGGTCACCGGTCCGGACTTTTTTTGAAATGCAGATATGACTTTCATACGTTCGGTAATGGGTTTATTCCTGATGGGTTGAAATGCTGACAATAGCCGCTTTGATCCGGTTATAGGTCCCGCAGCGACAGAGATTACCTTGCATGGCCTGTTCAATCTCCGTTTCGGACGGCTTTGGATTGGTTTTGAGCAAAGCCGCTGCGCTCATGATCTGGCCCGACTGGCAGTAGCCGCATTGCGGGACCACCAGCTCTGTCCACGCACGCTGAACCGGATGATCGCCATTTTCCGACAAGCCTTCAATGGTTGTGATCCGGCCCTTGCCGACCGACGAAACCGGGAAGCTACATGAGCGGATGGGCGCACCGTCGAGATGCACGGTACACGCGCCGCACAGCCCCTTTCCGCAGCCAAACTTCGTCCCGCGCAATCCGACGACGTCGCGCAATACCCATAATAAAGGCATGTCTTCCATCGCATCCACTTCATGCGTTTGCCTGTTTACGATAATTGAATATTTTGCCATAGTATTTATTTTCAAAAGCTTGTTGAAACAGTAACAGGGCTGGTTTCCTTACAACCGGCAACGACATTATTCCTCCGTCTCATCGCTGCGCAAGGTAGTTTGTCCGCCAGGTACTCCGGTAAAGAAAATCAAACAAAGGATTAAGAATATCAAACCGCTCCGGAAGCACCGTCTGATGATTGCAAAGGCTTGCTATGCCGGTTCAAGCCTCCCTCGGCCTGGCCATGTACCACTCATCCCGGGGCGGATTATGCTGCCAACTCGTTTCACCGGTATTTTTTTCCTATGCCAAACCACGGCGCGATTCCAAGCGCATAGCCGCCTCCTGCGGTCGCCGGCAAACGCAATGTCAAAATAGCTTATTACTCGGATAAGATTGCACAGGCGCCGTATGTAAATGTATAATTTCTTTGCATTGATTAATCTAAAACTATCTATGACCGTTCCTAAAATCATGATCGGAATTCTTCTGATCATCAGCCTCGGCACCGCCGCCCGGGCCCAATCTCATTATTCCGGCGGCGTACAGTTTTCTGCTGAGGGCGGTGTCTGGCAGGCGAGGCATTTACCTGCGCTCGATTTAACCGACGAAGTGAGCCTGGAAGCAACCGTATTTTTCCAGGACAAGCAGCCCGAAGGCACCAGGATCATTGATAAATTCCAGTCTAACAGCGGGTCGGGTGGCTTTGTTCTCGGGATCGGCCGGGACAGCAGGCTTTGGATGGTTGCCGGCCAGGAGCACCTTACCAGCGACCGCAGTGTGCCGCTCAACCAATGGGTCCGTCTGATCGGGACATTCAGCAAATCCAAAAATCAATATAAGCTTTACATCAATGATGATGAAGTGGCATCGTCAGCGAAAGCGTCACTTTCCCCGATGACCCGCACCAACTTTCCTTTACGGGTCGGAGCAGATTCCGATGGCAGGAACAACCTGACCGCCAAAGTCGCCCAGGTGGCAGTTTACAGCCGGTACCTGAACAGGCAGGAAATCATCGGCGGCAAAAAAACTTCCGGCTCCACCGTGGAATGGCTTTTTCAAACTGAAAACCAGAATGAATACCCAGGCGCAAACGCCGGAGGACCCAGGTTAGCCCGATTACGCCCGGTTTCCGGTGTCGATCGCTTTGGTGACACCTCCGATGTGCTTTGGTATCGATCGCCGGCAACGGCATGGGAAACTGCATTGCCGATCGGAAACGGCAGATTGGGAGCCATGCTATTCGGCGGTCCGGACCGGGAGCGCTTCCAGCTCAACGACATTTCCGTGTGGTCGGGCAGCCCCCAGCCGGATGCGGACCAGCCCGATGCCTACAAGCATTTACCCGAAGTCAGAAAGGCCATCAGGGAACAGCAATATGAACTGGCCGAAAAATTGACCAACCAGTACATGACCTCTCCGGCACCTTACACCGCTTCCTACCAGACGCTGGGCGACTTGTCCATGCAGTTTGAATTACCCAAAGGAGATGCTACCCAATACAAAAGATGGCTCGATATCAAGCGCGCGGTTTCAGGCGTGTCGTTCAAAATCGGGACAACGGAATATAGCAGGGAGACATTCAGCAGTGCCCCGGATCAGGCGATTGTCAGCATTATCAAAAGCTCAGCCAAAGGTGGTGTATCCTTCACATTGGATCTGACCAGGCTCGAAAATTCGGCCACGGTTGCCGAGGGTTCCAATATGCTGGTCATGAAAGGCAATACCGGGAAAACCCTGGATTTCGAAGTGCAGGTCAAGGTGGTGGTTACCGGCGGATCAGTGAAGACCTCCGGTAATGAGCTGATCGTCAACGCGGCCGATCAGGCGACGCTGTATCTGACAGCCGGGACTTCCTATGTGATGGATTATGCCAAAGCTTATAAAGGGGAACACCCGCATGCCCGCGTAACCCGGCAAATGGGCGCCGTGTCAGCCAGGCAATACAACGATCTATTGAAGCGACATAGCACTGATTATCAACAGTATTTCAACCGGGTCCGGCTGAATCTCGGTACCACGGCAGCTGCGGCCCTGCCTACCGACGAACGCCTGCGCCAATACGGCGACGGTAAAAACGATCCTTCTTTTGCTTCGCTGTTCTACGATTACGGCCGGTATCTGCTGATTTCTTCCAGTCGGCCCGACAATCCCCTGCCCTCCAATTCACAGGGTATCTGGGGCGATGGGCTCTCGCTGCCATGGTTGTGCGACTACAAATCCAACATTAACTATCAGATGAACTACTGGCCGGTGGAACAGTCCAACCTCTCCGAGCTGCATTTGCCCATGCTCAGGCAAACCCAAAGCCTGCGGGCCGCCGGTGCCAAAACGGCCAAAGCCTACTTTGGGCCGGATACACCCGGGTGGTATTATGGCTATACTACGAATGGCTGGGGATGGACAAGTCCGGGTGCGAAGCTGCCCTGGGGCGTATTCGCAGGCGGAAGTGGCTGGGCCTGCCAGCATTTATGGGAACATTACGCATTTACGAGGGATAAGCAATACCTGCAATCCGTTTACCCCACGCTGAAAGGTGCAGCCGAATTTTACCTCGCGACGATGATCGAAGACGAAAACGGGAACCTGATCACCTCGCCGTCGACTTCGCCCGAAAACTATTTCAAAACGGACGATGGCCAAAAAGCCAGTGTTTCGGAAGGGAACACCATGGAGCGCTCCATCATCTGGGATCTGTTTGACAACACCGCCCACGCAGCCCACGTGCTGGGAACCGATGCCGGTTTTGCGAAAAAGGTAACGGAGGCCAGGGACAAAATCAGGAAACTTCAGACCGGCCGCAACGGTCAGCTGATGGAATGGGGTAAGGACTGGGATATGAACTCGGACGATCTCGAACACAGGCACGTTTCACATTTGTTTGCCCTGCATCCCGGACATCAGATTACCGCCTTCGGAACGCCCGAGCTAGCGGCAGCTGCCAAAAAATCGCTTGAAATACGGGGAAATGACGGCACCGGCTGGTCCATCGCATGGAAAGAGAATTTTTGGGCACGACTGAGAGACGGCGATCAGGCACACAAGCTGCTGTCCAATCAGCTGCGTTATACCGGGCAAACCAAGACCATTATGGCGGGGGCCGGCGGAACCTATCCTAACCTTTTCGATGCGCATCCGCCGTTTCAGATAGACGGCAACTTCGGGGCAGTTTCGGGGATGACGGAAATGTTGTTACAAAGCATGGAAAATTACGCTCCCGACAAGTATGTCATCGACGTGTTGCCCGCATTGCCATCTCAATGGGCGGCCGGGTCTGTGAAGGGGCTGAGAGCCAGAGGCGGGTTTGAAATCGGCATTGAATGGGAAACTAACCGCCCTGTCCTCGTTACCATCGAATCGCTGAACGGCGAAAAGTGTCTCGTCAGATCTCCGGTCGAACTAACCCTGGACGGCACCCAGCTCAGTTCAAAACCCGACGGAAAAGGATTCATGATCGCTTTCGACACCCAAAAGGGCAAAACTTATCGGTTGCTGAGGAAATAACTACCGATTGGAAAACGCCTGCTGATAGGTGGCAGGTGTTTTCCCGGTTATCTGTTTGAATTGTTTATAGAAGCAGGTAAAGTTCTGAAAACCGCTTTCATAACAAATTTGCTTGATATTCATATTGTTGTTGATCAACATCTTACATGCATTCCCAATCCTGATCTCAATGAGAAATTGGGAAAATTGCTTCCCCGTGCGGGATTTGAAATACCTGCAAAACGAATTCGGCGACAGTCCGGCAATCGACGACACTTTCTCTAGCGTGATCTTTTCGCTGAAATGCGTGAGCGTGTATTTATAGATGGCATTAATTCTCTCGCTTTCCTGCTCCGGATTGGAATACCGGAACCCCAGCGAGGCAAGTGTATCGTTTTCACCCACCTGGTTTGCGACCATCAGGCATTCCATCAGGAATATGAGCCGGTAAGGTCCCTCCGCATGATGCAGTTTTTCCATCAATGCCGTCACCGCATTGCCCGATTCCCCTTTAATGGCCAGTCCGCGTTTTGCTTTGTCCAGGACATTGCGCAGCACTGCGTTTTCGGCAAGTACCAGGAAGCGCTCTCCCCAGAAATTTTCAGTGAAATGGATCACGGTTGCAAACGGTGTAGGATCGTTTTCATCCACTTGCTGATCGGGATCGTAATGCCAGTAATGCGGCAGATTAGCACCAACCAGTATCACGTCGCCCGCACTGAACCGCCTGATATCGTCGCCCACGAATTGCGTTCCGCTTCCTTTGTGGAAGCATATCAGCTCTACTTCGGCGTGGCAATGCCATCGGCTGTTGATATTGGGAATCTGCTCCCTTCGGAAACTGAATGACCTGTTGGGTGCTGTGGCTACTTGCAGGATGTGGGGTTTCATGATCGAAGAGATTTATGCCGGATCACCACCGGTAGGCCAAAAAAACACAACAAATAATTTAAAATATAACAAATGCTAAGATAGCTTATTATCTGGATAACATTCGATCCGCGCGGGCTTACTTATGCCTTTTCTTTGCATCGTTCGACCGGTTGGTACCCGCCGGTGAACGGGCGGCTTTTCCAGCGCGATTGATGGGATTGAAACGCCTCCCGATCCGAAATGATACCTGCATCGATTGTCGCCGATGCGCTTTCGGAAAGTTGCATCACACCCGCGGGAGAGGTTGCCAATCGCCCTTTTTGTACCGTGAGCGCGTTCAGGGCATGTTTCGCGAGGGCCGAGCGATGTAATGACGGGCATTTTCGATTGGCCGGGTGCCTGCCGATTGATGAATTTACAAAAACACTACAAATGAAAACACTGATATGCAATACGCCGGGAGAACTGGTTTACAGGCATAGTGAAATCCCCGGACTAACCCCGGGCCGCACGATCGTCAAAATCAGGAATATCGGCATCTGCGGCACCGATTTGCACGCTTACGAAGGCAAGCAGCCATTCTTTAAATATCCCAGGATACTGGGGCATGAACTGGCGGGAGAAATAGTGGCGACCGACGGCGCGCCCGGCTTCTCCATCGGGGAAGCCGTTACATTCATTCCCTACTTCAATTGTGGTGAATGCATCGCCTGCCGGAACGGCAAGCCCAACTGTTGCGCCAGCATCGAGGTTTTTGGCGTACACATCGACGGAGGCATGTCCGAGTATGTATCGGTTCCCTCGTATTCCCTGGTTCACGGCGATGGTTTGAGCTTCGACGAGCTTGCCCTGGTGGAGCCGCTTGCGATCGGTGCGCACGCCGTACGCCGGGCCGATGCCGGTGTGAACGATACCGTCCTCGTCGTGGGTGCCGGGCCGATAGGACTGGGCACGATGGAATTTGCCAGGATTGCCGGCGCCCGGGTGATCGCCCTCGACATTAATGACTCCCGACTGACCTTCTGTCGAGAAAAATTGAACATCGGGCACACTATCAACGCGGTCACAGAAAATGTCGTCGGACGACTTGACGAGATCACCAACGGCGATATGCCCACGGTCGTAATCGATGCCACCGGAAACTTAAAAGCGATCGAAAAGGCATTTGAATACCTTTCGCATGGCGGGAAATATGTGCTCGTCGGACTGCAGGGAGGGCCGATTACCTTTGCTCATCCCGAGTTCCACAAAAGGGAGGCAACCCTGATGAGCAGCCGCAATGCAACCAGGAGTGATTTCGAACATGTAATCGCCAGTATCCAGGCCAAACGGATCGATCCTGCGACCTATATCACCCACCGTGTTAATTTCGATGACATCAAAGACGATTTCGAGGCATGGCTCGATCCGGCCAACGGGGTGATCAAGGCAATGGTGCGACTGTAATACCTGAGTTTCCGGATTGCTGCGAACGCCGAGCACTACACGCAGCCAGCGTTCGCATAGTATTCAGGTTAAAAAGAATGCAAATTCAAAGCGGACGCTGCTTTCTGACAATGCTGAGCCGCACTCCTGCGAGCTCCGTCACGACACGGACGCATTCTCCCCGGACGTAACTGTAAACACTTTCCTTGCCGTTGGGCAGCTGCACGCTGTAACTACCGTTTTCCAGCTTTCTAACCTTGCACATCGCGCCGTATTTCTCGGAATACACATCCTGTACCTGAGCCGGCTCCTGATAATAAAGCCCAGTTATCGTGTGTGCAATGGGCACCATTACTTCCCATTTGCGCTTTTCCTCACTCTTTTCCGCCTGGTCGAAGCGGTAATGTCTCGACGAGAGCCGGGTGGTTATTGTCTGCTCCCGCCGTTTGCCGTTCACAACCTGCTCCGTCAGCGAGCTGTGCAGGGTGCCGTCAGCAAACTGGTTTTCACTCACGAAGCTACCCGAATAAAACGGCACCTTAAACTCCGCCTCAATCCGCTTTCGCAAACGCCCGCTCCCCTCTTGCTCCAAAACCGTCACCGACCCGATCGAATGCCCCGCCATCAGCACATCAAACGTAGCCACCTGCGCCTTTGCAGACACAAGGGCAAGGAGGAATGCGAGGGTGAGGAGGGGCTTTGGCATGATGTGAATGAGTGAAATTTTGAATGACTGAATGACTGAATGGAGAATTTTTGAATGGGTGAATGAGTGAATGAGTGAATGGAGAAATTTTGAATGACCGAATGAGCCGCAGTGAAACTGGGATTGAGTGAATATTGCTGAATGGCTCGCCGGGACTCCGATGCGGTGATTGAATTTTTGAATCGAATGGGCTAATTTAAGTGACTGACCGATAGCGCATTGCGTTACGCAGACTCCATCACCCCTCGCATCGGTGACCAACTCACTCATTCACTCATCGCATCGGCGACCCGGTCACTCATTCAAAATTGCCTCACTCACTCATTCATTCAATCATTCCCAGTTCCACTGCGGCTCATTCAGTCATTCAATCATTCAGTCATTCAATCATTCAGTCATTCAATCATCACTTGCTCAGCTCGCTTCGCTCGTCGGTTGATTTGAACAGGGGGTAGCCCAGTTGCACGTACCAGGGTTCTTCGTGGTAGTCTTCCAGGCCGATGTGTTCTGAAAACTCGCGGGTGATCTTGGCGGTACCGAACAGCATGTCCCAGATAAAGAACATGTTACCGTAATTTCCATTGATGACACCAATGCCATCGGCATCGGTGGCGGCGTGGTGTGCGTGGTGTGTCGCAGGGGTGGAAATGGTCCTTTCCAGTACCCACATTACCGGATGCAGCCATTTGATCGCATAGAGCGGTTTGTCCCATCGCACGCTGGAATGGGCCGAGATACCGATCAATGCTTTGAAAAAATAGCCTACCAGGAACGCCTGGCCGAAACCGAGAAAGATCAGGATCGTGGAGACAATGCGGGGCGGGAACAGCAGCAGGTATACCCATGAGTTCCGGCCAGTTAGGAATACGCTCATTTCGGGCGCGCTATGGTGTACGCGGTGGCCTTTCCAAAGCCAGGTGTAAGTGTGCGCAGCGCGGTGCCACCAGTATTGGGTAAAGTCTTCGAACAATGCAGTGAGGATGACCGCAGCCCACAGCGGCACATTTTCGAATACATTATAATAATCCGCAAAGAAGAAATTGAGGATATAGGCCGAAAGCAGGAAACTGAGCGGCCGTGTAATGGTGCTCGACAGGAACAGGCCGGCGAAATTGATATACCATTCATTTTTCGACCATTTTTCACTTTTGTAAAGACCGGTAAAAGCTTCGGCAATGCTGATAACAGCAAATAGGATGAGTATTTCGTAATAAATATGGCTGTCTGTGAATTTCATGTTGCAGGAAGTCTGGGCCGCCCCGCACGGAGCGACAATTTGAAAATGGAAAACCGGGGATGCTTTGTCCGGGCGGAAAGCCGGGACAAGGGCGAGGCTCGACTAGCAACAACAACAGGATGTTCCCTGGGCAGGAAACAGAGCAGCTCCGGAATGACCGGGCGAAAGGGTGGGATGCGATTGAATCGAATGCATATCCAATGTCATTGGGAATGGATCAGCTTCGGGTGGTTCTCAGCTCGACTAGTTTAGATTTTTGACAAAGTTAACGCAGGAAAGATTTAACTTCCAAGCATTTTGTCAAAAAAGTATTTAAAGTCCATAGATTTAATAGATTTACATCAAAACAACGTCCGTCAGGATTTCCGAAAACGCCCAAAGCTCGCGTGCCAGGGCTCTGCTCTTGGCTTTGCCGGACGACCTTGCAGGTTTGGAATTCGCGAAATAGCGACCCGTCACATCAAAGACTTCCGGTGCCGTAGCCAGATATACAATACCAGCCGCTGCCTCCTCCGGGGTGCGAAGGAATGACCGGAATAACCGCATAAACAGCGCCGTAGCGCCATTGCCTTCCCCTGCAAAGTTGCTGGAAACCGTTCCCGGGTGGACTGCATTGGAAGTAATACCAAAGGGCGCCAGCCGTTCGGCCAGCTCGTTGGAAAATAAGATATTGGCAAGTTTGGAACGGCCGTAGACCACCAGATCGTGGTAACGCGGCGGGTTTGCAAGCTTGGCTGTCTGGTAGCCCAATGCAAAAAAGTGCGCTTCGGAAGCCAGGTTTATAACACGTGCGGCATCTGCGGCCTTCAGTAGATCGATCAGTCCGGTGGTCAGGATGAACGGTCCGACGTGGTTGGTAGCGAATGTGAGCTCGATTCCATCGTCGGTCGTCTGCCGGTGCTGCGCGATCAGTCCGGCATTATTGATCAGCACGTCGATTTGCCGGTAACTGGCCTTGATCTCTTCCACGGCCTGTTTTGCCGACGCAATGCTGGAAAGATCGCACGGAATAAAAGCGGTGTGGACCCGGTTGCCTATCTCATCCTGCAACTTTCTGGTCTTGGACCCGCTGCGTGCGACAAGGATCAGATCATATCCCCGGCGTGCGAGTTCCAGGGCAGTAGCGCGACCGATACCTGATGTAGGCCCGGTAATCAATGCGGTTTTATTCATGCGTCAAAATTAAGAAAAACAGAAAATGTTGCCCAAAAGCTACGAAGTGTTTGCTGGTTGTTCAAATAATAATTTACTTTATCTATCGATTTAATAGATTTTATCAGAATCATCCTGCACACAGACCCATTCTGCCTGCCATCATCATCTGATCGGGAATTGCGCTTAAACGTGTCAGCATTGATCCATGCTGCGGTAGAGTAACATTGCGCTATGCTTCGACCGTCCAGCGGCCCGGTTCGCTCAGCATGACAATAGCCGATTGTCAGTCTGAGCGGAGCCGAAGACAGTCCGTACCGTACAAACCCAACATGTTAGCGTTGATTCAAAATACGGTTAAGTAACATTGTGCATATGCTTCGACCGCCCGTACCGTATAAACCTACCGGGCAGCGTTGATTCAAAATACGGTTAAGTAACGTCGCGCTAAGCTTCGACTACGCTCAGCATGACAAATAGCGAATTGTCGGTCTCAGCATAGTCAGCATTGATCCATGCTGCGGTAGAGTAACATTGCGCTATGCTTCGACCGCCCGGCGGCCCGGTTCGCTCAGCATGACAAAAGCGAATTGTCGGTCTCAG
>CBFGMV010000026.1:0-89999 GCA_965649915.1 uncultured Dyadobacter sp.
GACTCTGGAAACAGCAAACTGATCCCGATTTTCAGCATTGCCGCCGCAGCCGTTCTGTTGCTTGCATTGTTCAACTATATGAGTCTCACCACCGCGCGGGCCACGCAGCGAGCGCGTGAGGTAGGCGTGAGAAAGGTGGTGGGCGCTACCCGTGCAGGCCTCGGAAAGCAGTTTTATGTCGAATCGGTTTTTGTCTGCGCGCTGTCGTTTGGACTGGGGCTGGCCATGGTGTATTATTTAAGTCAACCGTTTTACGAGCTTCTGGGCCTGAGAATCGACGCGGCATTCGTGATATCGCCTTTCTTTCTGTCTTTTCTGACTGCTTTGCTGCTGATAACAACGCTGTTGGCTGGAAGCTATCCGGCTTTTATGCTGTCGGGCTTTGCGCCTTTGGAAGTATTGAAAGGCCGGTTCAGAGGAAATGTAAGCGGGGTGGGTGTGAGACGGTTCTTCATTGTCTTTCAGTTTTCCGTTTCCATTGCATTGATTATGGGCAGTTTGGTGGTGAAGGAGCAGCTCGCTTTTATGCAGCGGAAAGACCTCGGACTGTATAAGGAGCAAGTGCTGAGTATCCCGCTGGGCCCCTCCATGGCGGCTAATTACAAGCCTTTTCGGGATGCAGTGAAGCAGCGGGCCGGTGTGACAAACGTTACTTTTGCGAATGTAGGCCTGTTTAAGGGTTACAATATGTTTTTTGTCCCGAATGCCACGACCAAAAAGCAGGTAGGACTTGCTCAGATGGTTGTCGACGGACAATTTGTGAAAACATTGGGTCTGAAATTGAAAACGGCACCGGCAGCAGGAGAGCATAAGAATTATGCCCTGCTGAACGAACTGGCCGTCAGGGAGCTGGGTATCAAGGGGGACCCAATCGGGCAGCCGATTATGGAAGGTGTTAATGTAGACGGAATCATCGGAGACTTCGATTTTTCATCCGTACAGCATGGTACCAAAGCCATGATGCTCTCAGTCGTGAGCGACACCACCAATATGCTGCGCGTGTCTGGCTCATCCCGTGGGGTCATGTACGTAAGGCTGGATACCCGGGGCGACGTGGCAGGTGATGTGAAGGCGATAGGCCGTATTTTTAAATCATTTGATCATGAAATGCCCTTTGAGTTTTACTTCCTGGACGAGGCTTTTCATGAGACATTCAAAGATGAAACACGGCTATCCGGTATGTTTTCAGTCTTTACGGCGCTTGCGATCTTCATTGCGTGCATGGGACTTTTCGGCCTGGTAACTTTTACCGCCGAGAGCCGCACGAAGGAGATCGGTATCCGCAAAGTTTTAGGCGCGTCGGTCGCCGGGATAGTCGGGATGCTTTCGCAAGACTTTGTCAGGCTTGTGCTGATTGCGGGTGTTATCGCCACGCCGGTCGCCTGGTACCTCATGTCACGCTGGTTGCAGGATTTCGCCTACAAAATCAGCATCCCGTTTTGGATTTACTTTTCGACCGTCGGTGCCATGCTAGCCATCACATTATTGACAATATGTTTTAAAACAATACAGGCGGCGCTGCTGAACCCGGCGAAGTCGTTGAGGAGTGAATAAGTTATTGTCGGCACAGGCACACCTGTTCGTTTTCGGACAGCGGTGCCTGTCTTTTTGAAGTTATATATTTGATTATAAGTTAGTTGTTTGATTGGTATGCATTTAATGTAATGCATATTTCAATGCCAAATGCCAAAAACTATACCGGACAGCCATGTTAAAAAACTATTTCAAAATCGCCTTCCGTAACCTTTGGAAACACAAGGTTTTTTCACTGATCAACATCATGGGCCTTACCGTAGGAATGTCGGCCTGCCTGCTGATCTCCATGTACGTCAATTTCGAACTGACCTATGACGCCTTTCATTCCAGGGCCGACCGCATTTACCGGCTGGTAACGGACGTAAAAACGCCCTCTGAAACGATCCATGCAGGCATCACTTCCTGGGCCTACGCACCGAATATCAAACAGGATTTTCCCGAAATAGAAGCGTATACCCGTATCAGCGGCGGGAGCTTTCTGGTGCGAAAAGGGGAGCTTAAATTCCAGGAGGAAAACACGGTATTTGCGGATTCAACGCTTTTTAAAGTATTCGATTTTAAACTGAAACAGGGAAATCCCGCGTCGGCTTTGAAAGAACCGCTGAGCCTGGTATTCACTGAAAAGGCAGCGCGGAAGTATTTTGGCGATACGGACCCGATCGGACAAACACTCCTGCTTTCGGGCGAAGGGTTGGCCGCCAAGGTGACCGGCGTGATGAAGGATATCCCGGAGAATTCGCAGATCAAAGGCGATATGTTTGTTTCCATGTCGACCCTCACCCAACGGTTCAACCGGGGGATCGACGAGGAATGGGGGAATTTTGGCGCTACCACGTACCTGCTGCTTCGGCCCGGAACCGATGGTAAGGCACTTGAAAAGAAATTTCCGGCATTCATACAACGCCGTGCCGCCAAACTGATGCAGGAAACCAAGATGTCCTACATACTTTTTCTGGAACCACTGCGAGACGTTCATTTGCATTCGACACGCGACGTTGCCGAAAAAGGCAGCATGAGTAACGTATACGTATTCTCCGTAGTTGCCGCATTCATTCTGCTGATCGCCTGCATCAATTTCGTGAACCTGACCACCGCCCGCTCGGCCGAGCGAGCCAAGGAAGTTGGGATACGCAAGGTCGTGGGGGCGGCCAAGTCGTTGCTGGCTCGGCAATTTGTGAGCGAATCGGTCCTGCTTTGCTTCATTGCATTCATATTTTCGATCATACTTTCGGCTGCATTGATCCCGCTTTTCAACAATCTCGCAGGAAAAGTGGTTACGCAAGGCATTTTTTCAGACTGGATCTTTCTAGTCGCGATGCTGGCGGCCGCGGTCGTGATCGGGGTGATGGCGGGCATTTATCCCGCATTGGTATTATCGTCGTTCGAGCCGGTTACGGTATTAAAAGGCCGTTTCACGACGAGTGTGAAAGGTATTTTGCTCAGAAAGGGGCTGGTAACCGTGCAATTTGCCATTTCGATCGCCCTGATCATCGCTACGATGATCGTGTACATCCAGATGAACTATATGCGTAACCGTGACCTGGGTTTCAGCAAAGACCAGATGCTGATCGTAAACACCGAGGGCGACCCGAAGCGCGAGGCATTTAAACAGTCGCTGGCCGGGCTGGCCGGGGTCAGATCCACCGCGGCATCTTCGAGCGTTCCGGGTAGTTCCAATCCGGGTGCGTACTCCGAAGTGGAGAACAAAAGTGGCGATTTGCAGGCCTCCAACCTCGACCTCTACTTCGTTGATTTTGACTATATTCCTCAATTTGGTCTAAAAATAGTCGCCGGCCGGCCGTTTTCCAGGGAATTCGGAACCGATACAACACAAGCCATGGTGGTGAATGAAGCAGCCGTGAAGCTGCTTGGGTACAGTAAACCCGAAGAGGCGATAGGCCGCAGGTTCAGGCAATGGGGGCGTGAGGGTAAGATCATCGGTGTGATTAAGGATTTCCACTTCCGGTCGTTGCAGGAAACGATCAAACCGTTGACGATGCGGATCGAGCCGGGTGGTTCGCAGCTTGTTTCTGTTAAAATTGAAGGTGGCAGGTTGAAGGAAACGGTTGCTGCGGTGGAAGGAAAATGGAAGGCAGCTATGCCCGACAGGCCGTTCAGCTACTATTTTATGGACGAGTTTTTCGACCGCCAGTACCGCAGCGAAGAGCGGTTTGAGAAGTTGTTCTTCAATTTCGCGATCCTGGCTATATTCATTTCCTGCCTTGGATTATTGGGACTCGCTTCTTACAGCACCATGCAGCGTACGAAGGAAATAGGGGTTAGAAAGGTCATGGGCGCGTCCATTGCCAGTATCGTGGCGTTGCTTTCCAAAGATTTTCTCAAACTCGTGCTCATTGCATTTGTCGTAGCCTCGCCCATTGCCTATTTCGGCATGGACCGTTGGTTGCAGAATTTTGCTTACCGGACGGACATTTACTGGTGGATATTCGGTATCGCCGCGATCTTGTCCACAGGCATCGCATTCGCTACGGTAAGCTTCCAGAGCGTCAAGGCAGCCATTATGAACCCGGTGAAGAGCCTGCGCAGCGAGTAGCAGTGCATAGCGACCCATGGTCGTTCCAAAACGAACGGAGGGTGTCCGATAGCGGACACCCTTCATTTGTTTTATTATAATGTAAAAAATTGATTTTCAGTTAATTGTGTAATTGTCATCAGCTGGTGCATAATTTGACGCTTCCGACGGAAGATCCATCCGTCAACCCTCGTAACCGCCACGGCTATGATATCCAATTACCTGAAAATCGCTCTCCGGAGTCTTTGGCACAAGAGGGCTTTCGCGTCGATCAATATTTTCGGCCTGGCTATCGGATTGGCGACCTGTATGTTGATCCTCCTATTTGTGCAGCATGAGTTGAGTTACGACCGTTTCAATGCCAACGCCGACCGTATTTTCAGGGTGACGCTGCATGGCCGGATCGGTGGGAATGAGATCAGTATTGCCGGGGCTCCCGCGCCAGCCGGGCCTGCGCTTATGCGTGACTACCCGGGCGTAGAGGCGTACACGAGGTTGTCGTCGAACGGCACATTTCTGGTCAGGAATGGCGAAAAGAAATTCCGGGAGGATCGTGTCATTTTTGTCGACTCCAATTTTTTCAATCTGTTTTCCGTACAGTTGCTGAAAGGCGATGCGAAGACGGTTCTCTCGGAGCCCAAGACGATCGTTCTGACTACCTCCACGGCATTGAAATACTTCGGAAAACAGGATCCGGTCGGCAAAAGCCTTACCATGGGTAATAGCGGATTGTTTCGTGTCACGGGTGTGTGCGAGGATGCGCCTTCCAATTCGCATTTCCATTTCGATTTTTTCGCTTCGATGAAATCGACCCAGCTGGGTGAAAAATGGCTTTCGAGCGGGGCGCACACCTATGTGCTGTTGCGCAAGGATTACCCGGCAGACAAGCTCGAAGCCCAGCTGCCGCAGGTCGTGAAGAAATACATCGGCCCGGAAATCCAGGAGTTTTTGGGTATGTCCTACGAAGAATATCTGCGAAAGGGTGACCGGTTTGGCCTTGCTTTACAGCCATTGACGGATATACACCTCACTTCCAACCTCGAAAATGAGCTGGAACCCAATAGCAATATTAAGTACGTCTACATTTTTACTGTCATTGCCGCATTTATCCTGCTTATTGGCTGCATTAATTTTATGAACCTCTCGACCGCCGGATCTGCCGGGCGTGCCAAGGAGGTAGGCGTAAGGAAAGTAATGGGTTCGGTCCGGCAACAACTGATGGTGCAATTCCTGACCGAGTCTATTTTGCTGACGATGCTTGCATTGATTGTAGCGTTTGGGCTGGTACTGCTGGTTTTGCCCGGTTTCAACGATCTCGCCGGAAAACAATTCAATATTCAATCCATTTTGAATGCGCGAATGATCGTTTATGGATTGCTGGGTTGTCTGGTAGTGGGTTTGTTGGCTGGCAGCTACCCGGCGTTCTTCCTTTCTGCATTTAAACCGATTGCCGTGCTGAAAGGCAGTGTGCAGGCGGGTGTGAAAAGTGGCTGGCTGCGGAATACGCTGGTAACGGTTCAGTTTGTGGTTTCAATAGGGATGATCATCGGCACGATGGTCGTCTACCAGCAGCTGCGTTTTATCCAGAATAAAAAACTGGGTTTTGACAAAGAACAAGTGCTGATCCTGCACGATACCCATTTGCTGGGTGACAAGGCCAAAGCATTCCGGGAACAAGTGGAGAGCTTGTCCGCAGTCAGCAGCCTGACGCTCGCCGGCTATATTCCCGCAGGGGCCTCTAACAATGGCACGGACGGTTTCCTGCCCGAGAATGCTGAAAACAATATTACTCCATATCGCTTTACAACTTACCAGATCGACGAAGAATACCTGAAAACACTCGGCATCGGGCTGGCGGCAGGCCGGAATTTCTCCCAAGCCTTCGGTGCCGACAGCGCGTCGATACTCATCAATGAGGCGGCCGCAAAGCAATTCGGTTGGAAAGATCCGGTCGGAAAACGGGTGCGTACGATCGGCAACGGTACGCCCGAAAGCAAGCGGTTTTATACGGTAGTGGGTGTGCTGAAAGATTTTCATTTCAAATCCATGCACGAGCAGATAGGCCCGCTGGTCATGTTTTATGGCGGCGACCTGTACCAGATGGCTCTTCGCATCCACACAGATGATGTGCCGGGCCTGCTCAAAACATTAGAAAAAACATGGAAGGCCACTACGGACAATCCCTTTGCCTATTCTTTCCTTCATGAGCGGTTCGATAAAATGTACGAGTCGGAACAACGTGTCGGCCGGCTTTTCGGGATTTTTGCCGGACTTGCCGTGGTGATCGCCTGCCTGGGGCTTTTCGGACTGGCGGCATTCACAACCATCCAGCGTACCAAGGAGATTGGTGTCCGTAAAGTGCTCGGTGCTTCGGTATTCAGCATTGTGTCATTGCTTTCCAAGGATTTTGTAAAACTGGTAGGTATCGCAATCCTCATAGCTTCCCCGCTTGCCTGGTATGGCATGAACCAGTGGTTGTCGGATTTTGCCTACAAAATCAGCATAGAGTGGTGGGTATTCCTGCTGGCCGGTACATTGGCGGTGGGAGTAGCATTACTGACCGTCAGCTTTCAGAGTATCAAGGCGGCATTGGTGAATCCGGTGAAAAGTTTGCGTAGCGAGTAAAATAATTGTTCAGAATATATGGCCAGACGCAGCGTATAATGTAATGCGTTTAGAAGGCCCTAAACCCATCGGTCATGTTTAGAAATTATTTGAAAATCACCTTCCGGAACTTTTGGAAAAATAAGGGTTATTCAGCGATCAATATCGGTGGGTTGGCGATCGGAATGGGAGTAGCCATATTGATTGGCCTTTGGATTTACGACGAACTGTCGTTTAACCGGTATTTCAAAAATTACGACCGCATCGGTCAGATTCTTCAGAATCAGGTCGTGCACAGTGAAAGGAAAACCTCATTTTCCTTGCCGGTTCCGTACATTCAGGAACTGAAAGCGAATTACGCCGGCTACTTCAAGCGAATCGTGGCATCCACTCAGACGGGCGAACATATTCTCACTGCGGGTGATACGAAATTATCGCTCAACGGTCAGTTTATCGACGCCGAAGCCCCTGAAATGTTCAACCTTCGCATGTTGAAAGGCTCCCGGTCGGCGCTGGAAGACCAGCAGGGAATTATCCTCTCGGAGTCGACTGCCCTGGCACTTTTCGGCAAGGCCGATCCGCTGAACAAAGTCATCAGGGTTGGCACGAATATGGACATGAAAGTGACGGGCATTTATGAAGATTTGCCACAGAATACCAAATTCGCCGAGGTGCAGTTTATGGGTTCCTGGAAATACTTCCTGGATAAGAACCGGTATATGAGGGATAAGAAATGGGACAATCATGCCATCTGGTTGTTCGGGGAGCTGGCCGATAAGGTGGATTTTAAAACTGCAAGTGCGGGTATCCGGCTTTCGGAGCAGAACGCCATCCGGAAAATGGATGATATGAAGGAAGAAGCGGCCACCCGCCCCGAAATGTGGGTGCATCCGATGAGTGACTGGCATTTATATTCCAATTTCAGAAATGGTGCGGCCGGTGAGGGACCGTTGAAATATGTATGGATGGTAGGCCTGATCGGCTTTTTTGTGTTGCTGCTGGCTTGTATCAACTTCGTTAACCTCAGCACCGCTCGGTCGGAGAAGCGTGCGCGTGAGGTGGGCGTTCGTAAAGCGATCGGCTCACTGCGGATGCAGCTCGTCGGCCAGTTTTTCACTGAGTCTTTTTTGATCGTATCGATGTCTTTTGTACTTGCCCTTGCAGGCGTAGTCTCGTCCTTGTCGTGGTTCAACGACCTGGCCGCGAAGCAGATGGTCGTTCCGTGGAACAATGCATGGTTTTGGCTATGTAGTGCAGGTTTTGTGCTGCTCACATCTTTGCTTGCAGGCAGCTACCCGGCGATTTACCTCACATCCTTCCAGCCGGTGAAGGTGCTCAAAGGTTCCAACGCCTCCTTACGGACCCATTTTGGCCGCTTTGCCTACACGCCGCGGCAGGTCTTGGTCGTACTGCAATTCACTATTTCGGTCACATTGATCATCTGTACTATCATTGTTTACCGGCAGATCCAATTTGCCAAAGACCGGCCTGTTGGCTATTCGCGGGATGGTCTGCTGATGATCCCGATGAAATCGGAAGACTCTTACGGAAAAACAGACTTATTCCGTACCGAACTGAAGAATACCGGAATGGTGGAAGAAGTGGCCGACTCGCAAAGCCCTGTCACCGGTGTATGGTCTGCCAACGACGGTTTCAGTTGGAATGGGATGCCGGAAGGATTTACTGAGACATTTGCAACACTGACAGTTTCACCGGAATATGCCAAAGCGGTCGGTTGGCAGTTTGTACGCGGACGGAATTTCTCCAAAGAATTTGCATCGGATACTTCCGGTTTCGTGATCAACGAGTCGGCAGCCCGGTTGTTCGGCCTGGCTGATCCGGTGGGAGCGGTCGTTTCCTGGAAAAGCCAGTGGATGACGGACAATATTCAAAAACGCTTCACGGTCATCGGGGTGGTGAAGGATATGGTGATGGAATCGCCCTTCGAGTCGGTCAAACCGACCGTTTTCTTCCTTTTTGGTTCACCTAACTGGATCAACATCAAACTAAATCCCGGAGTGAGCTCCGCGGCAGCGTTGCCGGCCATCGAAAAGGTGTTCAAAAAGCTCGTTCCTGCTGCGCCGTTCGAGTACCGGTTCGCGGATCAGGAGTACGACGCGAAATTCAGGGCGGAGGAGCGGATAGGACAGCTGGCAGGTTTTTTCGCCACGTTGGCGGTGCTGATCAGTTGTTTGGGACTGTTCGGCCTGGCGTCGTTTACTGCCGAGCAGCGGACGAAGGAAATCGGTATCCGGAAGGTCCTTGGTGCTTCGGTTGCCAACCTTTGGCGGATGCTTTCCAGGGATTTTGTAGTGCTGGTCGTATTATCCAGCTTGCTGGCAATGCCGATAGCGTGGTACGCGATGCGCGAATGGTTGCAACACTACCAATACCGGACGGAGATCAGCTGGTGGGTATTTGCCGTCGCGGGCTGCGGGGCATTGTTGCTTACGCTGGTGACGGTTAGTTATCAGGCTGTGAAAGCGGCTCTGGTGGACCCTGTGAAAAGTTTAAGAAGTGAATAGCGTCCAACTGATTATATAGATCCATTTAAATAAAAAACACACTTGTAATGATGACTAATAACTATTTGAAGTTTGCATTCAGGAACCTGGCGAAGCATAGAATCTATTCCTTTATCAATGTGGCCGGTCTGGCGATCGGCATGGCGGGTGCTATTGTGATATTCCAGCTGGTGAAGTACCACCTCAGCGTGGACCGGTATCATGCCAAAGCCGAACGGACGTACCGGATGGTGGTGGATCTGCATTTGGAAGACGGCTCGGTGGAGAAAGAGCGCGGCTCAGCCTATGTGCTGCACGAGACCTTGAAAAAGGAGTTTTCAAATGTGGAAAATGCCGCCTATGTCGCTCATAAGGAGTTGACGATCAGTGTAGAGCAGGATGGCGTGCGTAAAAAGTTCCTGGAAAAGGACCATCTGGTTTTTACCAATACCGACTACTTTAAAATATTTGATTATCGGTTTCTAAAGGGTAGTGCTGAGGTATTGAATGCGCCCAATCAGGTCGTTGTGACGGAACGTTATGCCCGGAAATATTTCGGCAATGAAGATGCGATAGGCAGGATCATCCGTGCAAACAACCGGGAAAACCTGGTGGTCGCAGGCATTATCGCCGATTATCCCGAACAGACCGATTTCAGACAGGATGTTTTTGTTTCCCTGCCTACTTTGAAAAAGATAGTCCCCGAATATGGCTATGAAGACTGGGGCTGGATCGATAGCTCCCGCGAGACTTTCATTACCCTCCGGTCGCCCGCCTTCGAAGCTGCATTGGAGAAGCAGATGCCTGCATTTGCCAATAAATACTATGGCCCTGACGGCAAAGTGTTCCATTACCATTTACAGGACCTGGCCGACGTCCACTTCAATATTGCATATGGCGGGAAGATCAAATATTACACGGTGGTAGTGCTTGCGACTGTGGGCCTGCTGCTGGTGCTGATCGCCTGTTTCAATTTTATCAATCTTTCCACCGCACAGGCGTTCAAACGGAGCAAGGAAGTGGGAGTAAGAAAAGTGCTGGGCGTTTCGCAAATGCAGGTTTTTTGGTTGTTTATCAGGGAAACGGCCTTGTTGACGCTCATAGCGGGGATGATCGCGATCCTGTTGGCAAAATTGCTGGCTCCGTTAATCGGGCAATGGGTCGGTCTCGGTATTCACATCGATATGATGGGCGATCCGTTGCTGGCGGTCTTTTGTGCGGCGCTTTTTGTTTTCGTGATCGCTACCGCCGGCGTATATCCGGCTGCGCTGGTTTCGCATTTCAACCCGGTGAAAGCGATCAAAGGACTACTTAAAGAGAACAACAGGAGTGTCTTTTCGGTCAGGAAAAGCCTCGTAGTTGCACAGTTCAGCATCTCTTTCGTGCTGATCGCGGTTTCGACCCTGATTATCCTTCAATCTGATTACCTGAAAAACAAAGATCTGGGCATGGACAAGGACCTGGTCCTTCATCTGAATCTCCCGGAAACGGAAACCAATAAACTGGCCGCCCTGCGTAATGAACTTGCTGCATTGCCGGAGGTTGTGGACTTGTCGTTTTTCAGAAGCGCACCTTCTGTGCAGATGAGCAGCGGCGGCACCATCAAATTCGAAAACCGGGATTGGGAAAAATTCGTCGCCCGTTCCAGGGCCGCGGACGAGCATTTTGTGAAGACGTACGGGTTAAAACTGGTGGCGGGCCGGGTCCCTTCCCATGCTGATACACTGCATGAATTGCTCGTGAACCGTAAGATGGTCAGAGCACTGGGCCTGAAATCACCGGAAGAAATCCTGGGTAAGCGCTTGCTGGTGGGTGACGTAGGCAAAACCGGGATTATCGTTGGTGTCTTGTCTGATTTCAACAATGGCGACCTGTATACGACTATTGAGCCGACCGTCATTTTCGGGGCTTTAAACCGGTACCGGACTGCGGGGGTCAAGCTCGCGCGGGTAAACCCGTCGACGATCGCGGCTATTTCAGCCATCTGGCAGAAGCAATTCCCGGAGAACGTCATTGAATACAGTTTTTACGACGACGAGATCGCCAAGTTTTACCAACGCGAAGAACTGGCGACGCGCCTCACAACCACTTTTGCATTGCTGTCGGTTTTCTTGTCGTGCCTGGGTTTATTCGGGCTGGCGATTTTCGCAATCGAGCAGCGGACGAAGGAAATCGGTATCCGGAAAGTGCTTGGCGCATCGGTAGCGGGTATCGCGGCATTACTGTCGATGGATTTCCTGAAACTGGTGTTGGTCGCGGTCGTCATCGCAAGCCCCGCAGCCTGGTATTTCATGGATAAATGGTTGCAGGATTTTGCCTACCGCATTGAAATACATTGGTGGATTTTCGCCGGGGCGGCATTGCTTGCGGTGGGCATCGCCTTGCTGACTATTGTGTTTCAAAGTGTTAAGGCTGCATTGGCCGATCCCGTTAAAAGTTTGAAAACGGAGTGACAGGAGGATGAAGGAAAGGGGCCACGAAAACTTTTCCCCTTTCACTCCTTCTTCGCTCTTCCCGCCGAAAATTAAAACTACTGACATATGTTCCGGAGTTACTTTAAAATCGCGTGGAGAAACCTGGTCAAAGACCGGCAGTTCACCTTTCTTAACCTGCTTGGATTGTCGACCGGGCTGGCGTGCACGCTGCTTATTTACCTTTGGGTGAATGACGAGCTCCACGTTGACAAATACAATGCGAAGGATCGGCAGCTCTTTCAGGTCATGGCCAATCATTTCAACGACGACGGCGTCAAAACCATCGAGCACACCCCCGGGTTGCTGGCCGACGCGCTGAAAGCAGAAATACCCGAGGTCGAGTTTGCGGCAACGGTAGTCCCCGCCGAATGGTTTTCAAGCAAGGGCGTCATTGCTTTCGGGGAAACCTCATTCAAGGCGGGCGGGCAGTTTGTCAGCAAGGATTATTTTCATGTTTTTACCTGTCCTTTTACCGAAGGTGACCCTGCTGCCCTGCTCAGTGACCTTCATACGGTTGCCGTTTCGGAAGAGCTGGCGCTGAAATTGTTCGGTACCCGGTACAATGTGATCGGCAAAGTGATCAAATGGGACCAGGCCGAATTCACGGGAAATTACCGGGTCGGGGGCGTTTTTAAAAGTAACCCTGCCAATGCAACCAACCAGTTCGATGTCCTGCTGAACTTTGAGCAGTTCAAAGTCCGCCGACCGGGCATGGAAAAATGGGGTAACAGCGATCCCAGCACATTCGTCGTGCTAAGGAATGGCACGGATACAGATGTTTTCAATGCGAAGATCAGCCGCTTTTTGAAAACCAAAAGCAAGGATATCGATACCCGGCTCTTTGCCATCCGCTATTCCGACAAATATTTGCATGGCCAGTTTGAGAATGGCGTACAGGCGGGCGGGCGCATTACGTATGTGAGGCTATTTGCGGTGATCGCGCTTTTTATTCTGGTGATTGCCTGCATCAATTTCATGAACCTGTCGACGGCCAGGGCTTCGGGCAGGATTAAGGAAGTGGGCATCAAGAAGGTCGTAGGGGCATTGCGGAGCTCGCTCGTATTCCAGCACCTGACTGAATCGCTGCTGCTGACGTTTTTGTCGTTGCTGCTGGCGATCGTTTTTGTAGCATTGCTTATTCCGCAGTTCAACGTCATTACCGGTAAGGAGGTCAGTCTGCGGCCGGACGGGTCGCTGGTGTTCACGATTGTGATCATCACTTTCATAACCGGCCTGCTTTCGGGAAGCTATCCCGCATTGTACCTGTCGGGTTTTAGTCCGGCCACGGTGCTGAAGGGCAAGCTGAGGAACTCGGCAGGGGAGTTGCTGGTGCGCCGGGGGCTGGTGGTTTTTCAGTTTGCAGTGTCGATCGTCTTTATCGTAGCGGTGATTGTCGTGTATCGGCAGATCGAATTTATTCAGAACAAAAACCTGGGATACCACCGCGATCATCTGATCCATTTCGAGATTCCGCTGGAAATGGATTCCCTGAAACTGAAAGCGGCTGAATCGTTTCTGGGCGAAATCAGAAATACTTCGGGGGTTGTGAGCGCATCTAGCTACTATCATAACCTCACCGGCGGGCATGGCAGCATCTCCGGTTTTGAATGGCCGGGAAGACCGGCAGGCACCAACATCGAATTCTCGAACCTGGAAGTGGGCTTTAATTTTATGGAGACCATGGGGATGAAGCTGAAAGAAGGCCGTTTCTTTTCCCAGAACCAGCGTGCAGGCAGCGAAATCATTTTCAATGAAGCGGCGATCCGCGCCATGGGCCTCAAAGACCCGATCGGTAAAACGGTCAAATTCTGGGGTAGGGAGCGCCAGATCGTCGGGGTCGTGAAGAATTTCAACTTCGAATCGCTGTATGAATCGGTCAAGCCATGCTTTTTTCAGATGTACCCCATTATGCCTAATGTGCTGGTCAAAGTTCAGGGCGGTACCGAGCAGCAGACTATTGCCCGCATCGGAAAGCTGTTCCGGGACCATCATAAAGGTTTGGTATTCGACTACCAGTTTATGGATGACAATTATAAGGCATTGTACGCTGCTGAGCGCAGGGTAGGGGTTTTGTCACGCTACTTCGCCGGACTTGCGATCCTGATCTCTTGTCTTGGCTTGTTTGGTCTCGCCGCCTTCACCGCGCAGCGCAGGCAAAAGGAAATCGGTATCCGCAAAGTGGTAGGAGCTTCTGTTCGCGATGTGGTGGTCATGCTGTCAACCGACTTCCTGAAATTACTGGCGATCGCATTGTGTATCGCATTTCCGCTGATCGGGTGGGGCATGTACCGGTGGCTGAGCAACTTTGCGTTCCGCATTGACCTGGATGCAGGTACCTTCCTGGTCGCCGCCATGGCGATTACGGGGATTACGCTGGTGACGGTCGGATATCAGGCCATCAAAGCGGCACTACTGGATCCGGTGAAGTCATTGCGAAGCGAGTAAGGTGCCGATCACGAGTCGCCTTCATGTAAATCAGGTATTTAAACTTAAAACAATAAGGACAGAAGCCCCGGTACGAAAGCCGATTGCCGAAGTCTGATAGCCACCCCATCATCACTGCCATGTTTAAGAACTATCTCAAAATTGCAATCCGTAACCTTGTCAAGGGCAAGGGTTACTCAGCCATCAATATCGGCGGGCTGGCCGTGGGTATGGCGGTAGCCATGTTGATCGGCTTGTGGGTTTATGACGAGTTTGCGTTTAACCGCTATCATGAACATTATGATCGCATTGCCAAGGTGGTGGAGCGGGGCATTTTCGAAGGTAAAACTTACGATGGTGGGGAGCATACTTCCTATCCGCTGGGTCAGTATTTGCGCGAACACCACCAGGAAGATTTTGAATATGTGATCCAGTCGTCCTTTACCGACGAGCATATCCTCGCTTACAAGGACAATAAGTTTACCAAAAAAGGCAACTACCTGAGTGCCGAGGCGCCGCATATGTTTACGCTGCGCATGTTGCGCGGCACACGCGACGGACTCAAAGAACCTAATTCGATCATGCTTTCAGCGTCGGTGGCAAATGCATTGTTCGGCAGTGCAAACCCGATGGACAAGGTTGTGAAACTGGACAACCGGTTCGACATGAAAGTGACGGGGGTTTATGAAGATTTACCCTATAATACGGAATTTCGTGACCTTACCTTCATCGCACCCTGGGACCTGTATGTGGCCTCCCAGGATTGGGTGCGGGAAGCGAGGGACAAGGGGCAGTGGAACAATAACTCATGGCAGCTGCTGGTACAAATCCGCCCCAATGCTACATTCGAAGGCGTTACCGAGCGGATCAGGGGCATAAAAGCACAGCATACACCCGAAGCCCGGTTCCTGAAACCTCAAAACTATCTGCTCCCGATGTCCAAATGGCATTTGTATGGTACCTGGGACGACAGGGGACAGCCGGATGCACGTATCCGGTACGTATGGCTTTTTGCCATTATCGGCTTATTTGTGTTACTGCTGGCCTCGATCAATTTCATGAACCTCAGTACGGCCCGATCCGAGAAGCGGGCGAGGGAAGTGGGTATCCGTAAGGCGATCGGTTCGCTGAGAGCACAGCTGATCAACCAGTTTTTCAGCGAATCTTTTCTGGTCGTGATGCTGGCTTTCTTTTTCGCGATTCTGATCGTGGTTCTTGCATTGCCCTCTTTCAATACAATGGCGGACAAACGGATCGCATTTCCCTGGGGTAATGGCTATTTTTGGCTCGTAGGATGCGTATTCTGCTTCCTGACAGGACTCATATCGGGCAGTTATCCGGCATTGTACCTGTCGTCGTTTCAGCCGGTGAAAGTGCTCAAAGGAACATTTAATGCGGGCCGGTTTGCAGGTATACCGCGTAAGGTGCTGGTGGTATTGCAGTTTACGGTTTCAGTTACGCTGATCATCGGTACATCCATTGTTTACAAACAAATTCAACATGCAAAGAACAGGCCCGTTGGCTATGACAGAAGCGGGCTGATTACCGTTGAGATCAATACGCCCGAATTGTACAGCCAGTATAACCGGATCCGGGGAGCGTTGCTCGAAACCGGAACGGTTATTGAAATGTCAACATCATCGTCCCCGTCGACATTCGTGGGTTCCAATAATGGTGGTTTCAGCTGGCCCGGCAAGGATCCGAATCTGCACGACAATTTTGGTACGATTGCCGTCACTCATGATTTCGGGAAAACGGTGGGCTGGCAGTTCATCGGAGGCCGCGATTTTTCCCGCCAATTCGCTACCGATTCTTCGGCGATGGTCATCAATGAATCTGCATTGAAATACATGGGTTTCAAGGAGCCGTCGGAAATTATCGATCAGACGGTCAAATGGGGAGAGACGCCCCACAGGGTTGTAGGGGTGATCCGCGATATGGTGATGGGCTCGCCGTTCAGCCCGGTACGTCCCACCGTATTCATGGTCAACTATGGATGGGCGAGTTTTATCAATATCAAACTGAAACCGGGATTGCCGCTGAGGGAGTCGCTGGCGAAAGTAGGGGCCGTTTTCCGGGAGGTGAATCCAGGGAGTCCTTTCGATTATAAGTTTACCGACGAACAATATGCATTAAAATTCGCCGCCGAGGAGCGCATTGCTACACTGGCGTCGGTCTTTGCGGCTTTGGCGATCCTGATTAGCTGCCTGGGGTTATTCGGCCTGGCGTCGTTTACAGCCGAGCAGCGTACCAAGGAAATCGGTGTGCGCAAAGTGCTGGGTGCGTCGGTCACCAATTTATGGGCCTTGTTGTCCAAAGAATTTGTGATCCTGGTCGTGATTTCTTCTTGCATTGCGGTCCCGCTTGCCTGGTATTTCCTGAATGGCTGGCTTCAAAAGTATGACTATCGCACCAACATGCCGTGGTGGATCTTCGCTCTCGCGGGTGCCGGGGCCCTGCTGATCACCCTGGCGACGGTCAGTTACCAGGCGATACGGGCGGCGTTACTGGATCCGGTGAAATCTTTAAGGTCGGAATAATCATGCTAAAAAACTACCTGAAAATCGCGTTGCGGACACTTGCCCTGAGCAAGGTCTATTCGGTGATCAACATTACCGGGCTGAGCATTGGGCTGGCGGCGGCTATGTTGATCATGCTCTATACCAAAGATGAGGTCAGCTATGACAGCTTTCATGCCAATAATCCGAACATTTACCGGGTCACTTTCAAATCGGTGACGCCGGCAGGCGTGCTGGAAAATAACAGCGGCATCACGGGTTACCTTCCGGGACCGAAGTTTTCGGCGGGTACGCCCGAAATCGAGGCATTTACACGTTACCGGCAGCATAGGAACGATATAAAGCTGGGCGACCAGGTGACCAGCCAGGATGTGTACCAGGCCGATCGTGACTTTTTCAGGATATTCTCTTTCCCCTTGCTGAGCGGTAACCCGCTTACGGCGCTGTCGCAGCCGCGTTCGGTCGTCATTTCGGAGGAAATGGCGGAGAAACATTTCGGTACCGCCAATGCACTGGGCAAGACATTGCTTTTCAAGGATTCGTACGATGAAAATGCGGCTTTCGAACCTTTTGTAGTGACCGGTGTGGCGGCAAAATGTCCCCAGAATTCCTCCATTCAATTCGATATTTTGCAACCATTACCCATCCCGGAGTCGCAAATGCGGGGAGAGGCGTGGTTCAGCAGCTCGCTCAATACTTTCGTAAAACTGACTCCCGGTGCGAATATCAAGGCCGTGAATGCGACCATGAACCGCATTTACCAGTCCGACGCCCGTGACGCAATGAAGGCCGTTGCGGAAAAATTTGGACTTAAAAACAAACGGTATTATGCATTGCAGCCGTTTACCGCTATCCATTTAGACGCACAACTGGCAGCAGAAAACGGTCTCGTAAACGGCAGCAGGCCCTTATTCTCTTATGTGCTTTCAGGTATTGCATTATTCATCCTGCTCATCGCTTGTATCAATTTCGTGAATCTGACCGTCGCGCGTTCGCTGAAACGTGCCAAGGAAATCGGCGTACGGAAAGTGGTTGGCGGTGGTAGGTTTCAGCTTGCGGCGCAGTTTCTGGGCGAGTCGTTTGTATTGTGTTTTGCAGCATTTACACTGGCTCTCCTGCTGGTAGAATCTGTTTTACCCACATTTAATGACCTTGCCAACAAAGCACTGGCACTTTCCTATCTTTTCGACTGGCAACTCATCGCGGGTTATATCCTGCTATTTGTGCTCACCGCATTGCTTGCTGGCTTTTACCCGGCCGTAGTTCTTTCCGGCTATGATCCGGTGAAGACGCTTTACAGCCGGTTCAATTTCTCAGGAGGGAATTATCTGCAAAAGACATTGGTGGTAGTGCAGTTTGCGCTCGCATCTTTCCTGATCATCGTCACGCTGACCATGCGTTCCCAATTCAACTTCCTGACCGATATGGAGCTGGGTTATGACGATCGGAACCTGATCAGCATCGAAAAACAGAACCTGACACGCCAGGAAGCACGGTTACTGACCGATGAATTATTGAAAAACCCGTCCATTACCGCCGTTACACCCAAAAATGGCGGCCAGTGGGGCACGATAGCGAAGGTCAATGAGGGAGCAGAAGTGGATTTCTCTTATGAAACGGTTGGTTCTAATTATCTGTCGGTGCTGAAAATACCTTTGGTACAAGGCAGAGAACTGTCGGGAACGCTTGCTTCGGATTCAACTAAAGCGATATTGGTGAATGAAGCATTTGTCAGAAAAGCAGGCTGGCGGAAGCCGCTCGGGCAAGAGGTGGATTTCTGGTATAGTCCCGGCGAGAAATACACGGTGGTGGGTGTTGTGAAAGATTACCATTTCCAGTCGCTCACTGCCAGCATCCGGCCTCAGCTTTTTACGATGAAGCCGGGCAATCCATTCGGGAAAGTATTTATCCGCGTCAAGGCCGGTACAGCATCGGCTAGCCTCGCACACATTGGGAAAACATTCAGGAAGCTCTTCCCGCTGGCACCATACAGCTACAAGTTCATCGACGAGGAGAATCTCAAAAGCTATGAATCGGAAGCAAAATGGAAGCAGATCATGCTTTTTGGAGCAGTGCTGACCATCTTCATTTCCTGCATCGGTTTGTTTGGCCTGGCCACGCTGGCGGCCGAGCGCCGCATGAAGGAAATCGGGATTCGTAAAGTGCTTGGTGCCTCTATCGCAGGCATTGTGGCATTGCTTTCAACAGATTTTGTCAAACTTGTGGCCGTATCCTTCGCGCTATCGTTTCCCGCGGCGTATTATGCCATGCAAAAATGGCTCGAAAATTACCCGTACAAAGTTGAAATCAGCGCCTGGATATTCCTTTCGGCGTCCGGACTATCGCTGCTCATTGCTTTGTTTACAGTGATTTTTCAGTCGGTAAGGACGGCTTTGATGAATCCTGTTAAGTCATTAAGGAGGGAGTAGGGCGAAAAGAATTTCTTCCCAAAAAATAGAACTATGCTAAAAAACTATCTGAAAATCGCTTTTCGTAATCTCTTGAAAAACAAGGGTTACACGGCTATTAATGTCTTCGGGCTGGCGCTGGGGCTGGCTACTTGCTTGCTGATCGTGCTGTACATCTCCGATGAATTGAGTGTTGATCAGCATCATCGGTCGGCCGACCGGCTTTTCCGCATTGCCATGGAAGTCCCGAACGAGAAATGGGCCGGAACGCCCGGGCCGTTCGCGGCAGGTCTTAAAACCGATTTCCCCGAAGTGCAATCGGTGGCGCGTTTGCTCAAATTTTCAGGTGTTGACCGTATGCTCCTGGAAAGCAGAGACGGTAGCAAAGTCACACCATTTTATGAGACTAATTGCTACTATGCCGATTCGACATTGTTCGAGGTTTTTACCTATGATTTTAAATACGGGAATGCACGCAATGCGCTGAACCGGCCCAATACTTTGGTGCTTTCCGAGGATGTCGCCGATAAACTATTCGGAGATGCCGATCCGGTAGGTAAAGTGATCCGGGTAGGGCTCACATTCGGTGACTTTGACTATACCGTAACGGGTGTTTACCGGAACCAGCAATCACATATCAATGCCCACGTCTTTTTATCAATGCAAAACGGAGATATGGGCGGCTGGGTCGTGAGTCAGAATAACTGGGCGATGAATAATATTTTTCACACGTACGTCAAGCTGCGAGATGGTGCCGATCCGGTGGCATTCGAATCGAAACTGACCCCGTTCCTGAACCGTCACGGCGCCGCGGACCTGAAAGCACTGGGCGTTTCGAAAAAGCTGTTCATCCAACCCGTAACCGGCATTTACCTGACATCCGGCATCGGCAACGAAATTGCTCCGAATGGCAGCATGACTTACCTCTATATCTTCGGTTCCATCGCGGTATTCCTGCTGCTTATTGCCTGCATCAACTTTATGAACCTGAGCACTGCCCGATCCGAAAAGCGGGCCAAGGAAGTGGGTGTGCGGAAAGTAATGGGTGCGGTCAGGCAGTCGCTCGTTTATCAGTTCCTGGGCGAGTCGATGATGCTGGCCATAATGGCCCTGGCGGCCGCGGTACTGATTGTAAACCTGCTTTTGCCTTATTTTAATAATCTGACCGGCAAACGCCTGGATATGGTTGCCCATCCGGCTTTTCTGTATTGGATGGCGGGGATTACGCTCTTCACCGGGCTTGTTGCCGGGCTTTATCCCGCCTTCTATCTGTCGTCATTTAAACCCGTGAGCGTGCTTAAGGGCAGGCTCGTGAACGTAGCTTCGGCTGTATTGTTACGGAAAGGACTCGTGGTATTCCAGTTTACGGTGTCCATTATCCTGATTCTCGGAGCTATTGTGATCGGCCAGCAATTGTCTTTTCTGCAAACCCGGAACCTGGGTTTCGACAAGGAGCAAAAACTTGTAGTGCCATTCAGGAACCCAAAGGCAGTGTCTAATTATAACGCGTTCCGGGAAGAAATGCTGCGGATCGCGGGTGTGGAGACGGCTACAAGCGGATCGGTTTACCCGGGTATTGAAAATATCGAAGACCTGCTTATCTACGCGGAAAATAAGACCATCCACGATGCAGTCGATACTCATTTTGCGACTGTTGGGGATGATTACATTGAAACACTGGGCCTGAAAATGGCTGCGGGCCGATCTTTTACCAAGGGATTCAGCGGAGATTCAAGCAGTATTATTTTGAACGAAACGGCCGTTCGAGGGCTGGGCTACGATGTGGCTTCGGTGGTGGGGAAAAATGTATTTTTCGAGCTGGGTGGCCAGCGCCGAAACCTGCGAGTGGTAGGTGTTGTCAAAGATTTCAATTTCCGGAGCTTGCACGAGGCCATTAAACCTTATGCGCTTACTACGAGTATCACCGACAAGTACCAGTATTTGATTGCCAATGTCAAAACACAAGACTACACCCGGGTACTGGCTTCGGCCAGCACGGCTTGGAGGAAACTGAACCCTGATATCCCATTCTCCTACTCATTCCTTGACCAGGACTTTCAAAAAAACTATGAAAAGGAACGGCGCACGGGCAGTATTGTGCTGTATTTCACTTGCATTGCGGTTGTGATCGCCTGTCTTGGTCTTTTCGGCCTGGCTGCTTTCTCTGCAGAACGGCGGACAAAGGAAATAGGTATCAGAAAAGTACTTGGCGCATCGGCAGGCAGTATCGTGGGCATGCTTTCGGGCGAGTTCCTTGTGCTGGTGTGCGTTGCGCTGGTGATTGCCACACCCATTGCGTGGGCAGGTATGCGGCAGTGGTTGCAGGGATTTGCTTATCAGGTGGGGGTTCAATGGTGGATTTTCCCGGTAACCGGCCTGTTTGCGGTCGGTATTGCATTGCTTACCGTCGGCTTCCAAAGCGGGAAGGCGGCTATGATGAATCCCGTGAAATCGTTGCGGGGCGAATAGAGGGATGCCGCCCCAAAGGCCACATTACTTAATTGTCAAACTCTTACCACCATGCTCAGAAACTACATTAAAATAGCGCTTCGAAACTTGTCGATAAACAAAGCCTATTCTGCTATCAATATCCTGGGATTAGCGATGGGAATGGCTGTGGCGCTGCTGATCGGCCTTTGGGTGCGGTATGAATGGAGCTTTGATGATTTTCATGAAAACCGGGCGAACATTGCCAGGGTTATGAAAAAGACGTATTTCAATAACCAGAAAGGCACGCAGAACGGCGTAATGCTTCCGCTGGCAGCCGAGCTGCGGGCACATTTTCCCGAGGTGAAACATGTTACCCGGGTAGATTGGGGTGATAAGCACAGTCTTGTGGCAGGTGAGCAAAAACTAAGTAAAAAAGGATATTACGCAGATACTGATTTCTTAAAAATATTCACCTTCCCGCTTATCAAAGGCAATGTGGAGCAGGTTTTGAAAAACCCGTATTCCATAGTACTGACCGAGTCGCTGGCCAAGGCAATGTTCAGGAATGCGGAGCCGGTAGGGAAGCTGATCAAAATAGACAATCAGTTCGAAGTGATGGTGACGGGGGTATTAGAGGATGTTCCAAAGAATTCATCATTGGAATTCGACTACCTGATGCCTTATGAGCTGAATATTGCTACGTCGGACTTTGTGCGCGGCGCACTGGATGAATGGGGGAACAACTTTCTTCAAACTTATGTGCAGCTGAATGAGGGTGTGACACCCGAAGCGTTTTCAAAGCGGATCGCGAACCTGGTGCGGCAGAAGACGAATGCCGAGGGTGAAGGCCTGCTTTTTGTCCATCCAATGCTGAAATGGCATTTATTCGGTGAATTCAAAGACTGGGTCAATACCGGAGGAGCGATCGAATATGTGCGGCTTTTTGCGGTGATCGGAATGCTCGTGCTGCTGATCGCCTGCATCAACTTTATGAATCTCAGCACAGCACGTTCGGAAAAGCGGGCCCGCGAAGTGGGGATCCGCAAGGCGGTCGGCTCACAGCGGCAGCAGCTCATCGCGCAGTTTCTGACGGAATCGATGCTGACGGCGTTGCTGGGTTTCGTACTTGCGCTGGTGATCGTAGAATTTGCATTGCCTTATCTCAAAAATGTTGGATTTGAGCATATTACTTTCAGCCTGAACGATGCGCCGTTAATGGCCGTGGCTTTTACGGGCTGTATTATTACGGGCTTGCTGGCAGGCAGTTATCCGGCATTATACCTCTCGGGGTTTATGCCTGTGAAGGTTTTGAAAGGTACATTTCAGGTGGGAAAAGCTGCCAATTTGCCGAGAAAGATACTGGTTGTCACCCAGTTCACATTTTCGATCGCGCTGATCATCGGCACGGTGATCGTTTTCCAGCAAATCCAGCACGCGAAGAGCCGGCCAATGGGTTATAATCCCGAAAAGCTGATCTGGCTAAGCCTTTCCAGCGACCTGCAAAAGAATTTTGTGCCGATGAAAACAGAGCTGATGGGCAGCGGATACATCGAAGCGGTAAGCAGGACGTCGAGCCCTATGACAGGCGTTTACAATCAATGGAATGCGTTTTCATGGCCGGGAATGGATCCCAAAAGCCAGCCGCTGTTTTCCGCGCTGATGGTCGATCCTGCGTATTTTAAAGCTGCCGGGCTCAAACTGAAAGAGGGTAGGTTTTTTGCAGAAAAATTGCTTTCCGATAGCAATGCGGTGGTTCTTAACGAGGCATCGGTGAAGCTGATGGGTTTTAAAAATCCGGTAGGCAGCCATATCAGATTCGGGGATGATGATATGACGGTAATAGGGGTTACCAAAAATGTGATCCAACAAAATCCTTACGACGAAGTACAGCCCGCTGTAATGCTCATGCGCCCGGATTTTACGTTTCAGAGCCTGATCCGTTTCAAAAGCGGGGTCGACCTGAAAAAAGGGCTCGCGGCGATCCAACCGGTGATCGAGAAGTACAATCCGTCGTACCCGTTCGAGTACCGTTTTGTGGATGATGAATATGGCCAGAAATTTCGCAGTGAGGATCAGATCGGCCAGTTGGCGGGCATTTTCGCAGTGTTGGCGATCCTGATCAGTTGTCTCGGACTATTCGGACTGGCTTCGTTCATGGCCGAGCGGCGGACGAAAGAGATTGGTGTCCGAAAAGTGCTGGGTGCGTCGGTGGCCCAGTTGTGGCTGCTGCTTTCCAGGGATTTTATACTGCTCGTGTTACTCAGTTGCGTAATTGCGTCGCCTATGGCCTATTACTTTCTGGAAGAGTGGCTGCAAAAGTATAAATATCATATTGCGGTCAGCCCGTGGGTGTTTGCAGGCGCGGGCATTACGGCAGTGATAGTGACCTTGCTGACGATCAGTTTTCAGAGTATAAAAGCGGCAATGATGAATCCGGTTGACAGTTTGAGAACAGATTAGTCAGGCTCGTCGCTTTCTTCCTTTTCATTCTTTCCTCCCCTTTAATTAATCTTTCGTTAAAGGTGACCATCCATACAAGGATATTGTGCTCTGTGTCTTTATCTTGCGGGGGAATCCTTTATGCAGCTGTGATACGCCTGATCAGAACCATTACGATCCTTTTTCTTGCCTTTTTTTTGCCACGAACGCTGTGGGCTCAGAAACGGGCGTCCCTGGCTGGATTGCAGGGCAATGCAGAAGCAGGTGCCTATGTATCTTCCAATGAAGAAACGCCTTTCTGGTTCAGAACCAATCAGTTCGGGGCCGTACCCGACCATGCTGCGGCCGGAGTGATCCAGGCAACCGTTCGCAAGAATTATGTTTTTTACGACAGCCTGAGTGGGAGATCCCGAAAATTCGACTGGAGCGCGGGCGTCAGCCCGGTCGGGACATACGACAAGACCGACCGTTTTCAATTCATTTTGCCTGAGGCGCATGCAAGTATCCGTTTCAAAAGAACGGAGTTGTATGTCGGGAGAAGAAAGGAGGTAATGGGGCTTGGAGATACGACATTGTCTTCCGGTTTTTACGCCGTGTCGGGAAATTCACTGCCGATACCCAAGATTCAGATCGGCACCGTCGGGTTTACGCCTTTGAAGTTCACGGGGAATTTTCTGGCCGTTCACGCAGGGTTTGCGCATGGCTGGTTCAATACCGACTATATTCAGGGTGTGCGCCTGCATCAGAAATTCCTGTATTTCCGGTTAGGGAAAAATAAGAATAAGTTTTATTTCGGTTTGAACCACAATGTAATGTGGGCAGGGCATGCCGACTACCTCAAAGATCATCCCGAACTGGCCGTCGACGGTGAATTGCCTTCTTCCTGGAAGTTCTACCCGAATGTGGTACTTGCATTTACTTCCAAAAACTGGTTTGACAAAAACGGGTACGGAGCATTTGACAGTTACCGGCTCGGCAACCATCTGGGCAGTTATGATTTTGCATTCGAAACAAAATGGAATGGGTACAAGCTCTTTGTTTATCATCAGCACCCGTTCGAGGATGTGTCGAGTATGCTGTTCAAAAATATCCCCGACGGGCTGTACGGCGTCAACCTGAAATTGCAGCAGGGCAACCAATATCAGGGCTTTACACTCACCCATCTTACACTGGAATTCCTGACCACCAAAGACCAGTCGGGCTCGGAGTTCTACATCCCAGGCAGCAAATACCAGGGGGCAGACAATTATTTCAACCATACCCAATACCAGGAAGGGTGGTCGTACCAGGGCAAAACCGTGGGCACCCCGTTCATCATTCCGGGTAAGGATATGGATCCGGTCAAGCTCGGAGGCAACTACCGGTTTTTTCCCAACAACCGTGTGAATATGTGGTATGCGGGAGCGCAAGGCCGCTTTAACTCATCGCTTCTGATGACGCTGAGGCTTTCTTACAGCACAAACTTCGGGACACCCGGTGCCGATTTCGATCCGGCAAGAGGGCAATTCTCGTCGGTGCTGGGTGCACAGTACTTCCTGCCCCGTCAAAAGAAACTCAGCATTATCGCAAAGGTGGCAGCCGATCAGGGCGACGTGTTCCGGGACAGGACCGGGGGGTACCTGGGCATCCGGAAGGAATGGTAATGCGCAGGCAGGTAGTGATATCATGACGGTTGTCCAGCCGTGAACAGGATTGTTCATTTTCGGACGTTTTACATCCATTTCTCTTGTTTAAAAGGTTGATTATTAAACGATTGCTTTGCTTGGCATAACTTTATTGCTGCAAGCGTAGGCAGTCATTGTCAGGGAGTTACCTTTTCTGACAATGGTTGTTTTAACCCTTTTCTGAACAAACAGGATGCTGAAAAACTACCTTAAGGTTGCGCTTCGGAATATCTGGAAAAACAAGGTTTTTTCAGCGATCAATATTGTCGGCCTTGCCGTGAGCATGGCGGCCTGCATTGTGATCATGTTATTTGTTTTTTACGAGCGCAGTTTTGACAAGATCCATACCCGCAACATTTACCGGCTCGATGAGGTGCAGAAGTTCGAGGGCATGGTGGCACCCCAGAAAGTAGCGCTGTCCATGTTTCCGATGGGCCCGACATTGCGGGAGGAGTTTCCCGAGATCAGGCATTATGTTCGCATCAACACGGCCGGAAAGCTACCGATGAGTTACCGCGATCAGCGGATAGAGCTCTCTCAGGTTTTCCTGACCGACTCGAATTTCTTCCAGCTTTTCGATTACAAACTGCTTGACGGTGATAAGGACAAGGTTTTGAAGGAGCCGAACAGCGTGGTGCTTTCCAGGAAGAGCGCGGTGAACATATTCGGCAAGACGGATCCTATAGGTCAATACGTAAACCACTTCGGTAACGATACGCTGACCCTGAAAGTCACCGGCATCATGGACGATATTCCGGCTAATTCGCATTTGCAGTTTGACGCGCTGATTTCGTTCAACACCATCGCCAAGCCGGATTTTATGAATAACTGGGGCGGTAACTGGCTCGTGACTTACCTGGAACTCGCCCCCGGGACGGATGTCGCGCGGTTGGAAAAGAAATTCCCTGCTTTCCTGAAAAAGCATATGAAGGAGGGTGGCTGGAAGTTTTATGAACTGTTTTTGCAGCCGCTGGCGAACGTGCATGCACAGTCGGTGGACATTACCCACGATTATATCAACTATCAGAAGTTCGATAAAAGGTATACGTACATTTTTTCGGTGATTGCGGCCATTGTGCTCATTATCGCCTGTGTGAACTTCATGAACTTGTCTACCGCGCGTTCGACCGGCAGGGCTAAGGAGGTGGGTATCAGGAAATCGATCGGTGCCCAGCGGTTCCAGCTTGCAGGGCAGTTTATCGGGGAGTCGGTGCTGCTGGCATTGTTCGCGTTGGTACTGGCGGTCGGTGTTGTGAAGCTCGTCATGCCTGCTGTGGCGGATTTTAGTCAGCGCCGGTTGGAATTTTCGATTTTTCAAAACCCGGGACTCCTCCTGGTGATCCTGTTCGGCACAGTGTTGATCGGCATGTTTTCAGGGTTGTACCCAGCTGCATTTCTTTCGGGTTTTGAGCCGGTAAAAGTGCTGAAAGGCACGATACGGGCTGGAAAAAGCAACTTCCGGAATGCGCTGGTGATCGCCCAGTTTACCAGTGCGGTGTTCCTGATCATTGCCACCGGCTTTGCGGTAAAGCAGCTGCGTTATATGGTTAACAAAGACCCCGGTTTTGACAAAGAGCAGGTGGTGATCATTCCTTTGGATTCCAAGTCGGACACAAAGTTCGCAGCATTGAAACAGGAGTTGCAGGCGAGTTCCTTCGTGGCGGCAGTAACTGGTTCGCAGCAGCGGCTCGGGAATAACCTGCACCAGACCGGCGTCACTTTTCAGGGGGCAGGCGCCAAGCGGCAGCTGACGTCGTCGCAGGTGATCGTGGATCCGGATTATCTGTCGCTTTACAAAATCAAACTGATCGCCGGCCGTAACTTCACAAACAGCGCGTCCGACAATGCAAAAACCTACATTATCAATAAAGCGCTGGCGAAGGAGCTTCTGAAAGACGAACCGACGCTGACAATGGAAACGCTGATCGGGAAACGATTTGGCTTTTCAGGCATGGATTCCCTGTCGACCATTGTAGGCATATCGGAAGACTTTAATTTCAATTCCCTGCATCATAAAATTGAGACCCTTTGCATTTTCAATCAGAAAGACTGGTCTTACTCCGAAATGTCGGTTCGGATCAAAGGGAAAAACACGCAGCAGGCGCTTGCGGCGATTCAGGCGGCCTGGAACAAGCTGGTGCCTGGCGAACCATTTAACTATTCATTCCTGGACGAACATTTCGCGGAGATGTACCGTGCCGATAGCCAGGTGAGTGAGATCGTAGGCGTACTGGCCGGTCTGGCCGTTTTTATATCCTGTCTCGGGCTGTTTGGCCTGGCTTCTTATTCCGCCGAGCGGAGGATCAAGGAGATCGGAGTGAGGAAAGTAATGGGTGCTTCGGTGGCTGGAATCGTGGCGCTGCTTTCCAGGGATTTTATCAGGCTGGTGATCATCGCGATACTCATTGCGTCGCCAGTTGCCTGGTGGGCTGTCCGGACCTGGCTGAACGATTTTGCTTACCGCATCGAGGTCGAATGGTGGATGTTCGCGGTGGCAGGTTTGCTGGCGATAGCGGTTGCTTTGTTCACGATCAGCTTCCAGAGTATCAAGGCTGCATTGACCAATCCTGTTAAAAGTTTGAGAGCCGAATAAATTCCAGACCATGATCCAAAACTACTTTAAAATTGCCCTGAGGAACCTGCAACGGCACAAGGGCTTTTCGCTGATTAATGTCTTAGGACTCACGATCGGGCTGACATGCTGTTTTCTGATCATGGTTTTTGTGCGGCATGAGCTGAGCTACGACACGTTCCACGCCAAACATGACCGCATTTACAGGCTGAATTACATGCCCAAGTTTGCGGGATACTCCATTTACATCGGACTTACCCCAACGGTCGCATCGCCTCTGCTGCCCGACTACTTTTCCGAGGTCGAACGATCGGCGCGTGTTTACCGGAGCAATGCCACTATTGAGGTGCCGGGTACCAGCAGCCCCAGACCGGTTAAGTTTGACGAGGACCATTTTTTCTTCGCGGATTCGACATTGACTGATATTTTTTCGTTTGAATTCATTGAAGGAGACCCGAAAACAGCATTGAAGCATGCCTATTCGCTGGTGATCAACGACCGCATCGCGCGCAAGTATTTCGGGAATGCGCCGGCGCTCGGCAAGACAGTTATTTATGAAGGAACACATCCGATGAAGATAACCGGGGTTGTAAGGGAATTTCCGGACAACTCCCATATCCGGATCGATTTGTTGTCGGACTACAAGACGATGTTTGCCACCGAAAGCGAATTGGTCCGCAGAAACTTGCCCCAAAACTGGGTTATCACGCATTCGGCTACCTACGTGTTGCTACGGCCTGGAACAGACGCCCAAAGTGTGAACGCCCGGATGCCTCAATTTCTCAAAACGCATGCCGATGCGCAGATCGCGAAAGATATACAGTACCAGTTGCAGCCGTTGGGTGACATCCACCTGAATCCCGAAGTGGAGGGGAACCCTGAGCCGACGGGCAGCATGACGTACGTTTATGTATTTACCGGCATTGGTATTCTCACGTTGCTGATTGCCTGTATCAACTTTATCAACCTTTCCACCGCCCGCTCGCTGCAACGCGCGCGGGAAGTGGGTATCAGAAAGACGCTGGGGAGTGAAAAAGGACAGATCGTTGCACAGTTCCTGGGCGAGTCGCTGCTGCTCAGCGGCATTGCATTGTTCTTTTCGGTTATACTCATCGCGGTGCTTTTCCCTGTGTTGAACATGCTGACCAACAAGCAGCTTACCTGGGTGTACCTGTTGCAAAATCCGGGACTACTCATTGCTTTTGTCTTGGTTGCTGTCATGGCGGGCCTTGTATCAGGCAGTTATCCCGCATTCTTTGTGGCTCGTTTTCAACCGATCGTGACGTTGAAAGGCAGCTTTGTGAGCGGTAAGGCAAGGGGAGGGAGCATCAGGCAGGCGTTGCTGGGTTTTCAGTTCATTGCTTCTATTGTATTGATTATCGGGGCTATGGTGGTGTTTCGGCAACTTCGGTTTTTAATGGAGCAGCCGGTTGGTTTCCATAAAGACTACATTATTACAGCCGACATCCGGAATGAAAAGATCACCAATGTATTCGCTACACCCAGCGACAGTTCCTATCAGCGACTTAAAACCTTCCGGGAAACCTTATTGCAAAACCCGGCGGTGCAGGAAGTTACATTTGCTACCCAGCGCATGGCGGCGGGGGCCGTCCAACGGAATGTAGTTCCGGAGGGAAAAACGCAGGATGCCAACCTCTTTGTAGGGGCGATCGGAATCGATTTTAATTTTGTGAAAACCTATGGCCTGAAACTGGCAGCGGGTCGAGACCTTTCTGAGCGCTATCCGACGGATAAGATTGCCGGCTTTCTCATCAACGAGACCGGCGTGAAGCAACTCGGGTGGAAGTCGGCGGCCGAAGCGTTGAACAAAGGCATTAATCTGGAAGGAAAGCAGGGGAGAATCGTCGGGGTGTTGAAGGATTTTCATACGCAGTCGCTACAAAATCCCATTCAAAGTGTGCTCTTCCACATAGATCAGAACCTTTTTACACAAATGTCCGTGAAAGTGTCTCCAACGGCGCTCGATCAAACGCTGGCCTCGATGGGGCGCGAATGGGACAAGTTCTTTCCCGAAAAGGGCTTTGACTACCAGTTTCTGGACCAGAGCATTGCTGAGTCGTATGCTAATGAGCAACGGTTGAGTAAATTGGTTGGCTACTTCGCCGGTCTGGCCATCCTGATCTCCTGTCTTGGCCTTTATGGTTTGGTTTCGATCGCAACCCAGCAGCGAACGAAAGAGATTGGCATCCGGAAGGTGCTGGGTGCTTCGGTGCGAAGTATCGTGGAGCTCCTTTCCAAAGACTTCCTCATACTGGTCACCGTTTCGCTTCTGATCGCCAGTCCGATGGCCTGGTACGGCATGAACAAATGGTTGTCAAATTTTGCCTTTAAAACCGATGTCGCCTGGTGGATTTTTGGCCTGGCAGGCTTGGTAACCCTCGGCATTACCCTGCTGACGGTTAGTTTTCAAAGTATCAGGGCAGCCTTGACAAACCCGGTAAAGTCCCTGAAAACGGAGTAGCGAATTTCTAAATGTTTGGTGTGAAAATGAATCGATAAACGCATAATCCATGAGCCACATTGCTATCCCCATCCCACCGCTTCAAGGTAAGCAGGAGATCAAAGTCGAAGTAACGATCAACGGAATCAAGCAGAACCTGTTCTATCGCGTAGAATTGTTTTACTGGGAGGACTGCACGAATCCGGTGGCCCACAGGGCCGATTGCATTAGCGAAATGCTGTCGCATCACGACCCGGAGTGGACCGTATATTACATTGGCGCGCCCAATGATGAATTTGTGCCCATTACTTTCGTGAAGAAGGAAAGCAGAAGTTTGTTGCGCGAAGCTTTGGCATAGACTATTTACGCAACAAGAAAGAGTTTTAATTCTTTTTTAATCTTTATATGCAACTATGTTGCATTTGTGGTCTATTCAAAACTACATTTGCATCATTGTTGCATATAAAGATTTTTTTATGAAAAAGCATTTATTCAAAGCGCTGCTGTTTGTAGCAGCGGGTTCACTGCTCACCGCTTGCGATGACGACAAAGAAAAGGGCGTTGATCCGGTGGAGGACACGGAGTACAAGTTTATCAGAGTGATGGTGAGTGACGAGAGTTCTACGGAAATATCCCTGGTTGATCCGTCGAAGCGTTCGGTGGAGAAATTTGAGGCAAAGTATCCCAAATCTGCATTGTACGGTACCCAAGCCGGGCGTTTCGGTGCGATTGTGAATGGTGCCAATAATTTCGTGCAGCTGTTCGACATCGGTTTGGAAGGCCATGGCGACCACGTAGATGTGAAGGGTACCCCGAAGTTTGGAGCACTGACCGGGGACGGAAACAAGCCGACGCATTTCAAAAGCAAAGGTGACGAGATCATCACTTTCAATGATGGTGACGGTACTTTGAGTGTTGCCAAAGAAGGTGATTTTCATACGGCTGGTAAAAAAATGACCGTCATTAATGCAGGGAATGTGGCGCATCACGGTGCCATGACCAAGTTCGACAATGGTACTTACGCCATAACGGTGAAAGATGGGTCGGTGGCAGGTTCACTGCCCGAACGTGTCAAGATCATCGACGGTTCCGGTAAAACACTTTTTGCTTCCACAGTTCAAACCAAAGGAGTTCATGGCAATGCTACGAATGGAAGTATTTCGCTGTTCGGATCGGCCAGCGGTATCCTGGCCGTGGGGCCGGATGGTAACCAGAGACTGATCGCGCATCCGGCAGACTTCGGCGACGCATGGTTCGGCTCGATCCTGGAAGCAAAGGGTGCGGGCAAATTCCTGGGTTATACCGCAGCGAAGGGCGTTTACCTGATCGACGTAGCCAGCAATGCGGTTACCCCAATCCTCGCACACACGGACATCATGCAGGCGAAAGTCGATTATGCAGGGAATAACCTTGTGGTATTGCTGCACAGTGGCGAGCTACGTGTATTCGACCTGAAAACCAATGCTGTGAAAGCTACGGGGAATGTGCTGCCGGCCACCGCAAAGGATGAAACCCAAAAGCCGCAGCTGGAAGCGACTTCGCGCTACATTTACATTACCCAGCCTAAAACCGGGGAATTACTGGTGGTCAACGCCAAAGACCTATCCAAAACAAATAAGGTGAATGTATCTGCTGCACCTTACCGGCTGAGCATTCTGGGATTTGAATCGAGTGAAGGACATTGAAAAAAACCGGCAGGCTGCTGAGCTTGCCGGTTTCTTCTAAAACCAGAACTGGTCTGCTCCGTCGGCAGGCTTCCATTTGCTTTTTGGTTCGAAGTGATCCCAGATCAGGGCGGAAATCTTCCGGATCAGGACATATCCTTCGTTTTGCTTTTGCCAGGTCTGGTCCTGCTGATTTTTAGTGGTAATGCAGAACACATAGTCGCCATGGGGCGCATGGACCAGCAGTACTTCGGACTTTGCCTGATTGACAGCGCCGGTTTTGGCGGCTACCTTTACCTCGGACGGCACCTGCGAGATGGCCTCCCCATCCCAGAACTGCATACCCAGATAGCGGTACATCCGCTCGCTTGCAGCCGGGCTAATGGCTTTTCCATTGCGTATCATAGCGACGAGTTCCGCCATTTCCCTGGGTGTTGTCTGGCCCCAACCATACCTGGCCTGTGCATCTTTTCTCCCCGGCGTGCGGGAATTGACCCGGATATTTGCGAAGCCATTCGCGGCAAGCCATTGGTTAATGGTCGCTCCACCGCCCGCCATGGCCTGTAACCACAAACTGCCCGTGTTGTCGCTCTGCGAAATCATCAGATGGACGACTTTGGGCAATGCGATCCTTGTACTGTCGCGGAACGATCCGACAATGCCATTATCATATTTCAGCGAATCCCGGTAAATAAGTTCCTGATCGAACCGGACTTCGCCCTTGTTGATCTTATCGAAGATGCCGCACATAATCGGGACTTTGATCATGCTGGCCGTAGGGAAGAGCGTGTCGGCATTCACAGCCGCTTTCCGGTTGGTTTTTAAATGGCGGACATACACTCCGGCTTCACCATGGAAGCCTTCCAGCGCCTTTTCCAGTTTGGCAACCAACTTTTTGTCAATTGTTGTTTTTCCAATGGCATTCGGTTGGGCGCAAACACGACCCGGCGCCAATGCGAGGAGGGCGAAAAGGAGCAATCTTCTCATCAATTTTCGAAGGTTTAAGGGTAATGGACGTCAGCCACGGGAGTTTTTCCAGGCTTTTCCCTGCTGAAATACAACCTGCCCCAGAATTCGGGAAAATGCATATTGATGACTCCTTGCGGCGACCACACCCAATTGTACTCCGGCACGATCTTCCCCGTTTCGGCATTCCGTTTGCGGCTGTACCGGCCTGCATCACTTACTTCGTGTTGCCAGTTCACGCGTGAAAAGTTAATGCGCCATTCGGAGCCGTGCTGCGGAATGAGTGGTGGTACGTCGTCGGTAGAAAGTGCCTTAAAGGGGATTGCGATCTCTACAAACCATCGCTTATCCTTATCTGAGGCGTCGTTTACAGTGCCTTCGACCGACACCGCCGATTTGAGCCCCGCGATGTCCCATTTGATCTGGGCTCTCCCGCCTTTCCGGTAAGTTTTGGGAAGAAAGAGATCAAAGGTGTTGTTGATCGCATTGATTTCCAGTTCGTAATAGTTCTCGGTATCGCCGTCGGGGTCGATGAAGACTTCAAAATCATTTTCAAGATATACGATCTGGTCTTTTTTGTCCTGATATGCCCAAATGTGTTCTTCTTCGATCTGTGCGCCAATGTAGAGGTATTCATCATCCCAAAGCATCTTGGCGCGGGTCTCCTGCAATGGCAGCGGCTTTTTGTCTCCTTCAATATCGACAAATGAGGACGTCCAGGGTGCCTTTTTCCATGCCTGCTCATTCAGCCGGCCATCAATGCTGATTTTGCGGTCTGCAAGGTAGCAGGTGTAAGTCTTCGGTGGAGTGGATGGTTGCGCCCAGGCGGTTGTGACTAGGGACAGAATGCCGGTTAATGTAGCCGCACAATGCAATGCAAGGGTGCCGACGGAGGTGAATCTGTTCTTTTTTTGGAGTGAATTAAAATTTTTCAAGATTGGTCATGCGAGTAGTTAAATGAAGTTCAATATAGGTCATTTCAACTACTTTTCGAAGGAGAACCGGGCTTTGGAGCCTGTTGTTTACGCACACGGCCATTAACGATCCCGATCACCCTAAGGTGTCAGGAGGTCGCTCGCCTTGTTCTGGGTACTCAGTAATTTCTGAAACAACGTCCATCTTTTTGCCGGGTCGGCGGCTGTACCTCCCCGCGATTCAATGTACTGTTTTACGATGTCCTGGCCGTAATTGTAGTTGATGACGTAGCTCCTGTATTTTTTGATGAAGCGTATGTAATCCGTCGCACCCTTTGGCGGTAGCAGGCAGTAATCAGTCAGCCATCTCGCGGCCTCCTGTTCACTCATACCGTGGTCGAGCATTCCGCGGGCTACTTCGTTCCGCGCGTAGTTCAGGCCGGAGCGGATAGCCAGGGCTTCAAAATAAACATCGGCCATGGTGGTGTCCATGCCGGCCAGCGGCATCAATGTCTGCTTGCAAAATGCCTTTTGCTCGCTGCCCGGGAATGCCACCGAAATCCCGTAATTGGCGCTTCCCTCGGCGATCAACGATTGCGGACTGAACAGCGGATAGAGCGAGATTTCGGTCCATCCCTTGTCGCGGAAGAGGTTCTTTTCGAGCAACGCATTGTAGACATGGTGCCCGGGGTAACCTTCGTGACAGGCGAGATCAATGGCCCTTTCAATGTAAATGGGCTGACTGACGTTGATCTGGATCAGACTCTTGTAGTGGCCTTTGTACCAGTTATAGCCCGACCATGGTTTATCGTGTACATATTCAAGCTGAAACGTTTCCTCCGGCGGCAGCTTGTAATGCGCAAGCGTGCGAGCGCGGGCCTCGGCGATGGCAGCTCTGAAAACAGTGTCTATCCGGTTCTCAGGGATCAAAAAGCGGGCAGCCAGTTTTTGAAACCGACCTGGAATGGGACCCTTCCCGGGAAGTATGCCGTCGAGACGGGCGATCAGATCCCGGAAATGCTGCTCGTCATAAACCGGTGCTACCGCGTCGAAAAGTTGTTTTGATTCCGAGTCGAAAGGGACAAAAGTGTTGGAAAACACATGGATCCGGCGTTCAAATGCAGTTAACTGCGCTGTCAGCCATTCGGCACGTCCCCGGACTTCGGCGTCTTCCCGCGTGCCTGATAATTGTGAAATGGCATGCTTCAACCGGTTTACTTTCGCGAGAAGAGCTTCCTTGGGAAAACCGCTGCTGTCACGTTTCACAGGTTTGAGCGAGTCGGGGCCGTAGTAAGCGTCTACAAAGTCGCTGTCGTACTGGCCGATCAGGAGACCGAGTTTGACGTATTCCCGGGCAATTTCATCGATCCCGGCTTCTGCATGGCCTTCTTTGGGCTTTGTATTGCAGGAAAGTGCAGCTGCTCCAAGGATCAGTGCGAACAGGTATTTTCTAAACATATCGGCTTGAAATCAGGTGAAACCGTCGTGATAAAGCTAGCAAAAAATCGGCAGACGCAGCAGGAACCGCGATAGTGGCGTTTGTCGGCGCGATTGTGCCTGAAATTCGTCTAAAATGCAATTCTATATTCGCTTTAACATGTAATAATAACTCGGATTTTATTTGGCTTAGCGCCTGTTTGGCTGACCTTATATTCTGTCGGAATCCGGGTTTGCATTTGATTTCGTCCGCTTTGTAGAAAGGAGGCGTAATTTACTGTGGCTTTGGCATTTGAAAGTCAGAATACTATGTAGCTAAACTGTTGTAATGCAGTAATAAAACATGGTATTTTATTCGCAGCCGATAGAAATCTTGTAGAAGCGCGATTTTTTCGAAAAAAAATTTTGTCGAAATTCTTCAGTTAAAATTCAGCGATATCCACAAAATCCGATCTGTGGCTATAACGCCGTTTGTTGTCTAAAACGGGTAGTTAGTCCTTTAAAAGGCCCCTTACGACAATTTAGGATGTAGAATCGTTACTAATTATTCCGTCATTATAATGACTAAGCTCATCTCCTGGGCCTGACAGCGGATCACAGTCTTATAAATCGCCAAAACCCCTGATAAAGATCGATTTTGAGGGTATTTCCTGCCTATTGCTTTGTAACCAGCCAATTCGTGTTCTATACTGAAATCCGGGGTTGGGTCTTGGAAAAGTTATACTAGTAATTTTAGTGGAAAATATAATCAGTTTGGGAGTGAACTTCAACGTATTTGACCTAAAATAGCTATTTTTTGAAGAATTAATGCGTTTTTAAATATAGAAATATTTCTATAAGTTGATTTAGAAATACTTTTTTCTTTTGTTTAGATCTATTTTCGATTCAAGTGTCATATAAAAAAAGTGATATTTTTAATTGATCTAATTTTTACCTTTGTGACGTACATTTTGGTGCCAATCGATTACAGCTAATCAATTACAAATCAAATACGTTATGAAAAATTTTACGTTCCTCTTTACCCTTATGCTATTGACCCTGGGCTTCGGCTACCGGGCCAGCGCAACTAATGATTGTAATTGCCCGGACAATGTGTTGAAGAACGCTAGCTTCGAGAGCAATAACACCAACAACTGGTCTGTGTCCAACGGGACAAGTTTTACAACTTCCACAGGCTATAATATGTGTGGTACCTACAACGCAGTGATCAACGGCTCGGGAAGCGCCTGGCAGGAAATTGCACTCGATGGGGGAAGCGACGTGGCTGTGAAGGTTTACGGCGGTACTCACCACAATCAATACACGCACGAATTCAAATTGATTTTTTATAATGCAGGTGGAACGAAAGTAGGGGATGAGGTAGTGAAGGCGATGAACTACGAAGTAGGCAACGGCAGTTCACTTCAACTGTATCAATTTTCCGGCAAAGCACCTGCGACTGCTACTAAAGTGCGGTTTTCAATCAACTCCAGCGGCGACTATTTTAAAGTAGACGGTGCTTGTTTGACCATTACGCCTCCTGCGATTCCGGTTGATTGCGGCTGCGTGGCCTCAGCTGGAAACCCGATCAAAAACGGAAGTTTTGAAGGCAATACCAATAACTGGTCAAAAAGCAATGGTACCAACTTCGGTACGGACCAGGCTTACAACATGTGCGGCGATTACAATGGCCTGATCTCTGGTTCAGGAACTGTGTGGCAGGATGTGGCATTGGTTGCCGGTTCCAAAGTAGACCTAAGCGTATATGGTGGTACGCACGACAACAGCAAGACACATCAGTTCAAACTGACCTTCTACGATGGGGCAGGAAACAAGATAGACGCGAATGAAACCGTGGTGGATATGAACTACGAAGTAGGCAGCGGCAATAAACTCAAACAATATCAATTGTCGGCAACGGCTCCTGCCGGTGCAACGAAGGTACGTTTCTCGTTCTATTCGAGCGGCGACTATTTTAAAATAGACGTGGTTTGTATGAGCATTACAACTCCCGCGGTCTGCGACGAATGTACCAACAACACTTTGCAAAACGGCAACTTTGAAAACGGGACCAACGGATGGAGCGTAACAGGAACGCTAACCACAGAAGCGATTTACGCGGTTTGCGGCTCCAATGGCGGTAAACTCTCGGGCGCTGGTAAGTTCTGGCAGGATGTTGAAATGCTCTCGACTTATGGCGGGCAGGTAAGCCTCACGATCTATGGAGCGTACAGCAGCTCAAACAGCCAGAAGTTTCAACTGGTATTCCTCAGCGAATCGCAGGCTGAACTCGGACAAATTACCAAAGACGTGACGAAGTCCCTCAGCGGCAACCCATGGGGCCTGGAAAAATATACACTTGCGGGCGCAGTTCCATCGGGTACTAAATACGTTCGCGTACTTGCGTCTTCGACAGGCAACAACTTCCTGGTTGACAATGCTTGCCTTACCTTCTCTGGTCCTCCGCTTCCTGTGACACTATCTGCTTTCAATGCTAAAAAAGAAGGTACAACTGCGCAATTGACATGGACTACCACTTCTGAAAGCAACTCTGCATACTTCGAGGTACAGCATAGCCAGGATGGTAAGAAATGGACCGTTTTGACCAGCGTCGATGCCAAAGGAGAGAGCAGGGAACTGGTATCATACAGCTATACGCACACTAGTCCATTGGCGATCAACCTTTATCGCCTCAAAATGGTCGACCTGGATGAAACCTTTGCTTTCAGCGCTATCAAAAACCTGAACTTTGACGGCGACGAACAGATGAACATTTATCCGAACCCTACCGTGGACCGTATCAGGCTGAGCAGCAACCAGCAGATCAGCAACGTGAAACTTTACAACCAGAGCGGTGTACTCGTGATGAATACAGTACCTGACTCGGCCAATGAAGTAGACCTTACCAGACTGGTACAAGGCACCTATTTTGTCAAAATCAACAATGGACCGCTCATGCGTAAGATCCTTGTTGTGAGATAATTTTACGCCGGATCGCTACCGGGTAAAGAAAGGGCCCTTCGTTCGTAAACTACGGACGAAGGGTTTTTGTTTGCGGATATGTTTATAACTTTCGTTATCAATGACTAAATACGACCATCTTGGCGACATTAACTGAAAATCGGAACACGGAGGTTGTGCATGCAGCGGGAGGGGAAAAGCTGGGGTTGTTAAGGGAAGATTTTGGCACCGATTTCAAGTGGGGCGTAGCTACGGCGGCCTATCAGATCGAAGGGGCGGTTGACGAAGACGGGCGGACGGATTGCGTCTGGGATGTGTTCGCTAGAAAAAAAGGAAAGATACACAATGGAGATCACGCCCGCCATGCATGTGATTTTTACCATCGGTACGAAGAAGACCTCGAAATGGTCCAAGCACTGGGTTTCCGTCAGTTCCGGTTTTCGATCTCATGGTCGAGGATCATGCCGGAAGGGCACGGGGAAGTAAACCAGGCGGGAGTGGAATTTTACAACCGGCTGATAGACCGGTGCATTGCGCTGGATATCGAGCCGTGGGTAACATTATATCATTGGGACCTGCCGCAGGCCCTGGAAAAATCGGGAGGCTGGAAAAACAGGCGCATCGTCGAATGGTTCGCCGACTATGCAGCGGTATGCGCACAGGCTTTCGGAGACAGGGTAAGGCATTGGATCGTCCTGAACGAGCCTATGGCGGTTGCGGGGCTTGGTTACACAACGGGAGAGCATGCGCCGGGGAACAAGGGGATTCACAATTTTCTTCCGGTCGTGCATCACCTTGCATTGAGTCAGGCGGAAGGCGGGAGAGTGCTGCGCAGCATGCTGCCGGATGCCCGTATCGGCAATGCGATATCGTGTTCCTATGTTCATCCCAACAGTACGAGTGCGGCGGATGTGAGAGCGGCGAAGCGGGCGGACGCTTTGATGAACCGGTTGTTTGTGGAGCCGGCGCTGGGTTTGGGGTATCCGAAGGATGCATTTCCTTTTTTGTCCAATATCAAACGGTTCTACCGGGAAGGAGACCGCGAGCGTCTTAAATTCGATTTTGATTTCTGGGGGCTGCAAAACTATTTCAGTGTAGTGGTGCAGCATTCGTACCTGGCTCCCGTGATGTGGCTGAAAGAAGTGCCCGCCAGCTTGCGTAATGTCCCCACCACTGGCCTGGGCTGGGAGGTAAGTCCGGAAGGTATGCATGGGATCCTTCATCAGTTCAATAAATATGAAGGGATTCGGGAACTCATCATCACAGAGAATGGGGCGGCTTTCAAAGATAAGCTACGCGACGGAGCGGTAGATGACCAGCAGCGGACGGCCTATTTCCACGACTACCTGGCAGCAGTTCTGAAAGCGAAGAACGAAGGCGTGAAAGTGAATGGGTACTTTGCCTGGACCCTGCTGGATAACTTCGAATGGGCGCATGGATATTCCGCACGGTTCGGCCTGGTGCATGTCGACTTCAAAACACAGGTCCGTACCGTGAAAGAGTCGGGGAAATGGTTTGCAGGTTTTTTGAAAAATCCAAAAAAGTAACCCTTCGTTCCAACTATTTCTAGAAAGTCGGAGTCTATCCAGCATATTAAACCCCTTGAACCATGAAAATGCTGATCGTCGTATTTGGTTTACTGGCCTGGATAGGCTGCCATGATGAAAGTGACAATATCAGTGAAGAAGTCCAGGAAACAGACGCTACCTGGGTCAATATGCTGGCGGCTGACGGTTGCTCCTGGCATTTCAGCATAACCTCACCGGATACGACAGTTTTTTTGGTACCCAGTGAGGCTTCGCAATCAAAGATCGAGAAAGAGCTCGGGAAGATCGAGGAATATTACAGTTTTACCAATGTGCGTCTGAAATACAGCCTGACCGGCGGAAAACGGACCATTCCCTGCGGTTGGGGAACGAAGGCCACGTACGATGAGATCAAGGTAATCGACATTCAAAAAAAATAACAGCTCAAAGATTCAGAATCTTTCTTGCCTCCTCTTCTGAATAATAGGCACCTAATTCCGCTTCATCAATAATCTCCTGCACCTGCTCTTCTGTGGCAGGTGCACTGTTTTTGGCGCTACCCGGGGAGGCATTCTCTTCCAGGACGATGATCCCCTTCCTTTCCAGTGAACGGAGTATGTTCAACACCAGTTCTTCATCCGACTGTCTCGCGGTTTTTACCAGGTAAGTTTTCATATTGATATTAATTTGGATAAAATAAGTATTGCAAAAATTATACCCCAACTGCGGGTGTACATGCAACCTTGCCGCCGCTTTTTACATCATTGCCGAAACAAATCGACAAGTCCCATGAAAATGAAACAACTACTAACAATAGCATTGTCCGCTTTCTCTGTGATCGCAGCTTATGCTCAGAGTGGCGACGACCAGCCTTATGTTACTAAAAATTTCACCAATGCATCCCTGAAAGAATTGCAGGTTGAAACATCCGGTGGCTCCATATCCGTTGCCGGTGGCCAGAGTGGTGGTTTTAAGGTGGAAATGTATGTCAAAGGAAACGGCTGGAATGGCAACAAGGAACTTTCAAAAGCGGAAATAGAGGACAGGCTCGAAGATTATGATATCCTGATCGGTACGGAAGGCAGCAAAGTGATAGCGACTGCAAAGAGAAAAAATAACCGGGAATGGAATGAGAAAAGAAACATTTCTATCGCATTCAAAGTGACTGCGCCCAGAAATGTAGCAACTAACCTCAAAACGAGTGGGGGAAGTATCAAGATTGCATCGCTCACCGGCGATCAGAATTTTACAACCAGCGGAGGAAGTCTTAAAATAGACGACCTCGACGGAGTGATCCGGGGCCGCACGTCGGGTGGAAGCATCGATGTAATGCGTTGTGCCAAGGATATAGAACTGCACACCAGCGGAGGGAGCATTAAAGCAGAGGAACTGAAAGGGCATATCGAACTGAAAACATCAGGCGGAAGCATTCAGCTCAATAATATGGACGGGGATGTATTTGCTCACACCAGTGGAGGCAGCATTAAAGGAGAACGTATCGCAGGCTCGCTAGACGCAGGGACGTCCGGTGGTTCGATCCGGCTCGCCAGTGTTTCGGGTAGTATCCGTGCAAAAACGAGCGCGGGCGGCATTGATCTGGAACTGACATCGTTGGGCAAGTTCGTGGATCTCTCTACATCTGCCGGCAGCGTGCGTGTAACCATGCCGTTGGATAAAGGAGTAGATCTTAATCTGAGAGGTAACAAAGTCTCCATACCATTGAAAAACTTTGACGGGTCGGCGGAGAAAGATCGGGTGCAGGGAAAAATGAATGGCGGAGGGATTCCTGTGACACTTTCAGCCAGCGCCGGAAGCATTTATGTGAATCAATAACGGATACGGAATACAGGAAGATGAGCAAAGGGCTTCGGTTGCCTTTTGCTCATTTTTGTTTTTAAAACAGTTACCAAAGCGATGCATTAACGTCCAAAGGAGAAAAATCAGGACGTATGTATCGAAGAACATTGAACGCTTTACAAGACTTTTTCGGGATTTCCCGTAAGGAAGCCCGGGGCGCATTGGTCATGATGGCTGCTTGCCTGTTGATCGTATGGACGCCATTTCTATTCCGCCGGTGGATATTACCGGAACTACCCCTGGATACCCAGCCCGTGGAACTCAGGGTGCTCGACAGCATTGCTACCCTGCTCGAAAAGCAGCATCAACAATACGAACCGAAGTATTCGCGGGGAGGCAAGAGCGCAGCGATAAAAGAACCAGTGCTAACTGATTTCGATCCCAATCGCTGTTCCGAGCAGGAACTGCTGGCACTGGGTATCCCACCTTTTCTCGCCAGAAGAATCCAAAAATTCAGGGACAAGGGAGGTGTGTTCCGCAGGAAGGAGGATCTTTTGAAAATATATGATTTCCCGCCAGCACTCTATAAGCGACTGGAACCGCACATCGTCATGGCGGGTATGGAAGTTGCGCCGGCGAGGTACAGCCGTTCCAATGCGGATACCTCACGCGTGCGACGCCCGTACACAGCCCGAGACCCTGAGACTTTCGACATCAATCAATGCGACACGAGCCAGCTCATCCGGCTTAGAGGAATCGGGAGCAAATTATCGCAGCGCATCCTGAAGTTCCGCGACGCACTTGGTGGATTCCATTCCGCGGACCAATTTTCCGAAGTTTATGGGCTCGACTCCCTGGCGTTGTCGGAGTTGCGGCGGCACGCATTAGTCATGAGCGCGGTGCGGAAAATCAATATTAATACCGCCACAGCGGAAGAACTCGGTCAGCACAGTTACCTGCGCAACAGGAAGACTGTTTCGGTGCTGATCAATTATCGTCAGCAACACGGCCCGTTCCGGTCATTGGAAGAATTAAGAAATGTAAAGGTGTTGGACGAGGCTACCATCCAAAAAATGGGGCCGTACCTGTCGTTCTGACAGCACGGCCCAATGTAAAGGCGTTGCTGACTAGAAGTTAGGTTTAAGCAGGTATTTGGAATAGAAATTGTCTATCACCTTGACCGCCTGGTCCGGTGTGTCCACGATACTGATCAGTTTCAGGTCTTCGGGGTTAATATTGTGCTCTGTCAGCATTGTTCCTTTGATCCAGTCCAGCAAGCCCGACCAGTACGCACTGCCTACCAGCACAATCGGGAAGCGGCCGATCTTCTTGGTCTGGATTAATGTCATCGCTTCGAAGAGTTCATCCAACGTGCCAAACCCGCCCGGCATGACGATAAAGCCTTGCGAGTATTTGACGAACATTACTTTCCGCACGAAGAAGAAGTCGAAGTTGATGCTCTTGTCGTGATCGATGTAAATGTTGCTATGCTGCTCGAAAGGAAGCTTGATATTTAACCCTACCGACTTTCCGCCCTGCTCGAATGCGCCCTTGTTTCCGGCCTCCATGATACCCGGCCCGCCGCCCGTGATGACACCGTAACCGTGACGAACGAGCTTGGCGGCGATCTCTTCCGCAGTTTTATAGTAAGGATTGTCGGGCAAAGTGCGTGCGGAGCCGAAAACGGAAACGCAGGGGCCTATTTTGGCTAGTTTATCAAAACCTTCCACAAATTCGGCCATTACTTTAAACACAACCCAGGAATCGGCACTTTTGATTTCATTCCAGTTGCGGTCTTCAAATGCCTCCTTGATTCTCTTTTCGTCTTCCGGAACCGCAGGATTAAGGAGAGATACGTCGACGAGTTCTCCATTAGTGGGTTTTGCCTCTTCACTCATAATTCAGGATTCATTGAGTTGTTGATCGGATAATGGTAACTTTGCAGCCACTATCACTAAAAATAGAAAACTTTTAACCTTACCTGCTGTCAAAACAAAACGGGCAGGCTACAATTAACAAAAAAGTAATGAGAAAAATTGCTATTGGTGCCGACCACGCGGGTTTCCCCTACAAGCAGCCGATCATCGACTGGCTTACGACAAATGGCTTTGAAGTGAAAGATTTCGGAACGTACAGCGCCGATTCAGCGGACTACGCGGACTTTGCACATCCCGTAGCGAGTGGGGTGGAAAGCGGAGAATTCGAAAAAGGGGTATTGTTGTGTGGGAGCGGACAGGGGGTTTGCATTACAGCGAACAAACATCAGGCTGTGAGAGCGGCGCTGGTTTGGGATTTGCCGCTTGCCGCTTTGTCACGCCAGCATAACGACGCCAATGTAATTTGCCTTCCCGTGCGTTTTGTGGAATTGGAAACTGCATTGGCGAGTCTGGAAGCCTTTTTGGCTACGGAGTTCGAAGGCGGCCGGCATCAGACCCGCGTCGACAAGATTTCTTGCTAGTCGATCCGCTGATAAATGCCCTTCCAGGGGCTGCGGTCATATTGCTTCTTCAATGCCGGAACTCGGTTCAGCAGTTTCGGCATGATATTCACCTTATCGATCACGTAATCCGGCGGATCCTTCCTGAAATTGTTGTAGACATGGATTACGCTGTCGAAATTATCCAGGTTTTGTAAATCGTAGCTGGCCAGCTCCCAGTTGAGATAGGGCGTAGCAGTAAAATTATTGATGTATTCCCCCGAGTTCTGCCCGAGTACGAGTATTCGTTTGTTGCGTATCTGTTCGGGCAAATTGGCCGGTTTGGCCCTCAGGTTTTCAAGTTTACCCATCGCAACTCCCGGAAGTACTCCCCTTAATCCCTGATACTGGATCAGGATAATGGCAGCGCCCATCAGGGTAAACTGCAATTCATCCGCCCAACTGTTCTTTTTGAAACTCTGGAAATAGTGAGTGGCGAAAAATGCGGCCGGCGGGACAAATATGACGAATTGCATCGGTGCGAGGAACTGCATCAGGGGAATTGTAAACACTGCTACAATAAACCAGAGCGCCATTACCTGCTGAATCCTGGTCTGATAGTTGACAAACCGGAGGGTGGTGAATATCCGCATAAAACCCATGATCCCGAAACCCAGCGGGAGGACCAACGACGCCAGAAGGGATGAAAAATCATTGAGATTGTATTGCTTCACCTGAAAAACGGATGTAAGCAGGTTGCGGTTCAGGCTTTCGATTCCATTGTTGAGATAGAAAAACAACACGACCATCAGGAGCGGGAAAACAGACCCGAACAACCCAAGCAAATGGTGGCGGAATGTAGATCCGGTATAAAACAGCAAAACAAGGAACGCCCAGATCATGAAGAGGGAAGCCGGTAAGTAGAACAACGTAGCGATCCCGATGTAGAGCCCCAGCTCGAAAACCTGGTTGGTAACTTCTCTTCTCACCAGCATTTTGACGATCGAGCCGAATGCGAAGAGCAGGAATGTGTTCGCAATGAGCATGGGGGACAACGTCCCCATGTCGAATGAAATGTTCAGAAAAAGTGCGTACAATGCTCCGGGCAGGAAGGTCCGTTCAGGAAAGACGTCCCGTGAATAGATCACGTAGTTGAAATACAGGATCTGGACGATCGATACTCCCATTGCCGCAAACTGGTAAATCCACTGCGCCCGGCCAAAGAGGCTGTCGATGAGCCAGTAAGTCAGCCCCGAAAAGGGGCTCACATTATCCCACACATCCCGGTAAAGCATAAAGCCGCGCCCCATTTGTTCACCGACTAGCATCCAGCTGAGTTCAGGGATCAGCATAGGTGCCCCACCCAGGAAAAAGGGTAGCCGGAGCAGCAGGAAGAATACGACCAGACTGATGGTCTGATACCGTGCATTGACGCGAAAAAAACTAAGCAAGAAGCAGCCGGATTATGTCTCTGATGGGAATAAGTTTCACGAAATTACAATGCCGGGTTCTACAAAAACAAAATAAGTATGGATATTTGTGCTATTATAGGAGTGAGGGAGTGATTTAGGAGAAGTAAGTTTACATCGTCCTAACTTGCGGAGCAGGAATGGCTAACAAGACAGGCAGTGGTCCCTCCGGATAACGATTTGACACATGGAATCTAAAAGACAACAAAAAGTAGGCAGGCAGATACAAAAGGACCTTGGAGAGATTTTCCAGAAGGACGCGCAACATCTTACCAGTGGGGCTTTTGTGACGATCACGGCAGTGCGCGTGACGCCTGACCTGAGCATTGCCAGGGCATACCTGAGCTTCCTTCCCGACAGGAATAAATCGATGTTACTCGAGACAATCCGGGAAAATACCCGTTTCATACGCCAGAAACTGGCTGAAAGAGTCAGGCATCAGTTGCGGATCGTGCCGCATCTGCAATTTTATATCGATGACACCGCGGAGTACGCGGCTAAAATGGATCTGCTCTTTTCGGATCTCGTCATTCCCCCCGCTCAGCCCGACGACGAGGAAGAGGCCAATTGATCTGAATCCCGGACGTCATGGATATCTCTTATCGGATTGCCATTCGCTACTTTTTTTCACGTAACAAAAGAAGCTTTATCAGCGTTATCGCGCGCATCGCCATGGCTGGTGTGGCGGTAGGCACGATGGCTATGGTAGTGGTCCTATCCGTGTTCAACGGGATGGAGGAGCTGAACCGTAAGATATTCAAAACCTTCGACGCCGATGTGCGCGTTATCCCTACTGAGGGGAAGCGCTTCAAAATGACCGTGGCTCTTCTCAATGAGGTGAAAAAAACGCGGGGAGTGTTGCGGGTAACCCAGGTGGTAGAGGACAATGCATTGGCCAGATACGGAAACCAGCAAACAATCGTCCGTTTGAAGGGCGTGGATAGTACTTTTGAAGTGCAGGGGAACCTGGACACGGCGATCGTGGAAGGCTCCACACGGCTTTACGGAGGGAACGGTACGCCTTTCGCAGTGATCGCGGAGGGTGTCAGAAATGCGTTGTCGATTTCGCTGGAGGACGTTTTTACACCGCTGGAATTACTTTACCCGCGCACTGGAAGTAAAACACTGAACCTGACATCACCGGAAGCATTTAATCAGCTGACATTACGTCCCGGTGGTATTTTCTTCATCGAAACGCGCTACGATGACTACGTGATCGCGCCGATCAGGCAGGTGGAAGAGCTGATGCAATACCAGGGAAGCCGCTCCGCACTCGAAATTTATGTGGAGCCCGGTTATACCGAAGCCGATGTGGCGGAAGCATTGCAAGCTGTTTTAGGCAACCGGTTTACGGTCAAAGACAGGGATTCGCTGAACGCCGATTTGTTGCGGGCAATAAAAATGGAAAAGCTTTTTGTAGCAGTCACGCTATCCCTCATTATTTTAGTGGCCGCAATCAATATATTCTTCTCATTGAGCATGTTGGCCATTGAAAAGAAGAAGGACGTTTCAATGCTCTATGCCATGGGCGCGACGCCATCCCTGATCCGGAAAATATTCATGGCTGAGGGGGCGATCGTTGCACTGTCGGGTTCCGTTGCGGGGCTGTTGGGAGGGATGGCTATATGCTGGCTGCAGATTCGTTACGGTCTGGTATCAATGGGTATGACCACCTCGCTGGTCGATGCCTATCCGGTTAAATTAATATGGGAAGACATACTCTACACAGGGATTATTGTCGTTATGATAACTATGGCTGTTTCCTACATACCCGCGCGCAGGGCGGCAGATGCCGGTGCATTATTGCGGGTCTGATATGTTTTGGAGCGGAAACAAAGAACATTAACTGAATTACATTGACTTACTTCCTGGCAATCAATCACACAATAAACATGACCGGTTATCATAAAGGACTTTTTTGGAACCGATTGATCTTCACTTTTTTTGGTTTTTTACTCTTTCTGTCATTCAGCGTACAGGCGGCAGCCAGCGATAAAGCCGATACATTATTCAGACGAAATCCTGGAACAGTAACGCCAAAAGGGCCTTACCGCCCGGAACGCGCGAAAAGAAACGACATTCTTTACACCCGGCTGGATGTCCGGTTTGATTGGGTAAAGCAGCAGGTGCCCGCGTCTGCCATCCTGAAATTCAAACCCCATTTTTATCCCCAGAATACACTAGAGCTGGATGCGAAAGGTTTTGATATCAAAGCCGTTGCATTGATGGATACAAATGGCAATTATGGCGATCTTTCTGCGGCGGAAATCAACTCGAAGACTAAAAAGAAGCTCGAATATAGCTACGACAAGCGAAAGCTCGTCATCAAGCTGGGGCAGGAGTATACCAGAAAGGACACGCTTTTTGTGAAAATAGACTACGTAGCCCGCCCCAACGATGTGCCCAGGGGCAAAGCCGATGACAGCGCCTCCGATAAGGGGTTATACTTTATCAATGCCGATGGCCTCGATGAAGGCAAACCGCGCCAGATATGGACCCAGGGCGAGACGGAAGGCAGCTCCTGCTGGTTCCCTACGATCGATGCGCCGAACCAGAAATTTACACAGGATATTTATATGACCGTCGACAGCACCTACAAAACGCTTTCGAACGGCTTGCTGATCGGGCAGCAAGAGGGCGAAAAGGGTGTTCGCACTGACCATTGGAGGCAGTCGTTGCCGCACGCACCCTACCTGGTGATGATGGCGGTGGGCGACTTCGCCGTTACAAAAGATATGATGCCGAATGGGTTGGAGCTAAGCTACTACGTGGAGCCCAAATATGCGGCCGATGCTGAGGCTATTTTTGGCCGCACTCCCGAGATGATCGGCTTCTTTTCCAATGTGTTCGGCGTGCCATTTCCGTGGGAAAAGTACAGCCAGATCGCCGTGCGTGATTTCGTAGCAGGCGCGATGGAAAATACTACAGCCACCGTGCATGAAGAGGGAGTACAGAATGATACCCGTTCACTGGTCGATGGAAATTCAGACGCTGTGATCGCTCACGAACTGGCACACCATTGGTTTGGCGACTATGTTACGGCCGAGGAATGGGGGCAATTGCCATTGAATGAATCGTTTGCCAACTACTCTGAGTATCTGTGGAGCGAGTACAACGACGGCCGGTATGAGGCCGACTGGGGTAACTTGCAGGAATTGAAGGAATACCTGACCGAGTCGGAAACGAAACAGGTCCCGATGATCCGGTACTTTTATAAGGACCGCGAGAATATGTTCGATAGCCACTCGTACGCGAAGGGCGGTCGCATTCTGCACATGTTGCGCACGTATGTAGGTGACGACGCGTTTTTTGCCTCACTTCAAATGTACCTGAAAACAAATGCCCTCGGGACCGCGGAAATCGATGATCTCAGAATGGCATTTGAAAAAGTAACCGGGCAGGATCTTAACTGGTTCTTTGATCAGTGGTTTCACAGGCCCGGACATCCTGTTTTGAAAATACAACAGGAGTATGCGGCTACGACGGGCAAAGTGTTGTTGAAAATCAAGCAGGCACAGGATACCCTTGCCACGACGGTTTATCGCTTGCCGCTTAAAGTGGATGTGTGGGTAGGAGGGAAGAAGAACCGCTATGATGTGGTGTTGGAAAAAGCCAGCCAAACCCTTGAATTTCCGGCTGCGAAAAAGCCCGACCTGGTCATTTTTGATGCCGAAGCGCAGTTGCTCGGCGTAATAGAGCATGAAAAGAATCGTCCGGAAATGGCATTCCAGTATCTGAACTCGGATCGCTTTTTACATAAATATGAAGCACTTTCATCGTTGGAGGGAGGACTTGCCGACAGTACTGTCAAGAATATCCTGGTGAAAGCCATGGAAGATCCGTTCTGGAAATTCCGCCAGATGGCAATCAGTAACTTTGCCGAATATGATGGCGCCGGGTTTGCCGATATCGAAAAGGTGATCCAGAGCAGGGCGCGGATCGACGCGCATCCGCAGGTCCGGTCGGAGGCCATTATCACATTGGCGTCATTCGGAGACAACAACAGCGATCCGATCTTTCGGGAAGCATTGAGCGACAGTTCCTACCTGGTGGTATCGGTTGCCATTGAAAAATACCTGATGGGGCAACCCAACGACGCTAATGAAATTGCGGCTCAATTCGAAAATTCCCCGAATGACGCCATTGTTACGTCCGTCGGCAACTATTATGCGGGCCTGGCCCAGCCGGAGCGGTTTGATTGGTTTTTAGCCAAAATGAAGGCGATGAAGCCGACCGAAAAGTATAATTTTCTGCAAGTTTTCGGTAAATACCTGATCAAGTCAAAACAAGATATTCAGCGTAAGAGCATCCCAATCCTCGAAGGGCTCGCCCGGGACAATCCATCTTACTTCGTGCGTTTCGGAGCATTCCAGGCGCTTGGTTTGCTTACCGACATTCAGGGTGTGTCTGCGCTTCGCAAGGACATCCGTGCGAAAGAAACAGAACCCAAGCTGAAAGAGATGTACAGTCAGTTCGGCGATCTGTAAATAGCGGGAGGCATTGCAGCCTCCCCTGAGGAGATCATTGCGGATCCAGGTAATAATCCAGGTTTTCCTTGGTAATAATGTCGAGCGGGAGGAATTTGATATCAGGAATCTCCTTCTTGAAAATCAGGTGGTTGGCCAGCTGATGAATTCCCCAATAGCCCTGTCCCAATGGGTTCTGATTGATCAGAAAATCGATAACCCCTTTATTGAGATACTGCTGATTGTGCTCAATCAGGTCATATCCGACCAGTTTGATATCCGTTAATGCATTCTTTTCCAGGTAGGCTGCCACCTGAAATGCCTTGGAGTTGGTCACGTATACTGCCCCAAGGTCCGGATACTTCTCCCGTATCACATCAAGTTGTGCGTCGGGGCCTTCTTCTTCCGGGAAATTGATTTCCTGACTGATGACCTTGAATGTACCTTCCAGATTTTCTCCTTTGAAGTAATTCCGGAAGCCTTCTTCCTTGGTGATCAGGTGGGCAGAGTTCGAGATATCCTCATTGACATGTGCCACGAGCACCGTGCCGGGCTTATGTAGCCCGAAACGCAGTATTTTGGCCGCCAGCGACCCGCTCCGGTACGAATCCTGACCTATATAGCATAGCGGCGCTACGTGCTCGATCTGCGTGTTGAACAACACATAGGGAATGTTCAGATCAGCCCACTCTTTAAAAAATGGCAGTGCTTCCTTGTAAAAGATAGGGGCGATCAGCAGACCGTCGGGATGGTCGCGGCTGATTTCCTTTGCTTTGGCGATGAAGGACTGCTCTTCGTGCGAGTTGAAAATGAATTTCGTGACGTGGACCCCGTATTGCCTGAGTTCTTTTTCCGCTTTTTCGACCCCGTTATGTGGTGCTTCCCAATAGGAGTCGAGGTTTGGATCCGGGATAATCGCAGCAAGATTGAATGCACGTTGCGATTTGAGTGACTGGGCAATCAGGTTGGGCTCATAGTTCAATTCCTTGATAATGGCCAGGATCCGCTCCCGGACATCGTCGGCTACTCTTCCACGGTTATGTAAAACGCGGTCAACAGTCCCTTTGGAAGTCTGGGCCCTTTCTGCTATATCTTTAATTCTGACGATTTTCTTTTTCACACGTAACTAATATTCAGGAGTATATTTCGGTATTAATTAACAAAACTAACAAGTAATTGTGAACATGGGTAATGGGTCGTGATCTAGCGAAAGTCGACTATTTAATACAAAATTTTTCAAATTTTTTTTATAATAAATTTGAGATTGTGACGGTGAGGCCTTAGTTTTACCTGGCCAAAAATAACTAGTTGTTATTACTGACGTGTACGAGCCCGGCCGGTGTTTTAGAGTGCGTGTTCGAACACTTTTTTAAATTTTGCTAGGAAAAACCAATTTGGCAAGTAATTTTGTAAATAAGATAAGAAAGAAAATTTTATTCTTTAATACTCCTAACCTTTAACCTTTTCAGGAATTCATTTATTGAAATTCCTCTAATCCTAAACCTGCAAAGCGCGCGAACATCGTTTCGTGCGCTTTTTTGCTTATCACGGCAGCATGAAATCCACTACCACATGGTCGCTGTCCACATAGGACGAGCAGGTCAGTATCCATCCTTCGGCCAGGTCGCGGTCGGTCAGCACTTCATTGACGCTCATATGTATACCCCCGGTTTTGCAGATCGCGGCACATGTTGAGCACCGCCCGCCTTTGCAGCTGTAAGGCAATTGGATACCATTGGCCAGGGCAGCGTCCAGAATAGTCGAATGCGCCGGTACGTGCAGATCATAGGCCGACGCCCGGAAATGGAGTTTGATATCGTGCGGGAAGGAATCCGGGGGCGGTGGCGGTGGTGAAATAATGACGAAATTCTCCTTCCGGATCTGTGCAGTTTGAAAACCCATGAAATGCAAGGTGATTTCGGCCGACCGCATCAGATCAAACGGCCCGCAAATGTAAAAGCGTGCTTCGGACTGGTTGAATCGCAGTGATTGCCCGACGAGCTGTTCCAGTCGGGTATTGTTGATCCTGCCCCTGATCCCGTTCCATTCGTCGGAGGGCTGGCTGTGAATGTGAATTACCCGTAGCCGCTCCGGATAGCGCGACTGCCAATGGATAATCTGCGTCCAGAAAAGGGTGTTCCGTACATTGCGGCTGGCATATATCAGCGTAACCTGTGCGCCGGGCTCGTGGGTCAATGCGTCTTTCATGATGGCAAACAGGGGCGTGATCCCGCTGCCGGCGCCAATCAGCACGATATCGCGCGGCAGGTTGTCCGGGGCCGTTTCCAGTGTGAACCGGCCCGACGGCGCAAGTGCCTTAAAGGTCGCTCCGACCTGCACGGTATCGATCCAGAAGCGGGATATTTCGCCGTTTGCCACACGCTTGACAGTGATGGAAGGGAATGGATCGACTCCCGGGGCTGAGCTCATAGAATAGGACCGCCGTACCTCATGTCCGTGCATTTCAATCAGAAAGGTCAGGAACTGCCCGGCCTTGTAGCGGAATGGCTCGTTTGGCGCCGTTTCAAAAACAAATGTTTTGGTGTCGTCGCTTTCCCGGATGATCTCCCTGACACGCAGTTGGATGGTGTTGTCGGTCATGTGTGTTGGTTTTGTTCTATCGACAATGCTTCATACTCCGCCAGTAATGTCCAGCAATGCGCTTCACAGGTCCAGTGCATGTGAAAGAGCGGATGGTGCGAAAGCCTGTAAAGCAATGGGTTTTCGTAAGCCGTAAGCAAGCCGGCAATAAAAAAGTAGAAACCTTTGAAATCCTGGTTCGTAAAGTCTTCCACCGGAATGCGGGTGGTCTCAACGCCAAGCCTGATCAGCGAAGTAGACAGAATGACCCGGTCCATCCGGTGCTGTGTAGCGGAAAGCAGCATTAAGGTGTCCTCAATCAGCTTTTTACGGATGGCCTGTAATGGGGGCGGGTTAAATGCGGCGATTAGTCTGGCGACGTGGTAAATGATCAATGGCGTGCGGGGGTACTGGTGTGCGCACCGGAAAGGGGCGTCCAGATACCGCCCGGTTTCGATCACGGATCGGATATAGGCCAGGGTGGCATCGTCGTGGTGGTTCCAGGGTAATTTGTAATGCAGAATGCAGTACATGATATTGCTGAGGACGCTCACATCAAATTCGATGTACATGTTTTTCCCAAACCAGGTCGAATAGGCTTTAAGCGACCGGTATTCCGGATAAGTGTTCCTGATCCATTGCTTGCTGCCGTTCGCATGGAGCGCCAGTTTTTCTTTCAGCCACAAAAGCTCTTCACGTGTAGGCGTGGTCGTCAGGTAAGCGAAGGCCGTGTCGTCGATGTCGTCCGGAATCCGGAAATGTTCCAGGTGCCTGAAAATGTAACCGTTGGAGAAATGCATCGACGGCCTGGTTTTCCAGAAGTTGTAGGTCTTGAGTCCATCTTTGTTTTGAAATTCTGAGAAATTGGCGGTGATGCCGTCGCAGACCTGGTTAATGAGCCTACGGGTTTCCTCATCGCAATACTTGTGAATGGATCGCAAGGTGAATCCGATAATGGCGGAGAAGAACATTGTCGTGTCATCACGCCGGTAACCGATTATTTCGTTGGTCCGTTGCGCAGGGAACAGTCCTTTGGGAAATATTGCGTTGCCCGGTGACTGTAAAGCACCGATCCGGTCGATAAACTCCTGCAACGTTTGCTTCATGCGCCGAAACTAACAAAACACATTAAAAAAAGAAACCCTGCCGCATTCCCGGCAGGGTTTCCATTAAGTATGAAAAACCTTTAAACTCCTTCTGCAACCACCTCTTTGACATCCGGCACCATCCGCGTGAGCAGATTCTCGATGCCTGCTTTGAGTGTCAGTGTGGAAGAGGGACATCCGCTACACGAGCCTTGCAACAATACCTTCACGACTCCCGATTCCTCATTGAAGGAGTGGAAGTTGATTGCGCCTCCATCGGACTCCACCGCGGGACGCACATATTGATCAAGCGCTGCTTTGATTTTCTGAACGGTATCCGAATCCCGGGAATCTACGATCACCGTGTTCTTTTCAATGGTTTTTTCCTCAAAAACCGGGTGGTTTTCCTCGAAATAGATCTTGATAAACTGCTTGGTGTCGCGGAGCACTTCTTCCCATGCGATGCCATCGTCTTTGGTGATCGTGACGAAGTTGCTGGCGATGAAGACCCTTTTTACATGTGGAAACTGAAAAAGATCCGCAGCAAGCGGAGAAGCATTGCCTTCTTCAAGGGCTGACTCCTGTGAAGGGTAGTCAAACGAAAGGCCATCGGGAACAAGTTCGAAATTCAAAACGAATTTCATCGAGTTCGGGTTGGGGCTCAATTCGGTATATACAAAAATCGGACGTGACATCATGTCGGTAGGATCAATAAGATAGGTAAAGTAACTCTCCAGAATAGCAAACACGTCTATCGTGCTTTTGGTTTGGAGACGGCATTAAAAAACCCGCCGGACTATTGCCAGACGGGTTCTTAATGCTTTTAGCCAGCAGGCAGTCGCTTATGCTTCCGCAGCAACTTCAACCGCGATCGGTTCGATGTGAACGTAAGATCTGTTTTCACGGGTCTTACGGAACACTACGTTACCATCAACCAATGCGAACAATGTATGGTCACGGCCGATTCCTACGTTTTTGCCTGGGTTATGCTTGGTTCCACGCTGACGAACCAGGATATTTCCCGCTTTTGCCAACTGGCCACCGAATAATTTCACACCAAGACGCTTGCTTTCCGATTCACGTCCGTTTTTCGAGCTACCTACACCTTTCTTATGTGCCATGATATCTTATACTTAAATTGTAATTTCCTGATTAAACTGAATTAGGCTTCCGCCATTGCATTAGGCAACGATCTCGTCGATGCTGATTTTAGTCAGATACTGACGGTGACCATTCTTCACGCGGTATCCTTTGCGTCTCTTCTTTTTGAAGACGATCACTTTCTCACCTTTAAGGTGTTCAAGAACAGTTGCTTTAACAGAAGCACCTGCTACTGTCGGAAGACCTACCTGTACTGTGCCTCCGTTGTCAACGAGAAGGACTTTGTCAAATACAAGTGCAGCGTTCACGTCACCTTCAAGCCTATGCGTGAAGATTTCGCGACCCTTTTCAACTTTAAATTGCTGACCTGCGATTTCTACGATTGCGTACATGTTAATAAGTTATATTAAACTACATTCAAATTTTGAGGTGCAAAGATAATTAGAGAGTTGCAGAATCACAACGCATTAACCTAAATAATCGCTGGTTTTTCGCCTGGTATGACATGCCTGAAAAAAGTAAATGCTCCTGAAAGGGTTGAAGATCGTGAAGTTGTCATTACATTGACGAGCCAGCAGCACAATAATTAATCGGGCACAAATAGTTAAAGCGGCCGGAAAGGTTACCTTTATACGGTATATAGCCGCATGGGCGTTAGTTGGAAGCACGGGGTATCCGGCTTAACAATCTTTAACAATGCGGTATGTTACTTTTACCTACTATTTGTGTCTGACCATAAAATGCTAATCAGTAACACGAAAATGAAAATCTATTTGTGGGTCTCCCTGTTTCTCAGCACAATCCTGAACTTGCCTGCGGGAGCAGGTGAAGCCGGAGGAGATGACAGTGCCGATCAGGTGCAGGCGGGGTATCAGGTAGGAGATGCAGTAAATAACTTTCGATTGAAAAACACCGACGGAAGCATGGTTTCCCTCGCGGATTTCGGCAATGTAAAGGGGCTGATCGTGATCTTCACAAGCAACCACTGCCCGTTTGCAAAGGCATATGAGGATCGGATCATCGCGTTGAACGGTAAATTTTCCGGACAGGGGTTCCCTGTCGTGGCTATTAATCCAAGCGACCCAGGGACACATCAGGATGATACTTTCGAAAAAATGAAGGAGCGGGCTGCCGCCAAAAGCTACGGCTATTCGTATCTGGCAGACGATACCCAGCAGGTAGCAAAAGCATTCGGCGCCAGCCGGACACCCCAGGCTTATGTCCTGCAAAAAAACGGCGCAAAGTTCACGGTCCGGTATGTAGGTATGGTCGATGACAACCCGCAGGATCCCGCTGCGGTGAGTAAGTTGTATGTCGATGAGGCTGTATCGAACCTGATCGGCGGGAAGCCGGTGGTTACTACGATTACCAAACCGGTGGGGTGCGCCATTAAGTTGAAAAACCAGTAATGTATCTCAATATTTGATTTCATGGATAAAAAACTAACGCTCCTCCTGTCAGTTTTTCTGCTATCAACCGGTTTTACATACGCCCAGACCAAAAGCAAGAAATTTTCGAATGAAGGCGAATTTACCAGCAATTGCGAAGGGCCGGCAGTAGACGAAGATGGTAACGTGTATGCAGTGAATTTTGCGCGGGATGGTACGATTGCGCAATTGAGCAGGAAGGGGAATGCGAGTTTTTTTGTGACACTGCCCAAAGGCAGCACCGGCAACGGGATCCGGTTTGTAGATAAGAATACCTTCTACGTGGCTGATTTTACCGGACACAACATCCTGAAAGTGGATATGATCACCAAGGATGTGTCGGTTTTTGCCAACGAGCCTAAAATGAACCAGCCTAATGACCTGGCGGTGACGGCGAAAGGACACATTTTCTGTTCCGATCCGAACTGGAAAGACGGTACCGGACAAATCTGGCATGTTACACCGGAAGGAAAGGTGAGCCTGGCGGCCGGCAACATGGGGACGACCAACGGGATCGATGTGAGCCCGGATGAAAAGAAATTGTATGTCAATGAAAGCGTTCAGCGCAACGTGTGGGCCTTCGACCTGGCGGCGGACGGTACGCTGTCGAACAAAAAACTCCTGCACCATTTCGAAGACGGCGGTATGGACGGAATGCGCTGCGACGTGCATGGAAATCTTTATATTACCCGCCATGGGAAGGGGGAGGTAGCCGTGCTTTCGCCCGAAGGGAAAGTGATCCATACCATTCGTACAATCGGGAAAAAGGTATCCAACATCTGTTTTGGAGGCCGCAACGGGAAAACCTGCTACGTGACGTTACAGGACCGCGGTTGTCTGGAGACTTTCAAGGCGCATGCTGCCGGACGGGAATGGGCGATGATGAAGGCCTTCTCGGCGAATAATAAAAAGTAATCAGCTTCCACAAATGTGCAGCTCCTGTTGCAGGATATTATTCGTGTATGTAACTTTGCAATTCAAAGTACTTTAATTATCAAAATAATGCTGAGAAAACTGATCGACTATCTTGAAAGTAACCTCAAAGTCGCACTCCTTGCATTTGTATCCGTTGCCGCCATGACATTACTATCGGTGCGGATCGCGTTGGAAAGCTGGCATTTCATCTTTTTGGCATGGAATCTCTTTCTGGCCTGGATACCGTTGCTATTCATCAAATGGGTATGGGAAAGGGAAAGTAAGCAAAGTGCGCCATTCTGGTTGCTGATGGTTTATCTGTCGGTATGGCTGTTGTTTTTCCCGAATGCGCCCTATATCATCACCGACCTGAAACATTTGCGGAGCGTGCCTGAAAACATGATCTGGTACGACGCATTGATGATCTTCACATTCTCTTTGGCCGGCTTTCTGACAGGATTGTACAGTATCCGCATCGTTCACCGCATTATCACGCATCGCTGGAACGGACGGCTTGCCTGGCTCGCTATCACAGGTGCTATGATTATGAGCGGTTTCGGCGTTTTTCTGGGCCGTTACGGACGCTGGAACAGCTGGGATATCGTAACGCAACCCGGCGCGCTGGCGAAGGGCATTTATCATAGCCTTCAGGATCCGCTTGCGATCAAACACACCCTCACGTTTTCGTTCGTGCTGATGTTGTTGTACTTTGCGTTCCATATTTTTGCCGAACTCAAACAAAATGAACGGACCCATCGATATTCTTAAAGCTATCCGAAGCTTCCGTTACGCAGGGGCGGGGATTTACAGCCTGTTCCGATACGAAAACAATGCGCGTATCCACCTGATGGCCTGTATAGTCGTTGTAATTGCTGGTGTTTTCTTTCAGATCTCCGGCACGGAGTGGTGCCTGATCATTATCCAGATCGGACTGGTTTGGGCGGCGGAAGCATTCAATACCGCGATTGAGAAGCTGGCAGACCTTGTTTCGGCTGATTATCATCCGGTCATCAAGGTGGTGAAGGACACGGCAGCGGCGGGGGTGCTGTTGCTGGCTGTCTCGGCTGTTATCGTCGGCGGAATTGTCTTTGTTCCTAAACTAATGCTTCTTTTCTAAACACCTATTCAGTGGATACTGATCTGATATTTACAATTTCAATTAGCTCATGAACCCGAAACAGGATTCTCTGCACACCTTGAACGAAATCCGCGACCTGATGGAGCGGTCGTCTAAATTTCTTTCACTCAGCGGGTTAAGTGGCGTGTTTGCGGGTGTTTTCGCATTGATCGGCGCCGCTCTGGCCTATGTTCGGTTCAAAACCGACTGGCTCGCCGACATTTTGATGCCGTTCGGCAGCTATCACGGACATTCCCGTACAGAAGTGATCCGTTTTTTGCTGGTCGATGGGATTTGCGTGCTGGTTGTTTCACTTGCCGTTGGAATTATCCTGACAGTGAGAAAGGGCCGCAAAAAGGGGCTGACGCTTTGGAATGGGAGCTCAAAGCGATTGCTTATCAGTATGTTGATCCCGCTGGCGACAGGAGGCATATTTTGTCTGGCTATGTTGCATTACGGATTCATATGGCTCGTGTTTCCGGTGACGCTGCTCTTTTATGGCATTGCGCTCGTGAATGCAAGCCGATTTACTTATCCGGAGGTTTTTTATATGGGTATCTCCGAGATTGCCATTGGTTGCATTGCCCTTTTTCTGACCGGTTACGCGCTGTTGTTTTGGGCAATCGGATTTGGCGTCCTGCATATCGTTTACGGGCTTACCATGTATAACCGGTATGAGCGGGATAAGCTGGCTTCGGGTAAGCCGGGTGTGAAAAGCATGCTCGCGCTGACCCTCATATGCTCGGCATTGTCGGCTCATGCTCAGCAGGTACCAGCCGACAGTACGGCAGGCAGAGCAAGAAAATGGTACGATAAAGAGACCATTTATTTAAGGAATGGGAATAGTTTTGTCAAAAATAATGTCCTTTACACGGGTCAGAGGGCATTGCGGAAGGAATTTATCATTTCCCCGGAAGGACTCGGCCTTTATTTACAGTCAAGAAGGACGCGTAGCATTAGTCTCGTAATATCGATCGCAGGCTCTGCGGGCTCGGTGATATCGTTGCTGACAGGGAACCGGGATAATCTGAAGACTTTTTTCTGGATTTCGGTGGGTACCGGCGTTGTGGCGTCGGCTCTGACCATGCAGGCTAACAATCAGCGTGACCGGGCTGTGTGGCTCCGTAATCGCGATGCTATGCTTTTTCTGGAAGCAAATCAATAAAACGGGGCGTCCGTCGAGCGACGTCCGCGTAACAGGGAACCTGTAATGGAGTGGTTAGAAAAGTTTAATAAAGTATTTGAAAGCAAGATCAGGCTTGGGCTTATGTCCGTGCTCGTGGTGAACGATTCCCTCAGTTTTAATGAATTGAAGGAATTGCTGCAACTCACGGACGGTAACCTGGCGTCGCATTTGAAAGCATTGGAGGAAATCAAATACGTGGAGTTTCAGAAACAGTTTCTGGGAAGAAAGCCATTGACGATCTACAAAGCCACCGACGAAGGGCATAAAGCATTTACCGAGCATTTACAGGTGCTGGAAAATATGATCCGGCAGAATTTGTAGCGGGAGGAAAGGAAGGAGGGAAAGGAAAAGGGAGGCACTGCTGAGATAGCGGCCTCCCTTTTTCATTTCTAATCAAATCAGAACTTCACAGGAACTGAGAAGCCTGCTTTATCCCATTGAAAATCAAGAGAAGTATCTTTCACGTTGAAAGTCAGTTTTTCTTCGGATGCAGGATAGTTCTTGTTTGGAACTTTCACTTCGAGTACATTTTTCGCTTTGTTCTCTTCATATTGATACGCGCCCATCTGGCCAAGAACGCTGTTCAGGATGAGGGTCCATTCTTTTTCGTTAGGAATTGCAAAAAGAGAGTAGGTTCCTGCCTTAACTGCTTTGCCTCCGAAAGTTGCGTCTTTCTTGAAAGTGATCTCCGTGGATCCATTTGCGCCGATTCGCCATACTTTCCCATAGGCTTCGAGGCTTCCGCTTCCCTCTTTACCAAATAGCACGCGACCTTTCTTGGAGGGTTGCCCGTAAGCGATGCTCATGTTTTTGCCGTCGGCAGTAACGCGCGGGCTTTGTGCGGATGCCCAGGTAAATGCGATCAGGGTAAGGAAAAGCGATAACAATGTGGTTTTCATAAACTGAGTAGAATTTAGTAATTGATTGGTGGTTACGAATAGATTTTAAAAGCAACGAAATAAGGCATTCCAAAGTTGTGAATCAAGCAACTTGTAGCCGAACGGCGCCGAATAGCTACTCCGTTAACAGAGATTAACATTTGACAGGGTAAATCGGTGGATTTGACGATTTCAGTTTATATTTGAATAATGACTTCTGAAACAAACCCATCCGTTAGAACCCGTTTTTTCGACACCAAGATCGAATTCCTGAAAGGTGTAGGGCCTCAAAAAGCCGCATTGCTCAACCAGGAGCTCAATATTTTCACATTCGGCGACCTGATCCAGCATTATCCGTTCCGGCATGAGGACCGCACTGTTTTTTACAGGATCGATAAGCTGACAGAGGAGCTTTCCGGGGCCCAGATCAAAGGGCGACTGACGGAATTCAAATTGGTTGGAGAGGGCAGTAAAAAAAGACTGGTGGGGCAGTTTCAGGATGGAACCGGCTCGCTTGAACTCGTTTGGTTTCAAAGCATTACCTGGTATGAGAAATGGTTGAAACCCGGCGGGGAATATGTCGTTTACGGAAAGCCGGTGCCATTCGGCGGAAAATGGAGCATTACCCATCCTGAAATAGAAGTATTGACGCAGGAAAATGGGAGCGGCGGCTACTGGCAGCCTGTTTACCCGCTCACCGAAAAGCTCCGCAAGAAATTCCTCGACAGCAAGGCGATCAGCAAAATGATCCGCAGCCTGCTCGAAATCTCCCGGGCGCACATCCGCGAGACGTTACCCGAAACGCTTGTTCAGAAATACCGGCTGGTCTCCAAAGCCGATGCATTGTGGTACTTCCACCTGCCGCCCAATCATCAATGGCTGCATCAGGCGCAGAGACGGTTGAAATTCGAAGAACTGTTCTACAACCAGTTCCGGCTTATCAAGAACAAGCTGCTCCATAAGACGGAGTATCCGGGGATGGTTTTCGATAAGGCGGCATTGGTGAAGGAGTTTTATGACCAGTACCTGCCATTCCAGCTTACCGGTGCGCAGATCCGTGTTTTGCACGAAATTCACGAAGACCTGAAAACCGGCAAGCAAATGAACCGGCTCCTGCAAGGTGATGTAGGTTCGGGCAAAACGATTGTGGCCTTCATCACCATGCTTTTTGCATTGGATAACGATGCGCAGGCGTGCCTCATGGCGCCCACCGAAATTCTCACCGACCAGCATTACCAGGGGCTCAAAAAGTTTGCGGATCTGCTAGGTGTCAATATTGCCAAGCTCACCGGATCGACCAAAAAGAAGGAGCGGGACGTCATTCACCGGGAGCTTTTGAACGGGACATTGCATATCATCGTCGGCACACACGCCTTGATAGAGGATCCGGTGCAGTTCAAAAACCTGGGACTATGTATCATCGATGAGCAGCACCGTTTCGGGGTTGCCCAGCGTGCAAAGCTCTGGGCCAAAAACACCCGCATTAACCCGCACATGCTCGTGATGACCGCCACGCCGATCCCGAGGACACTGGCTATGACGTTGTACGGCGATCTGGACATTTCCGCGATCAATGAGCTTCCGGCAGGACGGAAACCGATCAAAACGGTACATCGCTACGATGCCCACAGGGCGTCGGTGTTCGGCTTTTTAAAAGACGAAATTGCCAAAGGCAGGCAGGTATATATGGTTTATCCGCTGATTGAGGAGTCTGAAAAAATGGATTTGAAAGACCTGATGGACGGCTATGAAAGTGTTGCCCGCTCTTTTCCGGGTGTGCCACTGAGCATTGTGCATGGTAAAATGCGGTCGCAGGACAAGGATTTTGAAATGGGGCGCTTCGTCAGGGGCGAAACCAAGATTATGGTCGCGACGACGGTCATTGAGGTAGGCGTAAATGTCCCTAATGCGTCGGTGATGGTGATTGAGAACGCCGAGCGCTTCGGATTGTCGCAGCTACACCAGCTAAGGGGAAGGGTGGGCCGGGGAGCCGAGCAGTCGTACTGTATCCTGATGACCGACTATAAACTCAGCAACGATACCAAGCTGAGGATCGAAACCATGTGCCGTACCAACGACGGTTTTGAAATTGCGGAGGTAGACTTGCAATTGAGAGGCCCGGGAGACATTTCGGGCACGCAGCAGAGCGGTTTGGTTGATTTGCTGGTCGCTAACCTCGCGCAGGACGGCGAAATCCTGAAAGCGGCGAGAAATTCCGCAGAGGATATCCTGACCGCAGATCCTGATCTGCTCCAGCCGGTTCATCAACCCATACGACAGCATCTCGAAAATCTGCGTAAGGAGGAAACCAACTGGAGTCGGATCAGTTAACCATTCAGGGTTTTATTTCATAAATTTCGTTGGAGAACTCGAATGTTTGCGGGCGCGTAACGTGCAATGCGGCACCCAGTGAAGTTGCATACGGCAGATCCGTTGCATACACCTTGTGGTTTGGATAATGGCGCGCCAGGATTCGGGTGAAGATCTCGTTCCGGGCAAAACCACCGTCCACATAAATCGCGTGTACATCATTGACGTTGACCAGGTTCAGGGAGACGAAAAGCAACTCGCTCAATCCTTTGATCAAATGATGGTAAGCCGCTTCCGCCGAAGAGAAAGCGCTGATCTGCCATTCCTGGGTATTCGGTTCAGGGAAAGGACCATTTCCGGTCATGCATGCGGTATAGAACTTGGGCGTATCCGCTTTCAGTATTTCTTCATCAAACGCGACGCTTTTGTAGAAATCAGGCGCAATATTGAAATACTCCACAATACGTGCTACCTGATAATCATGCTCACGGCCCATAAACAGCCGGGATGCCGTCACCCCGCTGCCTTCTGGTGTAAGGTAGTTCATGCAATCACGTTCCAGCTGGTAGGAAGTGAGCGGCTTGGAAGCGAATGAGTTGAAATTGATACACCAGGTGCCCGTCGAGAGCAGTACAAAAGGCTTTTTCACGGCCATCCGGTAAGGAATCAATGCAGATGAGCTATCGTGCAAACCGAAACCGGATTGGATGCCTTTATCGCCATGACGGTAGATGAACGACGACGAGGCCAGTACCGGGGCTAGTTTTTTATGAATGCCCTCCTGTTTTACCCATTCATGGTAATCCCACATCTCGAAGCTCCACAAACCTGTGTGGCAGCCTAGTGAAGTATAGTCGCTTACCTTGCGGCCCGTGAGCAGGTACAGGATGTATTGGGGCAGGTGTAATGTCGTGGCGATCTGGTTGTAAATCTCCGGCCTTTTGTATTTAAGCCAGTACAGCTGCATTCCCGAATTGAGCATACCCATGGCGGGAGAGCCGGTCTGCAATGAAATACGCGTCGGGTCGCCGTAAGTACTGTAAAATTGCTTTAAAAGATCTTCCGGGAAAGGTTTCAGGTAGGAGTAAAGCGGGGTAAGCGGGCGGTTGGAAGCGTCCAGATGCACGAGACTGGCACCGTAGCCAGCTACATTCACAGCCTTGATATCGTATTTGGGATCGGCCAACAGCGCTGCCCAGTGATCTTGCACCCATTTGGTCAACAATTCACAGTTTTCAGTAGGAAAGCCGTCTTCGTCAACTGTTTCTGGGAGGGATTCTGAAAATTCGTGAACGATATTATACTTTTCGTCAAAAAGTACATACTTCTTATTGGTCCTGCCAATATCAAAAACCGCTGTTACTTTCATTATGAGAATATCACTTTTTTACCCGGAAATGTATTTTTTCGGTCAATATAGTGACTTTACGTTAAAACCTATACCCTTATCTGTTGTTTTAAAATCTTTATCAAAAACCACCTGGAGCAGGATACTTTTACACTGATTTTTCCAGGATCGGACGGAATACTTTAGTCCATCTTTTGTAACCTTCCTCGTTCATATGGAGGCTGTCACTCACGAAGATAGCACCATCTGGCCGACCGTTTTTGAGCATTACCGGCCATATATCGATATAATGGTGATTCTTGTCTTTCCTGATGAAATCCTGGATCAGCTTGTTTGCCTTGATAACGTCGTCGCGTTTCGCCCAGCGCGAGGGCGAGGGTTTGAGTGAGACCCCGTAGAGCTGCACGTCAGGTTGCTTTTCCCGGATCTTCCTGACCAGCGTCACATAAGCATCCCTTACCTGTTCGGGCGATTTGGCTTTTTTGCCGAACATGTCGTTTTCGCAATAGATGACGATCGTTTTGGCCTTGTACTTGGTAACGGCGCGGTCGGCATAGTAAATTACCTCGGGCAACGTCGAACCGCCAAAGCCGCGATTGATGATCGGAAGCGGCGCGAGGTCTTTCGCGGCATTCTGCCATTTGGTAAATGAGGAGCTCCCTGTGAAAACAATTCCGCCCGGTGCGGGCATTTGCTCGGCGTCCTTTTTCTCAAATTCGAGAATCGCATTCTCTGAGCGATTCACCGCATAATCGGGCTCCCAAGGGCCGGCGAGGTTGGATGATTGGGGTTTATGGCAGGCGCTGAATGCAGCGATGAAGACAATCAGAAGGTGTTTTTTCATTACAAAATAAAAGTGGATATGGCCATAAAAGCCATATCCACGGGGTTTTTAATGTGTATAATTCTAAATTTTGCTTCCCGGAAAATCCATCCTAGTTCCGGAAGAAGTACCGCAGGCCCAGGGAGACGCTTGGAAGGGTGATCGTCGGCGACAATTTGTAATTGAAAACGTTGTAATCACTTTCGAAACCGGTATCCAGGTTTTCACTTTTGCTCGTGGTATATCCTACCGAAAACAGATCCGCGAACCCGAGCGAGCCGGTAAGCCACCAGCGTTCGTTCAAAGTGTAATACGCCCCGGCCGAAACGCCGAAAGGCAAAGTGAACGTATGGGCCCGCCGCTCGGTAACGCCATTGGATGTGTCGTAGGTTTTGGCATAAACATAGGTTACGTCGATACCAGGACCGCCAAACACCCCGAATTTGTCGTTAAAGTGCTTGTAGTACTGCCAGAAATAGCCTGCACTTGCTCCGAATTGTTTTATGCCGCTATCCCTTTCCCTGTTGCTGTTCGTATAAACGTCTGACTTACCCCCGCCCAGCGAGGTTCCCAGGTTCCATCCCCGGGCCATGTTCTGCGTTTTGAACTTACCGAAACTCGCATTGAAGTTATACCCGTAATCATTGCTCGATGCAGCCCGCTCGGGATTATTGTTTGAGAAATTGATGCCGGCAGTGGCGGATACAAATCGTTTGCCTTCATATTGTGCAAATGCTGCAGTGATCGAACATGCAACAAGAAGCCATGTAAATAACGTCTTTTTCATTTTCGATTCAGTTTGATTTTGTGAGATACCATGAAGCCCTGATGCTGAAATACTGCTGGATATTGGACGTGACGCCAGCAGAGAACCCGAAAGAGTTAGAGCTCGGGAAGTTGGAATACAGCAGGTTGAACGATAATACATTTACGTCCGCTTCCAGCGCAAAGCGGGGCGTGACCCGGTAAACAATGCCGGGCAGGATATAAGCACCCGCAGCAAAGCCGTCGTCATGGTCTTTTTCACCGTTAGCGCTCTTACTTGCGCTCCTGATATAAGAGAAGTTCAGTCCTGGTTGCAGGAATAGGGCCCATTTGGGGTTGAGCGATTTGTACCGCCGGATAAACGGGGAGAGCGTGAAGCTCATGTAGTTGTCATTCGCTTCGTAGTCGGAGTTGGTATCTTCCCGACTTCTTTTATTGAAATTGAAGTACGGACTGAAACGTAAGCCCAACATGGTATTGTCCCTGGTGAACTTCCCGAACTGAATGGCGGGACTCAGACTATGGTCGTTGAATTTGGCAGTCCCATAGTCATCACCTGCTTTATGGGTTTGCAATGACCCTCCGAGACTGATCGTGGCGCCCCAGTGCTTTGTCCCCTTCTCAAATTGCGCTTCCGCTTTTCCTGCCAGCAAAAGCATTCCCGGCAGTAACAATAGAAAGTGTTTTTTCATGGTATATAAATTAATTTGTAGAAGCAATTTACATACGATTATGTAACCGCCTAATTATTTATATTTATTTAACAAAAAAGAAGCAGCCAATGCGCCTGGCTGCTTCTAAGTATTACCGATACCAAATTTAACCTAACAATCTTTAATGATTTATGCTATAAGCTTTAAGCTCTAGGCTATAAGCAATCTTGTTTCTTTCCATTCCCGCCAGCTTACAGCTTATGGCCTATAGCTTAAAGCCCCCTAAAACACCCCCTGCCAATTGCCCTGGCGGTAGTATTGTAACAGCCTTTGCTGCATGAGGTAATCATATCTTGCCTGAATGGCAATGCCTTGTGCCTGGGCGAGTTTGGCTTTGGAAAGCGTGTATTCGAATATACTTGCTACCCCTGCATTGAACTTGCTTTCAACCACAGCGAACGCTGCCGCCAGCGATTCCACCTGACCTTCCGCGGCTGCGTGTTTGTCGGCCAGGGCGTTCAGGTTCAGCACGGCTGCTTCGATGGATTGCCGTAACTGCTGATTGGCGATGTCCAGCGTATTTTGTGCCTGACGTTCCTGCACTTTGGCCAGTTCGACACGCGGCCGGGTTACCCAGCGGCCCATGATCGGGATGTTCAGGCCGAGGTTAATATAACCACCACGGGTTGAATTCAGCTGCTTGAAGTAATCGAAGTTATTGTTTGTCGAATAGAATGCCCGCACATTGGTGTTCAGGCTCAGAGACGGATAATTCAATGCCTTAATAGACTTGACGAGGTATTTGTAGCTCTGGCGGTTCAGTTCGGCGCTACGGATTTCTGGAAAATTCTTTACGGCATTTTCGTACAACTCGGTCGAATTGGCCACGGTGGGCACCACATTTTCCTTAGGTAGCAGCGGCTCGAACTCTACATTGTCGTCGGGTGTGATATTGATCCGCTGGAACAACGCGAGACGTGCCGTGCGGTAATTGCTGAGTGCCGTTACCTGCAGGAATTTGTCGTTGGCAAGCTGGGCTTTGATTTCTGCGAAAAGATTATTTCCCGCTGTCCCTGCATTCACCTGTTTCTGCACCTTATCCACTTGTTGTTGTGATGACGCGACCTGCTCGTCTGCGGCTTCGAGCAATGCTTTCGTCGCCAGTACATTCACGTAACCTTGCATGAGCAGGACAGTCTGGGCGTTCAGCACCGCCGTCCGGTTTTCCATGGCCGACTCTTTAAGCAGGGTGCCCTGGCGGGTTTGGTTTTGCAGCTTTCCTCCCTGGTAAACCGGCATCTGAAACCCGGTCTGAAGCGAATTATAGCTGTAAAGCTGGTCAATATACGTATTGGTGTACTGGTCGATACTACGGCCGAGATTCAAACTTTGGTCGGCTGTGATATAGATCTGCGGGAGGATCTGGGATTTGGTCTGCCGCAACTGGGCCTGAGCAGCTTCGGCTTGCAGGCTTCCCTGCTGATAGAGCAGGTTGTTTTTTGCCAACAGATCAACGCATTCGGCGAGACTGAGTTTGGCCTGTCCCTGCCCCAGAAGCGGCAAAAGGCAAAGAAGTAAAATTAAACGTTTCATGGCTAATAGATGAGTTAGGTTATGCCAGCCAGCCGTCCTTCAAGCGTACGATTCGGTTACCATATCCTGCATTGGTTTCCGAATGAGTGACCTGCACGATTGTGACTTTGTCTTCCTGGTTGAGTTTTTGAAATAATTCCATGATTTCGATCGCCTGTTCCGAATGGAGGTTTCCCGTCGGTTCATCGGCAAAAATGACTTTTGGGTTGTGTACGATCGCACGGGCTACGCCCACGAGCTGCTGCTGTCCACCGGAAAGCTGGTGGGGAAAAAGATCCTTTTTTGCCACCATATTGAAGCGGTCGAGTAACTCCGCTACACGGCTTTTGCGTTCAGACGATCCGGTGCCTTTGTATAAAAGCGGTGTTTCGATGTTTTCATATACAGTCAGCTCATCGATCAGGTGATAAGCCTGGAATACAAAACCGATGTGGTGACGGTGCAATTCGGTACGCTTTTTCTCGGACAATTTCTGAACCGGTTCATCCAGAAAGAGGTATTCGCCTTCCGATGGTTCTTCCAGCAAACCGAGGATATGTAACAGGGTGGATTTGCCTGATCCGGAGGGGCCCATGATCGAAATAAATTCACCTTCCTTGATATTCAGATCAATGTGACGCAAAACGTATGTCTTGCCAAAACCCGCGGGATAATACTTTGATATTTTTTCTAACTGGATCATAAAGAATATTGGGTTTGAGATTTGCGGCCTAATTACGGACAACCCGCTTGAAAATCAAATGCTGACCGGCATCTCGTATGCCAAACCTGGTTTAAAAAGGCTTGCCAAAATTGTAAAGCATTGATTATCATATCATATTGAATAGGTTTTCAAATGATTACGTCCGATAGCGCACACATTTTGTACGCTATCGGACGGTCATGATCGGGCAGCCGGTGAAACCCGCTGGCCTATTCTGAGCGGAGTGCCAGCACGGGATCGATGGCGGCAGCCCGCAGCCCCTGCATGAATACCGTGACCATTGCGATCACGATCGAAGCGCCGCCCGACACCGCGGATATCCACCACGCCACACCGGCGTGATAGGCGAAATTTTCGAGCCATTTCTGCATCAGGTAATGTCCGGCAGGCAAAGCAATGAGTATGGAGATTGCTATGATTTTGATAAATGTCCTGGAAAAAAGGAGAGCGATTTCCGGGCCCGAAGCACCGAGCGCAATGCGGATCCCTGTCTCCCGACGTCGTTGCGCTACGGCCAGGTGTGCCAGTCCGAACAACCCCAGGCCGCATATGATTATGGCGATCACCGTCACCAGCGTGATCATATGCTGCCATCGCTGTTCCATTGCGTAGGCCCGGGCATTGCTGTCGCTCAGAAAAGCGTAGTTGAAAACTGCATTGGGAAGAAGCTTTTTAAATGTTGCTTCCAGTTTTTGAATGGTTTGCTGCTGGTCTTTTTGAGCGATTTTGATCCATAAAGCACCTCCATCGTAATGCGTGCTCATCGGCATCACCATGGGGCCGATCCGCTCCTTTAATGAGCTGTAATGGAAATCGTCGACCACACCAACGATGGTAAAACCCTCTTTGCCAAAATAGGAGTCCGGGAAAAGGGTGGCGCCGACCGGATTCTTCAAACCTGCCTTTTTAACAAATGCTTCATTTACCAAAACGCCCGATTTGCTATCAGACCCAAACTGCGATGAAAAATTCCGGCCGGAACTAAATTTCATTTCCAACATAGGCGCATACAAAGCATCAATGGTGCGCATGAAACTCATGAATTTCCGACCATTGATTTCGACATCCCGGTTCCCAAATTCACCCGCCAGTGAAATGGCCCGGATCGCCGGTTCGTAGGCAAGCTCATGCCTGAACCGCGCCGTAATATGCTGTACATTACGCACACCCTGGATATCGATTTTTACGACCTGATCGGGGTTGTAACCCAGACTTTTGGAACGGATGAAATGCATTTGCCTGTAAAAAACCAGGCTGGCGGTACCCAGCAGGATAGCTGTTGCAAACTGGACGATCATCAGGATCTTGCCGACCGGGTTCCGTGAGGATATGCTTATTTTCTGATACAACGTAGCCACGGGAGTCAGCCTGGAAAGCAGCCAGGCGGGATAAAAAGCCGCGCAGAGCATGTTAATGAGGAAAATTCCCGCAAGCCATGCTAGTAACACCGGCGTAAAAAGCAGGGAGCTGGGTATCTCTTTTTGAGCTAATTGATTGAAAGCGGGAAGCAGGGACCAGGCGATGAGGATAGCGAGCAGCATAGCCGCAGCCACAACAATGGCAGATTCACCCATAAACTGAGCGATGATCCCGGCGCGCCCTCCTCCCGTCGCTTTCCGTATGCCCACCTCCTTCGCCCGTTTCACGGACGAAGCGATCGTCAGGTTGATAAAGTTAGTGCTTGCCATCAGCAGGATAAAGGAAGCAATGCCGAGAAAAATGTAGGAATACACGGAACGGCTCCCATTGACAATACCCGATTCACCGTTCTGGTTGGCTATTTCCTGGGGATTAAAGTGAATGTCGGTCATGCTTTGTAACCCATAAGTAATGGGGGAGGCCTCCGGGTTTTCTTTGCGTTGCGTTTGTGAAAGGGAAAACGCGATGCGGTTGAGTTTAATAATGATTTCGTCCGGTCGGGCATCAGGGCGAAGCACCAGAAAGGTTCCGAGATAGGCATTCAGCCAGCTCGTATCGTCAAATGAAACCTTCATGAATTCGAAGGGAAATAATATGTCAAACTGGATGGACGAATGGGATGGAGGATCTTCCGCCACACCAGCGATGACTAATGGCTTGCCGATGCGCATAGCGGAGGGATCTGCATCCATTTCCAGGATTTCGCCTGTGACGTCCGTGCGGCCGAAGAATTTAAGCGCTGTTTTCCGCGTAATTATTACCGAATTGACGTTTTGCAAAGCGGTTCGGGGATTGCCTTCCACCAGCGGGAATGTGAAAACATCCAGAAAGGAGCTATCGACGAACAGCAATTGCAGCTTGAATGCATTATGCCCGTGACGCACGTCCCCGAAAATTTCCCCGCCCATTACGCGTGTATAATGCATGATCCCCGGTACCTGCGCCTGAAATGCAGGGCCTTGCACTTGTCCGGTGCCGCCGGTGGTCACCATCTGGCCATGGTCCCGGTAGGTGCTGGTGATGCGATACAGGTTCGGGTTGTTTTGGTGAAAATGGTCAAAACGCTGTTCGTCGGTGATATATAGGGCTGCAAAAAGGACGCAGCAGGTACCGGTGGTCAGCCCGGTAATATTAATAAGGGCGTACAGCCTCGTTTGCCAGAGCTGACGTCCGGCAACTTTCAGAAAAGTTTTAAACATGTTTTCTCAGGAATGGACTTCCATTTTGTAGCCAACACCGTGGATGGCGGAGATTTTGATCAGCGGATCGGGGACCAGCATTTTGCGGAGGCGGGAAACAAACACATCGACGCTGCGACCTACCGTAACACCCTCATCCTCCCATACTGATTTGAGGATCGTATCCCTTTCCAGAACCTGGTTGGTGTTTCGGGCGAATAGCGCCAGCAATTTGGTTTCGCGGTAAGTCAGCGCCTGCATGGCCGTTCCTGTGTGGAGGGTCTGGTTAGTAATATCGAGCCACGAACCGCCGAAGGTGAGTCGGGGAGTAGGCCCGGATACGGCCTGCGCGATCGGTTGATGCGTTTTCTTATTCCTTGACCGGCTCCATACGATAAAACCGAGCCCGGCGGCAGTGACCCCCAACGACAAGAAGATCCAATTGCTTCCGGCGGATTTTGGGACTGTCGTTTCGGGTGTAAAGCGCACCTGCAGGATATAGCAGCCGTCCTCATGAGCGCGGCTGCGGCAGGGGACACCTCCCGGCTGCGTGAGGTCCATCAGCTGATAGCCTAATACGACCTCGCTGTTTTCACAACGGGTCACCATGACGTTGTAGGAAAGCTTCACACGGTGCATTTGCAACGACTCCTGCAAGGTTTCTGGCAGCTTATCATAGTCGAACATATGCTGCATTTGCACCGAAAACGTATGCGCATCGGTTTGTTTCACAGGGGGGATCTGAGACAGCGAATCGCCGTTGGCAATCAGAAGTCGGTGAGCCGTCCGGCGGAGGGCGAGGTTAACATGCTCCGAGAAGCGGACGGCATCGTTGTTGGCCATAGCAATGATGCCGGGGCCCAGCAGCAGGCCCCACAAACCCATTAATGCCAGAACTAGATTTGAATTGCGCATAGCAGAGAGAATGCTTCTATCAAATTTACGGAATTTCAGCAATTGTCCTTTTTACCAATCCACCCATTGAGCCAATTAAATTGCGGAACGACCTGGGTGTTATTCACAATAATAGTTCGCCTCGCGGTCTTGTCGTTCTGATTGGCCGGGTCTATAATGAGTTCGTCGCCTGCGCGGGCGGATTTGAGTACTTCCGCTATATCATAATGCGACACCGCATAATTGTGCGCATAAGCCTGGGCGTCCACGATCTTGCCATCCCTCCTCAGGTAGATGTAAAAAGGGATAACCTGTCCTTTATCGGACGACTTGCTGTTCACGGAAAGTGAAATAACGCCACGGCTCACACCCGAGAGTTGCCTGGTATCGATTGTTTTTCCATTCAGCAACAAGGCAATGCTTCGCACGGAATCGTCGGCTTTGGGCAGTGCGACCGACGCGTGCAATGCGCAAAGCAGGACCACAGCCGGAATAATTTGCAGGAATTTGTTTTGCATAATTTTTGATCGTCTAAGGATGAAGTTACCAATGGTCAAAATTACCGGTCGCATAACGGGGCTGGTCATTATGCCTGTAAAACATTGTAAACGAATTGTAAAACATTAGATCCGGCGTTGGTAAGGGTAGTAAATGGCGGCCGGAGAGGATTTCGCATTAATTTTCGGTTAAAGCAGAACATTATGGCCGATTCCGGGTGTTAGCTTTTTGTAACACCACAGATACTGCATTGAAAACAGTAGCATCCAACGACCCGTACGCGGCACTTCGCTATTCCGATTTCCGTTTTTTTATATCCAACACCTTTCTTTTTTCAGCTACTATCCTGATCCAGGAGGTGATCGTCGGCTATGAGTTGTATAAAATGACGCACGATCCGCTGGCGCTGGGCCTGGTGGGTTTGGCAGAGGTAGTGCCCTTTATCATCACCTCTATTTTCGGGGGATATGTGGCAGATCAGAAGAACAAGATCTCGATCATGCACATCAGCCTGGTGGTGATCCTGTTGGGGTCGGTCATTCTGTATACGGCTTTTCAGCCCTCGATTTACAACAAGCTCAGTCAGACACAGCATCTGATAGTCATTTATTCCGTGTTCGCACTCATTGGCTTTGCGAAGGGGTTCTATTCTCCGGCGTCCAGCTCATTGAAACCTTTTCTGGTTCCGAGGGCAATCTATCACAACTCTTCGACATGGAGCAGCTCGTTCTGGCAGGCCGGATCGATCACCGGACCGGCGATCGCGGGTTTTTTATATGCATTTATCGGGCTGACGAACACGCTGCTGGTCGTAATCGGGAGCTTCGTTGTTTGCTGGATCTTGCTCGGAATGATCAAAACAAGACCTGAATTTCCCAAGATTTCAACGCCGATCCTGGAAAGCCTGAAAGAAGGGTTTCGCTTTGTTTTCAAAACCCGGATCGTATTGTATGCGATTTCGCTGGACCTGTTTTCTGTTCTGTTTGGCGGCGTGGTAGCGCTTTTACCGGTTTTTGCTGAAGATATTTTGCGGGTAGGGCCGGAAGGGCTCGGGCTGTTGCGCGCTGCACCCTCCATCGGCTCGCTGTTGACCATGTTTGCGATGGCGTACTATCCGCCTACGCACAATGCATGGCGTAATATGCTGGTTGCTGTCGCCGGATTTGGCGTATTTACGATCGTTTTTGCAATCTCCACCCATTTCCTGCTGTCCTGCGCGGCGCTTTTTGCCACCGGGGTTTTCGATAGCGTCAGCGTTATTGTGCGTCAAACGATCCTGCAAATCTATCCGCCAGACGAAATGCGTGGACGTGTTGCGGCCGTCAATGGCATATTCGTCAGTTCTTCCAACGAGTTGGGCGCATTTGAATCCGGCGTGATGGCCAAGGCATTCGGGACTGTCCCGTCTGTGATGATGGGGGGCGTCCTCACGATCGTTGTTGTGACGTGGATCTATTTGAGGTCAAAGGATTTGTTTTCGGTGAGGCTGAGTTAGCGGATTTATCTTATCCGAACAATTGATTATTTTTGATAGGTAAACGGACTGATTTATGTACATCTACAAAAATATTATCACGCTGGAATCTGGGAAAAGAGGGGGGAGACCGTGTATCCGGGGCATGCGGATTACGGTGGAAGATGTTTTGCGGTGGTTGGCGTCAGGAATGTCGTTTGAAGATATTTTGATCGATTTTCCTGAATTAACGCGAGAGGATATTTCGGTTGCTCTTGAGTTTTCAGCCGATCAACAGAAAAGGACTCTCTTTGATGCGGCAGCATGAGAGTTCTGGTCGATCATTAACTCGATAGTGGAATCCAAGAGATAAGGGACTTTATCAAAAGCGAGGATTTGATATTTACGAAATTTTCAGGCCGTAGCTTCATTCACTCCGCAAACTCTTCACAGGATTCGTCATCGCCGCCTTTAACGTTTGCAGCCACACCAGCGCGGTGAGCATTACGCTGAACAGGGCCGCGATTCCTACAAAAAGGCCCCAGCCCAGATCCATTCGGTAAGCATAGGTACTCAACCAGTTTTTTCCCAACACAACAGCTACGGGGAATGCAATGCCGGCAGCGACGAGCATGATGGCCAGAAATTCTTTCAGGAAGATCAGCATGACGTGGAGGCCGGTTGCGCCAAGTACTTTGCGGATGCCTATTTCCCGCGTGCGCCGGGAGACATTGAGCGATACCAATCCAAGGATACCCAGCAGCACGATCACGATCGACAATGCAGTGGCCACCTGGGATGCTTTCTTGAGACGTACTTCGGATTCGTAGAGTTTTTGAAGCGTGTCATCCATGAAATTGTATTCAAAAGGCGCGTCGGGCATGAGTTCCTGCCATTTGGTTCCGATCGCCGACATCGCCTGGCTGAGGTCTGAACGGTGGAGCCTGATAGACAGATAACGGTATGAGTTCGCACCGCGCACATCCACGAACGCCAGGGGTTTGATAGTCTGGTGCATGGATTCAAAATGGAAATTCTGCGTAACACCCGCGATCGTCCATACGCCGGGAAGCGTCTCTACTCTGATTTGCTGCCCTACGGCTTCCGGCACGCTGGTGTATCCCAATGCCTTGACGGCTGCCTCGTTGAGCACTATCCGGTTGGGCTGATAGGCCGTGTTTTTCTCCTGAAGAAAAAGCCCGCCCAGCATTCTGATTCCGTACGTCCGAGCATAGTCCGCGTCGGTGCCGAGGAAGAGCGTATGAATGGCGTGGGTCGAATCCTGGCCGGAGCGGTACACACCGAAGTGTCCTCCATTATTCCCATTTGGTATCTCGTAGGAGAGACTGATGCTGCTGATTTCGGTCATGCGGGCCAGCTCGTCCCGGATACCTTCCATTTTAGTGAGCCCCGCCGGTGTCCAGTCGCGAGGAACGGCTACGGTTACGAGTGATTCTTTTTGATAACCCAGATTTTTGTTGAAGAAATAACTCACCTGCCGGGATACGATGGCGGCCCCGGCAAACACTAACAATGCGATCACAAATTGCACCGTAATCAGCACACGCCGGAAAACCACACTGGCTTTGACGGATTTTAACTTCCCTTTCATCGATTCCACCGACGGAATGCCGGACAGTACAAATGCGGGATAAATACCTGCGAGCAAACCGATCAAGAAGGCAATGATCGGCGGGATCACGAAAGAGTAAGGCGGCAATGCAAACAGTGAACGAACCGGCTTTCCAAAAATACCCGCAAAAAGCGGGCGGCATAGCTCGTAGAAGCCCAGAGCGAGTACCATCGCGAAGAAGGCAAGCAGGATCGCTTCTGCCAAAAACTGCCCCACCAGCTGGCTTTTCAGGCTGCCGAGCACTTTTCTGACCCCGATTTCTTTAAGCCGCGACGCCGAACTTCCAATGGTGATGTTTACAAAGTTGACGATAGCCATCACCAGAATAAACAGGGTAATGCCCGAAAGCGTCAGGATCATCTTTCTGACGATACCATTGTTGGCTTCGCGGTAATAGGTGTCGAGCGGGGTAAGGTAAACTTCCAGATTGGCGCGAATACCTGCGGGCGCATGGGTGTTCAATTCCTGTTTGATGGCTTTTTCGAGTTCGTGGGGCGATACACCGTCCCGAAGTTCGAGGTAGCTGACCATGTAAGGAAAATTCCAGTTGTCCTCCGACCCTTTCCGGCCTTCCAGGCTGCTGAATGGAATGAAGATCTCTGCCTGGCTGGATAGCAGATGGGTGACAGAATTGTCCGGAAGTGTTTTCAGTACCGCTGTGACCTGAAACTCCTGTTTGCCTCCCACAAAATTATGCAGCGTTAACGACTCGCCGATGACGTCGGTTTTACCAAAATACTTGATCGCTTTTTCCTCAGTGATGGCTATGGCATCTGGTGTGCTCAATGCGAAGCGGGCGCTGCCGTGCAGCAATGGAAATCCGTACATGCCCAGCAGTGAAGCGTCGCCGACCTGGACGTCCTCCCGAAAATGCTTATCACCTTTTGAAACCGCCACGGTAATTGCATCGTAGCGGTAGTAGCCGGCCACCAGGTTAGGATAATCTGCCTTTAATGTTTTGGCCAACGGTCCGAGGGTTGCCATATCGACGCCCATATCCGGGTTTGTCCATTTGCTTCGGAGGATATACTGGTTGCCGGCGTTGCGGAGTTCCGCATTGACCCTCAGCTCGCTCCACACATAGGCCATCATGAGAAACGAGAATGTCATTCCGACTGCCAGGCCCAGGATGGTTACCAATGCATAAAAGCGGCGTTTAAGCAGATGGCGCCAGGCAATTTTGAAGTAGTTTTTCAGCATACCCCAAAACTACCCTCTTTTTAAACGATTGATTTCAGAAGAGATCCGTTTAACTTTTTTTAACCAAGAAGGGGAGAATGGCGAATAAAGATTTTCAGTCATTTCTGAGCGTCTCGGCCGGATTCGTGACGGCTGCCTTGTAGGTTTGAATTCCAATAGTGGCCAAACCGATGAACGCCAGGCTACTTATACAAGTGAGGAATACGCCGGGCCCCAGCGGAGCATGGTAGGTGAAGATGTTCAGGAATAACGACCCCAGCGCATAGCCGATCGGGATGGCAATGGCAGCGGCGATCAGTATCATTTTGATAAACGAGGCTGACAGCAAATGCATGATCTGTGCCACGCTGGCACCCATTACCTTCCGCACGCCGACCTCCTTCACCCGCTTGGCCGTAGCGTAGGTGACCATTCCCAGCAAACCCATTGCAGCAATGGCAAACACAATGAGCACGAGCAGACTGGTTAGTTTCTGGTCTCCATTTTCACTGTAATCTTCGTAAAGCTGATCCTCATACCAGGAATGGACGAAGGACTCATGCGGGTGATAGCGTTTCCAGATCGTTCCCAGAGCCGTCGTCAGCCGGTCGCGATCGATACCATCTGCCACTTCCAGCGAAAGTACCTTGATTTCCTGCGGGTCAAATGCGAGTATCAGCGGAGAGACCGGTAATTCGTAGCGCATGATGCAGAAATTCTTCACGATACCCGAAACGATCACCTGAGTCTGATTGAGCATGATCGTTTGCCCGACAGCCTCTTTCGGATCCTTCCAGCCCAGTGACTGCGCAGCCTTTTGGTTCAGCACCACAAAATGAACAGTGGTGTCGGAAGAGGCCGGGACATTTTCGCCGGCAACGAATTTCAGTTTCATGTTTTCGATAAAATTCCCGTCCGTCGCATAAATGAAAGTGTCCTGCTGATCGCCCGCGTGCTTGCCCGATAATCGGCTGAGCCTGGCTTTTCCGGACCCCTCATTAAAAGTAGCGGAGGTAAGCCCAACCCGCTTCACCCCGGCTTCGCGCCCCATTTCATTCGCCAGCAATTTGAAATCGCTGTCGGCCGCCAACGGAATGTTGACAATGTTTTTCCGGTTGAAATTCTCATTGTCCGTGGCCATATAATCAAACTGGCTGTTCATAATGCCGGTGCCGGTCATAAATACGAGCGCCACAACAAACTGGATGATGGTCAATGTCTTACGGAAACCAAGCTTACCTATGCCGGTCGGTGCCATTTCGCCTTTGAGGGTTTGAACAGGCTGGTACGAAGAGAGAATCCGTGCAGGCAGAATCCCGGCAAGAAAGCCGGTAAGGAGGGTAAATCCGATAAAGACTGCCCACAATACCCGCGTATCGTTCACTTCCCACGTTATCCAGCGGATGTGGATATAGGATTTCATGAGGGCCAGGCCCACGTAGCCGATACCCAGCGCCAGAAATGCCACGACGATCGTCTCGACGAGAAATTGATTGACGAGCTGCCAACGTTTCGCGCCCGCTACCTTGCGTACGCCCACTTCACGGGCGCGGCTGAGTGACCTCGTGAGCGTGAGATTGATATAGTTAAAACCAGCCAGAACGATGATGATCAGCGGAATGAGCAGGCTTACGCTGATTTTCCAGATCGGTTCCACAAACGGGTTGTCCAGCAATCCCTCCCAATCGGGAGAAATTTCGGATAACGACTGGGTGCGAAAAGCGTGTTCCTTAATATCCCGGAACCGGATCGCCTTTTTATTATCAGCGGCTACCCCCGCAAGCGCCTGATCGAGCGCTTCCCGGGACGAGCCTTTGGTCAGCAACACAAAAGTATAGGTGTTGTAGCTTTGCCAGTCATCATTTTTGAAAGCGGGATTGATCAATGGTAAGGTGGCCATCGAGACGACGATATCCGTTTTCAAGTGTGTCTGAAATTTGGTCAGAGGCTTCAAAACGCCGGTAATGGTGAATGTCCCCATCTCGGCATTCATCAATGTTTTTCCGACCGGATCGGCGTTCCCGAAGAAACGTTCGGCCATTTCGTGCGTCAGCACCACTGTCCAGGGTTCGGACGAGGCGCTGCCTTTTGCCAGTGGGAAGCCGAATACTTCGAAGTAGGAAGGTTCCGCATAATGCCCGCTTGTGCGCAGCGTCTTGATCCCGTTGCTGAGGTTGCTGCCAAAGGAGCGGTTGATCCGGACCGTCCGTTCGATCACGCTCTGCTCGTTCCGTAGTTTTTCTCCAAGTGGAAATGGCGTGGAGGCCAGGGAATGCATTTCGCCGTCCTTGGCCGTGGCGTCGGTAATGATCCGGTAGGTGCGGTCGGGGTATGGATGAAAAGAGTCTTTTTCAAATGTGCTTTGCACCTGGATCAGCTGCATGAAGCAGAAGGCCATTGCTAATCCCAGCCCGGTGATATTGATGAAGGAGAACAGCTTATGCTTCCACAAGTTGCGGATGGCAATTTTAAGGTAGGTTTTTAGCATGAATATCAGCTATCGCCGGGTTTTTTATAATAATTGCAAATCAGATTGTTAGTCAGGTTTTCATCAATACTAAGCCTACTCCGCCCGGATCGCCTTCACCGGATCGGTCAATGCGGATCTCAGAGCCTGCGAGCTGACGGTGATCAATGCGATCAGGATCGCGATGAGTCCGGCCAGGGCAAACACCCACCAGGAAAGTTGTTCGCGGTATTCGAAATTTTTAAGCCATTCATTCATCGCATACACCGCCAGCGGGGTGCCGATGGCAATCGCCAGCACGACGAGTTTGATGAAATCTTTGGAAAGCATCAGCACGACGTCCTGCACACTCGCTCCCAGCACTTTCCTTACGCCGATTTCCTTGGTGCGGGCCTCTGCGGCGAATGCGGCCAGACCGAAAAGACCGAGGCAGGCTATCACAATGGCCAATACTGCGAATGCAAGGAGCACATTACCCTGCCGTTGTTCCGATTGATATTGTTTTGAGAAATTCTCGTCGAGGAAATGGAAATTCAGGCTCGCGTCGGGATCGAAGGATTTGTAGGTCTGTGCGATGTAGGCTAGCGCCTCTTTCGCGTTCGTGGGGTTGATGCGCACATATACGTTGTCCTGCTCCGATGCCGGCGGCAGCTGAATGATCAGCGGCTCGATCTTATGTTGCAGGGAATACGTGTGGAAATCGCCGGTTACCCCGATCACCGTAACTACCTCCCCAGGCTGGTTACTATCATTGACAAAGCGGATCTTTTTGCCGATCGCATTGCCCCAGCCCTGTTTTTTGACTAATGCTTCATTGACGAGCACGGAATTGGTCAGATCGCCTGGTAAATCATCCCGGAAACTACGTCCCTGCAATAGCTTGATCTCCATTGTTTTGAGGTAATCGGCGTCCGCCATGAAGCGCTGCGTGATCTGGGTCGTTGAAGGCATTTCGCCGTTGGTTGTCTCTATGAAAATGCTCGAAGAACCGATCGTGTTATTGCCGATAGGATTACTCGCAGACGCAGCGCTTTCGATCAGCGGGTTTTGTTCAAGTTTTTCTTTCAATGCATGTACCTGGCTTCTCACTTCCCTTTTATCCACATGAAAAGTAAGTACCTGGTCTTTGTTGAATCCAAGGTCTTTGTGATTGACATAGTGTATCTGTCGGTACACGATGCCTGCACATGCGATCATGACCACCGTAGCTGCAAACTGGAACACCACCAGCGACTGACGGAACCCTGCGCCCCCGGTTGCACTGCCCAGCTGCCCTCTCAATGCGGTTACGGGCCGGTAGCCCGACAGCATCATCGCAGGATAGAGTCCGCTGACCAGGCCGATCAGAACCAGGAAGGAAACCGAAATCAATGCGGTGGTCCAGCCATTATGGTATTGAATGGTCAGGGATTTCTCCGCCAGTTTATTAAAAACAGGCAATGCGGCTTGGGCAAGGAGGAATGCGACCATTCCGGCGAGGATGGTCATGATAAAAGATTCTGTCAGGAACTGCGCGATCAGCTGCAACCGTTGTGAACCGATGGCCTTACGCACACCCACTTCGCGGATGCGTTTGAGCGAGCGTGCGGTGTAAAGGTTGATGTAATTGATACACGCGATTACGAGAATCAGCAATGCAATGGCGGAGAAAATGTAAACCGTATTGATGTTGCCGTTCGTGCCCATCTCATAGTCAAGGTTCGAATGCAGGTGAATGGTTGTGAGCGGCTGGAGTTCCATCCGGTAACTGGCCTCACCGATTTCTTTTTTCAGGTATTTTGCGTAGAAAGCCGGGAATTTCTGTTCGAGTTGCTGGTGGCCGGTTCCCTCTTTCAGCAATATATAGGTGTAGAGATCGCCGTTCTGCCAGCCACCGGTGAAACCTTCCGGAAGGGAACGTAATGCGCTGAATTGCAGATGCGAATTCGAAGGAGTGTCTTCTATGACGCCGGATACGGAATTGGGGAAATTATTGGAGAAAAAAACAGTTTGTCCCAATGCCTTCGACGCATCTCCGAAGATCTTTTCCGCCAATGTTTTGGTCAGAACGATCTTTTGAGGCTCTTTCAATGCGGTTTTTGGATCGCCGTAAATGAATGCACGGTTGAAAATATCAAAGACTGAGGCGTCGGTGAAGCAGATGTCGTTTGCATCGATTTTCTTATCCCGGTAATGGATCGTCCCGCCGCCCTCGGTGCTGATACGGACGGTTTTTTCGATCTCGGGATATTCATTCTGCAATGCACCCGCAAACGGAGCGGACGTAGGTGCGAGGTTGATGCTTCCGGTGGCCCATTGCGCGTGCTGGACGACCCGGAAAATGCGGTCTGCTTTGGAATAAAAACGGTCGTAGCTGAGCTCATCGGCAACATACAGGACCATCAGCCACACGGCGGCCATGCCGATACCGAGCCCTATGACATTCAACCCACTGAAAAGTCTTTGTTTACGCAGGTTGCGAAGCGATATTTTGATGTAGTTGAAAAGCATAGGGAGTTGAGGTTTGTTATGTCCTATTGCTATTTGAAAAACATATGCCAGTCTTTCTTACTTGTTTATAATCAATTTGTTATGATTAATATGTTCTGTTTGAAGTGTTCATGATCGGACAAAACCGTCCGGGGACGTCCGGGTGTACGGTGTTTTATTTACGATAAAAGAAAATATGCATTGCCGTCAAAATCCCTAATTTTGCCAAATTCATGATTTTGATGGATTTAATAGTCGTTTTTTCATATTGATTTTTAAACAAATAGAATGAGCCAAGCACCTGCTACCTCTCTTCAAGACATTGTTGCGCATGCCAAGGAGTACGGTTTCGTATTTCCTTCTTCCGAGATATATGATGGATTGCAAGCCGTTTACGACTACGGTCAGAATGGTGTGGAATTGAAAAACAACCTGAAAGCTGCCTGGTGGAAGGCCATGACGCAGCTGCACGACAATATCGTGGGTATAGACGCGGCGATTTTCATGCACCCGCTGACCTGGAAAGCGTCGGGGCATATCGACGGATTCAGCGATCCGATGATCGACAATAAAGATTCAAAAAAACGGTACCGTGCCGACCAGTTGCTGGAAGCTAAGGCCGAACAATATGAAAAAGACGGGCAGTCTGAAAAAGCACAGGCATTGCTGGCCGAAATGGGCCGGCTGCTGAGCGCCGAGGACTTGAATGGTGTCCGCGAACTGATCATCACAGAAGGGATCAAATGCCCGGTTTCCGGCACTGCCAACTGGACGGAAGTACGCCAGTTTAACCTGATGTTCAGCACACAGGTGGGATCGGTGGCCGAAGATTCGAGCCTCATTTACCTGCGTCCGGAAACGGCGCAGGGCATCTTCGTGAATTTCTTGAATGTGCAGAAGAGCGGACGGATGAAAGTGCCTTTCGGTATCGCACAGATCGGGAAGGCATTCCGGAACGAGATCGTGGCGCGCCAGTTTACATTCCGTATGCGCGAATTTGAACAAATGGAAATGCAATTCTTTGTACGTCCTGGCACCGAAATGCAATGGTATGCCAACTGGAAAGAAGCGCGGATGAAGTTCCATCAGGCGATTGGCCTGCCTGCTGAAAAGCTGAAATTCCATGACCATGAAAAGCTTGCGCATTATGCCAATGCAGCCGTGGATATCGAGTTCGAATTTCCGTTTGGCTTCCGCGAGATGGAGGGTATTCACTCCCGCACGGATTTCGACTTGCGTAATCACCAGGAACTTTCCAAGAAAAAGCAACAGTACTTCGATGCCGACCTCGACGAAAACGGCAAACCATACGGCAATTACATTCCTTACGTGGTAGAGACGTCGGTGGGAGCTGACCGCCTGTTCCTGGCTACATTCTGCAATGCATTTACGGTTGAAACGACTGGTGAAGGTGAAAATGCGAAGGAGCGCACTTATCTGAAATTACACCCGGCCCTGGCTCCGTTCAAGGCGGCGGTATTGCCGTTGGTGAAGAAAGACGGACTGGCTGAAAAGGCGCAGGCATTGGCCAATTCGCTGAAATCGTCATTCCGCACTGTATATGACGACGGCGCGGCGATCGGTAAGCGTTACACACGGCAGGACCTGATCGGAACACCGTTCTGTATTGCGGTGGATTATCAGACCATGGAAGACGACACGGTAACGATCCGTCACCGCGACAGCATGGAACAAGAGCGCGTTCATATCAGCGAGCTGAAAGAAAAGATCGGTTATCAGGTTGCCATTGAAAGGATCCTGGAAGCGATCTGACAGGCTTAGACTAAATATTATTTGAGAGAGCGGCCCGTAACGGCCGCTCTTTTGTTTACCGCCTCGTTGCGCGGAGCCTGCCAACTGTTCCTCTAACTCAATGCTTGCGCAGGTAAATCATTTTTGAGGGAAATAGTGACGATTTTTTAGTAATTAGGCGGTTTGTAAACACTAAACGCACCCCCGGATGATCAACCAGCTGTATGATACTTCCATGAGCCTTCTCACCGATCTTTACCAGCTTACCATGGCCTATGGTTACTGGAAAGCGGGAAAAGCGGAGCAGGAAGCAGTTTTTAATCTCTATTTCAGAAAACATCCTTTCCAGGGTGGTTTCACGATTGCCTGCGGGCTGAGCAGCGTGATCGAATACCTCAACGAGTATCGTTTTAACGAAGAGGACCTTACGTACATAGCATCCGTCCGCGGAAGCGATGACAAGCCGCTTTTCGACGAAGGTTTTATCGATTACCTCCGGAAACTGGAACTCCAATGCAGTATAGATGCCATCCCGGAAGGGACAGTCGTCTTTCCCAACGAACCACTACTTCGCATTCAGGGGCCAATCCTGCAATGTCAGTTACTCGAAACACCGTTATTGAACCTGATTAACTTCCAGTCCCTGGTTGCGACGAAGGCTGCGCGTATGCGCCTGGTAGCGGATAAGGATGCATTACTGGAATTCGGTTTGCGGCGTGCGCAGGGGCCGGATGGCGGCGTTACGGCAAGCCGGGCGGCCTATATCGGCGGCTTCGATGCGACCTCGAATGTTCTGGCAGGCAAGCTTTACGACATTCCGGTAAAAGGCACACACGCACACAGCTGGGTAATGTCTTTCGACAGCGAATTGGAGGCATTTGAGGAGTATGCCAAACACATGCCGAATAATGTGACATTGCTTGTGGACACTTACGATTCGCTGAACGGGGTCAGGCATGCCATCAAAGTAGGGGAGCATCTGCGCGAACGGGGCTACGACCTCGCCGGTATCCGCCTGGATTCGGGTGACCTGGCTTATCTCAGTATCGAGGCGAGGAAGATGCTCGATGAAGCTGGCTTCGGGAAGACCAGCATCGTGGCGAGCAACGACCTGGATGAATATATTATGGATAGTCTCAAAATCCAGGGAGCGCAGATCAATGTATGGGGAATCGGGACCAAGCTCGTGACGGCTTACGACCAGCCTGCATTAGGTGGTGTTTTCAAACTGGCGGCGATCCGCTCAGAAACAGGCGATTGGGACTACAAACTGAAATTGTCGGAACAGGCGATCAAAGTGTCGACCCCGGGTATCCAGCAGGTACGTCGTTTCAAGGATATGCGCGGCTTTGTGTCTGATATGATTTTTGATACTGAAACGCCATTGATAGGGAAATCAACAATGGTAGATCCTTATGATTTTACTAAAAACAGGTCATTCGATGATCAAATGCAATACGAAGACCTGCTGGTGCCGATATTTGCCGACGGGCAGCTGATCTACAAGCGCCCTTCCGTGCATGAGACACGCGCACGGGTAGCGGATCAGTTGTCGCACTTTTATAAAGGGATCAAACGTTTCGTCAATCCGCATACCTATCCGGTAGGTTTGGAAAAGGACCTTTTCGATTTGAAAACGGAACTGATTTTAAAACTCCGGGCGGGGAATGTGGACTAAATAACCTACAATGCAGGAATTACAACAACCGGATTCGGAAATACTCAAAGAACTGATCCGCCAGAAAATGCCTTTCGGCAAGTACAAGGACTGGATCATTGCCGACTTGCCTGTTTCTTACCTCGAATGGTTTCAGCGCGAAGGCTTTCCCAAAGGCAAGCTGGGCGTACTGCTCGCGACGATGCTGGAAATCCGGATGAATGGGCTGGAATTTCTGATACAGGGATTGCGGAAGCTGGGATGATGGTGGGGCGGTGGGCGGATGCACCCGGCCCCACGCTCGCGCGGCCTCGCTCAGCCCAAGGCTTAAGCCTTGGGTTCTGGGTTCTGGGTTCTGGATCCCGGGTTCGGGACGGTCGGGTGTTACCTTTTTGATGTTTGAGCGTATAGATGATATCAGTTATTGATCACCTGTCAATTCACATATCATGTCTTACGTTAAGATCTGGATACATGCGGTTTGGGGAACGAAGTATCGACGACCTGTTTTACAGCCACCTGTTTTGGACAAGGTTTGCCGGCATATCCAGGCTAACGCGCGTTCAAAAGGGATTCTGATCGACAGGATCAATGGTTATCATGACCACATTCATGTGCTGATGCTTCTGAAAAGTGAGTATGGTATTTCAAAGCAAATGCAGCTACTGAAAGGGGAGAGTGCGTTTTGGGCCAATAAAGCTAAGCTGGTAAAAGGGAATTTTGAATGGGCAGACAAGTACTTTGCCGCATCTGTGAGTGAAAGTAAGCTGCCGATCGTTCGAAGATATATAGACCGGCAACAGGCGCATCACGGCAAGCAGAGCTTTGGAGACGAGTTCCAGGCTTTTGTTCAGAGATTGGGATATGACGGGGCAGACTTCGGCTGAAGCCGACGCGTAGGAGTGCGGGGTGGATATGAGGTGGCTGCGGAGTCAGGCTGGTGCGCCCAAGGCTGAAGCCTTGGGTAGGGCAACCTGGGCTGAGGCCCAGGTTGCTCTACCCGCACTCGCTGACACATCACTTCTTCTCAGGCATCAGGATGACTTTGATGAAGTTGTCATCATTGAAATACTTCTGAGCTGCTTCTTTGGTACTGGCGACCGTTACCGATTTCAACAGGCGATCCTGCTCGAAGATCTCGTTCAAGTCATCTCCCAGGAACGTATTATCATCCAGATAGTCGAGCCAGAAACCGTTGGTTTTCAATGCTGTTTCGGTTTTTCGCTGTGTTTCTGCGACGAACTTTTCGATGTCCTTCGGATCTGCACCGTTTTGCTTGATCTTATTGATTTCTTCCTGCGCTCTTTTGATCAGTCTATCAACATTCTCGGGGGCGCAGCCAAAACCGATACTGAAACGGTAATGGCCGGTGGGAAACTTATCGGTTCCCTCAGATACACCGACGCCATATACGCCGCTTTCTTCCTCACGCAACGATTCGATGAGCTTGATCTGCAATACTTCCTGTAATGCTTCGATCTGAATGTTGTTCTCAGGATTGTAATCATACTCGCCGCTGGACACGAGTGTAACCCGGCTTTTGGGCTCCAACCCCTTGTAAATGATCTTTTCGATGCGACCCTTTGGCGGGTAAATGTTGGGATGATCGTAAGTGTCGTCCCTGTCGGTAGATGGCAACCCCCCGAGGTACTTTTCCAGCAACGGTTTGATTTCCTCCGGCTTGAAGGCACCGACGACAGTGAAAACGAAATCGGAAGCGTCGGCAAAGCGGTTCTTGTAGATTTCTAATGCCCGGTCGAGATTCACCTTGTCGACGCTTTCGGGTTTAAGCGGAACCCTTTTGGGATTGTGACTGGTCAGTACTGCATTGAGCGAATCGGAGTAGACCTTTTCCGGTGTCAGCGTCTTCTGCATGTTTTCCAGGTACGCTTTCTGGTTGGCTAAAATACCCGTTACAACATCGGCGTCTTTGCGGGGCTCGGTAAAATAGGCATAGATCAGCTGCAAGGTGGTTTCGAGATCCTTTGGATTAGTATTGCCCCCGATGCCCTCCGTCAGCTCGCTCACATATGGGCCCGCGCTGGCGGTTTTGCCTGCAAGGAACTTCTGAAGCTGGGTCTGGTTGTAGGGGCCGACTCCTCCCGATTGAATCAGGTAACTGGTGAAAATGCCGGTTTCGCGTTCCCCCGGAAAAAGCGAATACCCTCCCTTGGCTGTGGCCTTGATCAGAATTTCGTCGTTTTTGAAATCAGTAGGTTTCAAAAGCACCTTGACCCCGTTTGACAATGTCAGTTCGGTTACGCCGAGTTTGTCAAGTTTCCGTTCGGTAACTACTTTTCCGCCTTTGGGCTCGGTACCGAGGAGAGGCGCGTCGACCACGTCATCCACATAGGCGGTTACGTCTTTGCCCGCCTCGTTCAGAAGTGTACGGATTTCGGCTTCCGTAGGTAATGCATCCTTGCTTTTTTCAGGACCCATGATCACCACCGCCCGGTTTTTGTCCGTAATGTATTTTTTTGCCAGGACATTGATCTCGGCAAGCGTCACCCCGTCCAGGTTTTTTTTTACAAATTCAAAATACGCCTCGGCGCCCATAAATGGTTTGTCGTGCAGAAAGTGGTTCAGGTATTCCTGCACATGGTTTGCAGACTTGGTTTTGTCCCTTTCCTTGTAATACTCCTCGATACTGTTGAAGAAATCCTTCTTCGCGCGATCGAGTTCGGGCTGGGTGAATCCAAATTTCTGTACCCGGGCATTTTCTTCCAGTAGAACCGTCAATGCGGTTTTCATCGAAGCCGCGTCTTTCGCCAGGGCGATCGATGTGTAAGAGTCCAGATTGCCCAGGAAATCACCATACTGACTGGCTCCGTAGAGGAATGGGGGATTCGCTTTTTGTGTGAGCTCCTGCATGCGTTGCCCCATCATGGCATTGTAAAGCTCTTGTGCGAAGTTGTTGCGCACGTCTTGCAAAGATTTCTCCTTGTTTCCAGGTTGTTTGTAAATAAGCTGGATCAGGTTCTGAGGATATTCGGGGTCGGTTACAATCGCAACGCGGGTGGCTCCGTCCAGTGGAATCTCGTACCGCGTACGCTTTTTGGGGCTGACGGGCGGTTTAATGGACCCGAATTTGCTTGCGATCATCGCTTCCACTTTGGCCACTTCGAAGTCACCCACCGCGATCACGGCCATGAGATCCGGTCTGTACCAATCCTGATAGAATGATTTGATGGTTTCCGGTTTGAAACTTTTCAGGATGCTGTCTTTGCCGATAGGAAGGCGTTCGGCATATCTTGAATTGTTAAGGATCACTTTCAGAAATTTGTCCCGCATACGCTGCTGAGCGCCCCGCCCCATGCGCGACTCTTCCAGCACCACGCCTCGTTCCTTTTCAATTTCAGAAGGGTCGAGCAACGCGCCATGCGCCCAGTCTTCCAATACCTGGATGCCCTTTTCCAGTAATCCGGCCGAGTCGGTCGGGATCGGCAGCATGTATACGGTTTCATCAAAGCCGGTATATGCATTGAGATCGGCGCCAAAACGTACGCCCGTTTTTTGCAGAAAATTGACGAGCTCGTTTTTCGGAAAATGGGTTGTTCCATTAAAATTCATATGCTCCATAAAATGGGCCAGCCCCTGCTGAGCATCATTTTCCAGCACCGAACCCGCTTTGACTGCCAGTCTCAACTCAGCCCGGTTTTTCGGTTCTGCATTTTTTTTGATGTAATAGGTAATTCCGTTTTTTAGTTTTCCGGTCTTCACACTGGGATCGAGAGGGACTTTTTGGGAGCTCAGGTTCTGTGCGGATACCGCTGTGACAGAAACTACACCCCATCCGGCCAAGCATAATGCTATGAACGCCTTTTTCATTTTTCTAATTTTAATTTGATAAAATTCAGGAGGGGCGAAATATATTGTTAAAGATCGCGATTGCAAAGGGGTGACTGTAAATGTTTTGGAAAAGTGCCCCCGACTCGCGTAAGGCGGTAGGGAGGCAGTTCTTAATGAAAATTTGTAACCGGTATCTTATTTAACCGGCTCTCTGAGAATCGTTTTAAGCTTTTCGGGCGATGTTTTGCGGAAATCCGACAGGTATATTTCATGGTGCAGGCCATTACGCATGAGACGGCGGTCGGCCATGAATGATTGCATGACCATAAGCGTCTCAGCTTCCCGATCGAACGGACCTTTATGCAGCATTTGAACTACCTTACCTTCTTCCATTTCGAATAGCGTCACCTCCCGGATCGTCCGGATCTGTTTTTTTGCAAAGGCCGATTCGATCGCTGATGACACCTCGGCCTGCGTGATCACATCCGGTATCCTGATCAGCAACCGGTACTCCCATTCCTGACGTGGAATTTTTGAAGGCGCATCCGCAATGGCGATGTCGTGATACCGCGCTTCGTCATACCACCACAGTCCTTCGAGTTTTGCCACTGCGAAATCCATTCCACGGGCTTTTGAATCGAATTTCAACTGATATGCTACCGGGTACAAGGCCTGGATTTTTTGCTGAAATCCTTCACCGGAAGGGTCGCCTTTGCCGGTGATGGCAAGGTAACGCGTCGACCCGAATGTAAGTACTTCCGGTCGGGAGGTGGCTGAATAGTAGGTTTTGAATGCTTTGGTCAATTCCAGTTTTTCCATTGCGCAAATGATTTAGGTTCAAGAATGCGCAATTAAAAGCGGGGTAGTGACAACAGCATGACAGCAGCAAATTTGTTTTACTGAATGGCTGGCGGGCATTTGATACCTTTGAAGAGAGGCCCTCTGCCAAATTTAAGCCGGGAAC
>CBFGMV010000027.1:0-89663 GCA_965649915.1 uncultured Dyadobacter sp.
ACTCATTAAATCTTCCCCGCCGCCAACACCAGCAGCACCCATCCCACGATCAGGGCGAGGCCTCCGATGGGTGCGGTTGCGCCGAATTTGGTGATGCCGGTGAAGCAGATCGCGTACAGGGAGCCTGAAAAGATGATCACGCCTACTGCGAACGCATTGCCTGCCCAGCCGAGCATGCGTACCGCGTCTTCGCCTGCGCGTTGCATGAGTATGCCTACGAGCACCATCGCAAGCGCGTGGTAAAACTGGTATTTTACAGCCGTTTCAAAGGTATCTGTCCTCCCTGAGGCTTCCAGCATTCCCTTCAATGCATGTGCACCGAATGCGCCTAGTGCTACGGCAAGCGCGCCGAGAATGCCGCCGGCCTGGATCATGAATTTCATATGTACAATTGATATTAGAGATTTACTAAAAAGAATAATAAGCGGCTTTGCCGGTTAATAGGTTCACCGGAAATCACCGGGGTAAAGTTAGGCCCACGCCTGGGTGCGACCAACTCTTTGGGGCAATTTTATTAACTTGCGCGCTTTGAAGGAGGCATTTGAATGATGTCCCGCTCATCGTGGAAAAGACTTAACCAATGACCATAGAACGATTTATCCAGCTCTGGACACACCGCTATCATAAGTATACACACATTTTCAAAGCACATCTCAAGGGGCGTCGTGCGGCAGCCCATTTCCGGAATGTCAAAGGGCGTCTGCGAAAAGATCAGCAACTGATTGGGATCGTGCGTACAGAGCATTTCGGGGACATCGTGGCAGCGGAACCCATCTCGCGATATGTGCGGGAGCGTTACCCTGAGGCTCATATCGTCTGGTTTGTAAAGCCTGTTTTTCATGAACTGGTCGATCACAATCCCTATGTGAACGAGGTGTTCAGGGAGTTCTGTGTGACCGAGCGAAAAGTGCTGATGGAATCAGGTGTATTCGATCATGTTTTTGAGTTGCAGTTCAGGAATAATAATCATTGTCCTAAATGTCAGGTTTTTGTAGAAAATCCGGTGGCCGTAAAGCGGGACATTAACATTTATAACTACTTTGATTACGGGAATCTGCTGGAAGTGTTTGCACAGACGGGCGATCTGATCCCCGCGCACACCGCATTCCCCGCGGATGACGAGCCCCGTTTATATCTGCAACCGGCGCACCAAAAAAAGATTGACGGGTTGCAGTTGCCCAAAAAGTACATTGTCATGCATTGCCGCTCCAATTATGAACCCAAGGACTGGCCCGCCGCTAAATGGGAGCAGCTGGTGCATTGGCTGGCAGATCGTTACGACTATCAACTGATTGAAATAGGGCTGGAAAGTAACCTGAATGTAGCGAATGATGCATACCGTAATCTCTGCGGCCAGCTTACGATCCTCGAAACGGCCGAAGTGATCCGGCGCGCTGCGTACTTCATCGGACTGGACAGCGGGCCTTCCCATTTGGGTAATGCGACCGGAACTTTTGGGGTGATTCTGATGGGCGCGCTCAATAATTTTCAGAACTACAATCCTTATTCCGGAAAGTATGGACGTGAGGAGAATGCATTGTTCGTCAGGCAGCCCGGGTTGCCTTGTGCGCAGTTACCTTTCGACTTTGTAAGGGATCAGGTGCAATCGGTGCTGGAAAAGAATGCAGACAATGCGCCCCAGGTATCACCGTGACCCGAAAATAGCGCTGCCAACCCGCACCAGCGTACTACCTTCTTCCATGGCGATCAGATAGTCGCCGCTCATGCCCATGGAAAGCTCCCGCATAGTGACCTGGTCGTTTTGGTGGGTTTTGAATGACTCGAAAGTGGTTTTGAGGCTCCGGAATTCGGCCCTTACCACATTGATGTCTTCGGTATTGGACGCCATGCCCATCAGGCCTGTAATGCGCACGTTTTGCAATGCATTCAGCTCCGTGGAGCGGATGATTTCAAGGGCTTCTTCTTCGGATAGTCCGAACTTGGTCTCCTCCCGGGCAATGTAGATCTGTAAAAGACAGTCGATGACACGGTCATTTTTCCTGGCCTCTTTGTTGATTTCCTGCAATAACCTGAAACTGTCTACGGAATGCACTAGTGTTACAAATGGCGCCATGTACTTGACCTTATTGGTTTGCAGGTGCCCGATCATGTGCCATTGGATGTCTTTAGGGAGCTCCTCGTGTTTGGCAACCATTTCCTGAACCTTGTTTTCTCCAAACAGTCTCGCTCCTGCTTCGTAGGCTTCCATCAGCAGGGCCACGGGCTTGGTTTTGGTGACCGCCACGAGTCGTGTTTCAGGAATGAGCTGTTGTTCTATCTGGGCCAGGTTGGCGGCTATGGAAGGCATGAGGTATCACTAAAAAATTGACAATTAGCCGGTTAATGCAAGAATTTATTGACCGGACGCTATAAATAGGCGTTAGCGTATTTCAAAATTGAAAAAAACATACTTCTTTTACCAACTAAATTCAAAATTTAACCTTCTGTATGGACTATAACCAGGAACAAAAGCAAGACAGAAAAACACTTCTATGGGCCGCTCTGGCCGTTTTGCTGTTGCTTAATTTGGTGCTCGTATATTTTATATATCACGAAAAGCAGGAGAACCTGGCAAAAGACGAGATTATTACCGCCAAAACTGAGGAAGTTCTCTCGATCAAAACCAAACTGGATTCCATTTCCACGGAACTCGACATCAAGATCGCCGAAATCCAGAAACTCGGTGGCAGCGTAGACTCACTGGTAGCATTGAAGGCGCAACTGGAAAAAGACAAGCGGGAGCTGAAAAACGCCAACACTTATTCGGCAGCCAACTACAATAAGAAAATCAAGTCCTACGAAATGGTACTTTCCGAGAAGGATGGGGAGATTTCGCGTTTGAAACAGGAATTGGGCATTGCCACTACGAAAAATGAAGAGTTGAACCAGAAGGTGACCGGTCTGGAATCGGAGAAACAGCAACTTGCGGATTCAGTATCGACCTACTCGGCTCAGAATAAGGAATTGGCGGATAAAGTGACGCTGGCATCCGCGCTTCGTGCGGAAAGTGTTACTGTGAATGCGGTTTCTTCCAAAGGCAAGGAACGTGAAGGCGGCAAGTATAAGGCGAAGCGTATCGACAAACTCAGGGTGAACTTCAAACTGGGCGAAAATGCGGTTGCCAAGCAGAACGAAAAAGATATTTACCTCCGTATCCTCGACCCGGACGGTGCGGTACTTTCCGACATGGCTACCGGCTCAGGATCGTTCATGTTCAATGGAAAGGAGATGATTTACAGCTCTAAACAGACTATCAGCTTTACCAACTCGGGCCAGTCGATCGATATTTTCTACGGACGCGGCGGTATCGCGATGAAAGACGGCAAGTATGCCATCGAATTGTACAGCGAAGGTTTCAAGATTGGTCAGGGAGATTTTACCGTGAAGTAAAACCTCATAACTTTCAGTTAAGTCGTTGAAGGGCTTGGAATTTTGAATTCCAAGCCCTATTTTTGCACCCTCATTTTGATGATTATGTCAGGATGAGGATTTTAAACTTATCATAATTAATCAATTACCGTATGTCTAAGCAATATGAAACGGTGTTCATTCTAACTCCCATTTTGTCTGAGGCCCAGGCAAAGGACGCCGTTGAAAAATTCACGACAATCATCACCTCAAACGGTGCGACGATTGTACATGAAGAAAATTGGGGATTGCGCAAGCTGGCCTACCCCATCCAAAAGAAAAACTCAGGTTTCTATCACGTAGTAGAATATACTGCGAGCGAAGGAAACGTGGTGGATGTTTTGGAAACCGAGTTCCGTCGTGACGAGCGCGTTTTGCGTTTTATGACTATCGCCCTGGATAAGCATTCGATTGCTTACAACGAGAAGAAACGTAAGGGTCTGGTAGGCAGAAAGAAAGAAGAGGCAACTGAATCAAAAACCGAAAACGCATAAGCTATGTCACTCGTAAACGAGCCGGTTGAGAAAAACATTAACCGCAAAAAATACTGCCGTTTCAAGAAAGCGGGCATCAAATACATCGATTACAAGAATCCGGATTTCCTTCTGAAACTTGTAAACGAGCAAGGTAAAATCCTTCCGCGCCGCCTTACCGGTACCAGCCTGAAATATCAGCGCAAAGTATCTCAGGCGATCAAAAGAGCGCGTCACCTGGCACTGTTGCCATTTGTTGCTGACCAATTGAAATAATACAGTAAAGAGCTACAAACAATGGAAATCATACTTTTAACGGATATAGCAGGGGTAGGTTACAAGAACGATATCGTAACTGTGAAAGCAGGTTACGGTCGTAACTACCTGATCCCTCAGGGTTTTGCATTGCTGGCGAATGCCTCCAACCGCAAAATCGTTGCTGAGAACGTGCGTCAGGCTTCGCACAAAGCTGAAAAGCTTAAAAAGGACGCAGAAGATATCGCAACCGCGATCGGCGACCTGACTATCGATATCAAAACTGTGGTGGGAGAAAGCGGCCGTATCTTCGGTCGTGTTACCAATACACAGGTGGCCGATATCCTGAAAGCGAAAGGCTTCGATATCGATCGTAAGAAAATCACTGTTGACGACGTGAAATCAATCGGTTCTTACTCCGCATTGATCGATCTTCATAAAGAAGTGAAACACAAATTGACGCTGAACGTAGTAGCGGCGGAAGATTAATTGTTTCGAAAAAGCATAAAAAAAGGCAACCTTTCGGGTTGCCTTTTTTTATGCTTTTTCGAAAACCTCGGCTGTCGGCCATCGGCCGTCAAACTTAAAAAAGCCGAAAGCCGACTGCCGAAAGCCGAAGTTACTTAACTGCCGGAATCCGCAAAACCTGTCCCGGATAAATCAGGTCCGGGTCTTTCAACATGGGTTTGTTGGCTTCGAAGATGATCGGATATTTCATCATGTCGCCGTAAACGACCTGGGCGATTTTGGAAAGGGTATCTCCCTTCACTACCGTATGGTAAGTCGCTTCGGGAGCTGGGGTTGCTACTTTAAGTTGGTTGTCTACTACTTCGACTCCCTCCACATTCCCTACTGCCAGGGCGATTTTTTCGGCATCTTCCTGCTTGGCCACTTCGCCTTCCAGAATGACCTTATCACCGGATGTCTTCACAGTAAGATTATTGTAGCTGAGGCCAAGCGCTTTCACGTGTGAGAGTAATGCGCTGGCACGTAGCGGTTCTGCCGCCTCGGGAGTAGGGGCCGCAGCGACTTCCTCCTTCTTAAATACTTTTTCTCCTACACCTTTAATAAAAGATAATAAGCCCATGTTTTTGAGGTTTTGGTTGAATTAAGATTTGAATCCGTAAACGGAAGGTAATGGTAATGTTAACTTTCCTACCGGTAAGATGCAATTATTATACCAAATTTACCAAGGCATATAGATTTGATAATATGGGTTTTTACGACATCAACTTTGTACTTTTGCACCTGGTCTCAACTACTCTGACTCTGCATTAAGTATCAATGAACCGCACCACATCGCTTGCCAGTCTACAAAATGAATCTTTCGATATCTGTATCATCGGCGCAGGTGCCAGCGGGGCCGGATGTGCCCTGGATGCGGTTCTGAGGGGATACAAAGTTGCTCTGATCGATAAAAAAGACTTCGCATCCGAGACGTCGTCCCGCTCGACAAAGCTCATTCATGGCGGCGTCCGTTACCTGGAACAGGCATTTAAGAAGCTCGACTTCGCGCAATTGAAACAGGTACGGCACGGATTGGAGGAACGACACATTGTGTTGAAAAATGCACCGCATCTCGCCCGCCCGCTCGCGCTCATGACGCCGGTTAATTCCTGGTTCGAAGGGCTCTATTTCAAAATCGGCTTGCAGATATACGACACCTTCGCTGCCCATGACACGCTCCCCAAAAGCAAATGGCTGAATAAAAAGGAGGTACTCTCGAAGATTCCCACCCTTGACCGTAAGAAGCTGCACAGTGGGGTTTTGTATTATGACGGACAATTGGACGATGCCCGTTATTGTCTGGCCCTGGCGCAATCCGCATCCGAAAGTGGTGCCACGGTTGCCAACTATGTCGAGGTGAAGGGATTCGGGAAAGACAATGCAGGGAAACTGAATGTGGTTCATGCCACGGACGCATTGACCGGAAACACCATGGCGATCCGGGCGAAACTGGTGATCAACTGTACCGGACCTTTTGCCGACCATGTCAGATTAATGGCGAATCCGGGGCTGAGCGAGAGGATCAGACCGAGTAAGGGAGTACACCTGGTGCTTCCCTACAATACGCTGAACAGCGAGTATGCCATGCTGATCCCCAAAACATCGGACGGGCGTGTTGTATTCGCGATTCCTTTCGAAGGTGCCACGATGATAGGTACAACGGATACGGAATGCGATGATATCGACGATGAGCCGACCCTCAACGGAGCGGAAAAGCAATACCTGGCCGATACCCTGAACCCCTACCTCGCAAAGCCGATCTCGGTCGGAGAGATCAGGGCCGGTTTCGGCGGGCTCAGGCCATTGCTGGCTGCGGACCCTTCGAAATCAACCAAAAGCCTGGTGCGTGATCATGAGGTAGAGTTGGATGAATCGTCTGGGCTGGTCAGTTTGCTGGGAGGAAAATGGACGACCTATCGGCTGATGGCCAAAGATACCATTGACCAGGCGGACCAGTTGCTGGGACAAACGCGTTTGTGCCGCACGGCGGATCATATCCTGGCCGGCGGAGAGGGTTATCGGTCCGAAGGCTGGCAGGAACTGGTTTCAAAGTTTAACCTGCCGGAGGAGATCGCGAAGCACCTTGCCCGGAAGTATGGATCCCGTGCCATTCACATCGGTAAGCTGACTTTGGAAAATTCGTCCCTGGCGCAGCGGTTGAGCGCCGCCTATCCCTACATTCGCGCGGAGGTCATTTACACCGTCCGAAGCGAGATGGCCGTCACACCGAGAGACTTTCTGGCCAGAAGGATTCGTTTTGAAATTACCGACTGGAATGAAACCTTAAATTGTCTGACCATTGTTGCTGATCTGATGGCAGGCGAGCTGGGCTGGACCGACGAACAAAAACAGCATCATACAGACGCATATGCCGCGGAAATCGGGAGTTTTATAGCAGATGCCCGATAGAAGCCCATTTTTCAGAGTTATTTTCAAAAATGTATATTACAGATTCAGCCTGCATATCACCTCAGTCCACTTTTGACAATACCTTTTTTGAAGGTGGGATCAAGGTGCACGAAGGTGACAGGTATATTGCCATTGAGCCAGCCTACGGACAGATGATTCCCGCAGGTTTACTCCGGCGAATGGGAAAGGCCGTGCGAATGGGAGTAGGAGCAGGTTTACCCCTGATCCAAAAAGCAGGCGTCGAGGGCATTGTGCTGGGAACTGCGAACGGAGGACTTGAAGATTGCCTTAAATTCCTGAATCAGATCGTCGATTACAGCGAAGGTACGCTGACCCCAACCAATTTTGTTCAAAGTACGCCTAATGCCGTAGCCGGTAACCTTGCATTGATGAGCAAAACAACCGGCTATAACACTACCCACGTGCATAAAGGGCTCGCTTTCGAGGCCGCATTGCTGGACGCGATGTTGTTGCTGGAAGAAAAGCGGGGGCAGACGTTCCTGGTCGGGAGCATTGAAGAGATATCAGATTATAACCATAATATCGACTTGCTTTCCGGAGCCTTCAAAACAGGTCATTTTACGTCGGAAAACTTGTTGACGATCGACTCACCGGGCTCTGCCAACGGGGAAGGGGCAGCAATGTTTATCGTCAACGCGGAGCGGTCAAACGATACGATTGCGCAGATCAGTGATGTTTTCCAGAGCAATAACCTGCTGGAAAGCGAGTTGGCACCCGTAGTCGAGGCATTTTTGAGCCGCAACAACCTGCAAGCTTCCGATATCGATGCAGTGATCATGGGAATTAGTGGAGATAACCGTTCGGATTACTGGTATTTCCGGCTGCAAGAGGCATTATTCGGAGAAGCGAATTGCTACACCTACAAAAACATGGCAGGCGACTATCCCACGGGATCGGCATTCGCGACCTGGATGGGGGCGCAGGTAATAGCAGGTAAGCGTGTGCCCGACGCATGCGTGTGGATACAAAAAAACACCCGTGCTCCGAAGCATATCCTGATATATAATCATTATAAAGCTTCACAGCACGGGTTTATATTGCTGGGCGCCTGAATCAGTTCAGGCCAGCTTCTTCCGCTTTCTCTTTCATTTTGATCACTTTCGCGAGCGTCGGCAGGATGGTATCGTGCTTTTTAACGAACGGGTTGGATTGGTCCCAGACATAACCCGCAAGTACCGAGCAGATTTGCCTTTTGATATCCTCGTCAATGTGTTTTGCAAAGACAATAGTCTGGAAATCACCTGAATACCAGCCGGAAACGTAGCTCCTGAATACATTGATACCCTGCTGGATCACTTCTTCATAATCCTTTTTCCAGTCGACCGCCTCGCCTTGCAGGTGCCGGTGCGTCATTTTCGCAGAAAGCAGGCCGGACGCCGTCGCGAAGGTCACGCCGGACGAGAAAATAGGGTCGAGAAATTCGGTGCTGTTGCCGGAAAGTACAAAACCTTCGCCGGACATTTTCGTCACGCCGATCGAATATCCCAGAATATGCCGCGGTTCGAATTTGAAAGTGGATTCGGCAAAACGGCCGCTCAGATCCTCGAAGCCACGGATAAACTCCTTGTACTTCTCGCCATTGTTTTCGGCCAGTTCCACGATCTTGTCCTTGTCACCCACAATGCCCACGGAAGTCGAGCCGTCCGAGAACGGGATGGCCCATATCCACGATTTATTGTTATCAAATGAATGCACAAAAATGTTGTTGCTCGCTTCTTCTGTGCGCTTTGTATCTTCTAAATGCGAGAACACCGCTCCGCGGGGTGTGAATGTCGACGGTTTACTCAAATCAAAAAGCCGGGGCAGCACGCGTCCGTAACCGCTTGAATCGATGATGAACTTTGCTTCAATGCGCTGCGAATTACCCTGGGCATCCTTGTAATCGATGACCTGCTTTTCCGGGCCGCATTCCACGGCGGTAACCTCGCATTCAAAATGGACGTCGACGCCTTTCGCCCGCGTGGCTTCTGCCAGTTTGTTGTCGAAATCCGCACGTTTCACCTGCCAGGTCCAGGTCCATCCCTGGGTAAACTGCTCCTCGAAAAAGAACTCGCAGCGTTTCTCACCGCGCATGAAGGCCGCGCCGGTCTTTTTCTGGAAATTCAATGGTTCGATCGCCTCACGCAGTCCGGATTCCGTTAAATGTTCCATACAGCACGGCAAAAGGCTTTCCCCGATCTGAAAACGGGGGAATTTTTCTTTTTCGAGGATCGTGACGTCGTAGCCCTGTTTCTTTAAATAAGAAGCTGCGACAGTTCCCGCAGGGCCGGCCCCGATGACCAGCACATCGACAGTTTGCATAATCAGGCGTTTTTTACTTTTTGGATGAGTTTATCTTTATCTACAAAGGAGAAGCACGTTATAAATGCACTAACGGTAACCCCTAAAATTCCGTGCAAGGATATATTCTGACCCGTCAGGTGCAGGTTGGGTATTTTGGTGCGCGTGTTGATCTGCGTTCGCGCCGGAGAATTGGAATCTTTGACAATGCCGTACATGGAGCCGTCGCGGTTACCGATGTAATCGCGGAATGTCAGTGGCGTCGCGCTGTGTACGGACTTAATTTTAGAGGAAATGCCGGGGAAGACGGTTTCCAGTTTGCGGATCACCCGTGCCTCCTTCTCTTTTTTGAAGTTCGCATAGGACTCGTCTCGCTTGCCAGGTTCGGCTACCGTACTGAACGTGTCGGCCCATTGAGCAGTTTCGGAGGCCTTCATGTAGGTCATAACCGACATGGAATCGGCATATTTCCCTTTTTTGGAAACAAAAGGTGTACAGATAAAATAGGTTTGAGGCCAGGTAGCCGCATCGTAATCGACACCTCCCCAGACGTCCTCGATATGGTGCTGATACACATTGTGGTTCAGGTATTCGAAACTGTTGTCCAGAAATGAAAGGTGTACGAGAAAAGTGGAAACGCTGTTTTCGAGCGTCTGTACCCGGTTTTTGTAAATATTCAGGAACCTTTCCGCCCCGAAAATGTCGATCGATACAGCGGGATGGACGTTGGAAATGAATTGCTTACCCCGGAAAGATTCCCCGTTTTCGAGCACTACTTCCGCCACATGCCCCTTGTCGTCGTACCGGGCGGACACTACTTTTTTATGTTTGTAAATTTCCCCGCCATGCTTCCTTACCGACCTGCTGAGCTGGATCGCGATCTGCGAGCCGCCGTCTATGAATTTGTAGGCCCCTGATAGGTAACTTTTCAGGATCAATGCATGGACGTAGAATGGCGTTTTGTCTTTGACGCCTGCATATAAAAGGTTGTTTCCTGCCAGCACATTGCGTAGGCGGACATTATCCGTGAGAGACGCAATATAATCGTATGCATTCAGCGCGAGGATATCCCCGTTGGTCTGATAACCCTCTCCGGAAACTTCCAGGTTGTACAATGGGAAGCGCTTACAGATTTCGACGATCTGCCTGCAATAGGTTTTGATCGCCTTTTCTTCATCTGGAAAATAGGAAACCAGCTTTCGCTCGAAATGTTCCATTCCCTGCGCATAGCCGTACTCGCAGCCATCCTCGAACCGGATCACATCGAACTGATCGTCGTCGAGACGCTTGATCTTTAGTTTATCGAGAATGCCGAAGTACTTAAAGAACTGATACAGGTTTTCCCCTTCATCGAGCCCCCCTACATAATGCACACCCGTATCGAAGATGCTTTTATCCCGGCTGTAAACCTGTAAATGTCCGCCGATCTGGTGGTTTTTTTCCAGTACTACCACACTGAAACCTTCCATGGCAAGTATGTTGGCACAAGCCAGACCGCCCAGTCCGCTCCCAACAATCACAAAATCATATTCCTTTTGCACGGCGGAAGATTGCATTTAAATGTCTAATGGAAAAATGATCGGTCGGGTTAGTTAGTAATCGGTGAAGGGGAGGAGTGTTGGGCTGGTTTGCGCAGGATGAACAGCACATTCGAGGTATTTTCGGAGTGTTCCTGCATTTCGTATCCCAATCCGTTCCGGGCGGCAAAATCCCGGATGTCCTGCGACGCGAAGAAATGGAATTCGTCCGTTTTTCGGTTGAAAGCGAATATGCCTGTCGACAATGCCTCTGTTTTCTGCGTGTTGCGATGTTTCGTGGTAAGGTCCGTAATGCCGTCGCGGATGAAAAGTATGCCGCCTGGTTGCAGCGCCGAAGCGCAACGGTCGAGTAAAATAAGCTGTTTTTCCCTGGATAAATAATGCAGGACATCATTTAAAAAAATGACATCCTGTGCGCCGGGATCAACGGCCATGATATCGTCGTACAAAAAGCGGAGGTTTCCGGTTTTATGATAGCTGTTTTCGGCAATCGCAATCTTCTCTTCGTCGTAATCGATGCCGGTAATGAGCCGATCGGGGTTTTTGTAATGCAGGTAAAACGACAGGTAACCATAGCCGCAGCCTAAATCCAGGATTCGCTTCCGTGCACCGATCTGCGCATTATAGTAAGTGTAATTTTTGCTTTCCAGCCGCCATTTGACTTTGAAATACCATTCAAGTACGGGCCCTTTAAACACATAGTTAGTGAAAATCTTGTGTTTCAGATACCGGGTATCCTCCATTTCATCGCGGTAAGCTGCAAATTCCGCTTTGAAAAAGGCGGTGATCTGTTTGGTCTTGTCGCGTAATGTGGCACCCCATCGGGAATCGGAATAGTCGATGCGGGGCAGTACGCGAACATTCAGCGCGCCCGGGCGGATGAGAAAGTCGTTTTTAGGTAAAACATCGTGTGCGCCGTGCAGGAGGATGGGCTGAATATCGAGGCCAAGCTGCTCGGCCAGATAGAATGCACCCTTATGAAAACGCGCGATCGTGCCGTCCTGGGAGCGGGTGCCTTCCGGGAAGATGAGAACGGAATAGCCGTCGGCCACAAGTGCTCTTACCTTTTCAATGTTCTCCTCGGGACCGTCGTCGCTGTACACATAACCCGCGTAACGGATAATGGGCCCGAAAAAGGGTGATTTATAAACCCAGCCTTTGACCATCAGCACTATTTTCGGGTGCAGCATAATGGCGAGCAGGATGTCCAGGAACGAGGTGTGGTTGGCAATAAAGATGACCGGCTTGTTCATGTCCAGGTTTTCCAGGCCTGAGAAGTTCTTTTTCACATGCGGGCCGGAGTAGATAACCGTTTTGGCGTAGAAGGACAGAGAGTTATTGATGGCAGCCTTTTTCTTCTTTTTTGAAATCGGCATCAGCAGGATTGTCACCAGTTTCGAATGCAGGAAAAGGCAGCCTGATAAAAAATAGGTAAAGCTCGACACACTGATCAGGAACGGCAGCATCGTCACCGGGGCTTTTTTCTTGCCAATGCGTTTTTGTACAAAAAAATCAAACAGTACCGGTTGGAAAACGAAGGAAATGAACAGGATACAGACGATACCAAGCACGCTGATCAGTGAAATGGAGTGAATGGCGGGGTGTTTTGCGAAGATGAGCACACCGGTACCGATGAGCGTGGTAGTGGCCGACAATGCGATCGCTGCCTGGTAAGAACGGAGCGAGTCTTTGCCCGACTTATACCTGCTGAGCAGGCCGTCGGTCACGAAAATGCTGAAATCGTCGCCGAGCCCGAAGATGAATGTGGTGACGATCACATTCACAAAGTTGAACTTGATGCCCAAAATGGCTGCAATGCCCAGGATCCAGATCCAGCTGATGACCATAGGCAAAAAGGACAGCAGCGTGAGTTCGATTCGGCCATACACGACCAGCAGCGTGAAGAAAACGATGGATGCTGAAATAAGCAGCAGGTAATTAAAATCGTCTTTGACCATTGTCAGCAATTCGCCGGCAAGTTCACCGCGGTCGAAGATTTCGAGGCCATGTATCTGCCGCAGCTCCCGCTTGACACCGGCCAGCTGCTCCTGGTTAAGGACGACGGTAGAAATGAAAGTCGTGCCCGAGGATTTAATGTCGATCAGGTTGTCGATGCCCAGTTCATTAAAAAGGGTGTCCAGCGACACGGTGGCGGGAGTGCGACCGGCGATCCAGCCCTTGAAATCGTTGAATGCGTAAGCATTGAATCCATTTTGAGCTGCGGATCGGTTGAGTATGCTAAACGTCGAATCTTTTTTGCCTTCTGTCCAGAAAGCCTGCCAGCGTTGCATTCGTTCCCGTTTCAGGTCCTGCGGTATCAGCAGGGAACCGGACGAAACGAAGTTGTCGATGCGCCCGGAGTGCTGTAATGCGACTAATTTTTGATAGGCGTCGTAATTGATCTTTTCGGCTTTTGCCCGGCTTGGATCGGAGGCAAATACATAGATCCTTTTTTGTTTTCGCGGATCTATGCCCGTCAAAGCTTCCTCACGGCCGCTGAGTTCGGGATCCTGGATGCTGAGATTTTCGAACCCGGCATCGAACTCGGTATAGCGGGAAAAATACAGGAAGACGATCGTCAGTACGGCAATACCCGCAAGTGTGGCACCACGCCAGCGGTCGGGGATGGTGGGAATGCGGAATGCACTTTGTTCGCCGGGTATTTTTTGTATGTCAAAACGGGTGGATGCAAGGATGACCGGCAATGCGATGAGCGTAAACAATGCGGCGCCGAACAGGCTTAGCGAGGAGAACAGGCCGAAATCCTGCAAAACCACCGAGTTGGCGAAATGCAATGCACTGAATGCCATCACGGTGGTGAAACTGCCGGTGAGCAGTGGTCCGCTTACTTCCTTAATCGCAACCGGAATGGAATGGGTATGCCGCAGGTGCGTGAAAAAGTGGAATGCATAGTCGAGCAGAATGCCGAAGATCACGGCGCCGGTAGCCAGGGAAATGCCCGAGATCTCGGGACGGATGTACCCGGTGATGCCCAATGCGAAAATCGCCCCGAATATGCCGGGCAGGGTAATGTATATCGGAATGAGCAGCTTGCGGTAGTAGGCGATCAGCAATGCGAGAATCCCCGCCAGGGCAAGGAATGACGTGAAATAGGAATCCTGCTTGACTTGTATGGCATTGCGGGCCGCGATCTCGAATGTGCCGAAATACGTGAATTGGTTGTACCGGTGCTGGCGGTTCCATTTGGCCCGGAACGACTCCATAAGCTCAAAAAGTGCTACATTCTTATCCGAGCTGCCCGAATCGAAACTGGTGGATGCGAAAATGAGAATGCTTTTGCGGTCGGGCGTGAACATGACACCGTCGTCCATGACCATTCCGTTGCTGTTGTTCACCGCGTTCAGCTCGCGGAAGTACTTGCCGGTGATACCCAGCGGATCGTTGAGTACAAACTGTTTGAGAAATGAGCCGCCAGGCGTGAGAAGCTGATTATAGGTGGCGGTTACCGAGGCCCGGATCGAATCGGAAGCAATGCGTGACCGGATGTGCCCGTAATAGGGCGCGTCGATCAGCTGCGGAAAATGGCTGTAAACATATTGGTATACATCCTCCTGCACATTGGGTCGTTCTGCCCGGATATTGCGGATGAAGCCGTTGGTGTATCGGCCGAGCGAGTCGGAGAAGCTCTCTGCTAGCTCCCGGGCATCATCGGTGCCGGTTTCGGCGGGTAAATCCAATGCCAAAACAACCTGGTTGATGATGTTTTTACTTTCCACCAAACGGTTGAACTCTTCGAAGCTTTTACCTTTCGGTAAGGTGGCAAAAATACTTTCGGTTACTTTTAGCCGCGCAATTCCGGTCAGGAGGAAACTGACAATGACAAGCAGGCTAAGGAAAAACGCTGGTTTGTGACTGGAAAGGAATTTGTTTAGCCTTAAAAGTAAATCTCCTAGCATTGGCAGGGGAAACGTGAATGTCCGACAAAATTAATGAAATGTATCACTCAGGCAACTTCCGTGCCTGCCACCGCTGGCCGGTTCCTGTTTGTCAAAACCGCAAAAAAAGATTTATTTTACACCATATTTAATTTCGCCATCTCTAAATGAATCGTATTTCATTAGCTCAGATCGAGCAGTATGCTTTTGAAAAGAAGGAATTTATCTTAGCCGAAGACGCCCTCCATCAAGTATCCCAATCCTTTGCTTTTTTAACTAACTTCTCCAAAGACAAAATCATATACGGGATCAATACCGGCTTTGGCCCTATGGCGCAATACCGGATCGAGACCGATCAGCTCAATAATCTGCAATACAACCTGATCCGCAGCCATTCGAGCGGGGTTGGGAAGCCGCTTAATGAGGTATATGCGCGCAGTGTGATGCTTGCGCGCCTGAATTCTTTTTTACAGGCCAATTCCGGCGTCAGTACTGCGGTCATCAAACAGCTCGTATCGTTCCTCAATCAGGGCATTGTACCCGAGATCTTCGAACATGGCAGCGTGGGAGCGAGCGGCGACCTGGTACAGCTTTCGCATTTGGGCCTGAACCTGATCGGGGAGGGGCATGTGTACCAGCAGGGCTTGCGGCGGAAAACGGCGGAAGTGCTGGCTGAAAAGAACATCAAACCCCTGAAAATGGAGTTGCGCGATGGCCTGGGGTTGATCAACGGTACTTCCTGCATGACCGGGATGGCGGCGATCAACCTGATCTACGCCAAGCGACTCGTTCAATGGGCCATTGCTGCGTCGTCGATGCTGAACGAGGCGATCGAGTCGTTCGACGATTCGTTTTCCAAACAGCTGAATGCCGTCAAGCACCACAAAGGTCAGCAGCAGATCGCTCAGCTTATGCGTGATTTTGTCGCTGGAAGTGGGCTGATCCGCAGCCGCGAAGAGCTTTTCCGCGATGACACGGCAATGCAAAAGACTGAATTTGAACGCAAAATACAGGAGTACTATTCGATCCGCTGCGTGCCGCAGATCCTGGGGCCTGTCCTCGATACGATCCACTACGCGCAGGAAGTGGTTGAAAATGAGTTGAATTCGACGAATGACAACCCGATTGTCAGCCCGGACGACGATAATGTGTTCCATGGCGGCAATTTTCATGGGGATTACATTTCGCTGGAAATGGATAAGGTAAAACTGGTACTGACGAAGCTCACCATGCTGATGGAGCGCCAGCTCAACTTCCTGATGAACAGCAAGCTGAACGGGAAATTCCCGCCGTTCCTGAATGCAGGTACCTGGGGACTCAACTTCGGCTTCCAGGGCGTGCAGTTTACGGCTACCTCTACCACGGCGGAAAGCCAGGCATTGTCGACGTCGGTTTATGTGCACAGCATTCCAAACAACAATGACAACCAGGATATCGTCAGCATGGGTACCAACAGCGCGGTGATCGCCAAGCAGGTGCTTGAAAATGCTTTTCAGGTGATGGCTATCCACATCATGGCCATTTGCCAGGCAATCGATTTGCTGCATCCTGAAGAAAAGGAGAAACTGTCGCCGAACGCGCAGTCCATTTACACACAGATCCGCCGGGAAGCCCATTTTGTGACCGACGACGTGCCGCAGTCCGAAAGTATTGCAGCCGTTTTTGAATATATCAAAGAAACCCCATTCCATTTATGAATTGTGCATTGGTAACCGGTGCGTCCAGAGGACTTGGCAGGGCCATTGCGGTTCAGTTGGCCAAAGACCATGGTTTGTATGTATTGATCAACTACGCGTCCAACCTGGCTGCTGCGGAAGAAACCCTGGCGGAAATCCGGGCAGCGGGAGGTGATGGAGAGGTGCTGCATTTCAATGTCCAGCATAAAGCGGAGGTGGATGAGGCACTGAACGGCTGGCGGGAAAAGAATGAAGACAAATTCATCAGTGTTCTGGTGAATAATGCGGGCATTACCCGGGACGGATTGTTCATGTGGATGCCCGAAAAGGACTGGGACGATGTGCTGAACATTTCGGCGAAAGGTCTTTTCAACGTCACCCAGAATGCCATCCAGCAAATGTTGCGCAAGCGCACGGGCCGGATCGTCAATATCGCCTCGGTATCCGGGGTGAAAGGCGTGGCGGGCCAGGCGAATTATTCGGCTGCCAAAGGAGCGGTCATCGCCGCTACCAAATCGCTGGCGCAGGAAGTTGCCAAACGGAAGATCACGGTCAATGCAGTAGCGCCCGGTTTCATCACCAGCGATATGACCAAGGATCTGAACGAGGACGAATTGAAACAAATGATACCGATGAACCGTTTTGGCAAAGCGGAGGAGGTTGCTCATCTCGTGAGCTTCCTGGTTTCCGATAAAGCTGCGTACATTACAGGCGAAGTAATCAATATCAACGGAGGAATTTACTCATAATCCATGAGCCATAGGGTCGTCATCACCGGTATCGGCATTTACTCTTGCCTGGGACAGAACCTGGGAGAGGTTGCACAGTCACTGTATGCCGGGAAAAGTGGCATTGTCTTCGATCAGGTTAGGAAAGATTTTGGTTTCCGCTCTGCCCTCACCGGCATGGTGCAGGAGCCCGACCTGAAAAATTACCTGTCGCGCAGGCAGCGCCTTGGCATGCACCAGCCTGCGGTGTACGCCTATATGGCCACACGCGAGGCACTCGAACTGTCGGGGCTGGATGTCGATTTCCTTGAGAAAACGGAAACCGGCATTATATATGGAAACGACAGTACGGCGGCATCCGTGGTGGAAGCCGTCGACAGGGTCAAGGAAAAACATGATACGACATTGATCGGAAGCGGTGCTATTTTTCAGAACATGAACAGCACCGTGAATATGAACCTTTCGACGATCTTCAAGCTGAAAGGGATCAATTTTACATTAAGCGCAGCTTGTGCATCCGGTTCGCATTCCATCGGAATGGGTTACCTGATGATAAGCCAGGGGTTGCAGGAGCGCGTGATATGCGGGGGCGCGCAGGAGATCAATGCGGCCGCTATGGCCAGCTTCGATGGCCTCGGCACGTTCTCGGTCCGGGAGTCGGAGCCGGAGAAGGCCTCACGTCCGTTCGATCGCGACCGCGACGGACTGATCCCGAGCGGCGGTGCAGCTACCGTCATCCTGGAATCCTACGAAACCGCCGTAAAAAGGGGCGCACCTATTCTGGCTGAACTGATCGGTTATGGTTTTTCTTCCAATGGCGACCATATCTCCAACCCCAGCATCGACGGCCAGACACGCTCCTTGCAAATGGCCTTGAAGCAAGCCGGCATTTCAACAGGCGATATCGATTACATCAATGCACATGCTACTTCTACGCCGGTAGGTGATGGCAGTGAGGCGAGGGCGATTTATGAGGTATTCGGGAGCGATGTCCCGGTGAGTTCCACCAAGTCTATGACCGGACATGAATGCTGGATGGCAGGTGCGAGCGAGATCGTTTACTCAATGCTGATGATGCAGAATTCCTTCATCGCGCCGAATATCAACTTCGAAAACCCGGACGAAGACTCTGCCCGGATCAACATCATTGCTGAAACCAAAGAGCAGACAATCAACTGTTTCCTCTCCAACTCGTTCGGTTTCGGGGGTACCAATTCAACATTGATTCTCAGGAGAATCTAAAACCCGGAAGTCAAACAACTTCTACTTCTTCGTGAACGGCGGATATCTGCCGATCGAAATTTCGTATTTTTGTTCACCTCCGATATGCCATACGGCGATAGCAATGATTTGAGATGTAATTTATTGTGTGACGGGTGGATTATATTTTAAAATTTGGGAATATTTTTAAACTATCAGCAAGAATAAACTAATTTTGTAGCCATGTATGCTAACGATGTTAAAATGAGTTTGGAAGAAGTTATTGAAGAGACCAGAGACTTTTTGTCTGAGGAATTTGAGGTGGACCGGGATTTGATTCTTCCTGAAAATAGTCTGAAAGACACTTTGGATCTGGACAGTCTCGACTACGTCGATCTGGTTGTGCTGATCGATGAAAACCTTAATATCAAGCTCACAGGAGAAGATTTTAAAGATATCGTAACCTTCGGTGATTTTTATCAGCTTGTCGGTAAGAAACTTGCATTATAAGAATGAGCCGTTGGGACGGTAAGACCAAGGGATCGCTGGCGGGTTATAAAATTTTCCTGTTTTTTATCAATACCCTCGGACTGGGCTTTGCCTACGGGCTCCTGCGGGTGGTCACTTACTACTATTATCTGTTTGCGGCAAAGCCAAGAAAAGCTTTGCTTGATTTTTACCAGAATACCCTTCACATCACAGGTTCCGATGCCAGAAAGATGGCGCGCAGGAATTTCTATATTTTCGGACAGACTCTCGTCGACCGGGCGGCGTTCCTGCTGGGAAAAAACCGGCAATTCTCTCACGTTTTTGAAAACGAGCAATACCTGATCGACATCCGGGACGCCGGAAAAGGGGGGATTTTACTCAGCGCCCATGTCGGGAACTGGGAAACTGCCGGAAACCTGCTCAAAGGGCGCATTACCCCCACCATCAATATAGTCATGCTGGATGCCGAGGTGGAGAACATTAAAAAATACATGGATCTTTCCACGGGTGGCTCACGGTTTAAGGTTATCGCGATCAAGGACGATCTTTCGCACATTATTTCAATCCGTAATGCATTGGTCAACAACGAGTTTGTGGCTATTCATGCCGACCGTTACCTGGAAGGTGCCAAATACATCGAAATGGATTTCCTGGGGCGCAAAGCGAAGTTTCCCTACGGGCCGTTCGTGATCGCTTCGAAGTTCAATGCGCCGGTAACTTTCGTTTTCGCGGCCAAAGACGGCAAGTTCAGTTATCATTTGAGCGCTACGATGCCCATTGTGGAAAAAATGAAACCTGAGGAAATTGCGCGGCTGTATGTGGAGGAGCTGGAACGGAAAGTGAAAGCGTTCCCGGAGCAATGGTTTAACTATTTTAACTTCTTTCAGTAATGATCGTCGCAGAAGAGGCTATCACTGATTATATCCCGCATCGCCCGCCATTTGTGATGGTCGGGAACCTGATTAGCGCCACGCGCGAGCGGTTTGAATCGGACTTCACCATTGCGGGCGATAATGTGCTGGTACAGGAGGGCTTTTTTCAGGAAACAGGGCTGATCGAGCACATTGCGCAAACCTGCGCGGCGTCGTTCGGCTATCTGGATAGCATGGAGGGGGGAGAGCCCAAAATCGGTTTTATCGGTGCCGTTAGCAAAGTGCTTGTGACTGAGTTGCCTCCGGCAGGCGCTACGATCCATACGGTGGTAACACCCCTGCACCAGTTGGGAAATATTTACCTCGTGAAGGGCGAAAGTTTCCTGGATGGGCGTATATTGCTGGGATGTGAACTAAAAATCGTAGTAAGCGAGTAACCCCTAATGACTGATTGCATGATTTCTTCCGAAATAGATATAGACATCCGATTCAGCGAAACCGATGCCATGGGCGTGGTATGGCACGGCAACTATCTGAAATTTTTTGAGGACGGCAGGGAGGCATTCGGGAAAGAATTTGGATTGGAATACCTCGATATCCATGCCAAAGGCTTTGTAACACCGATCGTGAAATCGGAGATCGATCATAAAGCGCCCGTTTATTACGGGCAGGTCATCAAAGTCATCACCAGATATATCCCTACCAAGTCGGCAAAGATCCAGTTCGAATACGAGGTGATCAACATCACCACCGGGCAGCTTTGTGCCACGGGCAAAACCATGCAGGTATTCCTGGACCGTGATTCACGCGAGCTGGAACTGATCTCGCCGGATTTTTACAAGGAATGGAAAGCGCAGTACGACCTATGATTTACATTGGTGCCGAAGTCATCGTAAGTCCCCTGGGCGATAACGCGGAGGCTAACTGGCAGGCGCTCAGCGAGAACCGCAGCGGCATTGCGCTTGCCCCGGCGGTAGGGTTCAGCGGAGAGGATATCCATTTGTCAAAAATCACCGGCCTCAGCGGGCCGTTGCGCTTTCAGCAACTGATTGTCAGATCCTTATCGACGCTCAGCGGGCAAATTGACGCATCGATACTAGCTTCCGATAAAACGATCGTTCTGATCAGCTCCACCAAGGGAGCGCTGGACGACAACCTCCACGACCAGTTCAGCGAAACCTGCGCTGCGGTAAAGCAACGGTTCGGTCTCGCGCATTTGCCGATGGTCATCTCCAATGCCTGCATTTCGGGTGTTTTGACATTGAATGTGGCAGGTAATATGGTAGAGACAGGTCAGTATGAGCATGTTGTGGTGCTCGGTTGCGACGTTGCTTCCGATTTTGTACTCTACGGTTTTCAATCGCTGTTTGCCGTGAGCGACAAACCCTGTGCGCCTTTCGACGCTGCGCGGAATGGCATTACATTGGGGGAAGGCTGTGGCGCAGCATTGATTTCAGCTACAAGATCGGTTTATAATAATCTGCCTTTGGAACTCCTTACCGGGACAAGTGCCAACGACGCCAACCATATTTCGGGGCCATCGCGTACGGGGGAAGGGCTGGTGAGGAGCGTAAGCCGCACGATGCGGAAGCACGGGATCAATGCGGAAGAGATCGATTTTATTTGCGCGCACGGAACAGGCACGGTTTTCAATGATGAAATGGAAGCCATCGCATTCGACCGCCTTTTGCTGCCGGACAAGCCCCTGAACAGTTTGAAAGGCTATTTCGGGCATACGCTCGGTGCGGCCGGTGTGATTGAAACGGCCGTTTGTATGCAAATGATCAGGAATAGTATGCTGATCAAAAGCGCGGGCTACCGCGATGCGGGCACGTCCAGGCCTTTGAACATCATTCTTGAAAACGAACCGAAAAAGCTGCGGACCATTCTCAAAACCGCATCAGGCTTCGGCGGCGGCAACGCTTCATTGATGATCAGGGATTTATGAAAACGATTACAGCATATTGCAATCTGCGGGCCGACGAATGCCTTGTGAACGGCGAAGTAATCGCGCGGCGCGACGCAGGTTCGGAAGATTACTGGTTCAAGCAGATTTACAGGCGGCAGGAGCTGGGATATCCCAAATTCTATAAAATGGATGTGCTGTCTCAGGCGGGTCACCTGGCGACGGAGCTTATCAAACGCGCCAATCCGGACATTTCGGCTGCCTATGCAGATGATCAGATCGCGCTTGTGTTTGCAAATGCATCGTCCAGCGCGGAAACAGACCGCCGTTTTAAGCAGACTTATCAGGCGGGCGGATCGCCGAGCCCGTCGCTTTTCGTATATACATTACCCAATATCGTACTGGGGGAAATCGCGATCGCAAACAAATGGTACGGTGAAAATATGTTTGCTGTTTTGCCTAAATTCGTTCCCGGTTTTTACCTGGATTACAGCAAAATACTAATGGCTTCGGATAGCCTCGCATTGCTCTGCGGATGGTTGGAAGTTACGGCCGACACTACGGACGTTTTCCTTTTCACGGTAGAGGAACGGGACAGCGGCACGGAATTTAATCATGAAAATCTCCTTCATCTGTCGCAAACCGGCTCGGTAGCGGCAATTTAACAGACGCTCAATTAATCAGTAATATGGATAGTTTAAAACAGGATCTTAAAAAACAGATTATCGAACAGCTCAACCTGGAAGACCTTTCGGTGGAGGACATCGCGGACGACGCGCTGCTTTTCAACGACCAGGGCCTCGGGCTGGATTCGATCGATGCGCTCGAACTGATCGTGCTGCTCGAAAAATACCACGGCATCCAGCTTACCAACCCGGAAGAGGGCAAGGAGGCATTCAAGTCCATCAACACCATGGCGGAGTACATTCACAAAAGAAAAGCAGCTTAACCACCACACCGAATGGGCGTTTGCATTACCGGTATCGGCGTCGTGTCGGCCATTGGCATGTCGGTGGAGGAAAACCTGGCCGCTTTGCGCGAGGGTAGGACCGGCATCGGGCCATTGCATTATCTGCAAGGCACGAAGGCATCGCTCGCCGGCGAAGTGAAGGCATCCAACGACGACCTGCGCAAGGCTTTGAACGTGGACACCGAATACGTTTCGCGTACCTCCCTGCTCGGTTTGCAGGCTGCCCGCGAAGCCTGGGGCGACAGTAAGCGATCCGGGGTGATCCGTACCGGTATTATTTCGGCGACTTCGGTAGGCGGGATGGACCGCAGCGAGGTCTTTTACAAAGATTATTTAGCCCAAAATAACCCCGATTACAAACTGCTGACCACGCACGACAGCGGCAGTACTACCGAGCGCATTGCGAAAGAGCTGGGCATTACGGGTTATATCAATACACTTTCAACGGCCTGTTCGTCGGGCGTGAACGCGATTATGCTGGGCGCACGCCTGATATTGCAAGGCGTGCTCGACCGCGTGCTCGTGGGCGGTTCCGACGCGCTGAGCGGTTTTACGATCGATGGTTTCCGGTCGCTGATGATCTACGACGATCAATGGTGCAGGCCATTCGACGAATCGAGGGCAGGCCTGAACCTGGGCGAAGGCGCTGGTTTTCTTCTTTTGGAAGGTGAAAAAAGTCTCGAACTGACAGGAAATACGCCCATTTGCCATGTGAGCGGCTGGGCGAATGCTGCGGATGCCTACCACCAGACGGCCTCCTCGCCGGATGGTAAAGGTGCTACGCTGGCGATCGAAAACGCGATCCGCCGCGCCGGAATCGGGCTGGACCAGATCTCGTACGTGAATGCGCATGGTACCGGGACGAAGAACAACGATCATTCGGAGTCTGTCGCGTTGCAAAACGTTTTTGGCGATCGCATCCCGCCATTCAGTTCTACCAAAGCATTCACGGGACATACCCTGGCGGCCGCAGGAGCGATTGAAGCGGTGTTTTCGGCGCTGGCGATCCAGCATAACCTGATTTTCCCAAACCTGAATTACAGCACGCCGATTTCGGAGACAGGCCTTGTGCCGGCAACGCAGCTTGAAAAAGGCGCGGAAGTGCATGCGGTGCTCTCTAATTCATTTGGCTTCGGGGGGAATAATTCATCATTGGTTTTGACGAAATATGAGTAAACCCGCATTGTACCTATCGGCGGCATCTACGATATCGCACCAGCCTACCTTCGGCAATCCGGGTTTTGCATCGGCGTTGGGGCCTGTTGACGCTTCCTCTGTATTGATCAGTCCGGATTACAAGGCATTTATCGACGCAGGGCTGCTTCGCCGGATGAGCAAGATCCTGAGAATGTCGGTAGCATGTGCCAAAGATTGCATTGCGCAGGCCGGTATCGAACAGCCGGATGCGATCGTGGTCGGGACGGGCCTGGGCTGTTTGCAGGATACGGAAAAATTTCTGAACACATCGCTCTCCGTTGAAGGGCTGCTTCCGCCGACTTCCTTTATCCAATCGACGCACAATACCATGGCCGGGCAAATCTCGCTGAGCATCGGCAACCACGGCTACAATATGACACATACGCAGAATACGCTTTCATTTGAACACGCGTTGTTCGACGCGTCCATGCTCCTGCGCGAGGGCGACCGCCACGTGCTCGTGGGCGCGGCGGATGAGCATATCGACATTTTGGAAGATATAGCGGGACGGCTTGGTTTTGCCGCAGCGGCTCCGCTTACTTCCGGTGCCTCGTTTTTTATACTTTCCAATGAAAATGCGGGTCATGCGACTGCCGAGCTGGCCGATGTTCATACCAGTGCAGGCGCGGATGAAGGTCAGGAAGAAATCGATGCGTTTCTGGATCGGAATGGATTGCAGGCAACTGATATCGATCTGGCCTTGTATACGGGCGTTCCTGTGCAGGGCGCGGCGCGCAACCTGGATTACCTGTCGTTAGCCGGCATTTATCCAACGGCTTCTGCATTTGCATTGCATTATGCGGTGGACTTGCTCGGCGTGGATAGGAGTGTAAGGAATGTGTTGATTTGTAATTCATTAAGAAAATGTAATCTGGGATTAACCCTACTGAAAGCCGTTGAAGCATAATCTCCTGATATTTTTTTGCATTACGGCGGCGGCGCTGAGTTCCATTATTTTTTGGGAAACTGATTATTTATGGCTTGTGCTGGGCGGTATTGCTTTGCTTTTTATAGGTGTAACAGCTTATGGATCAGCTCAGATACAGGTCAATTACTTTGTAAAATCCATGAACAGAGGCGGACGGCGTCCCGGAAAAGTCAAAGCCATTGCGCTCACATTCGACGACGGCCCCGATCCTGATTCGACACCCCGCATTCTCGACACGTTACTCGAAAACGACCTGAAAGCAACCTTTTTCGTGATCGGGAAAAAGGCGGTGAGCCATCCGGACCTGCTGCGCCGGATCGTGGAAGAAGGTCATACTATCGCGAACCATTCGTACAGCCATCATTACCTCATAGCCCTGTTTTCCACCCAAAAGCTCCGTGCGGATATCCAACGGTGCAATGAGGCGATCCGTGACATTACCGGGCACTTCCCGGTGTTTTTCAGGCCCCCATTTGGCGTGACAAACCCGCGTTATGCCACCGTTTTGAAGGATTTGCAGATGCAATCCATCGGTTGGTCGCTCCGGAGCATGGATACCCGCGCGAAGAACAAGTACCAGCTCATCAACACCATTATTTCAAAATTAAAGCCCAAAGACATCGTTCTGCTTCACGACCATCTGCCGCTCACTGCCGACACACTGCCGGACATAATCGGGCACTGCCGCGAAATGGGCATTAAAATAGAACCACTCCCTCGACTGATCGGAAAGGAACCTTATGAGAAGCATTAGAATATTAGCGATGTTGGCCGTTTTAATGACAGCCAGTTTTGCACACGCTCAGTCATTTAAGCCGGTGGCTAATCCTGAAAAGGTGCTTGCCGAACTGCGGAAGATTTCGCAGGCCACAACGTCCATTCAGGCGTCGTTTACAGATGAGAAATACCTGGCTGTGCTGAAAGATCCCGAAAAATCGTCGGGTCTGTTCTACTACCAGCAAAAAGATAAAATGCGCTGGGAGCAGCGGACGCCTTCGAAATACGTTATCCTGATCAACGGCGATAAACTGCGTATCCAGGAAGGGGGCAAAGAAAAGAATGTCGGGCAGGCGGGCCGTATGGCTGCGCAGATTAAGGAACTGATGATCGGGCTCGTGAATGGCGATTTTCAGCAGAACAAGGGGTTTTCATTGGCCGTATCGGAGGACAGCGACGACTACCAGATTGTGTTGACGCCGGAGAACCGCCGTTTGAAAAATATTTACTCCAAAATAGCGATGATCTTCTCCAAAAGCTCCCTGCGTTTGCGAGAACTGTCGTTTTTTGAGAAAGGCGGCGACAAAAGCATTATGAAGTTTCAGCAGGAGAAATTCAACCAGCCGATCGCCGAAAATCTATTTAAAGACTTATGATTCCCAAGCCTTTGAGCAATCTTTATACGATTATAGCCCTGGATCATGGCCCGGCCGAGATTACCAGTACAGTGTGGATCGATCCCGCGCATCCGGTATTCGAGGGGCATTTTCCCGGCTCACCGGTGCTCCCGGGTGTTGTTCAGCTGGAAATGATAAAGGCGATACTCTCAAAGGCATTCGGAAAAGAAATAGCATTAAAGGAAATGAGCACCTGCAAATTCCTGGAAGTGCTTAACCCGGCCGAAACGCCGGAACTGACGATCCATATTCAATATAAAGGCGATGAAGTGCTTGATGTAAGCGCTTCGGGAAAGCGGGGTGAAAAGACCTATTTCAAAGTAAGGGCCAGTTTCCGTTCGATCGTTTAAACCCGACATTTAAAAACAAAATGACCCTCTCGGACATTCAATGCTGCGTGATCATTCCCACTTACAACAACCGCAACACATTGCGGCGGGTGATCGACGGTGTTTTACAGTATGCGACCGTGCAGGAGATTATTGTCGTGAATGACGGATCTACGGACGATACGGTCACGATCCTCGCCGGTTATGGCGCGAGAATCCGGGTGTTGGATAATGTGGTGAACAAAGGGAAAGGGTTTTCGCTCCGAAAGGCATTTGCCGAGGCGATACGCTTGGGTTTTGAAAACGCCATTACTATCGATTCCGACGGCCAGCACTTGCCTTCCGACATTCCGCTTTTTATAGAAGCGGCGATCCAAAACCCGGGCGCATTGCTCATGGGGTCGCGGAACATGGAGCAGGAGGGAGTGCCGGGGAAGAGTTCTTTCGGGAACAAGTTTTCCAATTTCTGGTTCAAATTCGAGACGGGACTTACCTTGCCAGATACACAAACCGGCTTTCGCCTTTATCCGCTCGAACCGCTAAGGAAAATCAGTCTTTTTACGACCAAATTCGAGACGGAGATCGAAGTGATCGTAAAAATGGCCTGGAAAGATGTGCCTATCGTGCCGATCAACATCCAGGTAATCTACGACAAGGACGAGCGTGTGACGCATTTCCGGCCATTCCGGGACTTTACCCGCATCAGCATTCTCAATACCTGGCTGGTAACGCTCACCCTGCTTTACTACCTTCCCAAACGCCTTTTCAGGTACATACATAAGAAGGGATTGTGGAAGATCATCCGGGATGAGGCCGTCAAGTCCGATGAAAGTAATTTCAATAAGGCGAAGTCACTCGGCTTCGGTTTTTTTATGGGTATCGTCCCGATCTGGGGATTTCAGCTGCTCGTGGGCATTCCGCTATCAGTGTATTTTCGGATGAATAAGGTATTGTTCCTCACAGCGGCAAACATCAGTATTCCGCCTATGATCCCTTTCATCATCTTCGCAAGTTACCGTTTCGGAGGGCTGTTTTACAGGAATGGCGTGCAGCTGACGTCTGCCAAAAACCTGACCTTTGAATCCATTCATGTCAACTTTGTACAATATTTTTTGGGTGGAACGCTACTGGCACTTGTGGCTGGGGCGATCGGTTTTGTCGTTAGTTTCCTGCTTTTCTCCTTGCTCCGTCCCAGGAGGGGCTAGTCGCGGTATTTGCTTTCTTTTCGCGGATTATCACAGGTTATTCATTTTAAAGTAATATAAAAGGGCATTTGCAGGCCCCGTTGCGGGTTTTGGATTACTCCTTGAGGGCCAGTCTGTTAAGCTGAAAAGGCTGTCTGGAATAGCCCGAAACTCTCCGAATTTTTATAAAATCTATACGAATTGATCAAAAATAAGGGTTTTGCGATTTTGTAGTGTGGTGCCTTTCTCTATATTTACGAGAATTATAAAACCATTTAACCTAATTATTGATCAGAGCATGAGTATCATTACCTATTTAGTGCCGGCTTTAGGCCTTGTTGGCTTGCTGGTTATGTTCTTCAAAAGAGGCTGGGTTGTCCGGCAAGATGCAGGGACTCCCGAAATGAAAGAGATAGCGGACGCGATAGCAGATGGCGCCCTGGCCTTTCTGAAAGCCGAATGGCGTGTACTCATTGTCTTTGGTCTGATTGTCAGTGTTTTGCTGGGTTACTCCGGTACCCTGGTCGAAAATTCCAGTGCTTTTATCGGCATTTCCTTCCTTGTTGGTGCGTTTATCTCTGCCTTTGCGGGCTATATCGGGATGACGATCGCTACAAAATCCAACGTCCGCACCACTCAGGCTGCACGTACAAGTCTGACGAAAGCGCTTGAAGTATCGTTCACCGGTGGCTCCGTGATGGGGATCGGTGTGGCAAGTCTCGCAGTGCTGGGACTCGGTGGTTTATTTATCGTATTGTATTCCGTTTTTATCGGCGATAGTACCGACGTAAACGGCCTGCCGATGGAACGGGTGCTCGAAGTACTGGCGGGTTTCTCGCTGGGTGCCGAGTCGATCGCATTGTTTGCACGGGTAGGCGGAGGGATTTATACCAAAGCTGCCGACGTCGGGGCCGACCTCGTGGGGAAAGTGGAAGCAGGTATCCCCGAAGATGACCCGCGCAACCCGGCAACGATCGCTGATAACGTTGGTGATAACGTGGGCGACGTGGCAGGTATGGGCGCCGACCTTTTTGGGTCATATGTAGCAACTATCCTGGCAACCATGGTGTTAGGGCGCGAGATCGTGACACAGGGGACAGATAATTTCGGGGGCATTGCACCCATTCTCCTGCCTATGGTGATTGCGGGTGTTGGCTTGATATCCTCCATTGTAGGAATGCTGCTGGTCCGTGTGAGTGACGACCATGGCAACGTCCAGGGAGCATTGAATCGCGGTAACTGGGGTTCTATCATTTTAGTATTGATTGTAAGTTATCCTTTGACCATGTGGATGCTGCCCGAGGGTACGCTCAATATTCGCGGTGTGGATTTCACAGCGATGGATGTGTACCTGGCCATTCTGCTGGGGTCAGTTGTGGGTGCAATCATGTCGATGGTTACTGAATATTATACTGCCATGGGCAAGCGTCCCGTGCAATCCATTGTAAACCAGTCTTCAACAGGTCATGCGACCAATATTATCGGCGGACTTTCAGTGGGAATGGAATCCACGGTGATCCCGACGCTGGTGTTGGCGGCAGGTATTTTCCTGAGTTACGAGGTGGCTGGCCTGTACGGTGTGGCGATAGCCGCCGCAGGTATGATGGCAACTACGGCTATGCAGCTGGCGATCGATGCATTCGGACCTATCGCGGACAACGCAGGAGGTATCGCAGAGATGTCGCATTTGCCGGAGGAAGTCCGCGGGCGTACCGATATCCTGGACGCCGTGGGTAACACCACAGCCGCCACCGGAAAAGGTTTTGCCATCGCTTCCGCTGCATTGACCTCCCTCGCATTATTCGCCGCATTCTGTGGCGTTGCAGGTATCAATTCAATCGATATTTATAAGGCTAATGTACTTTCCGGCCTGTTTGTAGGCGCTATGATACCATTTATCTTTTCTTCGCTGGCCATCGCTGCGGTGGGGCGTGCAGCAATGAAGATGGTGGAAGAAGTGCGCCGTCAGTTCCGGGAATTACCGGGCATTATGGAAGGACGTACCAAGCCTGAATACGATAAATGCGTTGCCATTTCGACCCAGGCATCGATCCGGGAAATGGTCGCTCCGGGACTCATCGCATTGATCGTGCCTGTGCTGGTAGGGTTTCTGTTCGGTCCTGAAGTGCTTGGCGGAACGCTGGCAGGCGTTACTGTTTCGGGCGTGTTAATGGGCATCTTCCAGAACAATGCAGGCGGTGCCTGGGACAATGCCAAGAAATCATTCGAAAAAGGAGTCTTGATCAACGGCGAGACCTATTACAAAAAGTCTGAGCCGCACAAAGCTGCGGTAACCGGAGACACCGTAGGGGATCCATTCAAAGACACATCGGGACCTTCGATGAACATCCTGATCAAGCTTATGTCGATCGTTTCCCTCGTCATTGCGCCGCATATCAGCGTAAAAAGTCATGAAACGGGGAGCAAGGGCATTGATAAACAGGAAGCAGTAGTGTCGGTCGCCGACGCACAACTGGCCGACAAGGCCGACACAACGGTGCCGGTTTTGAGGCTGGAAAGAAAAGCGAAGTAAATTAAGAGGTAGATAAAAAGCAGAACAGCCCGGCATTTGCCGGGCTGTTCTGCTTGAGTCAGGGAGCAATCGCATTTGTTTTTGAATTTGATCAGGCGTACTTTAGGTAAAAAGACTGACCATATGGAAGTACTAACCATTGAAATAACCAACCCCAAAGCAAGGCGTCTGATTGATGATCTGGTTGATTTGGGATTGATATCGGTTAAGGAAAGCAAAGAATCCTGGAATGACCGTTGGGCAGCGTTGTCTCAGACACTTCCTGATACGGATGAGGTGACTGAGCAGGAGATTTTGGAGGAAATTGCAATGGTCCGAAATAATCGAAAAGCTCATTGATTCGCATTGTTATAGATACCAATTTGTATGTCAGTGCCTTGATCAATGAAAATTCGAGGGTTAGACTAAATCGTATTTTGGACGACCCGCGGTACGAAATTGTGATGGATGACATACTTTTTGCGGAGATTGAAGAAGTGATTTTTCGGGCCAAATTCGCTAGAATGGTGTCAAAAGAGCAAATCGAATCCTTTCTATCATTGTTGAGGGAGAGATGTGTCAATTTTGCAACAAAGTCGAAAGTCAGGCATAGTCCGGATCCCAAAGATGACTTTTTGCTAGCATTGTGCCTTGATAGCTACTCCCATTATCTGGTAACCGGGAACAAGATCGATCTTCTTGCCCTGAAAAGGTTTGGAGAAACTGAAATTCTGAGTTTGACGGAACTTCTGGCGAAAACAAAACTATAAGCAGAACAGCCCGGCACTTGCCGGCTGTTCTGCTTATAGGGAGGAATCATCCCAGTTTCTTTTTCAGGTAATCCAACGAAAGCTTGTACGCGTCGGCGGCCGCGGCGGCGTCGTATTTCGGGTTGCTGGGGTTGGCAAATGCGTGAACCGCGTCGTACATTTTGATGGTCACTTTTTTTCCGGCGGTTTTCATGTCTTCTTCAAATTTGCTGACGGTAGCAGGAGGGATTCCCTGGTCCTGACTGCCGAAAATGCCCAGTACATCCGTGTTCAGCATTTTTAGTTTTTCAATATCAGCCTCGGGCCGACCATAGTACATGACGCACCCAACCACCTGCTGGCCGCCCGCAATGGCATTCTGAAGGGACAGCATACCCCCAAAACACCAGCCGATGCTGGCGATTTTGGCACGCTTGCCCGCGTACGTAACGCCGCCCCTGGTGATGGCTGCCAATCGCTCAGCCGAAGCGCCCTGCATGAGTTTGCCCGCATCTTCGCGTGTCGTGGCTACTTTGCCGTCATACATATCCAGTGCCAATACATTCACGTCGCCAAGATCCCGGTGCAATTTGGCCGCTTCCTGTTTGACATAGTCATTCAAGCCCCACCATTCCTGGTAAACGAAAAGCCACTTATCCGACTGCTTCGGCGATTTGAGCAGAAAGCCGGTTGCAGTTTTGCCATCGGCTGTCGGGAAGCTCACCGTTTCTCCCGCACCCTGGTAAGTAAATGCGAGCGGCGTTTCGTGCAGCATTGCAAAATCGGGGTCTGCAGCGAGATCCGACATCGCATTGGCCGCCGGATGGCAAACCGGGATTACGTTGGAGGCCGTTTCCGGTTGAGACGGGTTCATTTTAAAAAGAAGAATGCTTACGAGGATAAAAAGCGCTCTCATAGGGATAGATTAGAAGTGAAAAATTGAAACGTCTTATTAAATATATACAAAATACGGCTGAACACGGGCCTATGGTTGCGGAGGGAATTATTGAGGATTGGTGAAAATATTGTACTTATTGAAAAGCAGGAACTTAATGTCCCGACAGACCCGTTATTTTGTGAGTATGTGAATGTAAGTCCATGAGCCGCAAGCAATATTTCTTTATTATCCTGATCCTCGGATCCCTGGCTACGGTCAGTCCTTTTTCCATTGACATGTATTTGCCGGGATTTCCCCGGATCGCGTCTGATCTGCAAACCACGATCGATAAAGTACAACTTTCTCTGACGAGCTATCTCGTGGGAATCTGTATCGGTCAGTTGGTATATGGTCCTTTGCTGGACCGGTTTGGTCGCAAGAAGCCGCTCTATATCGGTCTCATTCTGTATGTGATTGCGTCTTTTGGTTGTGCCCTGACGTCCTCCGTAGATGCGTTGATCGCCATGCGTTTTTTCCAGGCGATGGGAGGCTGTGTCGGTTTGGTTGCTTCGCAGGCGCTGGTCAGCGACCTTTTTCCGGCCGACAAACGGGCCGAGGTTTTCTCTCTGATCACGCTTGTTATTGCGGTCTCGCCCATGATCGCGCCCACTGTGGGTGGCTATGTGACGGCATCTATCGCATGGCACTGGATTTTTATTATTCTTGCTGGCATTGTAACCCTGATCATCGCCGCGATCTACTTTTTCCTTCCGACGGGCAGAAGTGCAGATACGTCCGTATCTCTGCGCCCTGCTGCGGTTCTGGACGGCTATCTGACCGTCGTGATGCAACCTCAGTTTTTGATTTACACGCTTGCAGGCGGACTCGCTACGGCAGCGCCATTCGCTTATATATCAGGTTCTTCGGATGTTTTTATGAATATCTATAAGGTATCCGAACAGCAGTATGGGTGGATTTTCGCTTTTCTTGCAGTAGCCATGATCGGTTCGACACAACTGAACCACTTCCTACTCAAAAGATTTACCAGTGAGCAGATCATCCGGTTTACATTGTTTTACCAGAGCATTGTGGGCTTGCTTATGATCGTCGGCGTTTATAACAACTGGTTTGGACTGTATTCGCTGATTGGCATTATGTTTGTTTTTCTGACCGGACAGGGATTGACCGGGCCTAATGCATCAGCCCTTTCGCTGGCTCCGTTCCGCAAGCACACCGGGAGCGCGTCGGCACTGATGGGCAGCTGGCGTATGGGCGCAGGGGCGGTTATTTCCGCGATTGTCAGCTTTCTGCATAATAATACCGCGATGCCCATGGTAGGCATGATGGCCTTCTGTGCATTCGGAGGATTGCTGATTTTACACGCGGGTAATACCGTCGTTCGTCACCGGGCCAGTCGTTCCGAAGTAGAGGATGAAGTTTCCGTATTGCTTTGAAGCCGGTCAGGGTAATGCCTTGACCGCATTGAAGAGCATATCCAGGAAGGCTTCCCGGTCGATGTCGTAGGCGACGATGGTGTTCGGCTCTTTTGGGAGGACATTATAAAAGTCGACCACCGTGGTGCCGCTCGTCAGTTCACCTTTGGTTTCCACATCCACATAGCAGGGTTTGGTCTTGAAGATCCCGGGGTTCATCAGCCACGCGATCGCACATGGGTCGTGCAACGCGGCCCCGCCTTCGAGTTCGGGGCGGTTCTGTCGGTAATAGATCGAGAAGAATTCCATAAAATCGGCTGCTGCCAGGGCTGCCTTGTTGCCCAGAGCGCGGAAAAGGTCAATATCTTTCTGAAAAACCAACGCTTTATGGGTCACATCGAGTCCACACATCGTGATTGGAATACCAGCATGGAAAACAATCGCCGCGGCTTCCGGATCAGCATGCACGTTGAACTCTGCCAATGGCGTCATATTGCCCCTGAAAATGCCGCCGCCCATGAGCGAGATTCGTTCGATTTTACCTTTCAAATGCGGGTACGCGAGTAGGAACGTGGCGATATTCGTCAAAGGCCCTGTCGGCACAATGTTAATGGGCGACTCAGCCTCTGAGAGAATTAAAGCGATTCCTTCCACAGCATTCACAGGCTGGGCCTGCATGACCGGCACCGGTAACGATGGTCCGTCAAGGCCGGTTTCGCCGTGTACCTCATCCGAGATGAGAAGCTCACGAAAAAGTGGTTTTTCCGCACCACGATAGACCGGAATGCCCGTTGCCCCGATGAGTGTAAGTACTTTCAGCGCATTCAGCAGTGTTTTATCCTGTGTTTGGTTACCGGCCGAGATGGTTACGGCCTTGATGTCAAATCGCCCGCTTCCATGGGCAAGCATCAGCATCAGGGCGTCGTCGAGTCCCGGATCGCAATCGATAATAACGGGTATTTTATCCATGATTGAAATCAGACTAATTCGTGTTGGTATGGCGCTGAACTTTGCGCGCCCATGCGCGTAACGGATAATGCGGCCGCGCGGCACGCATAACGGCAGGCGTCCGGGAGCGACACGCCATCAGCCAGTGCTTTTAAGATCGCGCCGTTGAATACATCGCCGGCCGCCGTGGAATCGATCGCTTCGACGACCCGGGCCGGGATAATACCCGTGAATGTGTCGCCGGCGACGTAAACGCCCTTGCTGCCGAGTGTAATCGCCACGTTTTGAATGCCGAGGCCAAGCAGATGCCGGCCCGCTCGTTCCAGAGATTCCAGGCTTTCTACCGCGATGCCTGTAATCAGTTCTGTTTCGGTCTCGTTGGGCGTGATAAGGAAAAGTCCTTGCAGCAGCGCCCTGTCAAGCGGCCTGCCGGGGGCGGGGTTCAAGATGACGGGAATGCCGAGTTCGGTGCATTTTTCGATGGTACGGCGGACTGTCTCAATGGGTATTTCCAATTGCAAAAGCACCATTGCCACACCTTCGAATGCGGTTTCGGAAAGATCTTCGGGTTTAAGGTCCATGTTGGCGCCGGATGCTACGACGATCTGGTTCTGCCCCTGTTCGTTGACGGTTATCAATGCAACACCGGAGGCCAGATCAGCAGATTCACCTGAAAATTGGATGTCGATCCCTTCTTTTTCGAAACCTTCCCGGGCTTGCTTCCCGAAGATATCGTTCCCTGTTTTGGTCACGAAGCGTACTTTGGCGCCGAGACGCGCCGCGGCTACTGCCTGGTTGGCACCCTTTCCACCGGCATTCATCAGGAATGTGCCGCCCAAAACGGTTTCGCCCGGCTTGGGAAATTGGTCGGTTTTGACCACCATGTCCGTATTGGAACTGCCGATAATGAGGACCGTCTGCGTCATTTACGTTTCGCAATCGATTTTTTATCCACCAGAATACCCAAACCGAAATGGTGAGGGTAGTTATAAAGCTGCTGCCCTGTGGCTTTGGCAATGTCTTTCACTGCTCTCCGCACATCCGGGAAACTTTCGGTATCATGGAAAATGGTACAGTCGCTGTGTTGCGCCGCCCACAGTCCGCATTGAAATGTATCCTCGTAATTATGCACAATGTCCACGTGAGCCAGATCGTACCGGTTATGATCGTGCAAGATCCAGTCCCGGTAGTCAGATTTGTGCAGTTGAATGTTGGGAAAGCCGATCAGACGTTCGCTGGTTTGTTGGAAATGCTCTTCTTTGTTCTCGGTATGGATGTCGCCTTCGAAAGTATCGACACCGGTTACCGATTTGAAATAGTTGGAGAACACAACTGCCGAAAAGCCGAATTCTACCCCAAATTCAATGCATTTCTCGCCTTTCAATCCGAATTGTGTAATGATATCGCCGATAATCATTTCAAGTCCTTTCCAGGCCGACACGACTTCGAGTGTTTTTTCGGGTTTGGAGAGTTGACGAGGTTTGTAAGGGCGGATGTCTTCGATAAAATGATCTCTGATGTAAGTTCTTAATCCCATGGCTTTTGATTGTTGTACGCGCAAATTAAGGCGACGGGTGACAGATTCATAGCTTATCGGGAAATTTCATTTATTTTACGACGCTTTCAAAAAGTTTTGCAGATGAGAAAACTGATCCATTACACCCTTGCTGTGGCCGGCTTGCTGATGCAATCCTGCGGGCAGAAATCCGAAAAAACAAACCAGACAATGCCACTGATCCAGGAAGTTTTCGAACGTTATTATGAGGAAAGGGCACCGCTATACCCGCTGGAAGCCACGATGAACGGCGATAACCGTTACAATGACCTGATGTCCGACGATCTGACCCAGGCTGGTAAATCGAAGGCTGCTGCATTTTACAAAAAATATCAGGACGAGCTGGCCGGATATGACCGCGAAAAGCTTACCGGTGAGGAGCGGGTGAGCTGGGACCTGCTGCAATGGGAATGCAGTATCAACCTGGAAGGGCTCAAATTCCCGACAGAGCTGATGCCCGTTAACCAGATCTTCTCGACCCACCTGATGATCGGACAAATGGCGAGCGGCGGAAGCGTCCAGCCGTTCAAAACGGTAAAGGACTATGAAAACTGGCTGAAACGGGCGGATGGTTTTGTGGTATGGTGCGATACTGCGGTCGTGAATATGCGGAAGGGGATCAAAACTGGCTACGTTCTGCCGACTTCCCTCATTAAAAAGGTGATCCCGCAGCTGGCGGACATGGACCACGGACCCGTAAAAGATCACCTCTTTTATTCACCTGCCAAAAACTTCCCGAAAGACTTTTCTTCCGAAGATAAAGCGAGGCTTGAAAAGGAGTATACAGCCATGGTAGAGTCGAAGATCATTCCTGCGTTCCGCAAAATGCACGTTTTTATGGAAAAGGAATATTTGCCGGCCGGGCGCAGCACCAACGGTTTTGACGCATTACCCAACGGAAAGGCGCTCTACGATTACTACATTAAGTACTATACAACTACTGAAATGACGGCGGATGAGATCCATCAGCTGGGATTGAGCGAGGTTGCGAGAATTTCGGCGGAAATGGAGAAAGTAAAGACGCAGGTGGGATACCAGGGCGACCTCAAATCGTTTTTCAGCGACGTCAGGACCAACCCGAAGTTGATGCCTTTCACGAAGCCGGAACAGGTGATCACGCATTTTAACGAGATCCACGAAAGGATGAAGCCGCATCTCAAAAAGCTGTTCGAGCTCACTCCCAAAACACCGTTCGAAGTGCGGAGGACCGAGGCTTTCCGGGAGGCCTCGGCGTCAGCGGAATACAATCCGGGCCTGCCCGACGGCTCGCGGCCTGGTGTATTCTACGTGCCTGTGCCCGACGCCAAGGCATACAATGTCGTTTCCGATGAAAGTCTGTTCCTGCACGAAGCGATTCCCGGTCACCATTACCAGATCTCCCCGCAGCAGGAGAACAAGGCATTGCCGGAATTCAGGAGGAACCTCTGGTACAGCGCTTACGGTGAAGGATGGGCGCTTTACAGCGAGTCGCTTGGCAAGGAGCTGGGCTTGTACACAGATCCTTACCAGTATTTTGGAATGCTGAGCGCCGAAATGCACCGGGCGATCCGGTTGGTCGTGGATACGGGGATCCATTCCAAAGGATGGACGCGCGAGCAGGCTATTCAGTACTCACTGGACCATGAAGCGGAGTCGGAAGAGAGCATTACGGCCGAAATCGAAAGGTATATGGCCGGTGCCGGACAGGCGGTGTCCTACAAAATCGGCCAATTGAAGATCAGGGAGTTGAGATCGAAAGCGGAAAAGGAAATGGGTTCCCGATTCGATATTCGGGAATTCCACAAGCTGGTGCTGGAATCGGGCTGCGTGACGTTGAAGCTGCTCGAAGAAAAACTCAATGCCTGGGTGGCTTCGAAGAAATAATTTTCACGTTGCTCACCCGCGCTGTTTCGATTATATCGGGATTGTGTGAGCAAACGAAAAGTCCTACCAGGATTTTTGGACCGAAACGGGGCATCGCATGAGAACCTACGGGTTGCAGCGGTGCCCCTTTCGCTGCTGCCAGCATGGTGTAAACATCGCCCTTGCGTGCGATCTGAATCGTTTGAATGTCTTTCTCCTTGCTGAAAATCTCGTCTTCCGGATCGCGCATGGCATCGCCTTTATTGACCCGCCATTGCAGAACGGTGAGTCCGTCGCCATGGATCACTGCACTCAGATGTGATGCATTGTCGTCTGCCGACTCCCTCACCATCCATCCGACCTTCCGGTGTGCGTCCGTTCCGGCTCCGACGAATTCAAAGTCGGCTGTAACCGTAAAATCGCCTTCAAGCTCTTTGAAAAGGTACTGGAATTCGTCTCGCTCAAACCAGATGTTGTAGCCAGCACCTTTCATCGTATATACCTTACTTCGGGTGTCGTAAGAAGATGAACCCTGCAATTTTGGATTGCCGATGTCCCTGCTTTGCTCAAAAACGCCTATTTGAGCCTGGGCAAAACTTGCCAATGCAATAGTTGCCAGTAGAATAGGTAAAATCATTCTTTGTTTCATTGGAGAAATAAAAGGCAGGAACAGTATAGAACAGGATAGTTAACTATGCAGTAATTGGCATTATTACTTCAATAAATGTACATTTTTTTAGTTATTAATATGTGCTAATTAAAAAATGTGCCAGGTATTCTGAACCCAAAATGATGAATTTCAGGAATTGTTTTTTGCTGCTGGCAGGGGTTGCGGCCTCTGTAACGGGATTCCAGTCGTGCAATACCAGCCCGGGAAGCCCTGCCGAAGAGAAATTGCCGGAACAGGTCAGTTATAATTTCGATATCAGGCCCATTCTCTCGGATAAATGTCTGGCTTGCCATGGTCCCGATGCCAACAAGCGTGAGGCAGGCCTCCGGCTCGACGATCCGCAGAGTGCCTTCAAAGCGTTACAGGAAAATCCGAAAGCCCATGCATTGGTTGCGGGTAAGCCCCAGCTCTCGGAGGCTTATCTCCGGATTACCACCGAAGACACTTCGCTGCGGATGCCGCCGCCCTCATCCAATCTCAAACTTACCCAGCGTGAAGTCGACCTGATCGGTAAATGGATCAAACAGGGCGCGAAATATGAAAAGCACTGGGCGTTTGTAGCACCTAAGAAGCCAGCCATTCCGAAGGTGGATCATGAGGACTGGCCGCGCAATGAAATCGACTATTTTGTGCTCGAAAAGCAGGAGCAAAAGGGCTTGGAACCTGGTATTGAGGCAGACAAGGAGCGGTTGCTCAAACGCCTCAGCCTCGACCTCAACGGGCTGCCCCCGACCCTGCAGATGATGGACGAGTTTCTTGCCGACCAGAGCCCCGAAGCCTACGAGAAAATGGTGGATAAGCTGTTGGCGAACCCCGCATACGGTGAAAAAATGGCGATACACTGGCTTGATCTCGCCCGGTACGCGGACTCGCACGGTTACCAGGACGACGGCTACCGAACCCAATGGCCATGGCGCGACTGGGTAATCCACGCGTTCAACAAGAATATGCATTATAATGACTTCGTGACCTGGCAAATGGCCGGGGACCTGCTGCCCAATTCCACCAAGGAGCAGTTGCTTGCGACGGGCTTCAACAGGAATCACAAAATCACGGAAGAGGGCGGCGTGATCCCCGAAGAGTACCGCATTATGTATGTGACCGACCGCAATGACCTCTTTGGGAAAGGCTTGCTCGGCGTGACGCTCGAATGCGCACATTGCCACGACCATAAGTATGATCCGTTCTCGCAGAAGGAGTATTACCAGATGTTCGCATTCTTCAATAATGTGAGTGAAGTGGGCATCGAATCGGTGATCGGGGGTCCGGAGACCTATGCCAAGAAGCCTTTGATGGAGATCAGTAATGAGGATGTGAAGAAAATCCTGACGTTCGTCAATAAGCCGGACACGAACCGGCTGATTGTGTCGGTGATGGGCGACCTGGATAGTTTGAGGAAGACTTATGTCCTAAAAAGAGGCGTGTACGACGCGCCCGGGGACGAGGTGCAGGCAGGGACACCGAATGCGATCCTTCCTTTTGATAAAAAATACCCGAAAAACAGGCTGGGGCTTTCGCAATGGCTGTTTGATAAGCGTAATCCATTGACATCCAGGGTTTATGTTAACATTCTGTGGCAAGAGTTCTTTGGCAAAGGTATCGTCAAGACTTCCGGGGATTTCGGTATGCAGGGCGAGCTGCCCTCACATCCGGCACTGCTCGACTGGCTGGCGGTCGATTTCATGGAGCATAACTGGGATATCAAACGGCTGGTGAAGCAAATGGTGACGTCGGCGACTTACCGGCAATCGGCTGTGGTGACGAAGGAGAAACTGGCCGTCGACCCCGATAATATCCTGCTGGCGCGCGGACCGCGCTATCGCATTCATGCCGAATTTATCAAAGACCTGGTATTGGCGAGCAGCGGCTTGCTGAACAGGACCATTGGTGGGCCGAGCGTAAAACCTTACCAACCGGCCGGGCTTTGGGAAGGGGCAACTTCGGGGCGTGGGCTGCTTTCTGTTTATAACCAGGATCATGGGGCAAGCTTGTACCGACGAGGAATGTACACACTCATCAAACGCACCGTGCCGCCGCCTACCATGGCGATTTTCGATGCCAGTAACCGTGACCTCTGCGAAGTGAAGCGGCTCAAAACCAATACACCGCTGCAAGCGTTGGTGATGATGAACGACCCGGCAGTACTGGAAGCGTCGCGGGTATTGGCGACGAAGCTTTTGCAGGAAAAGACAAGCACGGACGCCAAGATTACCAAGGCGTTCAGGCAGATCGTGTGCCGGACGCCGAGCGCGAAGGAGCTGGAAGTGCTGACAGCCTATTACCAGAAAGAATTGAAGGAAATAGATCCGAAAACCGCCGAAAAAATGGTGACGATCGGAGAGTACCCGCTCACCCGCAACGTCGACAGGAAGGCCGCAGCGTCCCTGATGCGGGTCATTTCGACGATCTACAACCTGGAAGAAACCATTACGAAATCTTGATGGCTGTCAGCTGTCGGCAATCGGCAGTCAGCTTTTGATGAAGGGCATAACAAACTACAGTATTTAAATAAATGCTGACGGCTGATTGCCGAAAGCCGAAGTTGGATATGGAAAAAGAAATCTTAGAACACGGATTCGGCTTCAACAGGAGGCGTTTCTTATCTACCATGAGCCTCGGAATCGGGAGTGTGGCGTTGGGCTCCCTGCTGATGCCCGATCTGTTGCGTGGGGCAGGTGCCGAAGAAGATGGGCTGGCACCGGGAATCCCCCATTTTGCACCCAAGGCGAAGAGGGTGATCTATCTTTTTCAGAACGGGGCACCATCGCAGCAGGAGCTTTTTGATTATAAGCCTAAACTACGGGAAATGCTGGGGCAGGAAATACCGCCCTCGGTGCGTGGTACCCAGCGGCTTACCGGGATGACGGCCAACCAGGCGTCCTTTCCGCTGGTCGGTTCATTCGTGGATTTCAAGCAGTACGGGCAATCGCAGGCCTGGGTAAGCAATCTTCTGCCTTATACTTCCAAAATCGTGGACGACCTGTGCATTGTCCGGTCTATGTATACCGAGGCGATCAACCACGACCCTGCGCTGACATTTTTACAAACCGGCTCCCAGCAGGGAAACCGCCCGAGTATGGGCTCCTGGCTGAGTTACGGACTGGGTAACGAAAACAAAAACCTTCCCAATTTCACAGTGCTGTTGTCCAGGGGTGTCGGGAATGGTCAAGGTGTGTATTCCAAACTCTGGTCAAACGGTTTCCTGGATTCCGTGCACCAGGGCGTACAATTCAGCAAAGGGGAAGATCCGGTACTTTACCTGCGGGATCCCGACGGCATGAACAGAAAGGATCGCCGGGACATGCTCGACAAGCTTTCGGAGCTCAATGAAATGTCGTATCAGGAGTTTGGCGACCCGGAGATTACGGCGAAAATCAAGCAATACGAAATGGCGTATCGAATGCAGACCGCTGTGCCGGAAGTAATGGATCTCTCCAAAGAGTCCGATGACATTATCAAACTCTACGGTCCCGAATGCCTCGTTCCGGGTACGTACGCGGCCAACTGCCTGCTGGCGCGGAAGCTATCCGAAAATGGAGTACGCTTCGTTCAGTTGTACCACCAGGGCTGGGACCAGCATGGTAACCTGCCCTTCGAGATCACGAAACAGGCCATGGATGTCGATCAGGCTTCCGCTGCATTGGTGACTGACTTGAAACAAAGGGGATTGCTGGACGAAACGCTGGTTATCTGGGGCGGAGAATTCGGCCGCACCAGCTACACGCAGGGTAAGCTCACCGCCGATAACTATGGTCGCGACCACCACCCGAGATGCTTCACCGTCTGGATGGCCGGAGGCGGTATTAAGCCTGGCATCGTGTATGGAGAAACCGATGAGCTGGGCTACAACATTGCCAAAGATCCGGTGCATGTGCATGACTTTCAAGCAACTATTTTACATCAATTGGGCCTGAACCACGAGAAACTGACCTTTAAGCACCTCGGACGCCGGTACCGGCTTACCGACGTGTCGGGTAAAGTGGTGAAGGACATTATCAGTTGATTTCAGGGTACTATTATTGGGCAATTTTCTGGTTGAATCTTAAATGCATTTGAAACTCAGGGTTTTCGCGGAACAGTTACTGGTTGTTGCCAACATCTTTGTTTTATTCCTACTGCTCTTTGAAAGCAAACTGGTCATACCGGCCTGGTTGCAGACCATCGGCCGGATGCATCCGCTGATCCTGCATTTTCCCATTGTGATCCTGCTGCTGGCGATGCTGCTGGAATTTTTCCGCTTCAAGCCGGAGTATGCCTCCAATGCATTCTATCGTAACTTTTTGCAGGGATTGCTGCTGGTCGGGGCGCTGTTTGCGGCCGTGACGGTGATCATGGGCTTATTTTTGTCCAGGGAAGAAGGATATGGCGGCGATATCCTGGTTTATCACAAATGGACTGGTGCCGGTATTTTCTTTCTCGCCTCTGTCATTTATTGGGTTCGCAATGCCCAATGGTATAAAACTGCCCCTGCAAGATTTAGCGCATTGATTACGGTGGTGGCCCTGGTGCTGACGGGGCATTACGGGGCAGCGCTGACGCATGGCAGTAATTTTATCTGGGAACCCGTTTCCAGCAATAAGGCGATGGCCGAAGTACCGCTCGACGAGGCGGTCGTATATACCAACGTCATTCGCCCGATCCTGGAACAAAAATGCACCAGCTGCCACAACCCCGACAAACTCAAAGGCGAACTCGTACTGACAGACCCGGCTTCGATCATGAGAGGTGGGAAGTCCGGTAAGCTGCTCGTGCCGGGGAACCCGCAAATGAGTCTGCTGCTGCAACGCGTCCATTTGCCGATGGAAGAAAAGAAGCATATGCCGCCTTCCGGCAAAGCGCAACTCACCTTGCAGGAAATTTCGCTGCTGACATTATGGGTTAAGCAAAAAGCTGATTTTGAAAAGAAACTGATAACGCTCCCTGAAACCGATTCGCTCCGGATGCTGGCCATTGCATTCTTGCAGCCCGCGCAACAACAGGAAAAATATGATTTCCCGGCGGCAGACGAGGAGCAGGTGAAGGCGTTGAATACCGACTACCGGACGATCCTCCCATTGGCCAGGGAGTCACCTGCGCTGGCTGTCAACATTTATAATGCTTCGGCCTACAATGTAAAGCAGCTGGATGAGCTCGACGCGATCCGTAAACAGGTTATTTCGTTGAACCTCAATAAAATGCCGGTAAAAGATGCTGATCTCAAAAGCATCGTCCGTTTTGAGAACCTCCGAAAGCTGGATTTGAACTTTACAGAAGTGACAGCCACGGGACTGAAAGAACTCGCTGGTCTGAAACATCTGCAAAACCTGACATTATCGGGTACCATGCTGGATCTCAATGGGCTGAAAAGCCTTTTGCCTCAATTGAAAAGCGTAAAAACGGTGGCTGTTTGGGATACCAAACTTTCTGCGGCTGACGTAACACAATTGCAGCAGGCCAATAAAGCGATCACCGTCATCGGCGGTTTTAAGGATGATGGCAAAAATCCATTGAAACTCAATCCGCCCCAGGTGAAAAACAGCTCCACCATCTTTGGGGAGTCGCTGGCCGTAGATATCAAACATCCCATTAAGGGCGTAGATATCCGTTTCACGATGGACGGTTCCGAGCCGGATAGCGTGAAATCTCCATTGTTTGACAGCAAGACCGTGATCAGCCAGAATGCGACCATTAGGGCGAAGGCTTACAAGGACGGCTGGTACGGAAGCGAGATGGCCACTTTTGAGTTCTTTAAGAGCAAATTCCGGCCGGACAGCGGAACGCTCATGGCGCCTTTGAACCGCGTTCATCAGGCCGAGGGTGTCAAAACGTTCTTTGATCACAAACTGGGCGTTATCGGTGCTAACAATCCCGCCTGGGCCAACAACTGGGCGGGCGTCAGGGATAATGACATGACTTTTGTTTCGGAGTTCAAGCGCCCGATTACGATTTCATCGCTTGGCTTGCATTATATGGTGGAAGAGGATACCGGCATCTTTCCCCCTGAACTGGTGGAGATATGGGGAGGCGCGACGCGCGAGAATATGAAGCTGCTGACCAAGTTCAAGGCACCGATGCCGACCAAAGGGGAAAAGCCCTCTCTCAAATTCATCGAGGGAAGTTTCAGGCCGCAGGCGGTTTCATACATTAAAATCGTCGCCAGGCCTTTGAACAAAATGCCGCAATGGCACAGAAACAAAGATAAAAAGGCCTTGCTACTCGTAGACGAGATGTTCCTGAACTGATGGCGAGCGTTTAAGACTTTGCTACCCGTCGCCACATTTCCGCGCATGCACGGGCATTGTGATAGGGGCATTTCCAGAAATTGATCTTGTCGCCCTTTACCGGCGTGCCATCGGCCTTCACGGTCCCAAACCATTCCCCTTTTTCCTTATCGACAAACTTATCGGCGATGTAATCCCACGAGCGCTCGGCTTTGGTTTTGAATTGAGGATCTTTGGTAAGCTGATATGCATTGTAAAATCCGACGAGCTGCTCGGCGGCGACCCACCAGCTGCGGTCGGTTTGCAGATGTTTCGTTTCCGGATCGTACTCGTAGTTCAATGCACCGTCGGGACTGAGCCCTTTTACGGCTGCGGTCGCCATCGCAATGGATTTTTGCTTCATGCGGGCGATCAGTTTTTCATCGTGCAGTATTTCCGCCGTTTCAAACAGCAGCCATGAGGCTTCGATGTCGTGGCCATAAGAGACAATATGGTCTTTAGCTTTCCACTTTTCATCAAAAAACAGCTGCATGGTGTTGGTCTGCGGATTCACGATATGCGTAATGATCGCGTCCAGCATTGCGGCGGTTTGTTTTTTCAGCTTGGGATCGGGCCACACGCTGTATAGATTGGTATAGGCTTCGACCAGGTGCAGGTGCGTGTTCATGCTCTTGATCCAGGGGGCTTTGCTGAGAATATAGTCATCCGTAGGCGACCAGTCCCGTGCAAATGCTTCCCGGTAACCGCCATGAGCCGGATCGAACGCATGTTTTTCTATGATTTCAAAAAGCTCCCGGGCTTTGTCCAATGCCGGCTGAAAATGAGTCACCCGGTAATATTCGGCCAGTCCGTACATCGCAAATGCATTGCCGTAGATCTGCTTTTTGGTTTCCAGCGGTGAGCCATCGGCGTTAACGGACCAATACACGCCGCCATGTTCCGCATCAAAAAAGTACTTGACCAATTGCTGGTAGGCCCGGTCGGCGAGTGTCAGGTACCTGGCTTCCTTCAACAGCCTGTGCGCGAGCGAGAACGTCCAGAGGATGCGGCCGGTCAGCACAACCGAGCGCGCGGAGTCTTTTGCAGGCTGGTTCTCATAGCTTACCCTTCCGTAAAAGCCGCCCTTTTCCGGATCCGGACCATACTTCTCCCAGTAATCGAGTATCGCTATGAATTCTTTTTTGAAAGCTTCGGGCGTAAAGGCGGCCATGTTCCAGTGATGTTTTTTCAATGAAAAAGCAGCCCGGATCGGGTTCATACTTGCCGTTGGAGTGCTTACTAAGTTACCGTTGGCAATTGTTCCCTTGCAAGTAACGATTCAAGGAGTTTGTCAGACGTTATAAATAAGTCTGCCGAGTCCCTCAGCGAAATAGCGGTTGCGAGTTGAATGCTGTCAAGCGAGCGAAGGCCATCCGACCCATACTTGTTAACGAGTCCGCAGGCGCTCTGAACAATATGATCGTTTAGGGAGATAAAGGAAAATTGCCGGGCATCTTTTTCAAATAAAAGAGCTGTTTGCCTCACAATATCCGAAGTCAGTTCGCCCAGTCTCCGCTTTTTCCACAGAGCCGATAGGAATTCGATCCGAGTCAGTTCTGACAAGAGAATCGAAGAAACAGAACTTTTTACAATCACATTTTTGAGCAGTTCGCTACCCTGTTCTTCATGATAGAGTTTGATCAAAGAAGAAGTATCCAGAAATAGCCGCATCACGAATTTCTTCTTTCGGCAATTACTTCTTCGGACAGCGAGCTTTTGAGACTTTTCAGCAGTTGCCGACTTTTGTCGAATGAGAAATCAGGCCAAGCGAGAATTTTTGGACCCACAGGCGACGGAGTATCAATTTCGGGAAAAGTCACGATGACTTTCACAGTTTGACTAATCGTTGGATTCTGATCTAATTGGATTCTTCCGTTTTGATAAATCCCTTTAATTTTGAGCATAGTGGTATAGTGTTAGTTGAAAAACGAAGTTACTACTTTCCGATGATCGGAACCAGGCTCTCGTTCACATTTCAGCTTCAAACGATCCTACCGGGATGCGTCGGATTGTGATACGTATTCCGGAATAATGCATTGAGAATCAAAAGCAGGCCGTCCCGAATGTAATCTCCAAATCACATTCGGGACGGCCTGCCGGTCTTCTATATCAACTAGTCTCCCTGATTCTCCTCCTGGTTCTCGTGATTGTCGCCTCCCAGGCTGTAATAGTTATTTTCTTCGTCTTCCCGGCCTATCGCTTCGTCCTCGTCGTCGTACTCCGAGCCCGGCACATCCAGGTCATCCCCGACCATGTCGTCCTCGAATGACTTCTCATTCCAGTCGTCGGAATCGATATCCAGCGCACGCTTGGCGCGGGACGTATCTTCCGGGTCGATATCGGGATCGATCAATCCCTGGCGGAAAATGTCTTCGTTCGCGGGATAATTTCCAGGGAGATCCTCATCATATAAATCATCTTCTTCATCGGTTGGTCTCATAATCGTAATCGTTAAAGTGTACTTGTAAAAACTTTCAGGCGGTTGATTGTTCTCGTTTCGACAACGCAGGAAAAAAGTGTTCCCGGCGCTTTCCCGATCGAAAATAAGGCACTGACGCAGTAATTATCGATGCAGTCGGTGCTTTTACAGATGCTGTCTTTCCGACAGGTTGTTAAACTAAAAATAAGTGTTTTCACCCAATTAAAATGATTGCATGCAAGGAAAATTAATCCGTTCAACAGGCGCTGTGGCCGTGCTGGCAGTAGCTGCGGCGCTGTTTGGATATCGCAACGACGACAAGACCCCTTCTACCGGTAAAAATCTGTTTACACCCATTGAAGCTAAAGAACTCAAACTGCCTGCCGGTTTTTCGGCCACCGTACTGGCTACTGATCTCGGCGCTACCCGTCACATTGCGGTGGGTAAAAACGGCGACATGTATGTGAAGCTTTCCAAACTCAAAGACGGAAAGGGGATTTACCTGCTGCGGGATACGGACGGTGACGGGGCCATCGATCAGCAAAAGTTGTTCGGTGACTATCCGGGGACTGGCATCGCCATTAAAAACGGTTACCTGTACAGCTCCTCCAACAAAGGCGTATTCAGGTATAAGCTGAATGAAAAGGAAGAGATCATCGATTTTGATAAGCCGGAAAACATCATCAGCGGCCTGGTCGATCACGGAAGGGATAATGCAAAACCGGTAACGCTGGACAATGCCGGCAATATTTACGTAACGGTCGGGTCCTACAACGACAACTGCCGAGGAGCCGGTTCGGCAAAAGGAATGTCCCCCTGTACGATCCTGGATTCGGCGGGAGGGATCTGGCGTTTCAAGGCAGACCAGCCCAATCAGCAGTTTGCAGACGGCAAGCGGTTTGCGACGGGTGTTAAAAACGCGGTAGGGATCGATTGGGATAACAAAACGAATGCATTGTACGTAACGACCCACGGCCGTGGCAAATTCGACGATATGTACCCGCAATACTATACCCCCAAGCACAGCGCCGAATTGCCGGCGGAAACGCTCTACCGGCTAAAAGAGGGCGACGACGCGGGCTGGCCATACATTTACTACGACCATTTTCAGAACAAAAAAATGCTGGCACCGGAATATGGTGGTGACGGGAAAAAGACCGCGGGAGAGAAGGCAATCAACCCGCTGATAGCATTTCCGGCGCACCTGGGGCCTAATGCACTGCTGTTCTACACCGGGAACATGTTCCCAGCCCGGTACCGGAACGGCGCGTTCATCGCGTTCCACAGCCAGTCATCGGAGTTGAAAAAGGGCTATCTGGTTGCATTTGTGCCATTTGTAAACGGCAAGGCGGGCAAATGGGAAATTTTTGCCGATAATTTTGCCGGTACCGATCTGGCGAAGCCTACCGGCCCGATCCAGCACCGCCCATGCGGCCTCGCGCAGGGGCCCGACGGCGCGCTGTACGTGACCGACGATCTCAACGGGACACTTTTCAAGGTTATTTACAAGAAGAAATAGTCGGCCAGCGGGACGACTATTTGAGATAATAAAGACCTGTCATCGATGGCCATTCCGCATGGGATGTTCACCGGCGGCAGGTCTTTTTGTATCAGGGCAGCGTAGCAAATGCCCTGACCGGAAAGGTCCCGGCTCCTTTAAATTTGGGAGGTACAGCGCTGAACAGGTAATTCTCAGCCGGTAGTTTATCCAGGTTGCACAAATGTTCTACGATCAGAATTTCGGCGCCGAGCAAAAGGGAATGGACGGGACGCGTGTTGCCTCGTGTGTCGTCGATATTGTGGCTGTCGATTCCCACCAGTTTCACGCCGCAATCGCGCAGGTATGCCGCGGCTTCGGCCGTCAGGAATGGGTGGTTTTCGAAATAAGCTTCCGTATTCCAGTTCTTCGACCAGTCGGTGCGGATCATTACAGCCTTGCCCCGCAGTTCGAGGCCACGGAAATAATCTGCCCCGATTCCGAGCGTCCCGGTCGCATTCACGGTAACTGCATTCAGATTGGCAAATGCTTCCAGGGCGACCTCCGAAAGGTCCTTGCCATGTGCATACCGGTGAAACGGGCAGTCGATATAGGTCCCGGTGTTGGTTACCATTTCGATTTTTCCGATCTGGAATTCGGTGCCTTCCTCATATTTACCCCTGGAATCTTCACGGCTCAGGTAATCGCAGACGATCGGTGCCGGGAGGCCTTTGTAAGTGATCAGCCCGTCGAATATCACATGGCTCAGATCGACCAGCTTTTCGGGGTTGGGCGCGTCCACCGGTACGCGCTTGTGTGGTTCGTCGATGTAATGTTTGTTGAGGATGTCGACCTTCCCGACCATCAGCAGCCGCAGGTCCTGAACGATGTAATCGGCCAGTTCCTGGTCGGAAATGGTTTTCCCGGCGATATCCAATCTGAAGTCCTGGCCCTGGATTCCTCCGCCGTTGGTAAAGGTTATTTCAAAATCAAAGACAACTCTGCGTTCCATTTGGGTAGTTGTTATAAAAAAATGCCCGGCGCGAATACCGGCCGGGCTGCAATTTCAACTATTTGATTAGAAATCCGTGTCCGGCTTATCGAGTTCCATTTCCTTGATCCAGATGTTGCGGTAGTAAACATCATGTCCTTCGGATTGCAGTTTCAAACCGCCGGGCGTATCGGTAATGCCCTTGCCGCCATCATTCCCGCCGTCGATGCCCGAATTGGGTCCTCCCCAGACCTGGCTGATGTGCTGGTTTGAATGCACCTTTTTACCATTGAAATACAAGGTTACGATCGGTTTCTCGACCAGCTTGCCATTCTTGAACCGCGCGGCGCGGAAGAGTATATCATAAGAATTCCACTTGCCAATGCCATTGTAGGCATAGTAGGGTGATTTCGACTCGTTGATTACCGCCGCCATCCCGTGGGATGTGGTGTCGCCATCCAGCACCTGGATCTCGTAGCGGTTTTGCAGGTATACCCCGCTGTTCCCGCCCGGCTTGGTGATCAGGAATTCGACGTGTGCGCGAAAATCTCTGAACTGCTTTTTGGTAACAATGTCCGCCGCCCCGTAAAGGCCGCCTGCCGAGGCCGCATCATTGCAATTGATGACCGTGCCTTTGTCGACAGGATCGTTTACGACAGTCCATTTGATAGGTGGTTTAGCTTTGAAACGAGGCCCTTCCCAGTATATCCACTTATCATCCAGCATTTTGCGGCTACCGTCAAGGTATACTTCCGCTCCCTTTGGAGCCTTTACGCCCACGCCTACCTGTGCGTGTGCGAGGTTGATGAAAGCCATGGCAGCCAATGCCTGGCTGAGTATTAAGGTTTTGAATTGCATGAAATTTCGGTTCATATGCTGGTTGTTTACTTCGATCTGCGCGGCCGCGGAAATCCGGCAAGGGATATAAGGGCGGCGGTTTTAAGAATTACTCACCGGCGTTTTGTTTTTGTCGGCCGGAAGGTGTTTTTGTTTTGAGAGCTACTTTTAATGCATTTTAAAAGCTGAATACTTTTGACGTCTGGAAAGCTACAATTTCTCTTCGAAAAGCTTGAAGATCCGCTTGTACTCGTCGGTCCAGGATGATGGTTCCACAAACCCGTGATCTTCCATCGGGTACGATGCCAGTTCCCAGTTATTCTTACCCAGCTCGATCAGCCGCTGTGAAAGGCGGACCACGTCCTGATAGTGCACATTGACGTCCACCATGCCGTGGCAGATCAGTAAATGGTTTTTAAGCCCGGCCGCGTGGTAAATGGGGGAACTTTTACGATAGGCAAGACTGTCCGACTGTGGTTCGTTGAGAATGTTGGCCGTGTAGCCTTGGTTGTAGGCGGCCCAATCGGTTACCGGGCGCAATGCCGCGCCTGCCGTAAAGGTGTCGGGCGTGGTAAACAGGGCCATTAGAGTAATGAATCCGCCATAGGAGCCACCATAAATACCTATCTTTTTGGGATCGATCTTGTAGTTTTTGATCAGCCATTGTGCGCCGTCGGTGTGGTCGGTAAGGTCTTTTCCGCCCATGAACCGGTAAATGCCCGTCCGCCAGTCGCGGCCATATCCGGAGCTGGCCCGATAGTCCATATCCAGAACAGTGTATCCTTTGTCGGTGAGCAGATTATGGAACATGTATTCGCGAAAGTATTGGCTCCACCACTTATGTGCATTCTGGAGATAGCCCGCACCGTGCACAAAAATGACCGCCTTACCATTGGATTTTTGGGGTTCGTAAACCCTGGCATAGATATCCTGGCCGTCCGTCGCTTTCACAGTAACCACTTTGGCTTCACGCCAGGGGTAGGACAGGAATTCGGCCGACGCTGAATGCGTAATCCGAACCAGTGGGGGCGTTTTAGCGCCCGGCGCGGGATTGTCCGTCAGGTAGAGTTCCCAGGGCGCATTGCTGGCGGAGAAGCGGATTGCCATTTTCCGCTCGTCGGGCGATAGGGTCATCTCATGCGCGCCTGTGGACGTAGTCATGCGCGTACGGACGCCGCCGGTTACGGGCATGCGGTACACGTGCTGTTCGCCGGGATGTACTTCGTTGGTAATGAGGTAAAAGGTCTTTTTATCTTTCGAGAGCGTTATGTTCTGCACTTCGAAACGTCCGGCTGTAAGGGCTGTTTTTTTGCCGGTTGTGAGGTTTATGGTATATAAATGCGAATAACCCGTGGCCTCGCTCTGGAAGTAAATGGTCTGCTCGTCGAGCCACCCGATTTCACCGGCTGTTTGCGGATATCCTCCGACGCCCGGCCCGCCGATCCAGGCCTCGTCGCGCTGGCGGTCGAGTAGTTTGAGGGCAAGCGTAGCAGGGTCCAGAGACATGATCCAGCGATCCTTGCTATCCTGCGAGCGAATGACCACTACGGCTTTTTGTCCATGATCCGACCAGAATGGCCCGTGGACGAGCACTTTACGCTCTTTATTCTTCCACGCTGAATCGAGTTTGGGATAATCTTTGAGATAGTCAGGCTTGTCATGAATGCCAGGAACGTCCGTGGCGGACAATTTGCGGGTGGTGTCTCTTTGCACATCATAAACCCAGAACTCGCTTTCAGAATCAGGCGCACCCACTTTGGTACGGGCGGAAATATCCTCTGTAAATCCCGACTCGGTAACATAATTTGGTACGATCGTAGATTTAGCGGTTTTGTCGGTTAGTGTAAGCCGATACGTGACATAGCGGCCATCCGGACTCACTTTCGCCTGCGAGACATTCTTTTCGCCCAGGTATATTTCTTTGGGGCGGGTCGGTTTTTCGGCATCGGAGATGTTTTTTCCGGCGTCCTTCTTGTCTTTCCGTTCTTTCAGTACTTCAAACATGCTCAACTGATCCTCTTTCAGGAATCTTTCCTGTTCGCCGGGCTTTGCTTCCTGTTTTTTGCTGCCCGTTTTGAAGTCAGTTAGCTGACTGAACATACCCGAAGCCAGTGAGACCATGAAAAGGTTGTTGCCCTTTTCAAAAACTACCGCCTGTTCGTCCCCGCTGAACACCGGATTCGTTTCACGCTCTACGGTGTTGGTCAATTGCTTGATAACGAAGTCTTTATAGCTTATGATAAATATATCTCCGTTCTGCTCATACAGGCGGGCCGAATGTGCGCGGTTGTAGACGCCATTGCGGCCGGGTAATTTTTTTCGGTCGACCGGAGTCACTTTGGAGATTTTTTTGGAGGTAAGTGAATAGGCATAGAGCGAGTCCGAAGGATTATGGTCCGGGTTCCAATTGAAATATATCGATTTGGAATCGTCGGACCAGGTGATATCGGTAGGGGACGTGCCAATCCATTTTTTAGGATCCCTCATGATCTTTTCGACGGTCAGCGGAGTAAGGGATTGGGCGAAAAGCTGCTGGATGCCGAGAAGAGTGATCAGTAGTGGAAGTCTGTAAACAAGTTTCATAGAATAAGCATGATGCTCCGGCTTTTTCCGGGCAATATATAAAATGTTCCGTTTTGCCGGGAATCAGATTCTCTTCGTCCGGTTTGACGGGGATTGGACCGGAAGTGCTATTTTTGGACACATTCCCCATTTTATGATCCGAATATTCCCCTTACTGGCACTCCTGGCGATTGTGCTGACCACAGTGAGCTGTTCAAAAGAGCGGCGGGACATTCCTGAGAAGGGCGTCTCATTTGCGTTGAACCAGTACAGAAAACGGCATATCGATAGTGTCCGGTACGCCATTGAATTTGAAATACCACCTTCCAAAACGGAGAAGATCAAAGGGAAAGAGACCATCACTTTCCTGCTGAATGCATTGGATTCCACCCTGGCGCTGGATTTTAATGTAGATAGCACGCGGTTGCTGGGGGTGCAAATCGAAGGGAAATCGGTTGAGTACCGGTTTGTGAATGAGCATATATTATTGGACCCTAAGTATTTAACCAAAGGTGAAAACAGGATATCTATCGATTTTATCGCAGGTGACCTATCGCTGAACCGGAGCGACGACTATCTCTACACGCTTTTTGTACCCGACAGGGCATCGACCTGTTTTCCACTTTTTGATCAGCCTAATCTCAAAGCAAGCTACCAGCTTACCCTGAAAACGCCGGAAAACTGGGAGGCGGTGTCGAACGGGAGTCTGCATTCGAAAACCGTTGAGAAAGGCAAGGGTATTTACCGCTTTAATCAGACCAAACCCATCAGTTCGTATCTTTTTGCATTTGCGGCAGGTAAGTTTTTCAAAACTACCAAAGCAATGGATGGCCGCGAGATGACAATGTATTACCGGGAAACCGACACTGCAAAAGTGCAACGAAATAGCGACGAGGTCTTTCGGCTTCATGCCAGGGCGCTGGGCTGGCTGGAAGATTATACCGGCATTCTGTATCCGTTCGGGAAGTTTGATTTCGTATTGCTGCCATCGTTCCAGTATGGCGGCATGGAGCATCCCGGTTCGGTCTTTTACAATGAGTCGGCACTTTTCCTGGACGAAAATGCATCGGTGAACCGTCGGATGGCTCGTGCGAGTGTGATCGCACACGAGTCGGCGCATATGTGGTTTGGCGACCTGGTGACGATGGACTGGTTCAATGACGTGTGGCTCAAAGAGGTTTTTGCCAACTTTATGGCCGCCAAGATCGTCCACCCCAGTTTTCCGGAGATCAACCATGACCTGCGGTTCCTGCTGGCCCACTATCCCGGCGCCTACGACGTCGACCGGACCGCCGGCACCAATCCCATTTTGCAGGAATTGGGCAATCTCAAAAATGCAGGGACGCTGTATGGCGCCATTATCTATCTGAAAGCACCGATCGTGATGCGGCAACTGGAAAGGAAGATCGGTGGGAAGCTGATGCAGGAAAGTCTGCGTGAATACCTGAAGACCTATTCTTTCGGAAATGCGCGCTGGGACGATCTTATCGGGATCATCGATAAACGGACGCCCGGGGATATTGCTGCATGGAGCGATGTATGGGTGAAAACACCCGGAATGCCTGAGTATGCCGCGGATCGGGACCATCGGCCAAAACAGTTGCAGGACTCTGTTTCCGGGCGTGTCTGGGAACAGCAGCTGGTAGCCGATACGATCGGAAAAAAGGGAGAGGCATATGCTTTCCCCAACAGCGATGGCACAGGTTATGGGTATTTCAAAATGGATACCGCGAGCAAGGCTTACTTCTTTGCAAACTACGGTAGAAACGATACGACCTTTTCCAACCCGGTTTTCCGGGGCGCGATGCTGGTAAATATCTGGGAAGGGATGCTACGTGGCGACGGACCCGCACCGGAGACATTGATCCGGAACATCTTCGCTGTATTACCGAAGGAGCAAAATCCGCTGCTTGTCGATTATCTGCTGGGGAACCTGCAAACTACCTGGTGGACGTTTTTGAACGGCTCGCAAAGGGAGGCGTATCAGAAACGTGCCGAAGGGATTCTTTGGGATCTTCTGCTGAAAACGAAGGATAAGGGAATCAAGACCTCGTATTTTAAGTCGTTTAAAAGCATTGCATTGACGGAGGACGGCTGGAAGAAGATGGAATCGCTATGGAATGAATCCCTGAAGGTACCAGGCCTGGTACTATCCGAAGACGACAAAATTTCCCTTGCTTATGAGCTCGCATTGAAAGGCAGGGGAGATACGGATGCGATTCTCTGGAAGCAGGTAGAAAAAACGGTAAATCCCGACCGTAAAACGCGGATGCTGTTTGTCATTCCCGCATTGAGCCAGGACGAGGCGAAACGGGATGCTTTTTTTGAATCTTTAAAAAAGGAGCAGAACCGCGAAAAGGAGGCCTGGGTTTTAGATGCACTGGCCTATCTGCATCATCCTTTGCGTGCCCAAAGTGCCGAAAAATATTTACGCCCCTCGCTGGACCTGTTGCAGGAAATCCAGCTTACGGGTGATATTTTTTTCCCGACGCGCTGGATGCACACTACATTTGCCGGGCATTCGTCCCGGAAGGCAGCGAACATTGCGGGCCAGTTCCTCAAAGAGAATCCGCATTATCCTTACTTCCTGAAAAATAAAGTATTGCAGGCTACTGACCTGCTCGACCGTGTTATTTTGTTTGAACCCCGCTATGGCCAGAAACGCTATTCCGCTGCATCATCTCGCTGACGACTCGAAATTGGGTTTATCGATCCAGCGTATCGATGCCGGCGACCCTGTGGATGCGATGTTATTGGGCGCTCACCGCGACGATCACGGCAATTTCTTCTTCCAGGATGGGGGAATCAGCACCATGATGGTCGATTTCCGGGAGATCACGTTGAAAGGCTGCGGTGTTTTTTGTATCCTGCCGGGGCAAGTCCACGAACCGGTTGCCGTATCCGAAGCGGCCGGCTGGTTTTTGGGCGTGGAAATGGCATTGCTCGATGACCATCACAGGCAGGTGGTAGACCAATACGCACAACATGCCACGCCGGTGCCCCTTTTGAAGGAGGAGTCGGTGATGCTGGGGCAAAGCCTTGAAATGATGCGGGAGTTTTACCTGTCGCCAGGTGTTTACAAGCGGCCGGTCGTTCAATCGATGCTGAAAGTTTGCCTCGGCTTATTTGTGTCCCACTTCGAGCGGGATGTTTGCCAGAAGGCTGGTTTTTCGAGACCTTCGGCCATTACGGGCGCATTCAGGAAACTTTTGGCCGAAAATTTTAAAACCGTGAAAAGTCCTGCTGCCTATGCGGCCATGCAGAACATATCGTCATCTTACCTCAACGAGGTCGTGAAGGACACTACGGGACAGCCCGTCAGTCACTGGATCCATAATGAGGTCATGATGGAGGCAAAGCGGCTATTGTACTACACGAGTCTGCATGTAAAAGAAATCGCTTTCGGGCTGGGTTATGACGATCACACCTATTTTTCAAGAATCTTCCGAAAAACGACGGGTCGTTCTCCGGGGCAGTTTCGTGAAGAATACCGTAAATAGTCCAACCTTTACCATTCTTGCTCCATTTATTGTCTTCATTCGCGTCGGTTGTTTTGTAAAGTAAAAAACCAGCTGGAACGTCAGCCTGGTTACAACACCAATCGGACGGAAAATGAACATCATCAAACAGAAGGCAATCCATTTATTCGAGACAACCCTTGGTAAAACGGGTACCGTGCTCGCCATCCGGGCGTGGGAGCCTGCAACATTCTTTGAAGTGGACGTGCATTTCCCGGAAATGGATATGAGCGGCTGGAAGAGGGTCCAGCATATCAAAGTAAGGGTCGGCTACGGCGTTTACCGGGATTATACCCCCGCAGGTTGGGACGAGGACATCAGGACCTGCACATTGTACATCAATGCGGAACAGGATGGGCCGGGAGCGCAATGGATCAGGGGCCTGCGCGAAGGCGACCGCATTACTTACGTGGGTGTAGGCGCTACGATGCATAAGCCGATGCCGGCCGCCGAGATGATAGCATTGGGAGATATGAGCAGTATCGGACATTACCTGGCACTGCAACAGCTGGCTGGAAACATAAAACTCAAAGGAGCCATTACCATCGCCGATGAGAATCACCGGGAAGAGTTCAGGGAGTATTTCAACTGGGATATTCAGCCGGTGAAGAAAACCGATCCGGGCGGGCTGAGCTCGATACTCAAATGGACCAGCGACAAAGCACTGGACCATTCGAATGTCTATATTTCGGGTCACATTCCGACCTGTATCCGTTTACGTAAAGAACTCAAAAAACGGGAGGATGCGCCGATGGGTATCCAGGTGCAGGGCTTTTGGACTTAGCTAGTCGAAGATACCGTTCATTTCGGTCAGGATTACAGGCTTACCGTCGGTGACGATGATCGTGTGCTCATGCTGGGCTACGTAACCCCCGCGGGAACCTACGAGTGTCCAGCCGTCACGCTGCGTGCTGGCGATGGTAGAGGCTGTTGAAATGAACGTTTCGATAGCCACAACGCTGTTTTTCCTGAATCGGGTGGTGTTGTACCGGTCGTAAAAGTTGGCGATTTCATGCGGCTCTTCATGGAGGCTGCGACCGATTCCATGGCCGGTGAGATTTCTGATCACCGTGTACCCCGACTTTCTAGCCTCAGTCTCGATCAGTTTTCCGATATCGGCGATCCGAACGCCGCCCTTGATGTTACTCAGTGCTTTGCGAAGAATGCGTTTGGAGGCATCGACCAGCTTATTGTGGCCCATTGTATCCTGGCCCAGTACGAACGAGCCGCCATTATCAGACCAGAACCCATTCAGCTCGGCAGAAACATCGATATTGATCAGATCGCCCTCCTTCAATATTTTATGTTCGGAAGGGATGCCATGTGCGACTTCGTTGTTGATGCTGATACAGGTCCAGCCCGGAAAGCCGTAAGTAAGCCGGGGTGCCGATTTGGCTCCCAGCTTGTTCAGTATTTCGCCCCCGAAGTCATCCAGTTCCTTGGCGGTCATGCCGGGCCTCGCGTGTTCACGCATCGTGCGAAGTGTACCCGCAACCGCATGGCTGGCTGCCTGCATTCCGAGTAACTCGTATTCTTTGGTTATTGACATAATTGGTTGTTCATTCCTGGTGAAAAGCTTTCGAGGCAGCAATCTCTTCATAAACCCCGTCCCAAAGCGCAATCCGTTTTTGTAATGATTCGATCGTCGCGGCCTCCGCTTCCTGCCAGCGCGTTTCGTTATCGCCGCACAGGTTGGCTGTCATTTGCAGGGCAAGATGGCTGTGATGATCACCGTCTACTTCGATGTGCCTTTCAAGATAATACTTAAAAATTGAAATGCTACCGGGGAAATTCTTGTGCATGTCCCCGATGATCGACATGAACATTCCGGGGATCAGGTCCTCCCGCCCGAAAGTGAAGATAGCCGCTTGCATATGATCCCCGCCGGTGCGGATGGTATCGAATGTGAAGTCGACGAAGTTTCTGGCATTTTCAGGTGTCCCCGCCAGGGCGAATGCACTCTCAAAACTGCCGGTCCGGCGAAGTGTTTCGATAAAAAGCGTGATCTCGCCGGTATCGGCACCGCATTGTTCCATGGCATCCAGGTACAGTTCGAAATGACTTTTTACATTCCCGTCCATATCCACGTCGGATTCCTCGCCCGTCACGATTTCGTTGATCAGGTGCCGCGTTTCGCCGTCTCCCGCAGGAAACCAGGGTACTGTGGTACAGGTAAGGCTGTTTTGAAGTGATTTGAGGAGTGACATGAAATCCCAGACCGCGTAAATGTGGTATCTCATGAAAGCCCTGAGGTCGTCGATGTCTTTGATCACCGAATAAACTTTGTGGTCGATGATCTGTTGCCGCAGCGGCTGGATGTTTTGCTGGATTCTTGTAATGTGATTGTTCATTTTTTGCGAATTGCTTTTAGTTTAACCACTGTTTGGGAGGGTTTGTTTCAATGGCGCAAATAAACATCACGGAAGAACTGCCCCGGCAACCTATTTAGTTAATGCGTGATGCGGGCTATGTAAAGGCAGTTCTTCCTCTATACAATGCTAGTTTCCCTGTTGCGGGGCGTACTTAACGAGGTCAATTCCAATGCCATTGGGATCGACGATCGCGAAATGCCGGTCCCCCCAGGGTTCGTCGCGCAGGTCGATCTGGATATCGGCCCCTTTTTGTTTCAGATCCTTATAAAGCGCATCAACATCGTCGACTTCGATGGTGAGATACATACCCCGTCCGGCAAACGCCTTGTGAAACAAGGGCTGCTGGGACGGGTGGTCGGGGAGGAGAAAGCTGAGCTCCGCGCCGCCGTCCGGTGTGTGGAGCAGGAGGTAGAACTCGTTTTCGAAAGTGACGCCAAAACCCAGGGTGCGGGTGTAAAAATCCTTGGTTTCTGCGAGTTTGGCTGTAACAATACCTGCGTTCAGTTTCATGGTCTTTTTGGTTTGAGTTGTTGGATCGGTTTGTGAAAATGCATGCGCAGACAGTAATGCGAATGCCCAGATGGTGATGTGCCGTTTCATTTCGTGTTCGTTTGAAGTGAATGTGATGGTACAAATTTCCGGGATACCGGTCAGCCAGGATTGTAAAAAACGGACAAAATCATCGTCCGAAAGCCTTTCCGGGAGTGACGCCGTAGAAGTTTTTGAACTCTTTGATGAAGTGCGCCTGATCGTAGTAGCCTGTGTCGTAAAACAATTTGTTCTCCCGCAGACTTTGCTGGGAAGGTTTGGCGCGGAGGATGTTCTGAAAACGCACCACCTGGCTGAACGTTTTGGCCGAATCCCCTATATAAAACCCGAAAAGCCGGCGTAGTTGGCGCTGGCTGAGCCCGGTATCGAGGTCCTTTTCGACGTTCAGGACGCCATTATTTTTAAGAATGATGGAAAGGGCGTGGTAAAAACGCGGATCGTAGTCAAAATCAACCTCGCCGCGTAAGCGCAGAAAATAGTGGTCGAACCGCATCTTAATTTCAGACATGGGCATGTCGCCTCCAAATTGCGACGCGATGTAATGCGCGGTCGCCGGAAGCACCGCTCCGAGGTTTTCGAACCGGTTACTGAGCTCCGATGCATTGATTTTGAAGAGTTGGGGAAACATGGTGGGTAGAAACCGTACACCTACATAATTGAAACTGTTATCCAACGGGAACTCGGTGTATTTTTTACAAAACCCCATCACAAAATTCTCCGCAGCATTATGCGGCTCGAAAAAGATATCGATACAGCCGTCGGCGACTACACGGTAAAAGAACGGAGCATCGAGCACCGCGGTTGTCTGCAACTGCCAATAACAATAAATAATGTCGCGCAGCGCATCGTCGGGTAAAAATTCCTGGTAAGTCACCTGTGCAGCTGATTGTTTGACAGCGGGCTGGACCGGACGGTAGAGTCCGCGGATATCAGGCGTGTTTGGCATGAAAGAAATTACCGGTTTGAAATCAGCGCTTACCACAGGCTAAATCTGGTGGCATGGATTTTGAAATATAAAAATTATGTATTTACTTGTTAATCAGCAAGTAACGGATCGGTTACTCTTTTTTACACTCATCATCCAGTACAGATGCCTGTTGAATCGTTCTAATTTAACACATACATAACTATGAGTAAAGTGCTCGACGACCTGAGGTTATATGCAGGTGTAATTAAAAGGGTGGGATACACCCTCACATTCGGGATGCTGAGTTCGGATTCCCGCAACGAATTGTTGAAACTCTACAATAATTATGGCGCCGGGCCCGAATCGGGCGATCGCACGCCGGAGGATCCTTTTATTATTCCCAAGACCGACGTTTTTGAAATTTTTGGCAACGATTCGGCCGCCTACGAGGGTGTTTACGAATGCGGGTTCGGGCATACTACGGAATTTGAGCTCAAAGTGATTAGTAATCTCGTTAAAAAATGGAATCCGAAAAGGATTTTCGAGATCGGCACATTCCAGGGGCGCACCACCTTGAATATGGCGCTGAATACCGGAACTGATACAGAAATCATTACGCTGGATCTCCCTGCCGATGAACTGGAATCCACCCAGATGGAAATTGAAGAGGGGGAAGTGCGGTATGTTAAAAAAGAAGTCTCCGGTGAGCGTTTCATCGGCCATCCCGCCGCTTCTAAAATACGCCAGGTTTTCGGCGACTCTGCCTCATTTCCTTTTCAGGATTACGGCAATTCGGTGGATGTCGCATTTATCGACGGGTCACATGCATATGAATATGTTTTGAATGACAGTGAAAAAGTAATGTCAATCATGCGCAAAGGCGGACTGATCATCTGGCACGATTACACCAACTGGCCCGGCGTCTGGACGGCGCTGAATGAACTTTTTCAAAGCGACGGGCGATTCAGGGGGATCAAGCACATTGGGGGCACCAGCATTGCCATTCTGACGGTTTAATGCAGGGCATTACCGGGTGCTTCCAAAACGACGTATAGCAATCAGCGGTTTGCAGCTCCAATATCTTAATAATACCGGCATTGTTTTTGTGGTCATGTTATTCCTAGGAACTAACAAAAAACCAGATGTCCGTATGAGCAAGAACACATTGACTGCCGCCTACCTGAAAGAGCTCGATGCCGAGTACACCGCCACACGTAAATGCCTGGAACGGATTCCGGTTACATTATCCGATTACAAGCCGCATCCGAAGTCCATGCAAATGGGCTACCTCACCCTGCTGGTTGCCGAAATTCCGTTCTGGATCACACAAATGGTAGAAGTGGGCGAGCTTGATCTCGCCACTTACAAGCGTTTTGAGGCCGAGACAACAGAGGAATTGGTAGCCCATTTTGAGGAAAATTTTAGCGGTGCCAAAAATGCGCTGCAAAATGTGACCGACGAAGCGCTCGACGCGCCATTCTATCTTAAAAACCAGGGCCAGGTTTTGTTCACACAGCCCCGGCTGGAAGGTGTCGGCTCGACGATCAATCATTGGGTGCATCATCGGGGCCAGCTGACGGTCTACATGCGCCTCAACGATATTGCGGTGCCCTCGATTTACGGACCATCGGCCGACGACCGCACTTTTTGATCAGCGGGGCGGACCGAAGCGATCGAATTGTTCTTGTTTTAATTGTTCCAGGATCTCTTTCGTGGACTCGAACGTCGTGTGCTGAAAGGCCCGCAGCCCGAGCGTTTTAGCCATGTTGGCGAACATGATGCGGTCATCGAAATAAACGCATTGGCTGGGTGTTGCCTGTGCAATGCCCATAGCCAGTTCAAATATCCTGGGATCGGGTTTGCGCATTTTTACTTCGCAGGAAGAAATAAATGCGTCGAAGCAAGTATGCAATTTAAATTTCTGGACGCGATAGTCGTTCAGTTCTTTTCCTTCATTATTGATTGAAATAATGCGGAAGCCGCAGTCCTTTTTCCATTCTTTGAGCCATGCCAGCATTCCCGGCAATTCTACCGACTGCGAATACATGAATTCTTTGAAATCTTCGCGCACAAAATCGCGCGGGTGATTGAAAATGACCGTGTCGAGGTACTGGTCGAGATTGACACTTCCTATTTCGTACACATTGAATATGAAATTATGGAGCTGGTCCATTTCCTTGTAATTAAGTCCGAATTTTTCGGCTGCCAACAGGCGGGACTCATGGCCCCAGCCGTTGCTCAGAAGGACGCCTCCGATATCGAAGAAAAGAATTTTGAGATCGCTGATTTGCATTGTTAAACTGGTATTTAAATGTGATTACTTTTTTGTCATTGGATAATGATACAGGAGAATTGATCCCGGTGCATCGATTCTAACCATGCTCAGCGTCATGAGTACGCCCGTCGGCGAGGGCTCAATTTTGACGTCGAAACTGGCTTTGTACTGAACCTTTCCGTCGATCCTCCCTTCTGCTTGCCTCACAAAAGTCAATTGATGTTCGGAAATCGCCGCTACGTCGTTGAACAACAATTTCAGGTTATTCGCGTCGAAACCTTTGTTACCGAAAAAGGGGCCGGGGAAGCCGGTAATACTGATTTCGACCATATTATTTCGCGTATAACCTACACTCAGGTCGATTTTCTGACTGTTGGCATCGGGGTCTTTTGCAATCCACGAAAATTCACCCAGGTATTTCTCGAGAGACGGATTGGGACCCGGGTCTTTGAGGCGGGTCTTGCAACCAACGATAGATAAGGCAATGATGAGCAGCAGCAGGTGGCGGATCAAGGAGATTTCGTAAAAGTGAGATTGCGAAATTATGCTTTTATGGGACGGGCGGCAATAGGGGAGCGATAATTCGTTGTTGTCTAAGTGAGCGAACGCTGTGACCAACTCTTTCCGCTTCTTCGGGTATCTTTTATCGCATAGGAGCTGAGCAGTCGTTATCCATTGTTTTTACTATTCTGATTGCGTCAGATCAGAAACCAATGCTTTCAAAGCAGTTATACTTTTAGCATTTAGATTTATCTATATACCTATTCTATTATTGAATAGGATAAATTTATTTATGACAGGTTGTTATTTAAGTTTTTTATAGGTTACTTCATATTGGATATTTAAACATCTTGGATAATTGCTGCTTCATCTTTGTCTCTTAACTAAAATGAAACAGTTTTTTAAGCTTTGATTAAAACCTTGACCTAAACCTGCCCGCTACATGAGAAAAATTTTCCCATTGCTCCTTTTTACAATGGTGACATTGCAGCTTCAGGCCCAAACTATTCAGGCCACTCTTCGTTTTGGATCTGACCCGAAAGAACAGATACTGACAATCCGCAATAATTCATTGTCGAATGTGGCGGGAAATATTACAAAGGTACAGTTTACGGTGTTTATGAATTTCGGAGATAGTTATCCGCCTATGGATGCTTTGAAATTCTTAAGCGTATCTACTTTGCCGGCACCCAACACGGGAAGCTTTAGTACTAACAGCTTCATGAGCTTCCTTTCGTTTTATTTGGCTACAACGTGGACCGGGAGCAAAGCAGTAGACCTTGATCCTGGCGAAGAAATGGATTTTGTTGTCTTTTCACTCCGTGCCGAGGTGCCAAACTATACTACTTATTTCAGCCCATTGAGGATGGTGTATTCCAACCCAATGTTTGCTGCCGGGAGAGTTTTTACAGTCGAGCTGGATGGCGTGAGTGTGACGGACAATGGGTTCAACAGATTTTACGCCAGTGGCCCATCAGTTACTGTTACCAACTCCGCGGATTATTCTGACCTCGTTTTAACCAATTTTACAGAGGCTAATTTGCCGGTTAAACTCAAAACGTTCGAAGCCAGACCTGAGGGGCAGGAGGTCCGGTTGGTATGGTCGACTTCCGAAGAAGAGAACAGCGATTATTTCAGCATAGAGCATAGCTTAGATGCAAAGCAATGGAGCGACGTGGGACGAGTTGAATCGGTTGGGGAGAGCAAAGTGTTGAGAAATTATGGTTTTACGCATTCAGGGACCAGCCCTGGTGGCAACTACTATCGGCTAAAAATGGTCGACACGGATGAAACTTACGCATACTCCAAAATAGTAAATGTGGATATTGAAGACGGTAAGGAAAATGCTGTTTATCCTAACCCGGCAACCAATACAATTACATTTACAAAGGCAGTTGCCCCTGATTCGAAAGTCCGGATCCTGGATGTTTCAGGCAAAGTCGTTTACAGTTCGGTGCGTGTCAATCCTTTTGCGGCCATATCGCTGGATCATTTATCGTCCGGACAGTTTTTCGTAGAAGTAGAAGATGTTAAAGCGCGTGTAACGCGCTACAAAGTGGTGAAAAAATAGAGATGAGGGCTGAAAACAGGCGAGTTTTAAGGGAGTTTGGCTTTGAAAAGTAATTGATAATCGAATAACTATTTTTTTAAACCTAAATGCTATGAAAATACAGAAACTTCTACTTTTCTTCTTTTTTGCCATTGTGTTTTTTAACGCGGAGGCTCAGGATATACAGGGAAGCCTGCGTTATGGCTCAGACTCTAAAAAACAGAGACTGGTGATCCGGAACAACTCATCCGCAAAGATTACCGGAAATCTGACCAAAGTTAAATTTTGTCTGGGTACTAATTTCGGCGATTACTTTGGTAGTGGTGAAAAAGCTTTTGACTTTTTAAGCCTCAACACTATGCCGATTCCAGGTAATGGGAGTTTTGTTACCAAAAGTTTTGCTAGTATGTCGGCCAATTATGTCAACGCTTTGTGGACAGGGACAATCGCTATCGACCTCGATCCAGCAGAAGAAATGGATATTTTTGAGTTCTCTGTTATCGTAAAAACGGATTTCAAACTCTGGGGCCAGCCATTAGCCCCGTTAAGTGTATCTTTTAGAGACCCAATTAATACGCATAGCGGTGAAGATTGGAACTGGTTTGTTGAAGTGGATGGGGTCGATATGACGACTTCCGGCTGGTACAAATTTTACAGTACAGGGCCTGACGTTACAGTCAGCACTTTGGTGGGAATGGACGCAAAAGCTACATTAGCGACTTTCTCGTTCGTAAACCTGCCGGTAAGGCTAAGTCGCTTTGAAGGGAAGAGAGAGGGGAATACGGCGCAATTGAGCTGGTCTACATCGGAGGAGGTGAATAGCGACTACTTTGGAATAGAACACAGCCTGGATGCTAAAACCTGGAAAGAGGTAGGCCGGGTAGCATCATTCGGAGAAAGCCGCGAGGAGAGGAATTATACATTCAGCCACACGCCGCCGCGGCAAGCGGAGGTGAACTACTACCGACTGAAAATGGTGGACTTAGATAAAACACACGCCTTTTCGAAGATCGTGAATGTGAAATTCAATGAGCATACTACGGAATCCGTCTATCCAAACCCTGTCTTAAATAAGTTTCAACTTACCAATGGCGGGTTGAATAATGTAGTCAAAGTCAGGGTTTTTGATGTATCCGGTAAGCTTCTTTATGAGTCCTCCCGCGTCGATAAATCAGGAGTATCCATTGGACATCTGGCGTCCGGCAAGTTTTATGTTGAACTAGAGGGCAGAGGCGGCATTCTTAAAAAGTATCAGATTGTAAAGAAATGAAAGACCCCGATAGTGTCGCATAGACAGAATATTTCAGATCATTGATTGATTGCCTTTTTAACTTACGCTATATAAATTGACTTATATGAAAATGACGAAACTTTTACCGCTGCTTCTGTTGATGGTTGCGACATTTCATGCGACATTTCAATTGCATGCGCAGACTATTCAGGGGACTTTACTTTTTGGATCTAATCCCGAGGAAGTGATCCTGAGAATCCGTAACAATTCGGCTTCGGCCGTGGCCGGTAATGTAACGAAGGTGCAATTTACACTCGGGATGTATTTCGGAAGCCAGACGCCGGAAGATGGTCTGACATTCATGAGCGTTTACACGCTTCCGACGAATACGGGTGCTTTCAGTAGTTCTAGTTTCATGAACTTTGGCAGCAATTATTTGAAAGCGACCTGGATGGGATCCAAGGCAGTTGATCTTGATCCGGGTGAAGAAATGGACTTCGTCGGGTTCACATTGAAGGTGCAGTCATGGGACGATCCATCTGGTTTTAGCAGCTTAGCGATGTATTACGCCGATCCGATGTTTGTAGACAATCGTGACTGGATTGTTGAGCTTGGTGGAGTAAATCTGGCGGCAGGTGGTGATACAAAATTTTATAGCAGCGGACCTACCGTGACAGTCAGTAATTCACCAGGTTCTGCGAGCGTCAGACTGACCACATTTAACGCAGGAAGTTTGCCGGTGAAACTTGCAGCATTCCGGGCCACAAAAGAAGGAATGAACGTCCACCTGAAATGGGTAACTTCGGAAGAAATCAACAGCGACTATTTTTTGATTGAGCACAGCCAGGATGCCAAACGGTGGGACAGCATCGGCCGGATCGAATCTTTCGGTGAAAGCAAGGAGTCACGTGCGTACGATTTTACACATCCATCGGGCACTCCCGGGCTTCAATATTACCGGTTAAAAATGGTCGACATGGACGGGACTTTTGCATATTCTAAAATATTGGATGTGCGCATTGAGGACGGCGAAGAAAATGCGATCTATCCTAACCCGGCCAACGATGCAATTACCTTTACAAAAGCGTTGGCTCACGGCGCAAAGGTTCGGATTCTGGATACTTCCGGGAAAGTCAGATCAATCCACTCCAATGCTTCCGGGACAATTCAACTAGGTCATTTATCGTCGGGGCAATTTTTCGTAGAAGTGGAAACGGATAGTAAAATTCAGGTAAAGCGCTACAAGGTAATAAAGAAGTAGACCGCAGGTGCCTGGTCAACTTTTGACTTGGCCAGGCACTATTTTGTCACTTCCGACGCGGTTTCGTGCGGTCAGTTGGAAGTGCTTTTTCGATTTCCCTGATGATTTGCGCCAAAGTTTCATCGTTGTTGTTGCAGAGTAACAAAATGGTTCTGTCCACATCGATGTAGCGTACAAATTCGGTCTTGTAACCCGGATTGTCACCGTTGTGCCTGATCACCTTACCCCATTGCGGGTGCTCTTCCAGTTTCCAGCCAAATCCGTATGGAGATAGGTTACCGTCGTTAAGCCTGGCAGGGGAGAAAGCCTGCCGGAGCGTTTCCGGTTTTACAAGCTTGCCGCCATATAATGCGCGATCCCATTTCAGGAGGTCGGCCGTGGTGGAACTTACGCGCCCCGGGCCTTTACGGTCTCCGAGCCAGACGGCGTAATTGAACTGCGGGAATGAGTCGGCCGGGATGTATCTTTGTTTTTCAGCTACATACAAGTGCCCAATGGCCAGGTTTTTAAGTTGGCTTTTCTCCGCTCGGCTTCGGATATCCGTGTCTTTCATCTCATAAGGTCTGAAAAAGCGCTCGCGGCAGAATGTGATGAACTCCTGACCTGACGCCTTTTCAGTAATGCTCGCGAGTAACATATAGCCCGTGTTGCTGTATTGATATTTTGCACCGGGTTCAAACAACACCGGCGGGTGATATTGAATGAGGTAGGCAATGTTGTCTGCATTGCCCGCGACTTTGGCCTTGTCCCAATATTTATCCATTACCTCCTGGTAATCGGGAAGACCGGAGGTGTGGTTTAATAGATGCCGGATGGTAACACCGGGGTAGGGCAGCCCGGGAATGTACTGGTCGATAGGGTCATCAAACTTTAATTTACCTTCATCGGCCAGAACCATGATAGTCATGGCGGTAAACTGTTTGGAAACCGAAGCCAATTCGAAGATCGAAGCGGTTGTCATCGGTTCACGGGTTTCGAAACTGCGAAAGCCGAACGCCCTTTCATAAATAGGTTTGCCATTATCCGCAACCAGGACGACACCGCTGAAATCCTTTGTCCGGGCAAATACAGCGTCGAGTTCTGCATTGAGTGAAGCCGTGTGGCGGGCGGTTTTACAAGATACCAGAACCAAAATAAGCAAAGCTGCCATTACAATCTGGCAGCTTGTCGGGGATTTTGCGGTGGCCGTACCGCTGAATGTCAAATGCATGGAAAGGGTTAGTTGTTTGGAAAAATAAAGTGCGGCTGTGAAGCTAGCAAATTACTTTCCCGGGAAAAAGCAAAAGCCACTTGAACGTATCATTCTCAGGCCTCTGGCCGGTCTTTACATCTGAAATGCTGAAGACTGGCCGAGGCCTGAGAACGGGTACCTGAAGAATGACCTTAAAACCAACTATGCATGTCAGCGTCGACCGCCCCGGAATCCGCCTCCGCCAAACCCGCCCCGGCTGAAACCACCGCCGCTAAAACCGCCTCCATTGAACGACCGGCCGCTGAATGACCGCGATGGCGCACTTTGAAATGAGTTGCTGCGGGTCATCGGACGATAGCTGCCGGATGGGGCAAAACGTTGGGAAGAGCGTACTGCGCCGCTTCTGTCCCAGTTATTGCCCCGCGCATTAGCTGACGGATTAAAATGCCTGGCCGCAGAACCGATGAATGCTGCCCGCGGCGAGTAGGCGTAATGCCGTGGGGCGACGGAGTACCGGTAGTAATGGTCATACTGGCGGTACAGGTGCGGATAGTAGCGATAGGCGCCTCCAAAAAACCATCTTGAAAAGCCCAATGAAGGCAATGCATATACCATTGGGTACCCACCCAGCCCAAAGTAGAAGCCGGAACCGTAACCATACATGCCGGGATACCACATCGCCGAGCCGTACCAGGAGGGATATCCGAACCAGTAGGAGTAAGGGTTGCCATAATTGACCACCTTGTCTCCGGTTGGCGCAGGATAGCTGTAACCTCCCTGCGTGGCGTATTCCTGCGAAGCCTGACCAAGCTCCTGCATGGCCTGCGGATTTTGTTTCAGTTCGTCCTGATACGACGCGAGCTGTTCCTTATTTTCGGCTTCCAGCTGATCATGGACATTAGGAAGGTCTCCGCGGACTTGTCCCGGGTCATTTCGGAAACGTTCGCCCAGCTTTGCGGTCAGGTCGGAATGGTCGTTCAGGATGGAAAGCACATCGGGCATTTCTTCGAGGGTTTTGAACGCGTTTTGTGCATCCGGATCCAGCGTTGCGATCATTTGCCGGAACGCGGTACCGGCCTGCTCATTGAGATTATCGACCTGCACCAGGTCAGTATGGTGATTGTTGTAAAGCTTCCAGGCAGCCTCTTTCAATTCGGGAGTCCGGTTGGGAAGCATTGCTTCAATCTGTTCTCTGGATGTTTTACGTGGGGCAGCGGCCAGTTTGTGCATCAGGTCGGGATAACGGGTGATTTCGTAAAACCAACCCTGTTTTTTCTGCGGATATCCCTGGATCACCTGCTGAAATCCTGTACTGCTTTGTTCCCGGATGCCTGCGAGTTTTGCCAGCATGTCGGGATATTGGGTAGCAACGAGGATATCGTTGCGGACGTCGTCGTTGTAAGGAGCGATGACTTTAAGAAGGCTTTGGTCAGTGACAATGTTTTGGGGCGCGTTACTAACCATCTGATCATCCTGGCCGTAACCGGTGAGGCTGGCGGCGGAGAGCAGAACAGTGGCGAAAAAATGAAGCGGTTTCATGGTCGTAACTATTAAAATTTGAATTACTAAACCTTTGATGGTGCCAAGTTACCAGGCGATTCTGTTGAAATACTGAAGATTCGGGAGGTAAGGAGGAAAAACCTCCCGCGGGACGCGCGGGAGGGGATATGACTAACTTTGACCAGCCGGGAAGCTTTTCATCAGCTTCCTGACTCCCTTGTCGATGCGTTTGTCCAGCCGGTTGGGATTGGTGACATCGCCGGAGATCGCTTTTTGCCAGATGATATTGCCGGTTTTGGTATCGATGACATCGAGGATCAATGTGCCGTCGGTGCCGGTGCTCGAATAGGGATAGCCTCCGTAGGCCGGATAAGCGCCATAATACGGGTACATGCCGTAGGGCAATCCCCAGCCGAAGCGACCCCAGCCCATCATCGGGTAACCCGCGCCGCCATAGTAGTTCTTACGCACGCGCTGCGTGTAGGTATGGAACTGCAAGAGAAAGTCGGGGTGCTGAGTATTCCGGGTCATTCCCTTGCTTTCCAGCGCTTTGTCAAATGCCGTTTGGATACGATGACGGGAGAATGAGCTGGCATACATCGGGTTCTGGTTGGTTTTCATATCGGGAACAATCCAGTTATAGGTAGCTGCCTGGCCGGTGCCTACCGGCTGTTGGGGACGTTGTGCGAGCACCGCGGTGGCGCTCAGCACAGTCAGCAGTCCCAGCAAGGTGATTTGATTTTTCATGTTTGGGTCCCCGGCCGGAAGGCCGGGGTTATGTGCTAGAGGCCTATTGCGAAGTATTGGATTTCGTCGTTTCCGGGGTATATGCCTTCGAGCATTACACCGCCTTTTTTGCTTTGGAGCACTTTGGCGGCTTCTTTGGCATTACCGACGGGCGTTTTGTCAATTTTAGTGATTACAAAACCTTCTTCCATGCTGGTGTTCTGGCGGATCTTGCCTGCATTGATCTGTGTGACCTGCGCACCTGCTTCCAGGCCATACTCCTGTTTTTGCTGACGGGTCAGGTCTTTCAGTTCGATGCCGAGCTGTTCCATTACCGCAGAAGAGTTTTCACTGTTCAATGCGGTTTCTGAAATGCCTTTCAATGTGACAGTGATCACTTTTTCGGTGCCGTCGCGGTTCACGTTTACGGTTACCTTGTCCGACGGCTTGTGTTGTGCGATGGCTTCCTGCAATTGGGGCACGCTGGTAATGTCGTGACCATCAATTTTGGTGATAACGTCGCCGACTTTGATACCGGCCTCTTTGGCAGCGCTTTCATCGGCAAAGTTTTCGACACGCACGCCTTCGTCTACTTTCAGGTCAAAGGATTTGACTTTCGCCGCATCCACCTCACTGATGCCTACACCCAGATAGCCGCGTTTGACAGAGCCGAATTTGGACAGATCCTCCACTACCTTATGAGCAATGCTCGATGGTACCGCGAACGAATAGCCCGCAAATGAGCCGGTCTGGCTGGCGATGGCCGTATTGATGCCGATCAGGTTGCCATTCAGGTCCACGAGCGCGCCGCCGGAATTGCCGGGGTTTACAGCCGCATCGGTCTGGATAAAAGACTCGATCGGGGCTTTGGCATTTTCGCCGAGAATATTGATGCTGCGGCCCTTCGCACTCACGATACCAGCGGTAACAGTGGAGGTCAGGTTATAGGGGTTGCCCACCGCGAGCACCCATTGACCTACCTGAACATTCTCCGAGTTGCCAAAGGAAAGCGAGGGCAGGTTTTTGGCTTCGATCTTGATCAGGGCAATGTCGGTGTTTGGATCGCTGCCGACTACTTTGGCTTTGTACGTGTGCTTGTCGGCCAGGGTTACTTCCAGCGATTCAGCACCCTGGATGACGTGGTTATTGGTGACAATATATCCGTCCGGATTGATGATCACGCCGGAGCCGGTGGCCTGCGGTTTTTCCATCTTTCCCTGCGGAGCGCCCTGCTGGCCACCGAACGGGTCGCGGCCGCCAAAGAAGTCGCGGAATGCATCCGGAATTTCCATCTGGCTTACGGTTCGTTCGGGTTTCAATGTGGATTTGATATGGACCACCGCCGCAGTCGCTTTTTTGGAGGCAAATGAGAAGTCGGCCGGGATCATCGCGGCCGGGGCGTTGGTTTTATCATCCAACCTGGCTTGCTTCACAAACGGAGTAGCGTTGCTGACCCATGTAGAAATGGTGTCCGGTTTGCCGAAATGCTCAAAAGTAGCATAGGAGGTGCCGCCCAATAATGCCGATGCGAGGGCTACTGCGGTAATTTTACTGAATTTACGTGTTGTTGACATAGCTGGTCAATTGATTTAAGTGTATTCAAATTTCACCAGCAATCCTGTCGCAATCCTGTGGAGATTCTGAAGACATTCTGAAGTTTCGTCTTTTTTCAAATGGACATAAAAAAAGGAGGATCAGAAACCCTCCCTTTGATGTACTACCAGCCATGAAAAATCTTAACGTCTTTTACCAGACGACAGTCAGCGTATGCCATTCGCCTTCCATTTCGTAGGTCAATGTCTGCCCGTTCACCTGGCAGATCGTATTGGCCAGCGCTAGGCCGAGCCCCAGCGATGCCGAATGGGACCCTTCTTTGCGAAAGCGTTCGAGCAGGAGCTCAGGGGCCACGTGCAGGGGAGCGCCGGTGTTGCGGACGGTCAGCCTGCTCTTTACGAGTGTAATATCGATGCTACCCTGGTCGTAGTTGTACCGGATCGCGTTCGTCATGAGGTTATTGACCAGTATTTCCGCCAGCGCGGGATGCATGACGGGGCCCGTAGGCTCTACGTCGGTTTTGACTTTGATCTGCCGCTGCTCGATCAGGTCTTCCAGGTCGCGGAGCTTACGGTTGATGATCGGTACGAGGTTAATGGGTTCCGTCCCGGCCAAAAATTGCCGGTTTTCGATCTTGGTCAGCAATAACAATGCCTGATTGAGCTTGGATAACCTGTTGGCAGCCTCGCTGATTTCTGATAGTGCGACCACCTGTGACTCTTTCAGGCTTTCGTCCTGAAATAATCCTTCAATCTTGGACAGGATCACTGCCAGGGGCGTCTGTATCTCATGCGAGGCATTTTCTGTAAACTCTTTGAGGTTCTGGTAGGTCGCCGCGAGGCGGCCTGTGAACTGTGTTACGGATTGGTTGAGTTGTTCGAACTCCACGGTGTCCTGCTTTGGGAACGTCAGTACCTCATGTTTTTCCAGCTGGTAGGCGTCCAATGCACGTAATGTCCTGTAAAATGGCCGCCATAGCCGCCGCGAAAGCCAGCTGTTCAGAACGAGCAGCGAAATGAGCAGCAATGCGACGATGAATGTAACGGTCATCACCACCGCTTCCATTAACTGTTGTCGCTGGGCCAGCAATTTGCTGATCGTAACCCGGTACCATTGGCCTTCCACCTGTTCGTAAAAAACCAGCTGCCGGTAGGGCTGGAATTCGTTTTCGGCCTCGTTGAGCAGGCTTCGCTCCACCAATGCCACCTGGCCGGGGTACCGAACCGCTTCGAGTTGCAGGCTGTCGCCCAACTGGAGAATGTACACCGGCAGGGTATCGATATGCCGCAGCTGCCAGCTCACCTTTGCCTTGCTCCGCATGAGCTCCTTGTTCACTTCTTCGTCTATCAGGTAGTCGACAGACACGTAGAAAAGTCCCGCGCCCAGGAGCAGCACGCAGAGCGAGGTGATAATCTGGTATTTGAGTATCCTTTCCAGCAGTTTCATTGCTCGCTGAATTTATAGCCTACTCCATAAATGGATTTCAGGTAGTCGGGACAATCCTTGTCCATGAGTTTCTTTCGCAGATTTTTGATGTGTGTGTAAATAAAATCGAAGTTATCCATCAGATCGGCGTCGTCGCCCCAGAGATGCTCGGCAATGGATTCCTTGGTGAGCACGCGGTTTTTGTTGGCAATGAGATAAATAAGCAGGTCGTACTCCTTCCTGGTCAGGACGATTTCCTGCCCGTCGACCTGCACGAGATGTTCCTGCGGGTCAATGTGAATTTTTCCAAAACGGATCTGTTGGCTGCCCTGGAAGTTGCGCCTGCGGATCACTGCCTGCACCCTTGCATTGAGTTCGGAAAGATGAAAAGGCTTGGTGAGGTAGTCGTCGGATCCCAGGTTCAGGCCGGCAATGCGGTCATCGAGCGAGTTTTTGGCCGAAATAATGATAATGCCGGTTTCGGAATAGCTTTTTTTCAAGGCTCTCACCACATCCAGTCCGTCGCCGTCCGGCAGCATCAGGTCTACCAGTACGCAGTCATAGCGGTAAATGTCGATCTTCTCGATGGCGGTTTCGTAGTCGGCTGCCCATTCGCAAACGAAGTTCTCGCGCTGGAAGTAATTCTGGATGCTGGTGGCCAGCGCTTTTTCGTCTTCGATGAGCAGCAGTTTCATGGACCTGTTTTTTTGAACAAATGAAACTACGAAATCTGGTGGAAATCTGAAGTTGGGTTATTTGACCGTTCTTTTCGCCCAGTTGAATATCGTCGAATACACTTCGTCGCGGACCGGCTTTTTGGAAAGGATCAGGTCGTGCATTCCGCCCTGCACTGCCTGAATACTGTATTGGCCCACGATGTTCTGGGCCTGTTTGGCGATTTCTTCTACATTCAATACTGCGTCCCCGGTAAAAAAGGCGTCGCTCCATTTCTTTTCATCGATGGATTTCGCCGAATGCAGTACCAGCACGGGCCTGTTGATCTGCAACCCTTGAGACACCTTCAATTGGCCGTTATGGACCGCACGCACCCACCCGAGGCTGACGGGCGGCGCGATAAGGGGTTTAAAGCCGAGGCTGTAAGACCATTCCCCGTGGGCCGTGATGTGCAGGCTTTCACCGTAAAGCGGGCTCAAACCCGAGTCGATCGTAGCTTCGGGGTGTTTTTCGGCCCTTTTGATCAGCAGAGGCAGTGCAGTTTTTTTAAGCCCCGATTTGATGTTCATGGCAAAAAAAGGGCTGTTGAGCAGTACCGCGTCGAATTGCTCTTTTCCGGTGCGCTCGCTTGCATATAGCGAAACCACGAGTCCGCCCAGGGAATGCCCGCTTAAAAGGATTTTTTCCGAGCCTTCCGACCGGATGACGGCCAGCGCCGTGTCTATATCTGCATAGTATTCAGAGAGATCGCGTACATCATTGAATTTCTGATGGCTCAGCCAGGAGCGACCGCATTTCCGCAGATCTACGGCGTAGAAGTTGAAGCCCTCGCGGATATATCTTTCGGCCATTTCCTCCTGGAAGAAGTAGTCGTTGAACCCATGGACATACAGGACGGCCTTGGTACTTTTTTCAGGTGTGTTTTTTTTTACGATGGTGCAGGTAACACTTCCTTCATAGTCGGAGGGCTGCACAATGGTCGCCTGCCGGAACCCTTTTCCCAGCATATCCCCATAATAGGTCACCTGGCCGCTTGCCATTCGGTACGATAGCAGGATGAGAAGGGTTAAAAAGCAATGTTTCATGGCCATACTTGCTGATGGTTGTAAATATATACCCTGAAATACGTTGTGGCAAACCTTTGATACTATTCTATCTTTTTCAGCTCCTCACCGCGATCGGGTTTCAGGTTAACATTGCGGAATTCAGCATTGGTATTGTTCTCGATCGTAAACCCTTTGGCTTCATCGATTTCTACCCGGAGCGAGCTGGCCGTAAAGTTGAAAATATGCCCGCCCGACTTTCTGTCATCGGCGACATAATGCAGATGGAAACCGGGAACGTTGGTGCGGGCCAGGTAGGGAGGCAGCAGGAAGCCGTTGCAGATCCCTTTGGTATTTTTTAATTCAAAAACAGCCTGATTTTCCTTTAAATGTCCTGGTAATGTAGGGTAGGGCGCTTTCGCCGGACGGGCTGCGCGGGTGGTCATGGACGTAAATTCCGCTGAAATGCGCAATGCGTAAATGCCGTTGGGATTCATAACGTGGGTCAGCTGTTCCTGGACTTTTTCGTAGGTCAGGTTGGTCCCGGTGAGATAAATAGTCGTGTCGGCTTTAAAGAACTTGACAAATGCGGCGGAGGTGCTGTCCGAATCGGGTACTTCTTTGACAGAACCGTCATAGCTGATCTTGTAAACGTGCCCGCGGTCGATCAGTAATTCGCCATCGACCTTGTTGAATGTGCCCACGCCAAAGTCACCCTTTTTCTTAAGTTGCCCAATGGTGAGATCGCCGTCGAACACACCGGCCATCAGGGCATCGATAATGGAATACTGGTACATGAAATCCGATTCAGGAGCTGCGGCGGCATGGCTGCGCGCGGGCTGATTTGACCGGCTGCATGCAGATAAAGTAACGATGATAGCAATGAGAAAACCGGGGGCGGCCTTTCTGAAACCGAAGGGCGATAGAGGGATCATGCGATGTAAGGGTTGGAATGTTCACAAAAAACGGCATACGAGGGCATCTTTACAATGTTTAGGCACGAGATTCCATTAAAAGGTCATTATGGTATGCTGCCGGGGTTATTTAGGAGAATAGGAGGGAATGGTGGATGCCGGTTGACAATTCAGAAAAAAAGCATCAATTTAAAACACATAACATTCCTTCACCGATCACCAATTACTGTTAAATAATGAAAAGGTTTTTATTCCTGATGCTGTTTCCGGGGCTATCGTACGCGCAGCTGACGCCCCCGGTCATGTCCGAGAAGGCGAAGAAGATCCATGCCGGGGTACTTACGATCGATACACATGCCGACGTGCCGATCAATATGATGAAGGAGGGCTTCGATATTGCCGTCGAGCATGACTATGAAAAGGATCGTTCCCAGATCGATTTCCCACGGATGGCACGCGGCGGAATGGACGGCATGTTTTTTGCCGTGTACCTGGGGCAGGGTAAGCGCACCGAGGCAGCCAACGCAGAAGCCAAGCAGAAGGCACTGGCTATTTTTGACAAAATACACGAAGCCGTGAAGGCCAATCCGCAGGCTGCCGGGCTGGCTGTTACGTCGAAGGATGCCTACCGTCTTCAGAAGGAGGGCAAAAGAGCGGTTTTTATCGGGATGGAAAACGGCTGGCCGGTAGGAAAGGATTTGTCCAATATCAAACTTTACTACGACCTGGGATTGCGCTACATCACGCTTTCCCATTCGCTGAACAACGACATATGTGATTCTTCCACGGATGGGGACGGACCGGAGTACAACGGTTTGAGCGCTTTCGGAGAAGATGTTGTCAGAGAAATGAACCGGTTGGGCGTCATGGTGGACATTTCGCACGTTTCTGACTCTACCTTCTACGATGTCATCAAACTGACCAAAGCGCCGGTCATCGCTTCGCATTCATCCTGCCGCGCATTGTGCGACGTTCCCCGCAACATGACCGACGATATGATCAAAACGCTGGCGAAGAACGGTGGGGTGATCCAGATCAATTTTGTGCCTGGTTTTGTCAAAAAGCCATCGCAGCCGCATGAAATGTCTTTAAAAGCATTGCGCCTGAAAATCCGGCAGACGGATCTGTCGGATGCGGATAAAAAGGCATTGCGTGACGAAATGAAAGCGATCGATGAGAAGTACAAATCGGACAGGCCGACGGTGCAGGACGCTGTCGACCACATCGAACACGTGATCAAACTCACGAGCGTGGACCATGTGGGCATCGGGATGGATATGGATGGAGGCGGCGAGGTGATCGGTCTGCAGGACGTGAGTCAGATCGGAGCCATTACCGAGGAACTGGTTAAAAGAGGTTACTCCGCCGGGGACATCGGGAAGATATGGGGCGGCAACATCATGCGTGTTCTGGATCAGGTAGAAAAGGCCGCTGGCAAAATCTGATTTCGGTTTTGGGATGTTTCCACAGGTTTGAAACGGGCTAAAAAATATATACATTTTTATAAATAGTTTAATAAAATTGTAAATCTTACATCCTCTTATTGAATTTTACTTAATTGAAGATTTGCAAATGGCTAAGTCAACTGGGAAGAAAAAAACAAACGCAACCATCGATCCTGCCGAAGATGCGGGAGCCAATGTCACCGCCCAACCGGTGAGTGCGGTGGAATCCATTAGCCGTTTTACAGATTTCGATATTCACTTGTTCCGTCAGGGCAAGCATTTTAAGCTCTATGAAAAGCTGGGTTCGCATGTGATGGAGGTCAATGGCGTGGTAGGTACCTACTTTGCTGTTTGGGCTCCCAATGCTACCTATATTTCTGTAGTCGGAAACTTCAATGGCTGGAACCACGGCACGCATTCGCTCGCACCGCGCTGGGATAGTTCCGGAATATGGGAAGGATGGATCCCTAATGTGGGCGTCGGGGAAGTTTATAAATACTACATCATTTCTCAAAACGGACAGCACCTCGAAAAGTCCGACCCATTTGCGCTCTGGTGCGAGGTGGCGCCGCGAACCGCCTCCATTGTTTGGGATACCTGGTACGAATGGGGCGACTCGGAGTGGCTGAAAGCTCGGAAAGACAAGAACAAGTTAAACGCGCCGATCTCGGTTTACGAAGTACACCTGGGCTCCTGGCGCAGGGACCCTTCGGATCCGGAAAGGCATATTACCTATAAGGAAATAGCAGAGAGCCTGGTGCCTTATGTGAAGGAAATGGGCTTCACGCACGTGGAGCTGATGCCTGTGATGGAACACCCGTATGCACCGTCATGGGGGTATCAGATTACCGGCTATTTTTCCTGCTCGTCGAGAATGGGGACGCCGCAGGAACTCATGTACCTGATCGATCAGCTGCATCAGGCCGGCATCGGGGTGTATGTCGACTGGGTTCCTTCACACTTCCCGGGGGATATGCACGGCTTGTTCCGGTTTGACGGTACGGCTTTGTACGAGCATGAGGATCCCCGGAAAGGTTATCATCCCGACTGGAAGAGCTATATCTTCAACTACGGCCGTAACGAAGTCCGGTCGTTCCTGATCAGCAATGCCATTTTCTGGCTGGACCGCTACCATACGGATGGGTTGCGCGTGGATGCAGTCGCTTCGATGCTGTATCTCGATTATTCGCGCAAGCATGGGGAATGGATACCGAATGAGTTTGGCGGTCGTGAGAACCTGGAAGCGATCTCGCTGCTGAGGGAAATGAATACGGCCGTTTACACCGAATTCCCCGACGTGCAGACGATCGCCGAGGAGTCCACTGCATTTCCTGGCGTATCCCGTCCCGTTTTCGTGGGCGGTTTGGGTTTTGGTATGAAATGGATGATGGGCTGGATGAACGACACCCTGAAATACTTCGAGAAAGACTCGGCGTTCAGGAAGTGGCACCAGGACCAGCTCACGTTCAGTCTGGTTTATGCGTTTTCGGAGAACTTCATGCTGCCATTCTCTCACGACGAGGTGGTGTATGGCAAGAAATCGCTGATCAATAAAATGCCAGGTGACGAATGGCAGAAATTTGCAAACTTAAGGCTGATGTTCAGCTATATGTTTACGCACCCCGGGACGAAGCTTGTGTTTATGGGCGGTGAATTCGGACAGACGTCGGAATGGAATTTTCAACAAAGTCTCGACTGGCATTTACTCGAATTTGCATCTCACAATGGTGTACGCGAATGCATGAAGGCGCTGAACCGGCTTTACAAAGAAGAACCTGCCCTTTTTGATTATTCATTCTCCCATGAGGGTTTCGAATGGATCGACACCCAGGACCGGGAAAACTCGGTATTGGTGTATGCGCGGAAATCTTTCGATCCCGCCCGTAACCTGATCATCGCATTGAATCTCACACCGGTACCTAGGAAGGGATACAGGGTAGGAGTGCTTTCCACCGGAAGCTGGCAGGAAATTTTCAATTCGGACGCGGAGGCGTTCGGGGGCAGCGGGGTCATCAACTACGATCCCGTTACTGCGGAAAGCCATGAATGGCACGGCAAGGCCAATTCGGTTATTTTGGACCTGCCGCCTATGGGCGCGGTTGTGCTCAGAAAAGTGGCGCCTCAGCAGAAAGTAATGGCAGCGAAGCAGCAGAAAGGTGGTTGACGCGTGTCTACCGTTTACTTGAATGTAGGATTATCTTGCGGCAGGGGCTCCGGTCCCTGCCGCATTTTTTGCACATTTTTTTACCTTTGCCGATCATAACATCACGAATCAGATGAAAAGCATTCGATTAATAGTACTTTTTATTTTAATAGCTTCAGTAAAAGTTTTTTCACAGGACATGTCGCGGGTGACGTCGGGGATAGATCTCGGACTTGGTTATCAGGATAAAGTTTGGGTGCCATCGGTGACTTATCACCAGGAATTGAGCCTCAGTAATTTTCAGTGGTTCCGCATCGGATGGGGCTTAAGGGCCTGGGGTTACTATGCCGGCCGCACCGATATGTTTCCGCAAAGCAACGCCTTATCCAATGACACACTCAAATTTGGCCGGGTCACCGCCAATGGGGCAAGTTTTCTGATCGGAGCAAATTTCAGGCTATGGAGATTTGACATCGGAGCCAACACCGACCTTTTCGGTATCGCTTTCGGCTTGAAAAGAAACGCCTTGTATGCCGGCTCTGGCCTGTACGGCGGCGAGGGAAGCGACTCTTACAATAAGTATCTTTCCAGCGGGCCAGCGACTGTGAATGTGCTACCGCTCGCACTTGACAAACAAAATGGTCAATCCGAGGTTTTCGCACGCTTCTGGATCACCGACCGCATTGGTTTGAAACTGGCTTATACCCATGGCCGGGTCACCTATGCCTCGCCCGTGAAGCTGGATAATGGACAAAAACGCTATTCCACCACGTTTGGCGTGCCTTACCTGGCATTGTCGTTCCCATTATACAATTGACATCCGCAGTCCCATGGCAGAGAACCTGACTGATTCACATAAATACAATCTTTGGAAGGGCAGGCTCATTTCCAATGGCCTGGACATCCACCGCGTTGACGAACTGTATACGCGCCGCAACGGACACGGAGAAGTGTTGTTTTCATTGCTGTACGCCGATGCTACCACTCCGGAGGGCAACAAGATCCCCCCGATCTGTTTTCTGAAAGGCGAGGTTGTCAGTGTACTCGTATGCTTTATTGACATATCGACGAGGGAAAAATACCTGCTGCTTGTGCAGCAGCGCCGCATATGCGACGGATCGCTGACGTACGAGCATCCCGCGGGCATGCTGGACAGCGAAAGCGACGCGGCGTCTGTGGCAGCACGTGAAGTCTTTGAAGAGACCGGCATTCCGGTGGAGACATCGCAGCTGGTCAGCGTCAACCGCGAACCCTTTTACCCCTCGACCGGGACCAGCGATGAAGCGATGTACATGTTCTATTGCGAGCTGGAACTGACTTCCGAAGCCATACAGTCCTATCACGATATCGTGCAGGGCGTGGTATCGGAGCATGAATACATCAAAACCTACGTGGTACCATTCGCTGAGGGGCACAGGCTCATTACCAATGTCAATGGGGTGCTGCTCGATTACCTGTATCTGAAGAGTGTAGGTGATTGGGAACTGCTGAAAGAACTCTAGGCGAAGCCAGAGTAAGAAATTTTCAAAGAATTTCTCTCCAATATGGTCATAATTCAAAATAGCGGCTATATTTGCACCCCGTTGCCGGCAGCAAGGCTGCACAACAAGCGCCCGTAGTTCAATGGATAGAATTGTGGTTTCCGGTACCACCGATAGGGGTTCGAATCCCTTCGGGCGCACTTGGAGGGATTTCTTCTCGAAATCCCTCTTTTTTATTGTAAATGAGTAGCTCTTTCTCTTTCATTTTCAATGTGTTATGGGTGAGTAGCTCCATCATGGTAGGTGTTCGATAGGTGCCATTTTCATAGTAAAGATTGCTATCGAACACCATAGAAATTAGCTCTCTTTTTTCCAAGCTGTTGGCGTGGGTAAATATTTGTGGAATATCGGCTAACAGGTGCAGGCTTCTTTTGATTTTTGAAGATGCTTCATTTTGGTGGTCGTTACCTAACAAGCCAATGGCCGCCTTCAGGCTGTTAATTTCGAAGGTGTACTCTGAATGCCATCTCTGGTAGGTATCGCGTTTAATTTCATTTTTGATCCATTTTTTCTTCGACGGTAAATAATTTAGCCTCGGTTTGCTCTAGAAGCTTTTTCTTCTCAGCGACAAGTAACAGATTAGATTGGCGTTGCTTGTTAATCGTTTGCTGGCAGCTATTCTTGACCGATTTCAAAAGCGCAGGAGAAAGGCTCATCAAACTCAACGCAGCCAGTAACTGCTCATGGGCCTTTTTCGCACTGATGTTGTTGTGCCCGGTAAATTTACATTTGTAGTAGTAAAAGTATTTCCCCGATTTACCACGAGAAGCTGCGCCCGTTAACGGTTGTCCGCAATGACACCTGAGAAGTCCTCTCAACGGGATTTCGTCATCGATTATCGTTCTTTGTTTCGAGGGCTTTTTCATCTTTCGCTGAACCAGCTGCCAACTTGCCCAGTCAATGATGGGTTCATGCGTGGCAGGGAATAAACCTCCGGGATATTCTTTGAAAGGTTCTGCATATAGCATACCTGCGTAGGCCGGATTTGAAAGAATCCTTTCGATTGCCATATTTCCTTTCCGATCATGTCCCAGCAGACGCGCTTGCTTCTTGATCAGGTACAAAGGAACATTTTTAAGATAAGCTTCGAAGATAAACCTGATAATTGGGGCCTGCCTTTCATCGATGACCAAACGCCTTTGTTTCCGTTCTCCCTCCTTTTTATATCCGAATGGCGGATGACTATATACATAGCGCCCCTCTTTTGCCTTCGCTGTATAGAGACCTCCTCTTACCTTGATGCTTCTATTTATATTATCCTCCTCAGCAAGGAGTAGTTGCAGACCTGCCCTAAAAAAGCTTCCAGGGGTGTCATAGTCAAAGGTGATTCCTTCTGAGACGCTGACAACTTGAATATTATATTGTCTCTGCAAGTTTTTGACCATGCTCATTGCTTCCCCTGCATCGCGGCTGAATCGGTCAAGTTGATCGACCAGTAAATAGTCAACGTTTCTGAAATGTTTGGCAATGAACTGTTGAAGTTTGATAAAGTCCGGGCGATCGAAGGTTTTGGCGCTCTTGCCCCGGTCAATGAACGTGTCAACAAGTTCCACACCGTTGACGTTAAGCCACTGGTCGGTGTACAGTTCCTGTCGTTCGATTGAGCTGTTACTTTGGCCTACCTGGCTAAAGCGTAAATATCTGATTGCCCGTTTCATCATGTTTTTAATCAGCTTTACAATGATTCGAATTTAATACAACTAAGTTATGAATATTGATCGTAATAAACGAAATTTGATACAGCAAAAGAAACGAATTATTGAACGTCATAGAGTACGAAACATCGCTCAACGCTAAATACGAAAAAGGCTTGGCTACTCCATCCGAAAAACTGGCAAATTCATTAGATGTACTTCACACAATCCAGGAGAAGAAACTGGTCATACAGGCAGGTGACCTGAGTCGCACCCATCGGGAACGGCTCATGAAGGGCGGTTTCCTAAGAGAAGTGATTAAGGGATGGTATATGCCCTCACGACCGGATGAGTTGGAAGGAGATACGACAGGTTGGTATACTTCATTCTGGCTATTCTGTGCCGCATATTTAAATCATCGTTTCGGACGCGACTGGGTTTTATCCCCGGAGCAATCCTTATCGATTCACGGGGCCAATCGAATCGTACCACGGCAACTTCTGGTGAGATCTCCTCTTGCGCATAACAACGTGCTCAATCTGCCTTATGCTACATCCATTTTTGATTTTCGACTGGCATTACCTTCGCCGGATCAAATCGTGGAACTGGATGGTCTACGGCTTTACTCGCTGGAGTCAGCGTTGGTTTCTACTCCGCAAGCATATTTTACGAGCAACCCAACGGATGCGCGCACTGCCCTGTCTATGGTTCGGGATGGATCAGATTTACTTGCCCTGCTACTGGACGGAGGGCACAGCGTTGTCGCTGGCCGACTTGCAGGTGCCTTCCGTAACATTGGTAACAACCGATTGGCCGACGAAATCCTACAGACCATGCGTGCGGTAGGTTACGACACTCGTGAATCTGATCCATTTGACAACAGGCTTCCGACAGTCTTATCATTTCGTGAGAAATCTCCTTATGTCAACCGGATCAGGCTCATGTGGCATCAAATGAGGGATACGGTAATCGCTGGTTTTCCGAAAGCTCCGGGCCTTCCGGCCAATTCAGAAAATTATATGAAAACGGTAGATGAGGTCTTTGTTGCAGATGCCTACCATTCGCTTTCGATTGAAGGGTATCGTGTCACTCCGGCATTGATTGAAAGGGTGCGCAGGGGCGAATGGAATCCAGATAACAACCAGGCAGACCATGATCAAAAAAATGCGTTGGCTGCACGTGGTTACTGGCAGGCATTTGTCGCCGTAAAAGAAAGTATTGTTTCCATTTTGAAGGGTAGTAATCCAGGGGAAATTTTGGATAATGATCACCGCGTCTGGTACAGAGAGCTCTTCGCACCAAGTGTGACAGCAGGCCTGCTAAGGGCGAGCGATCTGGCAGGATACCGGATCGGGCAAGTTTACATACGAAATTCGATGCACGTCCCACTGAATAGGGATGCTGTGCGAGACACGATGCCATTGCTTTTTGATTTGTTGAAGGAGGAAAAGGAAGCATCGGTCCGGATTGTACTTGGTCATTTTATCTTCGTCTATATTCACCCATACATGGACGGAAACGGAAGGATAGGAAGATTTCTGATGAATGCCATGCTTGCATCAGGAGGATATCCCTGGACGGTCGTGCCAATCGAGCAGCGCAAGAATTACATGCAGGCATTGGAGAAGGCCAGTGTTCACCATGATATCAGTGAATTTACAGCATTGATAGCTAAGCTGGTCGGAGCGTCGATGCAGGGCGGATCCTTGCCAGAAATTCCTTCTAACCTTGATGAGTGATTTTTAAATTGCCTGAACTGCCGGCAGTCGGTCAAACCAACATAGGCCGTATACAGGTACATTTAGATGCTGTTCTTTAAAATTAATCTAAATAATATTAGATCATCTTTGCTGTTGTTTGTAGGTTTGTGATTGAAACGTTACAGACTCCTATTTCTATTCATTGAAAGCAGCCGAACCCTTTTCTCGCAACGAGTTTGAGCGCATTTATAAACAGTGCGTAAAAAAGCTATGTGTGATCTGTTTCAATGTAGTAGGCGATCGTGATACGGCTGCCGATATCGTCCATAACGTCTTTTTATCGGTTTGGGAGCGACGCGATGTGGTTAGCTTTGAGGGGGAATTGGAACATTATTTGGTCCGGGCAGTCAAGCTGGCCGCGTTGGAATACATTCGCACTTCGATGAACCACCGGAAGCATCTTTCAGGAATTGCCTCAGCCATGCAGGAGCAAACCAATACCACGGAAGATACCCTTGCATTTTCGGAGCTTCGCGAACGCATCGGGTTGATTAGCCGTGGCTTGCCTCCCCAATGCAGGGAGGTATTCAGCCTGAGCCGTGAACAGGGTCTTTCCAATAAGGGCGTGGCAGCCTCGCTTAGGATTTCCGAAAAGACGATGGAAGCGCATCTTTCGAAGGCATTGAAATACCTCAAAAAACACCTGAAAGATTACAGCCTGTAAACTTTTTTTTAATCGGACTAAGGGATTTGCCGCCACTTGTTCAACTTAATGGATAAAGAAGGCAGCATAACATTTTGCAACGGGTTATGAAAGTTACCAGGGAGCTGATCGAAAAGTATTTGCGCGGCGAATGCCCGGTCTGGGAGCGGCAGCTCGTCGAGCAGTGGATGCATTCTTGCCAATCAGAAGAGACATCACTTTCCGACCAGGTGCTGGAAAACATGAGCGCTGGTATCTGGGCTTCGCTGGAAAATTCCCTGCCTGCTCATACAGATCGTTTCCGGATCGTACGGTGGAATACCTGGAATCGATTGGCGGTGGCGGCGTGTCTGTCTGTAGGGCTGGTAGGTCTTTCTTTTTTTCTAGTAAACCGAAATGCCCGTACTGAGGTCGCCTTTTCCAGCTATGGCGTGCAGCACCAACTAAAGGGTGTGGCCAGACAAATGGAGTTTTTGCTCCAACCGAACAGCAGCGTCAATGGGAGCATTTCCCGGTATGGAGGGCAAGGCCAGCTTAATTTCACGGGTGCACTGAAAGTGGTCAGCGGTAAGGCGGTTGAAATTCATTTTGGAGCTGAGGCGACCGCTATCAGCAGAAAGGCGGTGATTGAGAACGGTCAGGTGTACTATGTCGGACTTTTGAAACAGACAGGCGTGCCTGACGAAATTCTGGTGCTCAGCAGCGAACAAATACAGGATATCCCACCGCGGATCAGAATCATGGCTTTCGGCGATGCCAACATCTGAGCGCACATAACATTATCATACAATTAACTACAAGACGAATGAGTCCATTGAGTACTTTCCTTCGCAGGGCGATCCTGTGCTGCTTACTATGTTCATTTTATACCGCGGTATTTTCTCAGCAGCTACAAACGCTGACGGGCCAGGTCACCCTCGACGATGGAAGTGCCGGCGCAGGGGCTAACGTTCAGCTCAAAGGTGCTGATCTTGCGGCTGTTGCAGACGCGGAGGGGCGTTTTTCAATTTCAGGGATTAAACCGGGCGATTATACCATCGTAGCGAGCATGGTAGGTTACAAGACCTTTTCGCAACCGGTAAATATCGTTCCTGGTATGGAATATCAACTGCGTATAACATTGACCGTTGATTCTAAAACACTTCAGACCGTAGAAATTACCGGACGGAGAAACAGCGGTTACCAATCCGATTACTCGTTTGCGGCTACCAAAACGGCAATACCTGTTACCGAGATTCCCAGCACGGTTTCGACCATCACCCAACAGCTGATCCGGGATCGTCAGGCTGTCAGGTTTGACGATGTGGCGCGTAATACGAACGTCCGCGTGACCAATAACGGGCGCTCGGTGGTGATCCGGGGGTTTGTGAGCACCACGCGGCTGATCAACGGTCTGCGCACATTGAATGAGAACTACCGCTTCCCTTCCATCTCGCCGGTAGTGGAGAGTTATGAGGTAGTGAAAGGGCCGTCCTCGTCGATGTTTGGGAATATGAGCCCCGGAGGTGTGGTCAATATCGTGACCAAAAAGCCGCTAGCCGATAAACGGCAATCGCTCTCATTCAGTGCAGGTAGCTTCAACACAGTCAGGGGCGATATGGATTTTACAGGAAAGGTCACCGAGGACGGAAAGGTTTTGTACCGCCTGAATGCATTCGGCCAGATGAGCGATACCTGGTATCAGAACATGAAGGACAATGCCGCTGTGGTTGCGCCGTCATTCTCGTTTTTGCCAACCCAGGGAACGCGTATCAATATCGATCTGAACCACACGCAGCTCACCACGATGGAAAACGACGGGCTATTTCCGTTCAAGGGTAGGTCAATCGATGATACACCCATCGGATTTACCGTGTTGCAGGCCGGGGACCGGAACAAGACCACAACCACTTCTATTAACCTGTCGGCCAGTCAGAGGATCACCAGAAACATCAGTCTGAACGTTTCTTACCTGAAAGACTATCTTGTGTGGGATGACAAAAGACACGCCGCCAATGTATATCTGCGGGATGCGGCCTGGTCTCAGGGCGACAGCACCATCAGCGTAGCCTATTCGGAATGGAATACCAAGATGGATTCGGATAACCTGACAGGTTACTTTTCCGCCGATTTTAATACCGGCAAAATCAGACACCAGGCGCTTTTGGGATACGATTACAATGCGTCGCTGTTCAACTGGGGCACTTACCGCTATTCTACCGCCAACATCGGCGGGGTCAACGTCTATGACCCGGCCAAGAGCAGCACGCTGGACGGTTCGCTGTATGCGCTGGGCGTGTTCAATTACGACCGGACAAACAAGACCCGTGATTATGCCAACGGGCTTTACTTTCAGGACCAGATCAGCATTCTTGAAAGGCTTAAAGTAATGCTGGGGCTTCGTTATGAGTCTTACACATTCAGGCTGGCGTACCAATCGCCCACCGAAAACGAAGTTTCACAGCATGCATGGCTTCCTAAAATTGGAGTTACTTATAATTTGCCCACCAACACGCATGTGTATGGCTCGTACATCACCGGTTTCCAGCCTGTGTCGTCCGGCTCGCTGGTTTTTGGCACCGTGGAAGGCGGCGGAGAGCTGAAACCCGAATACAGCAACCAATTTGAAGTAGGAGCCAAGCAGGAGCTATTTAATAAAAACCTGTTGCTGACCGTGGCGGCTTATCAGATCAAAAAGATCAATGTGACCCAGCTCACTAACCCGAGCGTCATCGACGCTAATGACCGGATTTGGCGCCAATTGGGAGAGGTAACCTCTAAGGGCGTCGAGCTGGAAGCCAATGGACAGATCGGCAGGTCATTTTCTGTGAATGTGGCCTACAACTACAACGACGCCAAAATTACGGCGGATCTGTTGGAAACCAATATCGGCCTCAAACAGGGGCTCGCACCCGAACACCAGGGCAATATCTGGCTGAAATACGAGGTTGCGGGTAAAAGTGTTCTGAATGGGCTGGGTATAGGTGCCGGTATGAGCTTTTCATCGAAGACCCCTATGCTGCAGGCGCCTGCGCTGACCACGCCCGGGTATAGCGTGCTGGACGCGGCCATTTCCTATAAGATCAACCGCGTGACGTTGAATTTGAATGTCAACAATCTGGCCGACAAACGCTATTACACCGGAGCTGTACGGGCCACCGAACGGTTCTATACCGGCGCGCCACGCAATATGATGTTTAGAATCGGCTATTCACTATAAAGGGCCGGGGCTACTCCCGTCCAATGCATTTCCAAAGATTGCCCTGGCTGTTGAAATCCGGCGTGGGGCAATCTGTTTTTACAATATCACCATTGCCACCAGCTGAAATGAATTGATGAGCAGATTTAAAAAAATAACGGGAAAGCTCCATTTGTGGCTGGGACTGGCATCCGGGCTGATTGTCTTCATTGTTGGGCTCACCGGTGCCATACTGGTATTCGAAGAGGAAATCAGCGGGGTTTTGAACTACGGCGTTTTTCAGAAAACCCAGAAGCAAGACAGCGCTCTGGCGCCCCCGTCGCGGATCTTCGCCGTTGCCGATTCCGCCCTGAAAGGCAAGCGGATCGCAAGAATCTACTACACCGTTTACACGGCAGGCGACCGCGTCAATGCATTGTGGGCGCTGGATTCTACCCGGGAGTACCATGCGGTGTTGCAGAATCCTTATAGCGGGCAGGTTGTGGCAGATTACGATTACAGCAATGCTTTCTTTGCTATTATCACCCACATTCACATATCGCTTGCACTGGGCGAGGCGGGAACTGTGGTGATCCGTTACGCGACTCTCGCTTTCGTCGTGCTGATGGTCTCGGGACTAATTCTATGGAAACCGGCCAGCAGGAAAGGATACAAACAACGTTTTGCAATTAAATGGAACGCCAGCGGGAAGCGGCTAAATTACGACTTGCATAATGTACTCGGATTTTATATGTCCTGGATTGCTATTTTTATCGCGTTGACCGGGCTGGTGTGGTCTTTTGAGTGGATCAATAATTCGGTACAGTGGATCGCCAATGGCGGGAAAAACATCGCTGTGACAAACGAACGGGTAATTTCAGACACTACGCTGAGCGCCGGACTTACAGCAGCGCCTTGGTCGGTAGCAGATAGCTTGTTTGCCTTGTTTGCCGGGAAAGCCAATCATACCAAGGCGATCAGGATTTACAAACCCAGTTCGGCTTCAGACGCGCTTCGTTTGACCATCGAAACAGCACAAGGCGCTAACTATGCCCGTTCGGATGACTACTTCTTCGATCAGTACAGTGGCAGGCTGCTAAGTGCCCAACCATTTGCCGGTCTGCATACCGGCGAGAAAATCAGGCGTCTGAACTACTACATTCATGTAGGCAGCATTGGTGGGCTTACCGGGAAATTACTGGCTTTTTTTGCCAGTCTTATTGCTGCTTCCCTGCCTGTTACCGGTTTTATTGTCTGGCGCTGGCGGAAAAGAATGAAAGCGCCATCCCGGAAAACACTTACAAAGTTGGTAAGGTAGCATCCCGGTTTTCATAGTCCGATTGTGTATTTTGCAGCGCAGTTCGGGCCAGGGTGCCC
>CBFGMV010000028.1:0-88511 GCA_965649915.1 uncultured Dyadobacter sp.
CTTTAAGCAATAGGCTTTAAGCAATAGGCTTTAAGCAATAGGCTTTAAGCAATAGGCTTTAAGCAATAGCCGTTTCGGAGGCCGCTCTGCGGCCTCCTGTTTATAGCAATGAAGGCGGAACCCTATTCAGGGCTCCTGAGGAGCCGCCTACGGCGCGGGGAGCGAATAGTCGAAAACAAGGAAGCTCCTCAGGAGCTCGACTTCGTGCCTGACCTGTACGTTCCTATAAACAGGGGGCCTCGCTGAGGCCCGGTTACGCGAAAGCAGACATTGTCTGTACTCAGAAACCATTCCAGACAATCCAGTCGAAGTATTATCTAACGGCCGCAGAGCGGCCTCCTGTTGATAGCAATGAAGGCGGAACCGTATTCAGGGCTCCTGAGGAGCCGCCTGTGGCACGGGCGATTAGTCGAAAACAAGGAAGCTCCTCAGGAGCTTGACCTCGTGCCTGATTTGTACCTTCCTATAAACAGGGGTCTCTCTGAGGCCCGGTTACGCGAAAGCGGCCATTTTTTCAAACATTAATCCAATAGAAAAGCCGACAGCCAAAATATCATCAAAAACCGCAAAGTGACCATTTTCCCATACATTAATCAAATAACAAAAAGCCGACGGCCGAAAGCCGATAGCCGAAGTACACCCATGAACCTACTCAAACTCCTGTTCTGCCTATCCCTCATTTCCACAAGCTGCAAAGGCAGCGATGATGACAAGAAACCGGAAGGTCCCAAACCCGTCGAAGAAGTCAAATACGATGAATCGCATTCACTTTTCAAAAGCTACAAAGGACTCGTGATGGCGGGTTACCAGGGCTGGTTCACCGCAGAAGGCGATGGCGCCGGCCGCGGCTGGCATCACTACCAGAAGGCGGGTAAGTTCGAACCCGGTTTTGCATCCATTGATTTTTGGCCGGATGTCACGGAGTATTCCAAAACCTATAACACTGCATTCAAATATGCAAACGGCAAACCGGCCAGCGTGTACAGCCCTTATGACGAAGAAAGCGTCGATCTGCATTTCAAATGGATGAAAGAGCACGGCATCGACGGCGTGTATATGCAGCGCTTTGTAGCAGAAGTGAAAGGGGAGAGCGGAAAAAAACATTTCAATAAAGTACTTGCCAATGCTTTGAAAGCCTCCAAAAAGTACGGCCGGGCGATTAGCATTATGTACGACCTCAGCGGCTCGACGTCCGCCGATATGGATTTCATCGTCAGGGACTGGGAAGAGCTGCAACAGCTTTTCAAACTATTCGACGGGCAGGAAAACCCCACTTACCTGCGGCACAACGGCCGCCCGCTGCTCGCGATCTGGGGTGTTGGGTTCAATGATGGCAGGAAATATACCATCACCGACATCCAGAATCTGGTTGAAAAAGTAAAAGGTCCCGCAAAAAAGGCCTCCATTCTCCTGGGTGTTCCTTATTACTGGCGCGAACTGGGCCGTGACACCGAGAACTCACCGCTGCTCCACACCGTAATTAAGCAAGCCGATATCATCATGCCGTGGGCAGTGGGCCGGTACAATGCAGCAACTTACACCGGTGTCGCCGGCCCCAACCTTCCGGCGGACATTACCTGGTGCAAAACCAACAAAATTGACTACGCACCTCTCGTATTCCCGGGTTTCAGCTGGGGTAACCTGAAAAATGACAAATCGCTTTACAACCAGATTCCCCGTAACAAAGGCGAATTCCTCTGGCAGCAAATCGCGGGTGCAAAAATGTCAGGCGCCGAGGCGTTATATGTGGCGATGTTCGACGAAGTGGACGAGGGCACCGCTATTTTCAAGACAAAAAAAGAAGGAGAAACCCCGCTGAATGGCGACGGAAAGTTTGTCGGCATTGAAGCAGATCTCCCGAACGATTACTACCTATGGCTCGTTGGACAAGGCGCCAGCTGGTTCCATGGCCAGAGCGGGTATGGGGCGGCGAAGCCGGTCAGGAAGTAGTAAAATGGTAGAAGTGAATTTGTGCAAGTGACACCTGCACAAATTCACTTCTACCATTTTACGTCCAAAAGATACTACCATTTTACCTTCTGCTAATTCAATTCGGCTGCCCGGTAAGCCTTCGCCAGTTCGGGTTTATACAAATTATGTTTATTACTAATTTGTGACCTTACCCTCCCACTAATTTGATGCAACAAGAGCACTTACCGGCAGGCTACGGCGATTTTCTAGACAGGATTAAATCTGAAATCCGGTTAGTCAGGTTTAAAGTAAATTTAGCTGCAAACTCCGCATTACTTCTCATTTACTGGCAAATAGGGCGTTGGATACTAGACCAGCAAAACCGCTCTGAATGGGGTGCCAAGGTGATCGACAAGCTCTCACAAGACCTTCGGAAGGAGTTTTCCGACATGCAGGGATTTTCAGCGAGAAATCTCAAATATATGAGGCAATTTGCGTCTGTTTACACCGATGCTGAATTTGTGCAAGCGACACTTGCACAAATTCCCTGGTATCATCATATCACCCTGTTGAACAAAGTAAAAAGCCACGAAGAACGTATTTTTTATGTTCAGGAAACCCATAAAAATGGCTGGTCTCGCAACGTGATGCTCGCTCAGATCGATTCGGGTTACTACAAAAGGAAAGGTAAGGCCATTTCCAATTTCAGCTCGGTGCTATCTTCTCCGCAATCCGATCTGGCGCAACAAATTACGAAGGACCCCTATATATTCGATTTCCTGAATCTTACCGAGTTTTGCCAGGAAAAAGAACTAGAAGATGCCTTAACCGATCACGTCATGAAGTTTTTGCTGGAACTGGGAGCAGGGTTCGCATTTGTAGGAAAGCAATTCCATGTTGAGGTGGGTGACCAGGATTTCTACATGGATTTACTTTTTTATCATCTCAAATTGCATTGCTATATTGTAGTGGAGCTGAAAAAAGGGAAATTCATGCCTGAATATGCTGGAAAGCTCAACTTCTACCTTTCGGTCGCCGACGACAAATTAAAATCAGAATTGGATCAGCCTAGTATCGGGTTGCTGATCTGCCAGGATAAAAACGGCGTCATCGCCGAATATGCATTACGCGACCTTTCCAAACCAATAGGCGTTTCAGAATATCAATTGATTGAAGCAATGCCCAAAAATCTAAAAGCCTCCCTGCCGTCCATTAAGTCAATCGAGCAGGAAATAGGTCCGCCAAAAACTAATGGACACCGGAAATCGAAATGATATGATGCACCCATTGGGCGTTGAAATTCAGAGCTGGTAATTTGTGCAAGTGCCGCTTGCACAAATTCCAAAGCACCCACAAACCTCCGCATTTCGCCATTTTTAATTATGTTTAAACAAAATAGAGGAGCAGTGCTCCATTGTTAAAACATAACCTATGAAAATTACATTTTCCCTGATCATTTCTCTCCTTTTGGCCGGTCTGCAAACGGTGTCTTTTGCTAGTGGCGAAAAAAAGCAGAAGGCGTTACCGCGCATTGCCATTGCCGGGTTAGGCATTGAATCGAGCACATTTTCGCCGGCCAGAACGCAGGAGGCTGCTTTTCATGCCAAACGCGGCGAACAGATATTCACCTCCTACCCCTTTATGGCCGCGGATTCCAATCTGCGAAAACGGGCCGAATGGTTGCCTGCATTGGTGGGAAAATCCCTGCCCGGGGGCATGGTGACGCGCGAGGCTTATGAGTCGCTCGTGAAACAAACACTGGAACTTTTGAAAAAGAACGGCCCCTATGATGGTTTGTACTTCGATATTCACGGTGCTATGAGCGTGGAAGGGCTCGACGATCCGGAGGGTGACCTCATTGTCCGTATTCGTGAGGTGATCGGCAAAAAAGTATTGATTTCTACTTGTATGGACCTGCACGGCAACGTTTCCTGGCGGTTGGCGCAGCACACAGACCTGATCACTTGTTACCGTATGGCTCCTCATGAAGACGCCATGCAGTCCAAGCGCCGTGCTGTGGCCAACCTGTTGTCACGGCTCGAAAGCGGGAAAGGGAAGCCCGCCTACAAAGCCTGGATTCCGGTCCCAGTCCTGCTTCCCGGCGAAAAAACCAGCACTCGCATCGAGCCCGGCAAATCGCTATACGCAAAAGTAGCTCCCGCCTCGGTGCAGCCCGGCATTATCGACGCCGCCATGTGGGTCGGCTATGCCTGGGCCGACGAACCCCGCAACCATGCCGTGGTTATGGTCACCGGCGACGACAAAGGCAAAGTGACACAGACCGCCGAAATGCTGGCAAAAAGTTTCTGGGATGTGCGAAAGGAATTCGCATTCGTAGCCCCGACAGATGACCTGAAAGGTGCATTGCAGAAAGCGCTCGCCAGCGACAAGCACCCGTTCTTTATCAGTGACTCCGGCGATAATCCTACCGCGGGTGGTGCGGGTGATGTGACCTGGACGATCACCGAAATCCTGAAACGCCCGGAGTTCAAATCAGATAGTGGCCCATCACTCATTTACGCATCCATTCCCGGCCCCGAATTGGTGGAAGCAGCGGTGAAAGCAGGGGTCGGAGGCAAAATCGACGCGCACGCGGGTGCAAAAGTAGATGCGCGTTTTGCACCGCCCGTGCATCTGGTTGGAACTGTCGAGGCCATCCACCACGGTGATATCAATGCGGAGACCGAAGTGGTTATCAAAGTGGGCAGTGTGCACGTGATCGTTACTAAAAAGCGTAAGCCCTATCACAAAGAGGCCGATTTCACCCGGCTGGGCCTGAATCCCCACAAATCCGACATCGTGGTGGTCAAGATCGGTTATTTGGAACCCGAACTCTACAACATGCGCGCCGACTGGATTCTGTCGCTTACACCCGGTGGCGTCGACCAGGATCTGGACCGTCTGCCTTACAAACGCATCAAGCACCCGATGTTCCCCCTCGACAAGGATATGAAAGATCCGGATCTGAAGGCGAAGCTGGTGCCGGCGTCCGACAAACTCTGATCAGCACCTGTACACAAAGCCGCTCGCCCTATTCGGACAGCCGGCTTTGTGTACAGCTACTGATAAAGAGATAGTTTCACAGCAAAAACCTCCATCCGCCCCATGCGATCTACGTATTGGCACTTCCTATCGGCCCTGTTGTGCCTCATCTTTTCAAAGCCTGCTTCAGCTCAGCAGCAAGAGCTTGATGCCATTATCAAACAGATTGATTTTAAACAAGATACCATTCGGAGTGCATTTGAATGGGTGGCAAATGAAATCGAATACGATATGCGCAGAACGCTGCTAAAGAGCAAAACACTTACCTGGGAGAACTCCGATAAGGACTACGTCCGCGAGGTGATCGTAACCAAAAAAGGCATCTGCTTTCACTACGCCCGGTTATTCGACGCGCTCGTGAAACGCCTGGGTTACCAATCCTATGTGATCGACGGATATGTCATCGCGGGTGGGCGTGTCAATGATCAGGTCGGGCACGTCTGGAATGCCGTCAGGGTCAATCAGGAATGGCTCATGTTCGATCCGACCTGGGCTTCGGGTTATGTCATTCAAAACAGATTTGTGAAGAAGTACGACGATCAATGGTTTGCCAACAAGCCTTCGGAATTTGCCGAAACACACATTCCTTTTGACCCGCTCTGGCAATTTCAGCACCACCCCCTGTCACACATTCAAATTCAGCAGCACAGTTTGGAGAGCAATACAACTGCCCCTTTTCAGTTCGAAGATTCACTTCGGCTATACGAGAAGCAATCAAAGCTGGCGCGACTGAAAAGCGAACTGGCCAGAATCGATGCAAAAGGAGTGAAAAACCAGTTGCTGCAAGACTATCTGGCATATCTCGATAACAAAATCAAACATTACCAGCATGTGGATTGGATGGACAGCGGTTTCCGCAACATGCAACGCGCGGTTGATGAATACAATAATTATGTAGCCGGGAAAAATCGTCGTTTCAAAAATCCGGATTGGAGCGACGGGCAATTACAGGCAGTCCCCGATTCCATCAGATCAAAAATTGAAGCCACACTCAAAACTGTTGAGCTGATCGATACACCGAATGCTGCTATTACGGCCAACATTGCGTCGCTTAAAAAGAAAGCCGCCGAGATTTCCGCATTGATTGACTCCGAATCTGCCTTCATCCGGCGCTACCTGAACACCCGAAAGCCGCTGCGCAGGTTTGTCTTCGTCATGTAGTTTTTGATCAACATCAATCGACGTTTCCGCCCACTGACGGCTCAGGCATTTAATGCGAATGCGACCGCCGCCTGTGAATGAATTCTGGTAGTGTCGAAGACCGGCACCTGTACGTCCGGCTGACTGATGATCATCGGTATTTCCGTACACCCGAGGATGATGCCTTCGGCGCCCTGAGCAATGAGCTGGTCCATGATTTTCAGGTATTCGCGGCGGGTTTCCTCTTTGATTATCCCCTTGCCTAGCTCGTCACGCAATGTTTCCTGAATGTAATCGCGCGTTTCCCGGCTTTCCGGGATCATCGGTTCGACACCCAAGCTGCGGATCTTGTCTTTATAAAAATCCATTTCCATGGTAAACTTCGTCCCAAGCAAGCCTACCTTCTTCAAACCTTTCCGATGAATGGCTTCTGCCGTTGCGGTAACGATATGTATAATCGGAAGTGACAGATGCTCTTCTAGCCGGTCGGCCACAGCGTGAGCGGTATTAGCGCAAAGCACAATGCCCTCAGCACCGCTTTTTTCCAGATTCTGACAGGCAGCCAGGAGCAACTCGAAAGTACGGTCCCAGAGTCCTGCTGTGTTGTTGATTACAAACTCATGGAAATTGACGGAATAAATAATGCATTCCGCGGAATAGATGCCGCCCAATCTGGCATTCACCTCTTCATTGATAAAACGATAGTAATCGATGGTCGAGACCCAGCTCATACCGCCTACGAGCCCTAATTTTTTCATGGACTAATGCTAAGGATGTGGATGTAAAGGGATTTATTAAGCTAAAACTGTCAACTCATTTCCTGATGATCTTAATGCTTTTCTGGAAACCCGCGGCATCGTCCTCGATGATCACGGTATAAATTCCCGCCACCCGGCCACTCAAATCGAGCGACATTCTGCTATCCGATTGCGAAGTTCCCGACCATAGCCTGTCTCCCGCCGCATTGTAGAGCGCGATCCGCGCACCTTTTCTGATACCCTCGATCTGACATTGGTGCGAAACGGGATTGGGATATACCAAAAGCTCCGCGTCCTGCCCGCCGATGCCTGCTACAATTTTACTGTACGCGTAGCTTCCGTCCAAGTCCGTCATTTTAAGCCGGTAATAGCTGGTTTTTGTAGTCGGTGTACTGTCCGGAAATGAATATGTACGACCCGCGCCCAACGGCGCAATGTGATCCAACAGTTTGAAATGATGCCCGTCGGTGCTCCGTTCCAGTTCGAAATCTGCAAAATTACTTTCAAAGGAAGTTTTCCATTCCAGCACAAGGGAACGTTCGCGCCACTGAGGCCTGAAAAAGACAAGTTTAACCGGCAGAGGATCGTCCGGGCTGGTCATCCGTGCCAGCGTTCCGTTCAGAAACGAGAGCAGATACAGTTCGCCCGCCTGATTTTCCCCAAAAGAAATCACGGAAGGATAGCTGAGGCCCGCATTGACGGTTGGAATACCTGACGGGTTAACGAACCCGATTTTGCCCGATGTATAATCCCCAAAGAAGTAATAGCCTTTCAGCGAAGGATAACGGCTTCCGCGGTACACATATCCGCCCATCACCGACGCGTCGAGACCGCCGTTGTTGGTAAAACCAGGGTACGTTACCCTGGGCGCCTGGTAAGTAGTGCCCGGTGCGCAATGGGATGCGGTGTAGCTTTGATTTCCTTCCAGGCAGCTCCATCCGAAGTTGGGGGCCGCTACTTCAAAAGGATATTTGAGATAGTTTACTTCCTCCCAGCCATCCTGGCCATTGTCGCCGATCCAGAAGTCGCCGTTGAGCCGGTCGATACTGAACCGCCAGGGATTGCGCAGGCCCAAGGCAAAGATTTTGTCGGGGGTTGGCGTGACAGGTAATGCGTTTACGACATCGATCCTGAGAAGCTTGCCGTAAAGCCGGGTCGTATTCTGGGCGTTGTTTTCCGGATCGCCGGTCACCCCTCTGGAACCGGGCCCGTTGTCTCCCGTCGAGATATACAGAAAGCCATCTTTTCCAAAAGCCATATCCCCTCCCCTGTGCCCTCCCAGGACATCCGTGTACGGGATTGTAAGCACTTTCTGCTCCGAATTGGGGTCAGCCAGATCGGCGTCGCCTGCGGAGCGGCTGAACCGGGAAACCTGCACTTCGAAACGGTCTTTAACAACGTACAAGACGTAGAAGTGGCCGTTGGCCTGGTAGGCCGGATCAAAAGCGATACTGAAAATGCCTGCCCAATCCGGATTGTTGACTTTCGCCCCTATATCGAGAAACGGTTGAGACACAATGGCGCCGTTCTTGACGATCCTGATCTTCCCCCCGATCTCCGCCACGAAAAGACGGCTGTCCCCTCCATTGGTTACTTTCACGGGCCTTGTGAACCCGGAGACGACGGGTTCGATAACCATTGCCGGCTGTGCCAGGCAGCACGCCGCGGCCATTATGATCAGAGCAGTGATAGAAAGAGATAGCTTCATGGTACCGATTGACGAGGAGTTTTGTAAAGATAAAAAACCCTACCCAACGTCGCGGTAATTTCTTCGAAAGCTTTCCGGACGGCTACCTGCTCGACCTCATCGCTTTCACGGTCTTCGTTTCTTCGTCATGTACAAATTTCTGGTATTCCGGGCTATCGCATGCATACAATGCCACTTTGCCCTGCTCGTCGTGATGAACGCCCCAACCATAGCGCTTGGCAAGAGGCGAGGCGCGTAAACAGGCCTGCCCTTTGGAAAAAAATTGCTTTCTGGCCTCGTCCAACTCACTTTCGGTCAAATCCTTGCGTTCAGCAAAGACCTGGAACAGCACGTCGTCCGAGGTAAATTGATAGGGATTCTTCCTGATCATATCGTACTGGATTCCCGCAATGGTCTTGCCCTCGCCTTTCATGGGCGGTACTTCTCCGGATATAGCCGGACAGTCGTCGGCCACTTCGATGAAGGTATTTTCGTAGTTGGTGGTGTGTACTTTCATTTCAGCTCTGTTTTTGAACGCAAAATAAATGCCCGGGTGACAACCTTATGTCAGCAGGGTTCATAATTTTGAACAGATCGACCGCTTTGGTTAGGCTACCAGGGCAGCTTCGGCAAAATCCTGCGCGCGCTGCATGTCCCGGTAAGCCCATTCGGCCATCGCATTGATCACCGTTTCGAGCTCCCGTCCACCGTCCGTGAGCGTATAGCTAACATAGGGAGGTACGACGGGTTTTGCTTCCCGTACCAGCAATCGATCACTTTCTAACTGTTTTAAATGCTGAATCAGCATTTTTTCGGTAATATGCGGCATGGCTTTCCTGATTTCGCTGTATCGCTTGCTGCCGGCCAGCAGGTGGTACAAAATAATGGGCTTCCAATGGCCCCCGATCTTGTTCATGACGTAGGTTACCGGGCATTGCTGCATCACGATCTCACGGTTCGCATTGTAAGTCGAGCTTTCTTTAATTTTAGTCATACATACTTTCGGGTAAGTACTTGTCAAAAAGTAAGTACAAATATAATTTTGCTGCATCAGAAACAATCACAAGGACATGAAATATATCATCACAGGATCTTTGGGCAACATCAGCCTTCCCGTTACACAGAATTTGATCAAAGCTGGTCACGAAGTGCTCGTCATCAGTAGCAACGCAGGTAAAAAAGAACAGATAGAAAGTCTTGGGGCACAGGCTGCCATCGGGTCTGTTCAGGATACGGCATTCCTGGAATCTGCATTTCAAGGCGGCGACATTGCCTATCTGATGATTCCCAGCGACTTTGCACTTGCCGACTATGCTGCATTCCAGCTCGAAGTCGCGGATAAGTACGTCCAGGCAATTCAGTCGGCGGGTATCCGCCGCATCGTGCTCCTGAGCAGCATAGGCTCGCACCTGCGTAAGGGCGCGGGACCGATCGATGCATTGGGATATCTGGAAGAAAAGCTGGCCGCCATTTCCGGTTTACAGGTCAAAATCCTGCGTCCCTCCTACTTTTTCAGCAACCTGTACAGCCAGATCGGACTGATCAAACACGCGGGCATTGCCGGAAGCAATTTTGGAAATACTGGCGAAAAACTGGTGCTCACCGACACCGACGACATCGCACTGGCGGCAACGGATGCGTTGCTGACACCATTCACGAAGACGGAAAGCATCACCTATATCGCCAGCGATGAACGCGATCCTTCGGAAATCGCGTCGGTATTAGGCGAGGCCGTGGGCAAAGAAGGTATTCCCTGGGTAACTTTCTCCGACGAAGATGCATATAACGGGATGGTGCAGGCGGGTCTGAACGACGTTTTCGCTCGACTTTACATGGAAATGGGCCAGGCGCTGCGCAATGGCACGATGCAGGAAGATTATTGGAAAAACCGGCCGGAAATCACCAGCAACTTCAAACTGGAAGATTTCGCAAAGCGGTTTGCAGGGGCTTATGCTGCTGGCTGACAACCATTCAGGGCCGGTGCATAACCGGCCCTATCTATTCAAACGTCGCAGCTATCAAGATCCTTCGAAACGGGTAAAAGACAGGCGTTTTAGCGAAATGGGTTAACAGTAGACTTTTGTAATCCTGTACAAAGCGATCGTGCATCTCTTCGCCCAGCCTTTCCAGATAGGGGATCAGCGCCGTACCGGAAACCCATTCGAGCAATGCATCCACATCCGGCAACACAAGCGGGTATATTTTTTCAAACACCTGTATCGATTTCCCACCGTTTTCGAAAAGCAGCTCCGCATAACCTTCGATGCCGAGCACCGGTGAAATGCGGTTCCAGCCTTGCAGCGCCGTCGCGTAAGGTTCCAGGCCAGCCAGTTCGTGTAAAAGGCGGTTTGAAATGTTTTCATGCTGATTGGGCATCTGAGCCAGCAACTGTCCTCCCGGCCGGACGGCGGCGATCAGTTTGGGAAACAACACCTTGTGATCAGGCACCCATTGAATGGCTGCATTGGAAAAGACCACGTCCCATTGCTGTGCCCTAGCCAGCAAATTTTCTATTGAAATGCATTCAAAACTGAGCCGGTCAGTCACGAATGCCGCCGACTTTTCCAGCATTTCCCGCGAAGCATCTACGCCCAACACGTTGGCACCAGCTAACGCTGTTGCCAGATGCTGCGTCAACTCGCCGGTACCACACCCTAAATCGACCGCATCGGAAACAGACTTTCGTTCCAGCATTGCCAGCAGGTCGAAAAACGGGGCCGAACGTTCCGTTTTAAACTGATCATAAATCTGTGGATTCCAGGCCATTGTCGCATTGTTTTAATCAAACACCCAAACTTATTATTTCGCTGACCATTTCGGCTAGCGGTATTGCTTCCGCATTTCCTGTCATCGGATATCTTTCCTTTCCGGGGTAAACCAAAAAGCGTTTGGTAGCACCAATATCCTCGCAACCAAGGTAAAAGCCCTTGGATAGCGAGGGAGCCAGCGACCTTTTAATTTCGATAGCATAGCGGTCCTGCCCTCCTCTTTCCAGCACAAGATCGATTTCGGCGCCGGCAGCGGTGCGATAGTACCAGGCCGTTATGCCCAAAGGCAAAGCCGAAAGCAGATTTTCGATCACGAACCCTTCCCAGCTATGGCCAGCGACAGGGTGCCCCAGCAAATCGTCCAGCGTCGTGAGGTTCAGGAGCGCGTGGGTGAGCCCGCTATCGCGAATATAAACCTTCGGTGTTTTCACCAGACGCTTACCGACATTCCCTGACCAGGGCCGCAGCGTTCGGATCAAAAACAAATCTTCCAACAGCTCGACATAGCGCTTTACGGTCGGCAGGGCAATATCGAGGCTGGATCCCAGCTGTGCGGTATTGAGCGGGCCGCCCTGATGGTGCGCCAACATAGTCCACAGCCTTCGCAGCAGTACCGTGGGGAGCCGGGGGCCAAATTGAGGAATGTCCCGTTCCAGATAGGTGTTGATGAAATTGAGCCGCCAACGGAAACTTGCGGTATCGCTTTTAGACAGGTAGCTATCAGGAAATCCGCCCCGCAGCCACAGCCGATCTTGTGACGAAAGCCCACTTCCCTCGATTTCGTTGACCACAAAGCCTGACAACTCCTTATATGCGATCCGCCCGGCGAGGGTTTCGGAAGATTGTCTCAACAGATCCAGCGAAGCCGACCCAAGTATCAGAAACTGGCCAGTCCGGAACCCTTCGCGACGGCGACTGTCGATAACCCCACGCAGCACCGGAAAAAGGGCAGGTATACGATGCACTTCGTCCAAAATGATCAGCTTTCCTTTGTGCGCCTCAAAATAAGCTTCCGGCTCGATCATTTTGGCGACATCCAGGGGATTCTCCAAATCCAGGTAAACCGGCTCTACCGGCTGGGTTTCCGCAATGAGGTCTGCCAAAGTGGTTTTGCCAATCTGCCGCGGTCCTAAGACGCCTACGGCTGGAAACTCATCCAGTAAAAGTGCAATATCTTCTTGTGCTAATCTTGGAATCATCCTTGTAATTATAACATTCAATTTTAGATTTACAAGGTAAAAGCGGGCTTAAAGACAGCCACATTTACCAGTTTTTTACCTTGCAAATCTAACACTTACTATTATATTTACAAGGTAAAATTCTAAAAATACACTAGCTAGATGCCCCCCTCGGCCTTTCTATTTTGCTGCACAAACAAAACTTGCCATAAGTAGGTTGTCCATAAAAATGGCCTTTTGTATCCTATGTAAACAATAGTGTACTTCATTTATGGCAGTCAAAATAAACGCCGGATACTGGCTTATCTTCCTTGCATTACTCAGTTGCATCTCGTCGCAAGCTCAGCATCCCGACGATCGGCATGCCGAAGCTGCACTGATCATGAAAAGAGCCGATGGTTTCAGGGGTATCTGGTATATGAACCAGCCTTCAAACGACGAATATGTCTATAAATACTCCGGCGGGTTAGCCGTTTACCCGGCCAATCACCGGCCCTTTGCGGTCTATTCCAAAGTGGTGGATAAAACATTTTTCTGCTTCGGCGGTACAGACAGCACCAACTCCACTTTGCTGCATAATGTATCTTTCTTCGATCATAAAACAGGTAAGGTCGCCAATCCGCTGACCATTCTCGACAAGAAAACGACCGACGCCCACGATAACCCCGTCATTTCACTTGACGATCAGGGCTATGTCTGGATCTTCTCTACATCCCATGGCATTTCGCGCCCGTCCTACATTCATAAAAGCAAAAAACCATTTGATATCAACGGTTTTGAAACGATCCGCGCAACCGAACTGGTGAACGGAATTGAAAAGCCGTTCGACAACTTCTCCTATTTCCAGGTATATCCGGTCAAAGGCAAAGGTTTCATTGCATTATTTACCAAATACAACCAGAAGGGCCAGCGCGTGATCGGATTCAACACGACTCGCGACGGTGTGCATTGGAACGAATGGAAAGTGCTGGCGCACATCGAGGAGGGACATTACCAGATCAGCACCGAGCGGAATGGCAAGATCGGTGTTGCATTCGACTATCATCCCTTAGGCAAAGGCCTTAACTACCGCACGAATCTGCATTACCTCGAAACGTCGGATTTTGGCAAAACCTGGCAGAACATTCAGGGCGAAACGGCGCAATTGCCATTAACCAGTCCTCAAAACCTCGCTACCGTGCACGACTATGCGGCCGAGAAAAGAAACTGCTACCTGCTCGACATTACATTCGACCAACAAAACAAACCGGGCATCCTGGTGATCGCGAGCAACGGTTATGAAGCCGGCCCCGCCAACGGCCCGCGCGAATGGACGCTGCACCGACCGGGCAAGAAAGGCTGGGAACACCATATTGTCACCACTTCCGACAACAACTACGATATGGGCTCGGTTTACCATGTTTCCAGGGACAGCTGGCGGGTGGTCGGGCCGGGCTTCGATGGTCCGCAGGCCTACAACCCGGGTGGCGAAGTGGCGATGTGGCGGAGCGATGACGGTGGCAGGCAATGGTCCCTGGAAAGACAGCTTACCCGAAACAGCCCGATGAACCACTCGTATGTGCGCAAGCCCTTGCACGTGCAGGACGGCTTTTACGCGATCTGGGCGGATGGCCACGGCCGGAAACCGTCGGAATCGTTCATTTATTTTTCCAATGCCAATGGCGACGTATATCGATTGCCGAGGAACGGCAATGCGGAAATGCTGATACCTCAACCGGTGAAATGAGCGGGCACAAAAAAATTGCCGGTCACAACGACCGGCAATCCAACTTATATAGCGAATATGTGATTATTGTTGCTGACGTTTCTTTTTGACGCTATGGTCAACAATCGCGCCGGTACCCGCACCTACGCCGGCGCCGATGAGGCTACCGATCAGCGCGCCTTCGCCCCGCTTCTTATTGATGATAGCGCCGGTGATCGCGCCCGTACCCGCACCTACAACCGCTCCTTTGGCGGTATGGCTCCATTTCTTTTTAGCGGGAGCCGCTTGTGCTGGTGTGCTTGCAACGGCCTGAGTGTGGTTTGTTGCCTCATTTTTGTCGATTTCTTCCCACTTTTCAGCTTCCTGGCGCTGAGCTTGCAGTGCATTCATCGAATCTATTATAGCCTGCTTTTCCATGGCAACACGCATGGAATCGATGGTTTTCTGTTGTGATTTCAAGAGTGCTTCCTGCTTGTCTGACTGCGTGTTACAAGCTACCATAACGGAGGCGGCAAATAACATCGAAATAACAGCTTTCATCTTTGGTGTTTGGATGGTTATGCAGTAATATGATCTAAAATTGTGCCACAGATGTCGCCTCAGGCCACTAATCACACTTTTTGCGATGGGCCTACCGCTAAATAACAAACGATTGAGTAGATCGGGGATACTGGTTAACTTGTAGAACTACCTTGACTCTTAGACAACCACCTCTTATGGAAGGCATTATCAATGACAACCTCGACCAGCAGTCACAGCGCCCGGGCGCAAACGGCGCGCGGCCCTTTTTTAGGCGGGGCGACAAAGTACAGGTGATCCGTGGCGAACAGGACGGCCGCACGCTATGGTACATTACCAGCGACGGCACGAAGGTAATCGGCAACAAAGTCGAACTCGATGCGTATTCCGGCTTATCGGACCACGATAAATCGCATTTTTTTATCTGTTACCGGGCTAGTAATGCCGGCATTCCGGTCATTGATATGGCCGATGCACCTACCAGGCTCTCGTTTGCGAACCTCCCTCCCGCCCCGAACCGCGATTTCAAAGTAATGGAGCTATTTCCCGAGGTATGGGCTACCGGCGTCACGCAGGCCGTAACCCGGCTGCCGGAATCGCGCAAACACGTTTTTGTATACATTCACGGATTTGACTGGGAACCCGGCCTCAAACTGGACCTTGTGCCGCAATTCGTGCAGAGCTACCTCGCCCACCCCGAAAACAGCGTGGCCAATGTGCTTTACTTCGGTTGGCCGTCGTACGGCTGGCGCAAAAAAGCAGACGACCGCTCGATCGGCTATGGCGAGCAATTTACCCGGAATGGGTTGTTTGAATATTTTGAAGTGCTTTCAAAAAAACTGAAAGAGGCGGGCAAGACGCTCAACCTCGTCGTGCATTCATTTGGCCACCAGCTCCTGAACGGCATGATCAATCCCGGCGAGGGCCACAGCTTTCCGACCGGCATTTTCGAGAACATATTCCTCATGGCGCCTGACGTGACGCACCTGGCCGTGCAAAAAGGAGGCGTGCAGCTCAAAAATATGCGCAGGAAATTCAAAGGGCCCCATTTTCATTACAACTATACACCCTTAAAGCAGCTCGCCAAGCACGTACACATTTACTACGATCCGAGCGATTACCTTCTGTATGTGAGCTCCAAGCAGTTCAACCTCAATGCAAACACGGCCAATTTCGATCCCCGGCCCGACGCCGAAGGCCTCACCACCGACTTTCGCAACCTGGGCAGCTACGGCGACGAAATTTTCAAAAAAGATCCCAATCTGCAACTTGAAGAAGGCTTTAATTTCTACAACGTGCTGGATATCATCAAACAGGACGCCGGTCCACAAGCGGACCCGCTCTTTTACGGCTTCCTCGACAACGACGACGCTGCCATGGCAAAGGCAAGGACTGGCGACTACAGTGGAATCAACCTACTCAAAACCTTCTGGGATAAGTACTTCCTGATGAGCCACCACGCCTACCTTTTCAGTTGTCGGCCCGTGGTGGCGCACGTGTTACAGCGCCTCGCAGGTGTGCCCGCGCAACCGCCCGTGCTCGAAGGCGAAGCGCCTATCGCATAACATTGATCTGCTTTCAGGGTGCTCGCAAGAAAGCTCCTTGAATGCATTTTAATATAAAAAAGCGGCTTGGCTCCCAACCAAGTTTCATGTATTCCGGTCTTCGAACTAGCTCACATTCTCCCGCTTAAAGCTATGAAGACCTTTCTATCCATTCTCGCGCTTCTTATGGTCCTGGGTTGCAAAAAGGACCAACCGACGCCTATGTCATTCGATGATTTTTCATTTGTAGCACCATCTAGCTGGAAGAAATTCGAGTCGCAGGGCTATGATTCCAAAGTTGGCGGCATTACGAACGGAAAAGATACACTGCGCTACGACATGGGCATGTACTCCTATTCATTTAAAAATGAAACCGACGCCACGCATTACCGCACCGAGTCCGTCCAAAGCGGCTATAAGACGCTCACTGTCAAACCCAAAATACTCGGGCAAGGATTGATCGGCATTTATATTAAAGTCGATGATTTTCGTAAGCTTAGCATTTACGGGGTGAGTAAAAATGAAGATGAGGTTTTGAAAATACTGGCTTCGGTGAAGATACTTTGAATGTCTTCAAATCCTGATTGTTAATTTGAGAAACCGTTATGCTCCTTCAAGCATCTGCTTTAAATGTAAATTCCTCCTTTGCAAAAACTTTCTCATATAGTTTTCCAAATACAACTTATCAAAAAGAATACCTAAAATACCGAACGGCGCTTCGTAGCGAAATATATCTATCATCACCGTAACGCCATTTTCTTCCTCAAAATGATGCTCGTGACACATGCTTTTGAAAGCCCCTTTCAGCATCCGGTCTTCAAAAAACGTCGGCTTAGTCACCCGCACGATTTCGACGGTGAGCCGTTGCCTGATCCCCAGATGCGTTGCTTCCCAGGTAACGACGTCGCCTGCCTCGAACAAGCCGGACATTCTGCCCGCCAACACCCTTTCATTGGTGCCAGCCGTCGACGACAAATGTGCGTCCACACTTCGCGCTGCGTCGAAACAGGCGTCTATGGGTGCGTGAATTAGTGTCGTCAAATGGATCGTCGCCATACTACTTTAAATGCTTCAATTCTTTCCCGTCCCAAACGCCTTTGTAAGTTTCATTTAAGCCTTCGATTTCAATGCGAAATGTGTGATCCTTTTCATTGTATTGAGATTTGATAACATTGTCGCTTTCATCTAAAAACTCGTTTCCGTAGTGAAATGGCAGTTCTTCGCTGATGAAGCGTGTTTGGATACCGCCATTTTGCATATCGAAAACCGCAATGTGGAAATGCTCCGGATAACCTTTGTCGGCGTAAACTTCGTAGCCCATATCTTGCGAGGCTAGCAGAAACAGCTGCTTATGATGTGCTAACGATTGCCGGTAGGCAGCAAAATCGTGCGGCCGAAAGTCCGTATAATAGCGCTTACCATCGACGCGCAGGGAATAACACATGTCAAACGTATACTTTCCGTCATTGCCAGTCTTGTCCAGGTAGACCTGATTGTAAAAAATGGTATCTACAATCGCCATAGACGGGCTCGATAATTTGCCCGCTGCATTCTTCAAGTCCTTCATTTCCCTGTTCTTAAAAAGCAAAATCCCTCCCGGCTCAGGGAAGATAAACCACATAACGGCGTCAGAGTCAGGCATGAATGTCTGCGAGGGAATTTCCGTTTTCACCTCCGCGAGTGCCTTCGCGTCCGTACTCGCGGGTGTGTACGAGCCATTTTGTATGTTGAAATTGAATGGCGCCACTACGAACTTTTGGGCCGATGCGTGGTATGCCCCGTTGCCGGCAACGAGGATCGAGATCAAGGAGCATATAAACCGGGCCATTCGGGTGGCCATTTTGCGATGAAGAGTCATTTGAATGCGTTTTACACAATGCGGCTGCAAGCTAAACAAGTCCGGCACTTCGCTATTAAAAAGGAATGAAAAAATCTGCAAAAGCTTGCTTGCGGGCATGTAAACCCTAAATTTGGTCAATCTAACTATACAGATCATGAAAACTACGTTCACCTTTTTACTCCTTTTCGCGGCCTCCCTTTGCTGGGCCCAGCTTCCTGCACCCGATGAAATCAAGACCTCCAAAGGTCCGCTCAAAATCCAGCCACTCAACCACGCCACGCTCGCGCTCACGTGGAACGGCAAAACCATCTACGCCGACCCCTACCAGGCCCCCAAAACCTTCGTCGGCATCGCCAAACCCGACCTGATCGTGATCACAGACATCCACGGCGACCATTTCGACCCGGCTTCCCTCGACGCCCTCGACCTGACCAACACCGTGATAGTCGCGCCGCAAGCCGTCGCCGACAAAATGTCCGACGCCCTGAAAGCCAAAACGACCATCCTCGCCAACGGTGCTACTACCGAAAAACTCGGCATTTCCATCACCGCCATCCCAATGTATAACCTGCCCGAAACAGCCGACTCGCGCCACACCAAAGGTCGCGGCAACGGCTACGTGCTCAAAATCGGCGGTAAATCGGTGTTTCTCAGCGGGGATACTTCCGGCATTCCGGAAATCAAAGCATTGAAAAACATTGATGTGGCATTTGTGTGCATGAATTTGCCTTATACGATGGATATTAATGAGGCTGCTACTACCGTGCTGGCGTTTAAGCCGAAGGTTGTTTATCCCTACCACTATCGCGGGCAGGGTGGGTTTAGTGATACCGAGGCGTTTAAGAAGTTGGTGAATGAGAAGGATGGTAAGATTGATGTGCGGGTGCGGGATTGGTATACGGTGAAGTGACATTGCGCATGTGCTTCGACTTCGCTCAGCATGACAAATGTAGAATGTCAGTCTGAGCGAAGTCGAAGACAATCCATACCAAGCAATGTTTCCTCCCTTCGATCAACGGAGGGATTTTTTTATAAGCAATGTTACCAATTTTTGGTACTTTTAATAAATCAGCTACTCAGCAAAATTGATCATGACCAAGAACACATCCATTTCCATCGGCCCTCATTTTGATACATTTATTCAAAATCAAATTGAAACCGGCCGCTACGCCTCCACGAGCGAGGTCGTAAGGGCTGGCTTGCGCTTGCTTGAAAGAGAAGAAGAAAAATTGAAGCTATTGAGACAAGCATTAGCGGAAGGCGAGCAAAGCGGCTGGGTGGAAGACTTCGACCCGGAGGAATTTAAAGCCAAGATGAGAGGTAAAAGAAAATCGTAAATGGGATCATACCGCCTGGCTCGTCGAGCCGAGTCCGACTTGGAGGATATTTGGGATTACACCGAAAGCACCTGGTCGGCAGAGCAGGCGGAAAAGTATCTTGATGGATTGTTCAGCTGCTTCCAAGCCATTGCGGACGGAAGAGCGAAAGCCAAACAAATCGACGCGATTCGAAAAGGCTATTATAAAACCTTTTGTGTCAAGCATAATGTGTATTTCCGAAAGTCCTCCGGTCACGTAATCGAAATTATCCGCATTCTTCATGTAAGCATGGATGTGGAGCTGCATCTTTGAACTTCCATTGCCCAGCCACGATTTCCGCGTCACCGTTTTCGCCCCGGCCCAGGTTCTGCCTCCTCTTCCGGGTTCAACGTAATCTCCAATTTATTCCCCAAACACCGCACCGTCACTTCGTCGCCGCATTCGAAACCGGCTTCTTTCAGCCACTTGCCGCAGAGGCGGATTTCGGGCATGATGGCGTATTGGTAAACACGTGGGAGGAACTTTCGGTAGACGGTTAGTTGCCGCTCGGTGGGTTTGGAAGATTTTTTTTCGTGTGTCATAGTTCAAATTTTAGACTACAATAGTACTATAAATAGTAATAAATACAAATTAAATATACACAAAAATACTATTTAAATACACTTAGAGTGCTTTTAAAGTTGTGCAATATTTATATTTTATTTACACGAAACAGCTATAAATGAGCATCTCGTGGCAAAATTGCGTCTTAATAGGATTAAACTTGTTCTTGTAGAGAAAGAGAAATCGGGGAAAGACCTAGCTAAACATTTGGACAAAACCGAAACAACCGTCTCGCGTTGGGCTCGGAATGAGGTGCAACCAACTTTGGAGACGCTGTACGAGATTTCCGTGTATTTGAAGGTGGATATTAGGGAGTTGTTGGTGAGTACTGCGAAGTGATAAAATGAAGAGCCGAGTAACGCTCAGTGCTATTTTGTGTATTCGTTTTCACACCTAAAAACTCTTAGGATTTCCTGCTATGATCAATGCGGACCGTAAATACTGCTACCGGATCTGTAACATTCGAAATCTGCCACACATATTGGAGGTTGGACTATGCACGAAAAGTCATCCGTCTGCTAGTAGGGAGTTCCATTCGATCGGAAATCCGGACATTATCGGCACGAGAGACACAACACCTGTAAGAATTGATGGGTTTGGAAATATCGGGGACTACGTCCCATTTTACTTTACACCGCGATCCATCATGCTGTACAACATTGTCACAGGGTATTGGGCCCCGCTTGTTCCGCAACTTTCCAGAGAAGAAATCATTGTAGTACGTTCAGAAATCAATGTATTGAGCCGAAACGGTCGCTTTTTCTTTACTGATGGGCAAGCCAATGCAGCCTACTCGAGACACTATCGGGACCTGAAAGATTTGGATAAAATTGACTGGGAGAGCATTCAAAATAGCAATTTTCAGAAATCTGACTTAGATACAGATCGGCCGCGAAGATACCAGGCCGAGTTTCTTGTTCATTCGCATGTGCCATTAGAATCGATAGAATCTTTTATTGTGTACAACGAAAACGCCGAAGCTATTGTTAACTCACATTTGAACTCGGCTCGCTTAAATATTCGTGTTACGGTCGCACCAATATGTTTTTTTCCTTAATTCGCTTATGATACGATTCTCAACGGGAGATTTGCTCCAAGCCGAAACGGAAGCGCTGGTAAACACTGTCAACACTGTCGGCGTGATGGGGAAAGGCATAGCGCTGCAATTCAAAGAGGCATTCCCGCACAACTACAAGGTGTATGCAGATGCGTGCAAGCGCAACGAACTTGCTCCCGGAAAGCTGCTGGCTGTTTGGGACGAAAGCATGCTTTTAGGTAAACGACTGATTGTCAACCTCCCGACCAAAACGCATTGGAGAAAACCTTCCGAATATTCGTACGTAGAAAACGGCCTCATCGCTTTGCAAGAGCTTATTACAGAACAAAAAATTTCAAGTATCGCTCTTCCTCCTCTTGGCTGCGGAAACGGCGGGCTTGACTGGAATATAGTTAAGCCGATGATTGAAAAATATCTCGGTGGGCTCAGCTCAGACATCGTTGTTTTTGAGCCTAATGACCACATCAAGGCGATCTTACAAAAGCAGGCGACCACCAAAACCGTCAAACTGACTCCCGCCCGCGCTCAACTATTATATGCATTATTCGCCTACGAGAGCATGGGCGAGCACAGTAGCCTTTTCGCTGCCAACAAGTTAGCTTATTTCTATCAGCGTCTTGGACAGCCTTTGCAACTGACATTTACTGCGCAACATTACGGCCCTTATTCGATTGGTGTCGAAAAGGTCCTCTATGCATTAAATGGTGTATTTTTAAAAGGAATGGAGCAAGGCCAGGCCAAAGCATTTGAGCCGCTCATGCTCAATTACGAAAAGTGGCACGAAGTAAACGATTACATCAACAACGAGCTAAGTCCGGAAGCAAAAGCAATAAATCAAAAACTCCTAACATTAATTGACGGGTTCAGCTCGGACCTGTCACTCGAAATATTGGCGACTACCGATTTCATCGTCCAAAACCATCCGGAATTTGGCATTGATGAGATTATGGATCGGATACAAACTTGGAGTAAGCGGAAAAGCGAGCTGATTAAGAGGGAGTATGTTGAGATTGCGTTGGGGCATTTGAAGGTTTATGGCGGGTTGGTTGAGGGGAGTTTGGCGGGTTAGGTGTGTCGCGGTTTCTAGCAGCATTTCTCCCGACCTTTTGGCTAAGTAAGGTATGGCCTAATCCGGAGACACTTTTTGACATTTCGAGCTGGTTAAAGCTGGTTGTCAGGGAGTTGTTAATGAAACTAGCGATACTTAAATATCAATACAACACTCGTTCCAGAAGATCAGCTTCCTTGTTCCAATTCAGCTCGATACTTAATTAGACTTAGGATTCTGGCAGGAATTAAGCCTACTGCCCTTGTGTCTTCCTCATAAGATCCTCTTAAAACAAGGTGATACCCGTGATATTGATTCTGAGGGTCGTTTTCAAATTCAAAACGAATATATCGATTGTGAATTGAATCCCAGTTGATAAGATAATCTCTTTGGCGCCAGTCTCCAATTGCCTTTTTAAGCAGTGAAGCAGCATGTGCCTTTCCACCTACTCCTCCTATTAGTGGAGATTTATCTGAACGATAGTCGTGGTGGTTCTCGCAATGCCTGTTATCATTGTTGTTATATTTTCTCTGTGGCATATTTTCACTGATCCACTTATCCAACGACAAGAAATTATTAGTAGACGCGACATTTATAAGGACAGGTTGCTCTTCATGCCTGCCAACAACCAGTGACACAAAAGGCGAATAGGTTTCACTTCTTGTAAAGTCCACAAGCAGGTGCAGCTTAGCATACGTCGCTACGTTTTCCTTGCAACTTTCCGCTAATTCATTAAATATCAATGGGTAAGAATCTATAAAAGATCGATTTTGTGAGCTAAAAAATCGATAAAAGGTATGCTCCTCGTGAACATCATGCAGCGGGTTGCCGTTCCAATACTGGATGTTTGATTGGTCAAGCATTAAGAAGAGCAGCTCGTCTAACTGATATCCAGCAATGTAATCTACTATTTCTCCCAAGTGAGCCAGATTTTGCTGAAAGGTGTCAACATTTTCACGGTCTGCAATAAGCGCAGACTGCCTCTCACAATCACAACGATCAAGGCAGTTTTGAAGCTCGCGAAGAAACTCCTTAAATTGCTGATCGGAAGAAATTATGTTTTCTGGTTCCACCGGGAAGTGTAGGTAAAAGTGCATTTTTATCTAAATTTAGTTCACCATATATCTGATGTCTTTACCTATTTGATCAAAGAACGTATCGGGCCTATTTGCTAATCGCCCTTCTGCTCCAACCAAAACCTCGATAGGAACAGTCATATGTTGTTTTTCATCTCGCTCAAATGAATATATTTTCAGTAGCTCCCTATCAATCCCTTTTTTCTCCTTCTCAAATCTCTTCGATTGAACCAAAATACCATTAATTATGTGATCTGAATGAGTTTCGATAATTATTTGGATACCAAGTTGAGCCGCTAGACAAATCAACTCAGCAATTTTTGATTGGCCATATGGGTGAAGGTGAGCCTCCGGATTTTCAATCAGCAATAAAGTACCCGGCTCAGCAGAAAGAATTGCTACTACAATTGGTAGGGCATATGAAAGTCCAAAGCCGACATTATCAGACGAAAAATAGTCAGTTTCTCCAAGGGTTGAATCGTTGAAACTAAATCGAATTTCATAACTAGACCCAATTGCCACAGGAACTACATTCACACCCGTACTAATCTCTCTCTCCCACGCCGTGGTCTGCGATAGTAAATAGGGGTCACTTTCCGAAGTATGAAGCAGGGCCGGGTCAACTCGAATACGCTTCGCATAATAGTCCAAGAATTGTGCGGTAAGCTCGCCTCTTCCCTGATATATTGAGATTTGACGCAGAACTTCAACAGCATAATTATCTGTCTGATAACTCGCGGTTCTCGCCGCACTTATATATTGAAATAGATTACCAAAAAGTGACAAGTTTTCATATCCCAAGCTTTCCAAGGGTGCATTTATTCTATTTAGAAATGTTGATTCATTTCCTGCGTCAAAGTTCCACTTATATTCCGCACTTTCATCCATCAAGCGGAACTGGATGGAGATACGATCTTCCTTATCCGGATATAAGTATAATGCATCTTTTGTCTTTCCTATAAAGCAAAGTGGCGAGTTAAGGTCTAATATTGTGTCCAGTCGGCTTTTGGATTCTGTCTGACGAAGTAATAGGAGCGCCTGTATCAACGAAGATTTACCCACGCCATTTTGCCCACACAGCACCGTTAAATTGCCTAAACTCAACTTTGTATGCTTATGAGATTTAAAGTTCTTGATCTCAATTGACTCTATCATTCTTATTCAGTATTTCTGTAATGATATTTCTTATATCCGTAAAACGCTGTTCAACATTTTCTTTTCTAGCCGTACCCTGGGTAATTGCTGACAGAAACTTCGAATCTTTCGCACCTTGAATGGCAACGACTTTTTGTTTAAAAGATTCCTTTTTTTGCGACAAAATCGAGATATTTTCATCACTTAGTTGAGCAAAATTCACGGAAATTACCTCAAACAATGCCTTGTTTATTGGTTTTCTATTGTCCGAAAATGATAATCTCTTTCTGAATGCATCATTTCCAAAAATATCAAAGGCTAGATTTAATGCTTTAACAAATGATTTTTTCAATTCAATAATTTCTTCGCTCGAAAGCTCACGTAGCTTAGCCATACCTTTATTAAGAAAGCTATCCAGGTCTGGCTCGTATAATTTATAAGATATTAAATAAAAGGAAACAAATCTTGTAGCGAAGTCTCTATCCTCCATCCTCACAGAAGGGATTCTCTTTTCAGTCACTTTCCTAAACAGCTTTCCTTCGAACGTAGCGGATAGCGGCGTTTCACTATTATCTCTATTTTTACGAATACGGAGAACGCCATTGGTGTCGACCACATCTTCGCCGCGAACCAAGTCTGCAATTATTTCAGCTGGCTTGCCCTGGTTAATCGCATGCCTAATTTCTTGCGGAGTCAACACCAACCCGCCTTGATTAATTCTTTTAAAAATATTATATTTTACATCGTCAGGAGTTCCTTTTTCTACTAAGTAAAGGGTTATTGGAAAACGAGTGATTCTTTTCTGCAACGTTACTGGCAATTCACTATAAGTAAGCCCGTTGTAAGTGTTCAAAAATTCCAAATTTACTAAGGGAAGATTGTTGTGAATCACAAATTGACGTAAAGTACTTACACGTTGCAAGCCATCAACAACTTCCCAATCATTTTCTTCCTTTTCATTGAAATAAAATGCGGGCACCGGCAAGTTTAACAGCAAAGACTCAATAAACCTACTTTTCTTCTGAGCATCCCATAAATCTGGAAGTCGTTGAAATTCTGTGTCAAAATCGATCACACCATCTTGCAAATCGTTGATTATCTGACCTATGGAGTAAGGCCTTGTGTCAACCTTGATGGTGGTCGGATTGAATGGCACTTTAATCACGACATCTTCGTTCCCCGCTTCCGGCTCAATATCCCGGTTCAGGTCTTCGTCAAAAATTTGCTCTTCCATGTACTTTAAAATGTTTATCTCTCATCAGCAATAATAAGATTCAAGATAGTAATAGTAATGTCAAAGCTAGCGAAAAGATCTCTAATGGTTCTTATCAGGATGCCCTATGGTTATGTAATCTGTGCTTTGACGCATATAAAAGTAAATTTCAGTAAATCAAATAACTAACCTAGCAACTCGCTATGCATACTCTTCAAGTTTATAAATTGATTGACTAGGCCCAAGCTTCGATTGTCTCGGCTGCTTTGGCATACACATCACAAAAATGACCGCTCCCAGAATCGAAGATATAGCCTTATACGATTCTAAATATTTCAACAGCCAGATATACAGGAGAAAAATTTATCAACTCTGAGACTGTCTGCTCACCTCCCCACCCCACACGCCCGCTCAACCTCCCCAACAAACCCCTCCAAAACCCCCGTCACCCGCAAAATCCCCTCCTCAGCCTCCTTCCAATTCTTCTGCTCAATCGCCTCCCGGATCATCGGCAAAGTCTTCACCCCATACCCCGTATAAAACCCCGGCGCATAAATCTGATGCCGGTACCACGGCCGACGAGGTAAGCCATCGGCATGAATCAGTTTCCGTTCAGTTTTGTATAAAATCTCATTCAACTCCTTCAACTTATCCGCAGGCAAAGACGGGAATTTCGAAGAAGCCAAGGCAAATGCTTTGGCGCTGTTTTCGAGTGCGACCAATGCATTATCCAGCGGCGCGAAGTTCAGATAAGGAGCGACCGACAACGCAGCGGGTCTGACGAAGGGGTCTTTCGGGTCGGCGGCGGCTTCGAAGCGGGATTCGGCGAGCATTTTGTTGTGGTCCTCGGCTTTGGTGCGGGCGTTTTCGAGCTCTTTCTTTACCTCCGAGGCGTATTGCTGCACGGTGTTGGCGAAGTTGGTGAAGTCGAAGGGCAGCACGTCGGCATTGGCGAAACGGAGGACGGAGCGGCCGAGGGTTTTGGCGAGGGTGACGCCGTAAGCGAAGTCGCCGTCTTTGAAACGGGTGTAATGGTCGTAGGAGTCGAAAATGGAATGGTAGTCGCCGCCAGCATCCTCGCCGCCGTAGCCGACGTTGAGGGAGGCAATGCCGAGGTGCTGGATGAACGGCGTATAGTCCGAACCGGAACCCAGCGCGCCAATGCGCAGGTCGGCGCGGGCGCGGGCCTCCTGCCGGGCGGTCGGGCTGCCGTTCAGGATCGTACGCGAGCGCAGCCGCTCGATCACGCTGGTGCCTTTTTCGGGGTCGGTTACGTCGCGACCTACCTGGTTCAGGAACTTTTCGAGCGTGTGCGACCCGCCCGCGCTCAGGTACCCGCGACCGTTTCCGTCGGAGTTGAGGTACACCACGGCCTTATCCTTCAAAATGGACTGGTATTTCTCCACCCATTCCGTCGAGCCGAGCAGCCCCGGCTCCTCACCGTCCCAGAAACAGTACACAATGGTACGTTTGGGTTTCCAACCGGTTTTGGCCAGTTCGCCCAGTGCACGCGCCTCTTCCAGCTCGGCCACCGCACCGCTCACCGGATCAGCCGCGCCGAACACCCAGGCGTCGTGGTGGTTGCCGCGAATTATCCATTGGTCGGAGAATTCGCTGCCTTTCAGCGTCGCGATCACATTGTAGCAAGGCACGATATCGAAGTTGAATTCCAGTTTCAAATGCACCTTCGCCGGGCCCGGGCCGATGTGGTAGGTGATCGGCAGCGCGCCCCGCCACGTCGCAGGCGCTACCTGGCCGCCCAATGCTTTGAGGAGCGGTAATGCATCGCCGTACGAAATCGGAAGCACCGGGATCTTCATCATCGCCGGTGCTTCCGCCACCGACAGCCGCTTATGCTCGGCATCAGCCACAAAACCGTTCGTCAGCGGATCGCCCGGCGCCAGCGGCAAATCCACCACCGACCCGCGCTGCACACCCGACTCGTTTTTAAATGCCCCTTTGGGATATACGTCGCCCTGAAAATAGCCGTCCTCCTTCGGATCGGAATAAATAATGCACCCGATCGCCCCATGCTCATAAGCTACCTTCGGCTTGATCCCTCGCCACGAACCGCCATATTTGGCGATCACGATCTTGCCCTTCACATCCACCCCCAGCTTCGCCAGCTCCTCATAATCGTCGGGCACGCCGTAATTCACAAAAACCAGCTCTGCGGTCACATCCCCATTGGCCGAAAACGCGTGGTAAGGCGGCAGCACATCCTTCGTCTGCGCCGAGGTGGCGTCTTCCTTTAATGGTTTTTCGGTTAACGCGGCTTTGAATTTGGTTGGCTCGGTCAGTTCCAGAATCCGCACTTTGGGCGTCGGGAAGAGTACATGAACTGTATCCAGCCGCGCCTCAAAACCCCAGGAAGCGAGCTTATCGCGCAGGAAAAGAGCGTTATTGAGGCCATACGGCGAGCCTAGCTGATGCGGGTAGGCGGTCATCCGCTTCATCCAGTCGCGCAGGTTGCTGGCTTGGAGATGCTTGTCGAAGGTTGTTTCGAGGTCTAGTTGCTTTTTGGCAGCATCGGTGCCGAAGCCGAGAAGCGATTGCTGTTGCTGAGCCCATGAAGGGGCGGCTGCCAGGCCGGAAAGCAGTATTGGTAAAAATGTTCTTTTGAAAAGGTGTCGCATAGGAATGTCGTGAGCGATTTTTGGAATAGCTAAATATAGTAAACGAACGGAAACAATGCCGGATAATGCCGGACAATGTGCCACTGCAATGTCAGTCTGAGCGGACCGGGCCGCCGCTGCGGTCGACGGCAGGCCATACTGCAACGTCGCACAAGGGCATCTCGCTACAATGCTTCGACTCCGCTCAGCATGACAGTACCGATTTTTATACAAGTAATGTAACGACATGTCACGAGCGAGAGTCGAAGGCAGGCCATACCGCAACATCGTACAAGGACATCTCGCCACTGTGCTTCGACCGCCGGGTGGCCCCGTCCGCATGACATGAGCGTTCTTTCATAAACTATATTGAATATCCAAAATGCACCGAAATGTCAGTCTGAGCGAAGTCGAAGACAGTCCATACCGCAACATCGGACGCAGGCGTCTTGCCAATATACTTCGACCGCAACACGTTTGTACGGCTCTTTCTACAAAAGCCGTACAAACGCCGCTATCATTTCCTTTCTAAAACCCTTAAATTTACTCAAAACAACCTGAACATGAACAAACAGACCACCGCCGAAAAAATACGGACTTTACGGAAGGCAAAGGGACTTTCTCAGGAAACCCTTGCCGAAAATGCGGGCATCAACCTCCGGACATTGCAACGGATCGAGAGTGGAAATGTGATACCACGCGGAGAAACGCTGCGCCTCATCGCGCAGGCATTGGAGGTGTCCGTGGAAGAACTCTCGGTTACGGGCACGGCGGCGCCAGTCGAACTATACGAGGACCAGGGTTTTCTCAAACTCATGAACCTTTCCGCATTGTCCTTCTGGTTTATTCCGCTGGGCAACATGCTCGTTCCTTTCGCGCTCTGGATGTACAAAAGAAATTCCATTACCGGCGCCAACGAACTCGGTAAACGCATCCTGAACTTTCAGATCACCTGGTCGGTAATCTGGTACGGGGTGATTTTCGTCGGCGTGCTTACCGGGTTCATGGGCCTCTTGAGCAACCCTTTCCTCATTTTCGGCCTCACCGTCGCGCTGGCTGTCGCCAATTCGATATTCATCATCAGCAACAATCCAAAGATCGCACGAGGCGAAGAGGAGGTTTATGGGTTTGGGCTAAAGATCATTGAGTGATTTTAATCCGGATCAACATCAGACCTTCCCGACCTAAGCTGATAAAGCGCTATACATTCGTCGAGTTTGGCAATTTTAGCATTCGTCAATCCGACGATGTGGGACAGAATACCGGGAGAATAGCCGCCGCTACCCTTATGGCGATATTCGTGGCGGCTCGACTCAGACGCGTGGCCTTGCCCGTTCACATGATCATAGGCTTCCTCCGCTACTTTACGATGCGGCATCCTGAAACTTTTCAATTGTTGAAAACACAAACGAAGCGCTCGCAACGATTCACAGACCACAGGGTTAAAGACCATCCGCTCGTCGACGATGTTTTTCAAACATTTACCTAACAAACTATCTTTCCCATCGAATTCAAGGTAAATGCCGCGCATTTCCGGATGAACATACGGCAGATAGGTATTTTTAAAGACTGCATATTCCGGATCTTTACAATCGCTGCTCCAAAGTAAATGATCGAAAATGAACATCGGCATCTCGACAGCGCCGGGGCCGAGGTATTGCCGCCCATCCAATGTAATGGGATCGAAATAGAGCCGTAATTCCGAAGAAAAGTAGGAAAGGGATACTTTCCGGCGGGCCAGCACAATGCCGTCGATCACCTTCTGAAAGCAATTCGTTACTTTCTCACAAATCTCCCTGAATGCCCTGGCGTGCAGGGAAGTGTAATGCAGTTCACCAAGCAATCGGATCGCGGCTACCAGCGGGTCCATAGCCATTACCACGCTGTCTATCAAATGTATTTCGTCCGCCGTGCCGGTATAAGTCCGTCTTCTGTCGTCGACAGGATTCCAAATGGTATAATGCAGCAGGGTGTCCCTTGGAGGCAGGGATGTTTTTGCTGCAAGCCACAGCATTTTATCCGCCAGACCGTCCACAACGGTATGCGGCTCTATCCCGTGCCTTTTCAGCGACCCCAGCAAAATTCCGATATCACGGGTAGCGGCGTTGGCTTCATGGTAGCCGAAACCCCGCAAATCCGGCTCGGCGGGCATGATCATCGTGGCAATTGATACAAGTCCCTTTACATCTCTCTTCTCATTCATGCGCGGTATTCTTGCCATCACATCATCCGCGCGGAGCGGGTCGAGGCTGGCGATCCATTCATTTTCATTGGTTACAGACTTTAAATCGGAAACAGAATAACAGCTTGGTCTCATGTGTACAGTGAATTTGATTTTAGATAAACCCATGGCTTTCGCCCCATTTGCAGGACAGATCTGCATATCAGATGCATCCCGGACGGGCTATGTCAAAATCAATATTGTACCATTTGTAGAAGGATATCAACAGCAGAAAGCGACCGGTCATAACCGTCTATCCATCGGTAGAGTAGATCGATGCCGCTTTTGAATATCCGCGATTTCAAGAAAAGCTTTGGGTAGTTGTTCTACATTATTCACGACATTCAGCGCGCCTCTGTTTGCCGTAATGGCGGTTGGATAGCATTGGGGAATCTTGATTAGCAGCCGGGGCGTTGCTGCGTTAAAACATCGCGTTATGCGTGCACATCATCCATCCGTCATCGCCGATTCCCAAAATTCCTTCGGGGTCAGAATCAGTGTACCGCGGTATTTTGGAAAAGTAAAATCATTCGTATTCCCGGTAACGATGAAGTCGGCCCTGCACTCTTCAGCCAGCTCCAATATCTTATTATCATCCTGATCTGCAATAAGATCAATCTTTGTCGTAGGGAAATATTTTACGGCTCTACCGCCGATATCTGCTAAAAGGGCTTCTGCCCGAATGAAGAAATCAGGAAACTTGGAAAACTTTGGTCGCGACAATACCTCGTAATATTCGGCAAGTAACTCATCGGAAACACAAACCTGAATCCGCCCTTCAGCAAAAAGCTCTCTGACGATTAGATATGGATAACTTCTTTGAATAAGTGCTGACACAAAGACATTTGTGTCAATGACGACTTTTTGCATGTGTGCGTACAGCTTTCACCTCCTCGGTGATTTCGTCTATCGTCATGTCGGATAGACCATATTTCTCGGCCAACTCGACCGATCTTTCAAGATTCTGACGAACCAACTCTCTACTGACTAAGTTGAAAAGCTCCGAAAATGTGAGATTTTCTTCTTTCAAGCCAAGTCTCCTATACTCATTTTCTGAAATTGAAACATTCAAAGTCCTCATCACCTAACTGTTTACCCGAAGTTAAGGAAATTTTGGACAACATGGTTCAATCAACTTCCCTACCCTTCAAACCGCTCATACAGCTCAGGACAGATCGCCCTCATGCTCTCCGGATCCTCTTCGCTCCAATTCAATTCAAGAGCGGGATAGTTCCCTTCCGAAGTGCGGAAATGATCGTGATCAATGTAGTCGTACAAATCTTCGTCTGTCTGCTGCTGGAATGCTTCAAGCGCCACATACCAGAACGTTTCGAACTCGTAAAACTCGACATCGTCAGCTACTTCCGAGACCAGCGAATCGGGGTTTTCCTTTGCTTTGTAATAGACATCCTTGCCTCTTGAAATCACCCAGTTCCTGAAATATTCAAAACCGTCGTCCGAAGCGCCCCCGTTCATAATGTAAGCAGCGCACCACATGTCGGAAGTATAAGTTTTGAACAGCAATTCATCCGTTCGCAAACGAAAACCCACCATTTCCTTCGGCGACAGATTACTGATTGCATCAATCAAAAACTCCTCCTGATCTTCCTGATCCGAACTATTGTCAAGTGACCTTTGAACGATGTCCCAGTAAAGAGCTTCATCCAGCATTTCGGCCGTAGGTTCCAGATTAACTGCCATTGTTTACTGATTTGAATTTTTAATTAGCTATTCATTTTCCACTATCCTCTTTACAAATGCAACACCACCAGTGCCACGATCGCCGGCAACGCCTGCACAAAAAATATCTTCCTGCTGGCCGTTACAGCCCCGTACACCCCAGCCACAACGACGCAACTAAGAAAAAAGACGCCGACGTAGAGCTTCCAATGGTGGTCGGTGATGAGCAGCGACCAGATGAGACCGGCAGCGAGGAAGCCGTTGTAGAGGCCCTGGTTAGCGGCCAGGGTCTTGGTCGGTTTGAAAAGCTCAGGCGCCAGGGAGCCTTTAAAGGTCTCTTTGCCTTTGGTTTCCCAGGCAAACATTTCGATGTAAAGAATGTAAAGATGTTCCAGGGCAACGAGAGCGACCAGAATGGTAGAAAGTGTTTGCATCGGTTTAAATGGGATCAGATTAGTACATATTCTCGAAAGTCCTTTAACATAGCAGCATTTCCGTCGCCAGACAATTCGATCAACTCTTCAAAAGAACGGCTTATTGACATAGTAATTATTGTTAGTCGAAACCTGCTTCAACGGATGGTCGATCAATCCGGCCAGTGCCTTCGCGGCGCGTCTCAAAAATGCTGTTTTTCCAATTGCCATTTAAGTTGTAGCCCGATTGTGGCTTCTATGTTCCCAATATAGCAATTTCTCTTATCTTGCCGCACAGTTCACTTTCACTGCTATTCACCAACCAACCCATGAAAAAACACGCTCTTGCCTGCCTGCTCCTGCTCACATACATATGCGTACGCGCGCAAACACCCGACAAAAGCCTCAAAACCGACGATCTGGTCCTGCAAAAGCTAACCGATCACACATACCAGCACCTCACCTACCTGCAAACCGAAACCTTCGGCAAAGTACCCTGCAATGGCCTGATCGTATTCGACGGAGGCGAGGCGGTGATTTTCGATACGCCGGTGAACGATGCCACATCGGCGAAGGTAATCCGGTGGGTTGAGGACAGTTTGCATTGCAAGGTAAAAGCCGTCATTGCGACACACTTTCACGAGGATTGCGTAGGAGGTTTAAAAGCATTCCACGCGCACGGCATCCCGTCATATGCGACGAACAAGACGATTGCATTGGATAGAGAGCACAAATTCCCTGTGCCTCAGAAAGGGTTCGATAACAAGCTGAACCTGAAAGTAGGTAAAAAATCGGTTGTGGCGGCATTTTACGGTGAGGGACATACGCGGGACAATATCATCGGCTATTTCCCGGATGAGAATGTAATGTTCGGCGGCTGCCTGATCAAGGAAGTCGATGCAACGAAAGGCAACCTCGCCGATGCCAACGTACAGGCCTGGTCGGCGACTGTGACCGAAATCAAGCGAAAATATCCGGATGTTAAAGTAGTCATTCCAGGTCACGGAAAGATCGGCGATGCGGCTTTGCTGGATTATACCGTGAAGTTGTTCGAGAAGTAGTTATATAAGTCACGGCAAACTTCAATCCGGACACATAGGTTCGGTCTAAGATAGTTTAAGCAGAGTTTTCAGATTTTTCCAACCAATTTGTGAAGTGATAAAGCAGGCAATCAGATCGAATTTTGTTTCAGCAAGGATTGCCGCAGGTCTTAATTTACTACGCAAGGTTAGTAAATGGAAAGGGGATCAAAACAATGTCACCCTTAGCCATTGTATACTTCCTTTAAGTCTGCCAGCGAGTAAATTTCTTCTTCATCTTTCAGAAAATCAAAGGCTGAATTATCCTCGACCAGTTTCTGAATCCCCTCAGTAAGTTGCTGTTCCTCGTGGCGTTTCCTGACAAAATCGGCAAAGTCAGATATCTCCTCCGCCTTGTCGACTGGTAGGTGATTAATGGCGTCAATGGTTCGTGCTATGATTGCTTCCTTTTTCATGATTTTATAGTTTGTGTAGTCAAATGTAAGAATTTGTCTGATGGCATCGAATTAACCATTCATTCTACCACAGAGTGGTTCCCTGTTTATAGAAAACAAGGCGCCACCAAACGTTTCAGCTCCATCGGAGCTTCCTGATGCACAATGACAAAGGAAGCTCCGATGGAGCTGAAAAGTTATTCGGGCATACGGATCCTATAAACAGGAGGCCACACTGTGGCCTGTCGTTGCCGACATTTGTTGTGTTCTATTTCAAACCTTTACCCGTTGCAGCCCAATAGATCCCGCCGTACAGGTGATCCAGAAACGACTGATCGGAATAAACCAAACCAATGTGGCCCAAACCGGTATAGAATGCGCGGCCGCCGTCGAAGTTGTGGTACCAGGCGATCGGATGGTCGCCCATACCGTTGCCCTGACTGGTTTTAGGGTCGTACGTCTTTTCGTCGATCGTAATAAGTACTTTCAGATCGTCGGCGTTAAGCGGTTTTTTGTACTCGTACCATTCGTCGGTCCAGAGCATGCGTTTCGGGAAGCGTTCGAGGCCCGGGAAGTTGCTGTCTTTCACGTCCAGGAATGCCGTCTGCTGTGCGGGGTGGGTTTTGAAATAAGCACCGCAGAGCTTGCCGTACCATGGCCAGTCGTACTCCGTATCCGCCGCTGCGTGGACACCTACCCAGCCTTTACCGCTTTTAATGTATTTTTCGAGGGCCGCCTGTTGCGCGTCGTTGAGGATATCGCCGGTGGTATTGAGGAAGATCACCACCGAGTAGTTGGCCAGACTTTTGTCATTGAACACGTCGGCATTCTCCTGCCAATCGACCGAAAAATTATGCCTTGACGCGAGGTTCCTGATCCCGGCCACGCCTTCGTGGATGGAAACGTGGTGAAAACCGGCAGTTTTGGTAAAGAGCAACGCCTTGAACTGCTGCGCGTGCGCTGTAACCGCGCTTCCGATCACAAGAGCCAGGGCCAGTAATTTTTTAAACATGATGTTTTGAAAAATGATTAATGATGTAATTAGTACTAAAACAAATGTGGGAAGAAATTTACTGATTTGGCCTCTGGAAGATTAGAGGTCTACGTTATATTACCTGTTCGGTTTAATGCCAAAAATCGAGCTAACATTAAAATCAATATCATTTTGATGTTAGCTATAAAAAAAGGATTAAATTTGATGCCAGATCCCGGACTAACATTAAATCATCCCCAGTTTTAATGTCAACACCTCAGCCATGCTCTACCCGATCAATCCCGACCGTAATATTCCCTGGAACGACCTTCCTGAGCTGCCCATTTCAGAAGAGCTTTATCGGAATATCGAGGTTTATGAGGCTTTGGCCAACGCGAAAGCTGCATTAGGAAGGTTACAAGGAAGAAGTATAGCGATTCCGAATCAGGCCATTCTCATCAATACGATCAGTTTGCAGGAAGCCAAAGCATCCAGCGCGATTGAAAATATCTTCACCACCGATGACGAGCTTTACAAAGCATTCAGCGAACAAGGGCGTAATGAAATCACTGGTTCTGCGAAAGATGTTTTGCGCTATCGCGAGGCATTGTGGTTTGGACATAGCTTTTTGAGGGACAGCGACCAGTTCAGTGAAGATTATTTCAGAGCGGTGTATCAGGAAATATACCAGACAACCGACGGCATCAGACCGCCATTTGTCCAAACTCACATCCGGCAAGGCGGCAGCAGCCCGAATGCTGGGAAACCGGTTTACACGCCACCCAGAGGTGTGGGAATTATTGAGACCAAACTATCCAACCTCGTAACGTTTCTGAATGATGATAAAAATTTCAGGGTTGACCCCGTGATCAAGATGGCGATCGGCCACTTTCAATTTGAAGCCATACACCCTTTTCGCGACGGCAATGGCAGGACGGGGAGGATATTCAATATCAACTACCTTACCCATAAAGGCCTGCTCGACTACCCTATTCTCTTCCTCAGTCGCTTCATCCTGGATAATCGCGAAGACTACTACGGCGGGCTCATGGGCGTAAGTCAGCGGGGCGACTGGAACAATTGGCTAAGGTTTATGCTCAAAGCAGTGGAGACAACGGCGATCATGACCTACGACAAAATCAACGACATCCTGAACACTAAAGATGCCATCCGGCAGGTGATTATCAGCGACACGGCCATTGCCCGCCCGGAGTTGCTCGTTAACGCGATTTTCACGCAGCCATTCACCCGTGTCAAACATTTAACAGATCAAAGATTGTATGCGGAGAACACGGCAAAGAAATACCTGAATCAGTTGGTTGACCTGGGCGTGTTGGAAAAAAGGGCGATTCAAGGGAATCACTATTATTTAAATCTTGAACTGTACCGCATTCTGGCAGAATAAATTGAATTTGCGATGGCCGGCGCTCTAATGAGTGCCGGCCGAATTTATAATCAACCTCGGGCAAAACTATTTCCCCATTCTCAACCGCGTCTGCGCACCTCCGTCCGCATCTTTTAACTCCACTTTCAATCCGCCTTTCACCACGTTCCGGTCGAGTACCAGCGTGATCGGCTGAATGCCTTGCGAAAGGTTGGCGGTGATAGTGCCGTCGGAGATTTTCAGGGGCTTGTTTCCTTGATAGGCAGCAACGCCGCTGGCATTGCTCAGACCGAAAGTTACCGGGCCTTTGGTCAGTGCTTCAATTTCAAAGCGCACAATGCTGAAAGGTTTGCCCGCACCATTCTGCATTTCAGCCAATTCGTCGGTCGGGAGCTCGCCGGATACTTTGCTGTAAACGGGTGAGGTTGTAACCTTTGCGCCTTTGCCTGCGATCGCTGGGCCGCCATCCATCGAAAATTTGCTTGCCAGGTCTTTACTCAGCTCCACCGTCTCCCACCTGCGCACATAGCGCGTCGCGGTTACGCGGAAGTCGCCCGGCTCGCCGAGTTTGGTGAGGAACGCGATGAGGTTCACAAACTGGTCGCGGTCGAGGCTTGCAGTAAGACCCGGAGGCATGAGTGAGCCCGGTACTTTCTCCATGATCTGCACCTGGCTTTTGGCGATGGACACTTCCTTGCCGGTCACGTCACGGATCACGATTTCGTTGGCACCGTCGGAAGCGAGGTAGCCCAGGAGTTCGGACCCATCTTTTTTCACGACGCGTTTCAAATCGTACCCTTCCTTGATGGAGGCGCTCGGGTAAAGGATCGAACGGATGATAGTTTCCGCGGGCGAGCTGGTACCAAGGCTGCTCAGATCGGGCCCGATCAGTCCTCCCGCGCCGCCAATGGCATGACAGGTCGTACAGCTGGACTCCACTTTACGGAAGATCAGCTCTCCTTTAGCCGCATCACCTTTTTCTCTGGCTAGTTTCGCGAGGCCTTCAATCGCCTTGTCATCCAGGTCCTGCGGCATTTTCGGCGCAGGCATCGAGCCTCCCGATGCTTCCAGGGCCTTTTTCAATACGGCAATTTCGTCAATGCTCTGGCGTGTCCAACCGGCGCGCTGCTGCACCAGCACACGGCCCCTTTTGGCCACTACTTCGGGAATCTTTTTCGCCGCGATGGCTTCTGCCAATGCAGCTGAACCGGGGTTCGAAGGGATGAATGCCAGGAATAGATCCGACATATCTGTGCCTTCGGGCAGCGTACGCATGAGCTCGGCACTCACGCGCGCACCCTCCTTCGCATCCAGGCCTGCCAGCTGCGCGGCAGCGATGATACGAACTTCCGCCGTGTTTTTAGGACCGGTAAGATCGGTAACGAGTTGCAGGGCCTTTGGCTTGTCGGTAGCGCCCAGTGCACCAAGCGCGGCTTTTTTGGTAGCCGGGTTGCCGCTTTGGATCAGGCCCGTCAGACGATCGTTCAATGAGGATAGCTTCCACAGACCGATCAAATGGATGGCGCTCAGGCTTATAGCTTCATCTTCGTTGCCTATCAGCGAAGCAATGCGCTCAGGATTTTTGTCGGGTGCTACGTGGCGCTGACTACCGGCTTCTTCCAGCGAGGCCAGTTGGGCAGAGGCATTCTTGTTGTTATTCTGAACCGCCAGATCGAGTAGCATATTCAGGTCGGCAGGCTGGCCCAGGCGCGCGATCGAAGCGAGTACGTCTTTCTGGTACTCCTCGGGCACCTGGCCTTTCTGATACAATGCGGTAAGCAATGCGGCCGCCTCCGGGCTGGTGGCGGATTTCAATGCATAGGAAGTTTTTTTAGCATCACCCAAAAGGCTGGCGTCGGATTTCAGCCTGGATACCCACACCGGTTCCAGTTCACGAACGGTTTGCCACAATGCGAAGTCCAGGAATTCATCCATTTGCGCGTCCAGTACCATCAATGCGGCTTTCGCAGCGGCGGGTGTTTTGGTTTTGCGCAACGCAAGTACCGCTTCCAGGCGCACTTGCGGGTGACTATCGGTTACGGCTTTGGCCAGCAATGCAGGCATGTTGGATATTTTGGGGTACCACAATGCCATCGCACGCAATGCCGCCGCCCGGGCGTTGTGGCTTTTGGCATTCAGCAAATTCAGCAGGAGCGGCTCGTTAATGGTTTCCATGGTCTGATACACCCAAAGTGCTTCGAGCAGGTTGTGCTCATATTGCGCGTCGTTTTTATCCAACCCTTCTACCCATTTCTGCAATGCGGGGATCACTTCTTTGGCGCCCTTTGCTTTCAATGTCTGCTTGGCTTGCAGGCGTGTCCACTCTTCGGGAAGTTTCAATGCGTCCAGCAATTCGGGCACGCTGGCTTTCCCGAGCTCCGGCTTCTTCACAAGCGGGCGGTTTTTGGCTACGATCCGCCAGATACGGCCGTGCTGCTGGTCGCGGCGCGGGTCATGGAAATCCACTTCCCCGTGTTGGATAATGGGGTTATACCAGTCGGCAACGTAGATGGCGCCATCCGGACCGACATTGATGTCCACCGGCCGGAAAGCCACATTGTCCGACCACATCAGGTCGTCGGTCTGTTTGGAAACGTATCCGCTCCCCTGCTCTTCCAGCTTGAAGCTGTTGATCCGGTTAGCCCGGAAGTCGTTCGTGATCATGCGGCCCTGCCACGCGTCGGGCAAGTGGCGGCCGGAAACGACATCCAGACCGCTGTGCTTCGGCTGACCGGGGTTCAGGCCCCGCAGTAAGCGTGCAGCGCCAGGGGCCGTCACGAAGGTAGCACCCGGGAATGCGTAATTGATCCCTTCCCCGCCGGCACCGTCGGTCAGGAACGACTGTCCCCAACGGTCGAACTGCAAGCCCCACGGGTTCACAAGCCCGCGTGCGTAAACATCCATATCCAGGTTACGTGTGTTGAGCTGCCACACCCCGCCGCCTTCGAGGCGCTTGATGCCAAAAGGCGTTTCAACGTGGCTGTAAATGTAGATCGATTGGTTGAAATACATCCTTCCCTCCGGTCCCCATCGGAAAGTGTGGATCAAATGGTGGGTATCACCGGTTCCGAAACCATTGAGAATCCGACGCTTTTTATCGGCTTTGCCGTCACCGTCAGTATCGGCGAAATGCAGGATCTCAGTCGAGTTGGCGACATAGCAACCGCCGTCTCCGGGCAGGATACCGGTCGGTTGGATGAGTCCTTCGGCAAAAACCGTGGATTTATCCGCTTTTCCGTCGCCATCGGTGTCTTCCAGCACAAATATCTTGTCATTTGCCGATTCCCCGGTTTTCAAATGCGGGTATACCGTGCTGCTGACCACCCAGAGGCGGCCTTCGTTATCCCAGTTCATCTGGATCGGTTTTGCCACCATCGGGTCGGCGGCGAAGAGGGTCACCTCGAAACCATCGGCCACTTTGAAGGATTTGAGTTCCTTCTCTACGTCCGGGTCGAGGTTGAATGGATGCTGCTCAGGCTCCGTCGAGGAGGTCAGCAGGACCATGGGCAGGAGCAATGCTCCGTATAGTAGTTTTTTCATATTCGGGCTATCGGCCGTCGGCTGTCAGCTTTCGGCTTTGTTACAAATCTTGCGGTGCGGCGCACCTTTTTTTAAACATCAAAACTCACAGGAACTCAAATTGCCGACTGCCGAAAGCCGACAGCGGAAGTCCCTCATTCCAGCTTCCTCAACTCATACACCACTTCTTTGGGCTCGGAGTTCAGGATGATCTGTCCTTCCAGCCATTTAATGAGGATGTTCTGTTCTTCTAATCCTTGCACGTGTCTGCCTTGCTCGTATCTGCGGAAGCCGATAATGTAAGTCTGGTTCAGCGGGCGGTACTGGAAGAAATGCAGTTCATTCTTTTTCAAAATCATCTGCCTGATCTCCTCCGACTGCGCAAACTGCGGCCCCTGGCCGATCTCCACGCCTTTTTCCCAGTCTTTCGCGGAGGCCGTTATCACCTGGTCACCTTTCGCCGTCAAGGCATAATATCCTTTTTTCAACCCCAAAATGCGGATGATATGGGAGTTGTCGGCCAGCCAGCTTGCGGGTTGGGGAGCCGGTAATGGCAAATATTTGTCTCCTGCCACAAACCTGACCAGCGCTGTGCCACCCTGCTCAGGTGCCAGCACCTTTACGTTGGAAGAATAAGCATTCGGCTTACCCATTGTGATCGTGGTCGTTTCTTTTTCCGTAGGCAACCCCAGTGCCTTTTCAAGAACCGTGGCGAGGTAGTAGTATCCCGTTTCGTTCAAATGAACGGTGTTTTCGATGATATCGGCCTTCTTACTGGTATTCAGTATGGGATTGTAGATGTCGATAAACTGCTTGCTGCGCTGCGTCGCGACTTCCGAAATTGCTTTGGAATACAATTCAAGATCCGCATTACGGTTATCGATATGCTGCGCGGTATCGCCGGAGACCACCGGGATCGTGGATAGCAGAACCGTTTTCGCGCCCAATGCGTCGATCTTATCGATCAGTTTGTTCAGACCTTCCTTGAAATGTGCAACACCCTGCTGCCCTTCCTGCGCCTCCACGCCTCCGTAGGCGAGGAAAACAACGGTGGGGGCCGCTTTGGTAATGTCCTGCATGAGGTGCTCGTACGGCGTCGGCGGGTTGGTGTACGTGCTGCGGGCTTCCCCCCAGACGTTGTCCCCCGTCCAGCCGAGGTTACGGAAGGTAATTCCCTTGTCGGCGAAGCGGGTAGTCAATGCGAGTTCGAGGTAGCCGTACTGGAAATCGTTCTCAAAAATGGAATTTCCCAGGAAAACAACCCGGTCGCCGTCTTTCAGCGAGAATGCCGCGTTACTGACAGGGCTTTTGTTTTGTGCAATGGTGGGTCCGTAGACGAGGGCTAAAAACAACAGGAACACATAAACCGGCAGTACCGGCACCTTCATTCTTCTCATTTACTTTGAGTTAAGTGTTTGGCAGAGTAATTATAAGGATACAAAGACCCGAAGAGACAGAACTTAACCGTTCAGTTCTGTTAAAAATAGGAATATTACACCTCCTCCGGCACTTTGTAACTGGCAACGGGCGAAGGGATGACTATCATGGTAATAATCGTCGCGAGCACGAGTGCTGCTGCCATCAATGTATAGGATGCATTGAAATTGCCTGTCTCGCTATTGAGATACCCCACCAGGTACGATCCGGCGAACGAGCCGAGTGCCCCCAGGCTATTGATCAGCCCAATGGCCCCGCCTATGACATTCTTCGGCAATATGTCGGCAATGGCCGCGAAAAAGGGGCCATATGGCGTGTACAATGCGCCTCCGGCTATCACCAGCAGCACATAGGCGAGCCAAAACTGCTCCGTCCCGATCCAGACCGCCGCATAGAGGCATACCGCAGCGATCAGCAGAAACGGCCAAACGAACACTTTCCGGTTGCCTGTCTTATCCGAAAAATAGGAAGCCGAAAGCATACCGATCACAGCCAGCAGATACGGCACCGAAGACAGCCATCCGGTAGCCACCATATCCATGTTGGGAGCAGCTTTGATGATCGACGGCAACCACATCACAAATCCGTATACACCCACACTCCACAACAGGTATTGCAGGCACAGCACGATCACTTTGGTGGATTTAAATGCCTCCGCATAGTTTTTGACGGGCTTAATGCCTGCCTGTTCTTCCTGCAACTTTTGCTCCACGGCCCGCTTCTCCTCGTCGGTCAGCCATTTGGCTTCCATGGGCCGTTCGTCGATTAGCTTCCACCAGATAAATGCCCAGACAATGCCCGGCGCGCCCTGTAAAATGAACATCCACCGCCAGCCCATCGAGTCGATGAGGTAACCCGACAGGACAGACATCCACAGCACCGTGACCGGGTTTCCGAGGATCAGGAATGTATTGGCTCGCGAGCGTTCTTCTTTGGTAAACCATTGACTGAGTAAGATCAGCATGGCCGGCATGACGGCACTTTCGACCACACCGAGCATGAAGCGGATCACGACGAGCACCGTCGTGTTATTGACCATACCGGTCGCGGCGGCCAGCCCTCCCCAAAGGATCAATGAAATGAATATCAGCTTTTTGGCTGTTCGTGTGGCGGCGTAATGCGCACCCGGGATCTGAAAAAAGAAGTACCCCAGGAAAAACAGCGAGCTCAGGAGCGTGGAGGTATTGGGAGTGATTTTCAGATCGTCGGCCATGCCGCCTGCAACGGCGAACCCAAAATTGGCGCGATCGAGATAAGCAAGACTGTAAGTGACAAAAACAACGGGAATGATCCGGTACCAGCGTACCTGGGCGAGTTGCGGTTTCATGCAGGGATTAGGAATTGATATGCATTAAAACGCATCCATCCACGGATTCTACCATCGCCCGACGCTTTATCGTGCGCCCCACTGCAGTTCCCCTCAATCCTTCTGAAGCCGGCCGTAGAGCACACCCGCTTCTCCCAATGCATTTTTACAAATTGCCAGTACCTTGTTCAGCCGCTCGCTGGTTCCGCTGTCGTTCAATTGTTCATGTTCCAATGCATCCAGATCGTCATCCAGCAACGGGTTCAAACCCATGATCGAAATGGTGGTTTTCATGCCGTGGGCGATCCGCCTGACCTCCCGCAGGTCGCGCCTGGCTGCTGCGCCCGACAACGCTTCCAGTTCACGGGGCATGAGGTGGAGAAATTGCTCTGTGACAAGTTTTTCGTAAAGATTGTCGCCATGACTGATTTCCTGCATATAGTTCAGGTCTATGACGGTGAACCCTTTCTGAGCACCGCTATTTGGCCCGGTATGTCCGTTCAATACCGGCTTACCATAGCGTCGGAACACCCGGTCGAGGTCACTCTCCCGCACGGGCTTCGAAATATGGTCATTCATGCCGAAGCTCACGCATTTCTCCAGCTCGCCTTCCATCGCGTGGGCCGTCATGGCGATGACGGGTATATCGAGCGTCAGATCGTCGCGAATTGCCTGAGCGGCAGTGTAACCGTCCATGACAGGCATTTGAATATCCATAAAAACGAGATCGAAAGCCTCTTTTTGAAGGATGTCAATTGCCTCCTTTCCATTCCCGACAATGCGGCTTTCGATTCCGCGTGCCTGCATCAGACGCGTCATCAGGCCCTGGTTGATCTCGTGGTCTTCCACGATAAGTACACGCAACCCCGGTTGCCCGGGATGCTCCTCTCCACTGGCAATGCCGGTCGTATCGGGTTCGGCCCCCTGTGCAATGCGATAAGGGATCTTCACCGTTACCGATGTGCCTGTCCCCTCTTCACTGGTCACTGCGATTTCCCCGTCTTGCAAGTACACGAGATCCCGGACGATCGACAGCCCCAACCCGGTGCCGCCGTACTGCCGCGTGGTGGAGTCCTCGGCCTGCCTGAACCGTTCGAAGATCGTTTCCAGCTGCTCCGTCCCTATTCCGATGCCGGTATCGGTCACTTCAAAGGACATCATTACCTGCTCATCGCCGATCGGCTCCGCGGCTATACGCAGGGCGATTTCGCCTTTCATGGTGAATTTGAATGCATTACCAACCAGATTGACGAGTATCTGCGTGAGTCTCGTGGGATCGCCGCTCAGCATTTCCGGAATGCCCGGATCGAGTGAAACCGACAGAGGCACATGTTTTTCTTCCGAACGGTGGTGGAAAAGGGTTGTCACCGAATGTACCAGTGCTCCGGGACTGAAAGGGACGTACTCGATACGCATCATCCCCGATTCGATTTTGGAAAGATCAAGAATGTCGTTCACGATCGACAGCAACGTTTCTCCCGACTGTTGCACCGTATGTACATGCAACCGCGTGTCATCGTCGAGTTTTTTCTTTTGCAAAAGATTGGTGTAGCCTAATATTGCATTCAGCGGCGTGCGGATCTCATGGCTCATATTGGCCAGGAAGTTTTCCTTGACCAGCACTGCCTGCTTTAATTTCTTCTCACTCGTATTCAGTTGCCCGATCAGCTCTGCCTGCTTTTTCATCCGGCTGATGATGATGACGAAAACGGCGGTCAGCACGACAAGCACGAGGACGATCACGTACAAATTCCAATGCAACACGCGTTTCCCGCTCTGGTCGACCGACTTCACCCGCTCCGCCAATGCAATGCGTCCGCTGGTATCGATACGGTGGGTCAGGCGGGTAATCTGTTCCGACAACCGGATCGCGCGGCTGCCTGCGATCAGGTGCTCGGGTACGGGCTGGCCTGCGCGGTAGAAGCTGTCGATCAGTTCATGGCTGTATTCGACCTTCCGGTCCACCAGCGAATTTAATTCCGGCAGGTACCTCAGCGACGCTGCGGGCGTTCCTTTCCTTTGCAGGGCATCCAGGTCCTGCCTGATCTTCGCAGCGTCCTTTTCAAACTCGGTCAGTTTCCCCGAATCCCCGGTGCTGATTGCCGATCTCATATGGTTATCCATGAGCAACAGGTCCTTTTGCAGGCCTACCAGCCCATTGCTGAGGCGGTACTCATTGAGGAGATTCTCGTTTCCGCGGATCAGCTCCGTCACATTCCCGCGCATGATGTACTGCGCCCCTATCAGCGCCAGTACCGCGACCACAAACCCGATGGTAATATAGATGACGAGCGTCCTGACTCTCATAAAATCAATTGCTTTGAATGGAAATCCAATTTAGCGGATGCGGCAGTCTTCTTCAAGTGACAATAGCCGGAATGCCGTTTTACATCGTTGAGGCAGGGTTATCGGTCGTTGAGCGCGGATTTCGCTCTGTTTCAGGAACAGTCGGCACTAACCATTTTGTGCCGGGTTTCACAAAATATTCAGCCGCCGGTTCAGCGCAGCACGGTAAGTATCGGCCACCGGCACCATCTTCCGGTTGATGATCAGGGTACCACCCTCCATGGTGTCGATCTTTCCAACCTGCACGATGAATGAGCGGTGTACGCGCAGGAACTTCGAGTCGGGCAGTTTCCCCTCCACTTCTTTCAAAGAGGAATGCACGGAATAGAACTTCTCCGCGGTATAGAGCTTCACATAATCGCCCATTGCTTCGGCATACAATATTTCATCGATCTTCAACCGCCTTACAATGCTGGAATCGCGGATAAACAGGAATGCATCTTCCTCTATTTTGACTTCCTGCCTTTTGCTCCTGTGGATCTCCTTGGCCTTTTCGACCGCCTGCAAAAATCGTGCTGCCGTAACGGGCTTGGTAATGTAATCGGCTACATTGAGTTCGAAGGCTTCCGCGGCGTACTCTTTTTTGGAAGTAGTAAAAATGATCACCGGGTTTTTACTCCCCAGGCTCTTCACCAGCTCAATGCCCGTCATGCCTTCCATTTCTATGTCGAGGAGCAGCAGGTCCACCGGTTCGTCCATGATCTTCCGGTAAGCATCCATCGCATTTTCACATTCTCCGGCGAGCACCAGATCACGGTCCTGTTTTACAAGTTGTTTCAGAGTGGTGCGTGCGATGATGTTATCGTCGATGACCAGGCAATTCATGGGAACGGGCGGTTAGGTTGGGGAAATGCGAAAACCAATGTAAGGAAAAAGAAATTACAAAGACACTTTCCCGGCTTTCACCGACTGCTTCTGCCCTTCTGCCTACTCCCTGTTTCCCGGATCGGGCCCGCCTGGTAGTTTTGGATCATTCAAATGCATCAATCACCAAAACATAGCATCACAATGAGAACTTTCATCACTTCCGCCATCATCGCCGCATTCGCCATTGCAGGCGCTCAAACACAAGCTCAAACGCTCGCAAAAGACGCAAAGAAAGACCACAAAGCAGAAAGAAAAGAGGCCCGGGTGGAGGCCAGGACGGAAGCCAGGGCTGATTCCAGGAATCAGGTCGCTTCGCTTTCCAAAGACGCATTCTATGCAGACTTTGGCCAGCTACCCGATGTGCAATGGGTGCGGGGCCCGCAATTCGACGAGGCGACATTCACCAAAGACGGACAAAAACAGACCGCCTATTACGATAACCGCTTCACGCTGGTAGGCACCACCGCCGACAAAAAGTTCTCCGACATCCCCGCCAATGCACAGAAAGACATCCACAAACACTTCAAAGGATATGCGATCGGTGCGGTAGTAGAGTATAAGGATAATGAGCAAAATGACACCAACATGCTGCTCTACGGCACCCAGTTCGACGATGCAGATCACTATTTCGTCACCGTTTCCAAAGGCAAGGAAGCCAATGTGCTGATGATCAAAACCGATGGAGAAGTATCTTTTTTCAGAAACATCGGCAAATAACGGGGGCGCGGCGACCGGTTTAAAACCCCTTCTTCATCAATGGACAGACGTCCCGGACAAATTTACGTCCGGGACGTTTTTTATACCCTATTTCATCAGGAGGCAGTATTTACTATGCTGATTCTACTTCGCAATGCGCCGCGCTTGTTTCAACAAACTCAATGCAACTGCATTACCCGGGTCCTTCCGAAGCGTTTTCGTAATGTATTTTTCCGCCGCGGCCGCATTGGCGAATTTGAGATAACCTTCGGCGAGCTGGTTACTCAGCGCTATGTTATTGCTATCTATACCAAACTTCCTTTTGACTTCAACCAACTGCTGCACAAAGACATGCAATTCATTGAGGCTAAAACCCGAGCTGTTGTTTACGGCTGCATAGGCCACATAGGGCAATGCTTCAGAAGGCCTGTCCATTTTAAGGAGTATTACAAAAAGCATCCGTGCGCGTTCGAAACTGTTCTCCATGCGGAACGCCCTGGTCAGGTAGTTGACGGCCCGGGTGTTCTGATCGAGCGCGGCGCTTAGTTTTCCGGCCTGCTCGAAATGCATGGGCGTTAGCGGATCATCGAGGGCCAATGCTTCCGCTACACGCAGCATTCCGGCGGTATCCTGGGCCACGGCATAATGTCTTTGCAGCCGGGCCATGGCGTCGCGCCACGTTATTTGTTTGACTACCAATGCCCCCGCAAGTTTTTCCTCCTCCGTTTTTTCCCGCTTTTCCTCCGCAGGCATCGGGATATTGAACGGCCAGCCTTCTTGGAGGATCATCATCTCGTATTTTCCTTTCAGCGAGTCCATAACGGTAACAGGCATTTGCTTTCTCAAATCCGAAAAGGAGATCTCCGCCGGTGGACGGGGCAGCAGGCCTGTTTTTTTGAGCCCGTCATAAAATGCATCGGAGAGCAATGCATAGCCGCGCAGGTTGGGGTGTACGTGTTCCAGCAGCGTTTCCTTTCCGAGAATGTGCTGGGTAGAATGTTTTTCAAAAAGTGCTTTGGAATCGATAACCGTAATGCCTTTGTGCCGGCCTGCTATGTCCCGGATCGAGGCGTTCAATGCTTCCGGGGCCCGAAATCGGAGGGCGTCCAGCTCTCTGGCGCGAACCAACTCCTTTTTGGCAGCGATAGAATCACCCCGGTTATACGCCGCCAAACCGGCCCGGTAATGCCTGTCGGCCGAGTCGCCGTCTTTCCCGGCAATGCTGATGAAGGGTTTCAAGTCCTTTTCGTTACTCACCAGATTACTGATCAGCAACGGTACACCCCTATCGCTCATGACCTTCGCCAGTTCATCCATATTCGCCCCGAACTGATCGATTCCAGCCTGATAGGCCTCCGAACCGAAGGCGATCTGCTGGTCGGCAGCCATGCGTTTCATCAGGTTTTCACGAAGATCGGTCTTCTGCCCGGACACCATTTCACCAGCGGCGTCCATGGCCGATGCGATGAGCTGTGTTATCCTGTATTCTCGTAAATGCATGAGCAGGCGTGCAAGCCACCGGCGATGCCCGATGCCCCTTGTGGCTGCCACGCCCATGGCGCCGTAATACTCATTATGCCCGGTGTATACCAATACCGCATCGGGCTCATAATCGAGGACCGCTTTACCAAAATCCAGGACCGTGTAGGAGTTAACGGCCGTCAGGGACAAATTGATAACTTCAAAATCGCGCTCGGGATAGGTATGCATCAGCCGGTATTGCAGCCAGCGATGGAATGAGCTGTTGTGCATGTAGGGATAGCCTATGGTCGTCGACTCGCCCAAGACGAAGATGCGGAAAGTACCAGGCGACTTCTTCGCCAAAAATGGTTCTGCATTTCCGAATGTGGCGTTTTTCTGGTTGGCGAAATAGCGTTTCGAGGCATGCGGGTTGAGCACCAGGTAGCCCTTCCGGCCCGGATCTGCTGTAAAAACACTTAAATCGTAGCCGTAGCCGAACAACCGCAATGCCCCTTCCAGTACCAGCAGTACGAAAAAGGGCATTAACAGGGCAATGATTTTAAAAACAGATTGGCGTTTGTGGTTCATTCGGGCTATTGATGTTGTTGCATGCCATGCGGTTTTCCCGTGTTTTACGGCCGGATGATCGTCCCGTCAAATTTACGAACCTGCCAGTTGGATTTTGTGCCTATCGGATATTTAGCTGCCTCTTTTTCATCGATATCGACGCCCAGTCCCGGCACTTCGTTCACCGACATGTATCCGTCCTTCATCGTCGGGCAGCCTTTGAAAACAGCCTGTGTTTTATCATTGAAACTCACAGCCTCCTGGATACCGAAGTTCCAGATCGCGAGATCGACGTGCGCATGCGCCGCGTGGCCTACCGGGGAAACGTCTCCCGGGCCATGCCAGGCCGTTTTGATATTGAACCATTCGCCCAGCCGCGCTACCTTCATCGCGGGGGTAATGCCGCCGATCTGCGATACGTGGCAACGGATGTAGTCGAACCATTGGTTCGCCATCGGGTCCCGGAATTCGTTGATATTGTTGAAAAGCTCGCCCATGGCAATGGGTACCGTGGTACTCTGCCGCAATTGCCTGAACCAACCCATGTTTTCGGGCGAAAAAGGGTCTTCGATAAAGAAAGGGCGGTACTCTTCCAATGCGCGGATCATGTTGATAGCGTCCATCGGCTGCACGCGCTCGTGAATGTCGTGCAGCAGCTCAATCTCCTCCCCGCATTTCTTGCGCACCGCTTCAAAAAGCCTGGGCACCGATTTCAGGTAGGACCTCTCGTTCATGTAGTTATCGGTAGCGCCGCCGAAGCCCGCGGCTTTGAAGTCCGGCTTCTGCTCCGTGGCACCCACCGCTCCATACCCGCCCTGTTGAATGCGGATGTATTTGAAACCCCGATCCATGATGCGTTGCACGTCTTCGGCCACTGTTTCGGGTGTGTTACCGTTGGCATGGGTGTAACATGGGATCGCGAAACGCGTCTTGCCTCCCAGCAACTGGTACACCGGCATGCCGGCGCGCTTGCCTTTTATATCCCATAGCGCTTCGTCCAGACCACTCAGCGCATTGTTCAGCACCGGACCGTTACGCCAGTACGAGCTTACGTACGTCGACTGCCACATATCCTCGATGTTATCAACGTCTTTCCCTACGCAGAATTCATTAAGATAGGTATCAATGGCCGTCACCACTGCCACGGCACGCTGGGTAAATGTGGCGCAGCCAAGGCCATACAAGCCCGGCTCCGTCGTTTCCACTTTTACGACGATCAGGTTGGAACCCTGGGGCGCGGTGGCAATGGCCTTAACGCTTTTGATTTTTACCGGGGCCAATCCTTTCGCGTAGGCGGGTGTCGTATAATGCTCGCGCGCCTGCCCGGGCCGGGCGTAAGCGCGGTCGGCGCCGAGGAGGCCCAATATTCCGGCCGCCGATCCGGCACCGAGCATTTTCAATGCATTACGACGGTTTTCATCGGGCTCAAAGCTATTCTTCTTCATGAGTTGTTGGATTAGGATTCAAATAATAAAGAGGTCAGGAAATGGTTATGGGTCAGGAATAGTCATTCTTACTGTTAATGGTTCAATGGGGGTTTCACAAAATGGCTGCCTCTGCGCGCCGGACCAGCCCGACAATGCGGTCGGCGAATTCGGGCCAGAGCTGCTTCGGAAAACCGTGGCCTACCCCATCGTAAAGCACCAGCTCCGCTCCGGGAACAGCCGCCGCCGTGGCCCGGCCTCCGCTGACGTCTATCATCTTGTCGGCGGTGCCGTGCATGACCAACGTCGGTACATTCAGCGCAGAAAGCCCCTCGGTCCGGTCGCCGGATTTCACAACCGCCACGGCTTGCCGGAGCATGCCCAGCGGATCGTGGTCCCGGTCCCATGCGCGGGCAGCCCGATCGGCCGCCTCCGCTTCGTCGAATGGGTACGCCGTAGCGCCGATAAGCCGCAACGAACGGACCTGCCACCCGATGGCTGCCTGCCGGTCGTCCGTCGGCGGCGTACCCACCGTGGCCAGCGCTGCGTAATCGGGCTGCCCCACAGAGCGGTTTCCGGTGGTGGACATGATCGATGTCAGCGACAGCACGCGCCCGGGGTACTCTATCGCCACCGTCTGCGCGATCATGCCGCCCATGGATGCGCCCACCAGATGTACACGGTCAAAGCCCAGTGCGTCCATCAACCCCACGGTGTCGGCCGCCATGTCGGACAGTGTGTAAGACACCGACGTGTAATCTCCCGCAAGTGCGGCCGCGAGGTCCGGCACAGGCGCTGCGTCAAAGTGCGACGACAGCCCGGTGTCGCGGTTGTCGAACCGGATCAGTTGCAGGCCGCGGCTCGCCAGTTCGGTACAGAAACCATCCGGCCAGGCAATAAGCTGCGCACCGCCCCCCATAATCATGAACACCGGCGGGTTTGCCTGCGAACCGATCCGCTGGTATACGATTTCGATCTGTGATGGGCCTACATGTAAGGCTCTTTCTTCATTCATCATGACAGTTAAGATTTCGTTCAGGCCGCGAATATATGCGAATGAATATCAATCAACTATCTGTTAATCAATAATTTAAACTATAATTTTTCGTCAACAATAACGGGTGCGGCACGTCGTTTTTCATGGGGGATAGCTCTTTCGGAATACATCTCCGCGTACAACCGCCAGCGCACTAAAACCAGTTGATTTTCAACACATTTATGGCAGCGCAAAAGCAATGTACTTCCCGCCCGGCTTATGGCCGTTTTTGGCGCCGCCCGCTGCTATCACCACATATTGCTTCCCATTCACCATGTAGGTAGCCGGTGTAGCGAAGCCTCCCGCCGGTAGTTGATATTCCCAAACGGTCTTCCCCGTTTTCCGGTCGAATGCCCGGATCCTTTCGTCCTTGGTACCCGCGATAAACACCAGTCCACCCGCGGTTACGATCGGTCCCCCGTAATTTTCAGTCCCTGTAATGGGCATTCCTTTTTGGGTCAGTTCGGGAAACTCGCCCAAAGGCACCCGCCAGAGGTATTCACCGGTATTGAGGTCAATGGCATTGAGCGTCCCCCAGGGCGGCTTGATAGCCGGATACCCATCGGGGTCGAAGAAACGCGTCCAGCCATTGTTGATGTAAGGGGGGACGTAAGGGAAATCTTTTTTCGCGGCAGCCAACGGCGCTTCCCCGGAACTATGGTTTTCAGTAACCGGCATCACCCTGCTTTCCTTGTTCAAAAGAAAATCGACCAGCTCCTTGCGCTCCTTTTCAGAGACATGCTGGAACGAAGGCATCCGTCCCCGCCCGCTTTGAATAATGCTGCCGATCTCGTCGCGGCTTAGTTTGTTACCTACCTGTACCAGCGCGGGGTACTCCTGCCCGCTTCCCTGCCGGTCGGCGCGGTGGCACGCGGCGCAGTTGCGCATGTACACTGCCTGCCCGGGCGAGGTCTGTGCGCTGGGTGGCCCACTGTAATCCATCATTCTGAGGTCCCACACCATCTCGTTCGAGTTTTGGTAAAGAACCCCATCCGGGTCCGCGGCATTACCGCCCCATTCGGCACCGCCCCCGATGCCCAGGTAAAGACTTCCTTCTTTGCTGGGTGGCATATACTTGTTCCCTGAGCGGCTCGCGGTAAATTTCTGTTTTACAAATGCATGTGCTTCGGGTGTCCGGTCGGTGATCTCCTCCAATGTAAACGACTGGCGTGCAAAAGGCGCGGGTTTCAACGGATAAGGCTGTGTAGGCCAGGGATGTTCGCCGGGAAGTCGATAGTCAGCCGCGGCAGAGCGCTCTTCCACCGGGAACAATGACGTACCCGTATCCCGGTCCAGCAGAAACAACAGCCCATCCTTCGTCGCCTGCGCCACCGCATCGATTCTCCTGCCTTTGTGCTGAACAGTAACGAGGTTAGGCTGGCATGAAATGTCACGGTCCCAGAGATCGTGATGCACGGTCTGATAATACCAGTTCATCTTTCCGGTTTCCGCATTCAGGGAGATCACGCAATTGGCGTAGAGATTCTTCCCCTCGCGGTCGGCCCCGTAAAAATCCACCGAGGGCGAACCGGTACCGAAATACACCGCGCCCCGCTTTTCATCCAGCACCATCCCGGCCCAGTTGTTTGCACCGCCGATGCGTTTCCACGCATTTTCAGGCCAGGTATCGTGTCCGGGCTCCCCGGGCTCAGGTACGGTATGAAAGGTCCATTTGAGTTTGCCCGTACGGACGTCGAACGCGCGGATGTGCCCGGGCGCTGCGTCCCCGTATTCGGATACGCGTGAGCCGATCACGAGGACATCCTTGTAGATCACGCCCGGTGAGGTCGCATCCACGGAAAGTTTATCGTCCCCGCGTCCGGGCCGGCCGCTAACACCCTCACCCAGATCGACCTTCCCTGCGTTGCCGAATGTTTCCACCAACCGGCCGCTGGTCGCATCTAGGGCAAACAGCTGGTTACCTGCCGTGTAAAGTATGCGCCTGTCCTTCCCGCTTTCCCAGTACATGACACCGCGATTCACATGGAAACGCGGCGTACCGGACTTGAACGGATCAAATCGCCAAAGTTCCCTACCCGTATCCGCCTCCAATGCAAAAAGGCTCAGATGCGGTGTGGTCCCGTAAATAATTCCTTTTACGATAATCGGCTGGCATTGTATTTCCATGGGCCTCCGGGGGGCAGCCACGCCATCGGGAAGCTTCGAAGCATCATACTCCCAGGCCACACGCAGCTGTTTTACATTCTTCAGATTGATCTGCGTCAAAGGCGAATAACGGTTACCCGCCTTGTTTCCCCCATAAGCGACCCAATCCGTATTGCGGTCGTCCCCGCCCGACTGCGCCCCTACCAGTGTGACAAGCATCGTTAATATACCCAGCCAATGCCAATACCCTGCATGCGGCCCGGCACTTTCCTGTTGGTTGGAATTCATGAAATGATAGTAATGATTTTAGGAAAAACAGCTTGAATGTCAGTCCGGAACGTCAGTGTGAGCGGAGCCGAATTGTCAGTCTGAGCGACGTTTGTGCAAGCCCTTCGACCGCAGCGGCGGCCGCTACGCTCAGGGTGACAAGGCAATTGTCAGTCTGAGCGGACCGGGCCGCCGGGCGGCCGAAGACAGTCCGTACGGTCCCGATGTTCAGATACCCTTCGGCCGCCGCTCAAACCGCTCCGCGTCAATACCCCGGGTTCTGTCGCATGTTCACATTCGAGGTGATTTCGTTGATCGGAATTGGCTGGGCATAGTCGGTGGGGTCCCATTGAATAGCACCGCCACGGATGCGCTGGTAGTAAGCCGCTTCCTTGTCGCCGATCTGCCAACGCCGGACATCGAGCCACCAATGCCCTTCCGCAAACAGCTCCGCCCAACGCTCGTATTTAAGCGGGTCGTTTTTCATGACCGCGTCGCTCGCTTTCGTCTGGTCGGTAAGGCTTTTGTAGTCTACCGCCGACGGCGCATTGACAGGCAGCCCATATGCCCGCCGCTTCACCTTATTGATGTATTCCAAAGCCGTCGCATTGTCCCCCGACTTCGACAGTGTTTCGGCATAAAGCAGGTAGATGTCCGCCAGCCTCAGCCAGGGGATATTCGCCCCGCTCGACATATTGATCTCCGCTTCTGTACCCGTCGGGTTAGTGAATTTCCGGAAGCTCCATGCCTCCATGTCCAGCTCAGTGATGTCCAGGTAATGCGAGATCGGCCGTTTTTTGCCGCTGACGATCATCGAATCCACATAAGGCTGGTAGCAGGCCACCCACAGGCGCGGGTCTACGGTTTGTTTCTTACGGGCTTCCACGGAACGGGTAATGTAGGCCGGATCCACATTGGCAATGTTCGCACTCGTGGTACCCGGTTTGAAATAATGTCCTTCATTAAACCCGAACCGGGCGATATTTTTGGCATGCGGAAACACGTTCGACCAGGCCGAAGCAGCTTGTCCGCCATTATCGCTCACATAGGTGGGCGCAATCACCATCCCGATGCTCGACCCCATCGACTGGTCGTCCCCGCCCCGGGCGGTCATGTCTACATTCAGGTTGATTTCAAACAGTGATTCAGAGGTGAATTCGTTTTTACCATTGAACATATCCTTGTAAACGTCGAACGAAACAAGCGACTTGCCGCTGTTGGCCACCACATCGCCCAGATACGTCTTCGCATTGGCCCAATCGGCCTGATAGGCATATATTTTACCCAAAAACCCTTTAACCGCCCAGCCCGAGACCTTGTATTTGTCGGTCGCGCCGGTCCAGTTGGTGCTTTTAAGCAGTGTTTCGGCCTGTTTGAGATCCCCGATAATGAAGTCCCAACCTTCCTTCACCGTTTTACGCGGCGCCTGTGTTTCGTCCAGCCCGGACGCTACCTCAGTAATGATCGGGACGCCCATTTTGGCCCCGTCGGTACCCGCATTGAAACCCTCTCCCCAGGTGCTCACCAGGTAAAAGTAGTACCATGCCCGGAGGAACAATGCCTGCCCCTTGATCAGATCGATCGCCGCACCATCCTGCGGTGCCTTCTGGCGATAAGTTTCGACACCTGCCAGCAAGGTGTTGGCCCGCTGAACACCCCGCCAAAGCTCCCGCCAGTTGTCGTACAGGAAGCTATCATTGGGTTGCGAATTGTTCTGCCCCATCTGGATCCAGGTGGGCGTTCCCTGCCAGCTCAGGTCGGTAGTATGATCCCAGAGGAAGGCGTTTTTCGCCAGCATCGTGTGGCCAAACAGGCCGGTAGCATGCTGGGTCGCGTACACGCCCGTCAGCAACTGTTCCAGGTCGGCAACGGACGCCGGGTATTGGGACGGTGCAAGTGCTCCGGGGTTTTCGACATTCACAAAGTCGTCACTGCATGACGCCATTCCGGTCAGCACCAGGAGCAGGAGAAGTTTTTGAAATATTTTCATAGCCTTGCTAGCTGTTAAAATCGTTTAGAAATTCAGATCGATACCCATGGAAACGAGCCTCGTGCGCGGATAGGAATAGATAGTATCCAGTCCGCGTGCCGTGGTGCCGTTGCGTCCCAGCACTTCGGGATCAAGCCCGGAATACTTCGTGAACGTCAGCAGGTTCTGTGCCTGGAAATAGATCCGCAAGCCGCTCATTTTCCATTGCTTCACCAGCGCCGAAGGCAAGGTGTAGCCAACCTGAAGGTTTCGCAGTTTCAGGAATGAGCCATTTTCCACAACAAAAGAGGAAATTCGGGTATAGTTCGAGTTCGGATCACGCACATAGTTCCCCGAAGCATCCTTAGTACCCACTCTCGGCTGATCGGTGAGGCCGTTTCCATTGAAAAAGGAAGTATTGAAAATATCCCTTGTCGTATTGTAATCTCCTACGAAGAATTGGGTATAGTATTTATTTCCGTTAAAAACATCGACACCCTGCACACCCTGGAACATCGCCTGTAAATCAATGCCTTTCCATCCCAGATTGAGCGAGAAACCGTAGGTCATTTTCGGCCAGGGGTTTCCGATGTAAGTCTTGTCGTCAATGGTAATGCGGCCGTCCCCGTTCACATCGCGGAACCGCAGGTCACCTGCGCCGGTACCCGCATTCTGGTAGAAAACACCGGTGGTTGGCTTCCCGGCGGCCGCCGCGGCTTCCTGTGCTTTCTGGTTCAGTGACGTCACATCGGCGTCGTTCTGGAACAACCCTTCGACGATGTAGCCGTAAAACTGGCTCAGCGGCTTGCCTGCCTGCGTACGCGTAACGGTGCTTTCAAGATAGTCACCCGCCGCACCGTCGTTGATCGGGTTGTTGTTGGTGCCACTCAACTGCTTCACGAGGTTGCGGTTAAATGCCGCATTGGCACTGATCGAGTAGGTAAAATCCTTCACCTTGCCGCGGTAGTCCACAGCCAGTTCCAGCCCCTTGTTGCTCATCTGGCCAATGTTCGTAAACACGCCGCTGGTTCCGTAGAATCCAGCCGAAACCGGCACGGGCACCTGGTAGATCATATCCTGCGTCTGGCGGCTATACCAGTCGGCGGTGATGTTCAATGCGTTTTTGAACAGGCCCAGGTCCAGACCGATGTCCGTCTGGTTCACCTGCTCCCACTTGATGTTCTGGTTCGGCAGCTGCGCGGTCAATGCATAACCTTTGGAGCGGCTGCCATCCGGGAGGCCGAGGATGTTGGTGCCGCCGCTTCCCCCGTAAGAGGCCTGGTAGGTGTATTGCGGAATGCTGCTGGTACTACCCAGTTTACCATAACTCGCGCGCAGTTTCAGGTTCGAAACCTGCGAAAAATTGTCCCTTACAAATGCTTCCTCGCTCATTTTCCAGCCTACCGAGAAGGAAGGGAAAACACCCCATTTGTTTGCCGGGCCAAAACGGTCGGAACCGTCGCGGCGTACATTGGCAGTGAACAGGTACCGGTCTGCAAAGGTATAGTTGATACGCCCGAATTGCGAAAGCAGCCTCGTTTGCGGGAATTCCCCGCCGCTGGACTTGTAGGTGCTCGGGTTGGTGGTCATGCCCAGGTTATAGGTGATCACCTGAAAACCCTGGGCTTCTCCGTGGAGGTTGCTCAGGTCCGACTGGTAAGCTTCATAACCAGCCATGGCCTTGACTTCGTGGCGACCGAACATTTTATTGTAGGTCAACACGAAGTTCGCAGTCAGGTTGCGGGAATTATTGAGATCGCGGCTCAGGAATGCATTGATGTTTTTGAGTGTCCCAAAATCATAGGCTTCCGTAAACTTGTAATTAGCCCCGCTGTAAATCGATGCGCCGAAAGTTGATCTGAAATTCAGCCCTTTCACGATTTCCCAGTCTGCATAAATATTCCCTTCCAATGCATACTGAATGTTCTTGGCATGGTTGATATACTCATTTCCGACCAGGTTGGGGCCCGTGAAAAAGGTACCGGTCTTGGCCCAGCCACCTACCGGGTTGCTCGGATCATACACGGGAATCAACGGCGCCGAGCGGAATGGAAATGTGCTGGTTTGTACCGGATTGTTACCCGTGCGCCAGCCATAGAGCGTCTCGCCGACTTTCAGCCGGTTGTTAATCTTGAAATCCGCATTGGAACGGATGCCGTATCGTTCGAACCAGTTGTCGATAATGGTACCGCCCTCGCGCTGGTAGTTTGCCGACAGGTAATAGTTGGTTTTGGCGGTCGCGCCGGAAAGCGAAAGCGAATAGCTCTGGTCGCTGCCGTTGCGGTAGATCTGGTCCGCCCAATCGTTGTCAGGCAATGTCGCCGGGTCGCCCCATCCGCTCGTATTCACCCCGGAAGCCGCTTTGGCCTTGACATAGTCGGGCGTGTTGAGCATGGAATAGAGGTTGCGGGGCTGACGCACACCATAATAGGCATTGAAATTAATATTCATCTTGTCGGACCCGGCCACGCCGCGCTTCGTCGTCACCAGCACCACTCCCCCCGCAGCCTGCGCCCCGTAAATGGCAGCCGCACTTGCATCCTTCAGGATCTCAATGGATTCCACGTCCTGCAAATTGAAGTTGTTACCTGCCGACATTCGGATGCCATCCACTATATAGAGCGGGGCCATTCCGCCGATGGAACCTACGCCACGGATCACGATATCGGCGCCGCCGCCCGGCGATCCGTCGGTGCGCGTTACCTGCACACCCGCCGCACGTCCCTGCAGCGCCTCGTTCACGCTGCGCACGGGAAGGCTTTTGATGTCCTCCGCCTTCACCGAAGATACCGAGCCCGTAAGGTCGGAGCGCTTTTGTGTGCCATAGCCAACCACTACTACTTCTTCCAGCGCCTTGTTATCAATTTTCAAAGTCACATCGATCTGGCTACGCCGTCCCACGATCACCTCCTGGGAAGTGAAGCCTACGAACGAGAATGTCAGCACGGCGTCCGCGTCGGTAATGTCGATGTTGAAAACACCCTTCCCGTCGGTCGAAGTGCCGCGCTGGGTGCCTTTCTGGATGACATTCACGCCGGCCAGCGGCTCGCCTTTTTCGTCGGTTACCTTGCCCGTTACGCTGATGTCGAAGATCGTCTGGAGGTTTACCTTTTTAAGCATAAGCTCCGTCATCCGGTCCTTCAGAACGGGGTCGGACGTAAACGAGAACGGTTCCCGGATGCTCGCTTCGTCCCGTGGCTTGCGGGGTTGTTCCTTTTTCTTTTTGACGATAATCGTCTTGTCCACAATGTTGTAGGTCAATGGCTGACCGGCAAAGCAGGCGTCCAATACTTCCTTCAAAGGTGCATTGGTGACATTCACGCTGACCTTATCGGCCTGTTCGAGCATATCCAGGTCGCAGATAAAAAGGTAGCCCGTCTGCTTCCGTACGGTTTTGAGGACCTCCAACAGCGTCGCATCCTTCTTTTTGAAGGACACCTGCTGGGCGAAGGTATCTTCGGCGAGCACCTGTAACGTACCAATCAGTAATATGAATACGGTCAATTTCATCGTCAGGAGGACTTTACCAAAGTCGATTCGTTGTTTGACGGCCCACGCACCCTCGCTGTAACGCATATATATATACGCTACCCAAGGGGCAGTTTTGCCCTTGTATACAAATTTCATAGTTTTGTATGCTTGATTAAAATGAATGTATCGTTGTCCAATGATCTCAGAGTTAATCAGGTCGGGCCGGGTGCGGTCGCAACGCATCCGGCCTTTTTTTCAGATCAACCCCTTTGCAACTATCGTCAGGAAGAATTCGGGGATTTCATGGTTTGTCAGGGTTAAGTTGAAGGTATTGATCAATCTGTATTTTTCACGGTAATGCGCCGGTCGTCGATCCGGAACTGGATGCCGCCCGTCAGTTCGAGCATTTTCAGCACTTCCGACACGTTGTTCTTGCGGGAGATCGTACCGGCAAAAGACTTCCTTTCTACATTCCCCTCGTATTTCACATCCAGGTCATACCACCTCGAAATTTGCCTCATAATTTCCCGGATGTTGCCGTTGAATTCGAAACGGCCTTCTTTCCAGGCCACCACGCTTTCGGTATCGACGGTTTTCACAGCTATTTCCGGCACCGACTCGCCCGTCGCCACTCTTGCCTGCTGACCGGGCGTTAGCACTTTGGTTATTTCATCCTTCTTCACACGCACCGAGCCTTCCAGCAAGGTCGTCTGCATCGTGGGCTCGTCGCCATAAGAGCTGATATTGAAATGCGTACCCAATACCGTGATTTCCATATCCTTGCCTTTCCGGTCCGTGACACGCACCTGGAACGGCCTGGTTTTGTCCGGTTCGATTTCGAAGTAGACCTCACCCGTCATTTCGACATCGCGGTTGCGGCCGGAGAACGCAGTCGGATATTTCAGGCTCGACCCGGCGTTGAGCCACGCCCGCGATCCGTCCGGCAGCACGATCTTATACTGACCGCCCAGGGGTGTTTTCAACATATTGAACGCAATGGCCGCCTCCCGGCCCGACGATTGCCCGTAAGTGATCTCTCCCTTCGATTTGTCGATCCGCGTACCGGGCTGGCCCGAAAGATTGCCCTCGGTAATGGTGGTCAGGTCGTAGGTATGCCCGTCGGACAGGGTAAGGCTTGCCTTGTTTCCTCCCGCCGGAACGTCGCCGCCGTATACACTGCTCAATGCCACTGCCGGCGCGGCCGCTTTTTGTACATTAAAAAATTTATAACCGCCATACATGAGCAGCAATGCGATCGAGGCGGCAGCAAGCTTGAAAATCCACATCGGACGTGTCCGGGTTTCATCCGGCTCCTCCACCTCCCGGATGTCCTGGCCGGCAGGTTGGGAAGTGGCGGAAAAAATTGAACTGAGGATGTCGTCCGCCGTTTCGGTGGATAGCTTTTCCTCCGAATCGTCGCTGCGTATAAACTGGTCGATCAGGCCGTTGATCTGCGTGCGGTTCTCATCCGCCAGCAGCATAGCCATGAGTTCTTCCCGTTCGTCGTCGGTTATCTTTTTCTCACAATACCGGAAAAACAATTCATCCAGGCGTTGATTTTGCATAGGTAGTCAGGATTACGGCCACGCCGGACCGGCGCTTCAACCATAAAGACTCCTCCCAACGGGCGTCGGGTGACAATGAGACAAAAAAAAGTTTAAAAATTATTTTATCAAGAAAAACAGCAGCCAGGAAATGCTGATATCCAGCCTTAGCTTGCTGTACGCCCGGATGTGCCGCAATGCGCGGGCAAGATGTGTTTTAACGGTTTCCGACGAAATGCGCAGGGCTTTGGCGATTTCGTCGCGTTTCAGTTCCTGCTCTTTGCTCATCAGATAGATCTGCTTTTGCTGGGCGGGAAGCAACTCTACGGCCTGGTGCAGGATCTCTTCAATTTCAAGGTCGATGATGCGGTTATAGGTTGTGTCTTCCGCCGAAGGAAGTTCCAGTTGCAGGTCGTCGACAAGCTGCTGATGCCTGGCCATTCTTTTCAGGGTTGAAAAAACATGGTTGCGGGTCATGATGAACAGGTAATCTTCAAAGCCCGTGATCGCCACGAGGCTTTCCCTTTTGACCCATAACTTCAAAAAAATGTCCTGAACAACCTCTTCGGCCAGAAATGCAGAATGCGTAAGGCGCAATGCAACCGAATAAACCTTGTCGCGATACCAATGAAACAGCGCGGCAAACGCCGTTTCGCTACCTGCCGCGATTTGGGTCAGGAGCTCCGCCTCGTTATGTAACGCTTCAATTTTCAATGGGTTTTCAAAAAAGATCCGGCAAAACTAGCAGATAAACGACGAGAATATAAAAATATAACTATAAAATGTCAATATTTTAAAGGCTTGTGTTGCACAAAAAAGAAAGAATCTATAAAAAACAGGCTGCGAAACTTCCTGGAAATCAGGAAATCCGCAGCCCTGCATAGCTTATGTTTCACCTTGCGGCTGGTGTTATCACCATCCGCACATCAGGTCATTTGGTAAGCAGCTTCTTCATCTTTTGGTAGATCTCGGTATTCTCGTACACGCCGCGGAAGTCCAGTGAATGAGGGCCGTACGCGAACACCGGCACCATAATACCCGTATGGTCGCCGGTGCTGAAATGCCCGTCCACATAGCCTGTTCTCAGGTTGCCATCCAGCAAAGTCAGCCCGCCCGTTTCGTGATCGGCAGTGACGATGACCAGCGTTTCGCCATTGGAATCGGCAAAGCGGAGCGCCTCACCTACCAGCTTGTCGAAGTCCAGCATTTCGGTCACTACATAAGGGACAATATTGGCATGGCCGCCGTAATCTACCTGCGCACCCTCAGCCATCATAAAAAAGCCTTTCGGGTTGGATTGCAGGGATTGCAATGCTTTTTGAAAAGAGTCTTTCAGAAAATCTCCCCGGCCGTTGCGCATTGAAACCACGTGCTTGTCATCCAGCAAAACGAACGGCGCCTTCATGCCGGCGAGCTCGTTCCAGTCATTGGAGACCTGGAAACCGCGCGCTTTGAGCGAGTCCGCTGTTTTTGTTTTGGCAAAGTGGCTGTATCCGCCGCCGATCAGCACGTCCACAGGCTCTTTGAGATAATCAGTCGCGATCTCGTCCATCATACTGCGTTCCGGACGGTGCGCGTAGAAGCAGGCAGGCGTGGCGTCGGTAATGTCGCCGGCCGAAATCAGCGCAGCCTTCCGGCCGGAAGCTTTTACCTGACGGATGATCGAAGGAACTGCGACCAGGTTGGAATCGACCCCGATGGCACGGTTGCGGGTTTTGTTCCCCGTCGCAAAGGCCGTAGCCCCGGCGGCGGAATCGGTAATGTAGTTATCCGACGATGCAGTTTTGGAAAAACCAATATTCAGGAAACGGCCGAGGTTCAGCTGCCCGCGGTTCGCTGTAAGTCCCGAATGGATCTGCGCCAGCCCCATTCCATCCCCGATGAGCAGGATGATGTTTTTTACCTTGCCCATCGCGTCGTTGTTCTGGTAGGTCGGCTGGTAGGGTTGGTAGGCTTCCTTACTTTGATACTCCGCGTTCTGGCGGTTGGCCAGGAATTTCCCGAGCTCGGCCACATGGTCGGTGTTGATATAGTCGACGCCCAGGTTCATCAGAATTTTCCATGCATTAATGATGTCGGGGCTGGCCCAGAAACGGAAAGGCTTGCCCAGCGCATGCGCCGCCGCGATCACTTCCTGAATTGCCTTACGATCCTTTTCTACCGGGATCCCCTTGCCGTTCCATTGCGAGTATTTGTGAAAATCCTGGCTGATCATCCCCAGCCGCGCAGCCTGTGCGGGGGTATAGGCAATGCCCGGACGGCCGTCAAAAAAGATGAATGCAGGATATTGGCCAAACTGGTCCGGCGCAGGCGTATCACCGCTCACGACCACCTTGACGGTGCCTTTCGGTAGCAGCAGGTCCTGGTAGGGGCTCAACGCCCTGACCAACGCCTGCAAGGTGGGTTTCGAAGTCGTTTTCAAATCTACGAGCAAGGTCATTACCCGGCTTTTGTCTTTGTAGATGCTACCCTGGTTTTTACCGATCTGCTTCGCGATCTGTTGCAGATAGAGCTTTTCAAAAGTGCGGTCGGCGCTGATGTCCTTCGAATCGTGGGCTACAAACAGGGTGTCGTTACGCAAATGCACGTCGGCTTCGACAGAACCGAACTGGTTCTGGTAGGCCAGTACAAATGGGGCCGCCTGCATGTAGTCATTATGCGAATGGGCGCGGTTCAGCGGGTTTTCGACGCTGGTCTGGGCAGAGGCGGCCCAGGGGAAAAGGGCAAAAAAAGGCAGTAATGATCTGAAAAACTTTTTCATGAAAATGCGTTACCGGCAGGCTGTTTTAGATGGTTGTGGCCGGTTAATGCCGCAAATATCCGTTTAAATGGCATTCGGGTATCGCCGAATGCCATTTTCATAACAATAATTTAAAAGAGCAGCGGGACTACCGGATCGTTTAGTTGCTGAACCAGCGTGCCTTGTACACGTGCAGGTCCGGGAATGCGAATGCCCGCGCCGGATTGTGAAACCTGACATGAAAAGTCCACCAGCTCTCTTCTGGAACCGTGTAAATATATTGACCGGCCCGGTTCCGCTCGAGACTCTTAATATTTTCCCCGTCGGGAAAGCCTTCGATCTTTTTGAATTGCCCCGAAGCCAGTTCAAACCGCCAGGTACCATGATGTTCTGTCACGAACAGATCGCCATTGTCGCCGGCAGGCTGCAATTCGTGGCCGCCGATACCGGGGATCTTCCAGTGCGCTACCATTTTCAGGCTGTTTCCGGCAACGATCCTGTATTCGCGCAGCACATCATAGCCCAGTGCAAAAAGACTCTTCCGCTTTTCGTTCCACACAAGCCCGTGCGCCGAATAAAGGCTGTCGGTAAACAAAGGCTTATCGGGCTGGCTAGTGCTGAAAAGCATCACTTTATTCCCTGTTTTATGGGTAGAAGCTGCGGCGGCAACAAGGTCGCCAGGCAGCAATGCGATCGAATGCGCATTAGGCACGGCGGCATGGAACACGACCTTTTTGTCGGATACATTGACAATCGCGATCGCTCCTCCCGAAGACGAAACCAGCAGTTGTTTGCCGCCCCGGATGGGTTTACAGTCGTCCATGCTGTTGAACATTTTCGTTCGGAACTGGTCCGGCAGGTCCATCGCTTCGTGCGCGTCCCACTTCCACACGACCGAAGGAATGCTGTCTTTGGATTGATTGTAATCCACCATCAGCACCTTGCTGTCGCCGCAGACCAGGAACGATTTCTTCGATTGGGCAAATGCCGGGTTCAGCGCCAGCAGGCAAAACGCGAGGGATGCGAGCTTTCGTCCTGTTCTAAAATTTGTCATAAGGGTTATCGGTCAGTTTTAACAAAAGCGTTTTTTGCATAAAAACAACAAAAACAGCCGGAAAGCAACTGCATTTCCGGCCATTCTTACCGTTAATATCCTGCGTTCTGGTCCAGGCTCGGATTGCGGTCGCGCTGGACATCCGGGATCGGCCACCAGTAATCCCGGGCCGGGTTGAAGGTGCGGGTCATGATGGTCTTGTTGTCAAAGGTCAGGATGGGCGCATTGAGCACCTTCTCCGCTGTTTTCCAGCGGCGGATGTCATTATAATAAAAACCCTCCTGCGCGAGCTCGATCCTGCGTTCGAGACGAATGAGCTCCCGAAGTTCCGCCTGTGTTTTACCTTCGGCCACTTTGGGCATTCCCGCACGGGTCCGGATCTGATTGAGAGCTGCATACACAGAGGCATCGGGGCCTGCGGCCTCATTCTGGGCTTCGGCATACATCAGCAGCACATCCGCAAACCGAATCACCATGTAGTTGATCTCCGAACGGTCTCCCTGGATGTTGTTACTGTTGGGCTCTTTGTCGTAAACGGTGTACTTCTTGGTGCCATAGCCAGTGACAACGAAACGTGCGGGCGTTACGAGCTCGCCCTGAAATGTGTCGCCAGGGTAAACGATCGTCTGGGACATGCGCGGATCCCGGTTCTCGTAGGGTTTCGCCGCGTCGTACAATGGCGATTCGGTGCGGGGCAGACCATCCTTCATGAGATAGGCGTCGATCAGGTCACGGACAGGCGCATTGGTATTATACTGCCGGCCGATGAGGTCGAAAGAACTCCCCTGCTGCGGCGTAATGAACTGCACATCAAAAACCGATTCGACGCTGTTGTCGTTCTGGGGCAGGAAGAGCTTGCGGTAATCCGGGAACAATGCATAGCCGGAACCAGCCAGTTCCATGACCGCTTTTGCGGCATCGGCCGCCTGCTTCCATTTGGCCTTGTCGCCCGTGGTATTGTTCAGCGGACTCGCCTCGAACAGCAATACGCGTGCTTTCAATGCCATCGCAGCACCTTTGGTAGCACGACCAACGTCCCCTGCCACGGTGTATTTAACCGGCAATGCAGCCGCTGCGGCATCCAGGTCTTTCAGTACCTGCTGCACCACCTCGTCGCGCGTGTTGCGCGGGAGCGACGCCTGTTCGTTCGGCTCGGGCTCGCCGAGGATCAGCGGTACGCCGCCGTAATACATTTCCAGGTTGGTATAAAAAAGCGCGCGCAAAAACATCGCCTCCGCCTTCATGCGGTTCTTGGTCGCATCTGCCATTTGAATGGCGTCAATGCGTGCAAGCAGGGTGTTGCAGCGGCCAATGCCCCGGTAGCTATCGTCCCAGCGGGACCCCACAATGCCGGAGTTGGTGGCGGTTTGCGTACCGGAGGCGATCACGTTCCAACCGCCGGAATTGTCATAGTTATAGGCGTTCGGGGTGGCAGTTTCTTCCCAGAGAGGCGTCGCGACACCTCCGAATGCGCCCGTCGAGCGCAACACCGAATAGCAGCCGTTCAGGCCCATGGCGGCATTGGCCTCGCTGGTCCAGAAGGTTTCTTTCGAATAACGGTCGTTGGGATCGGTGTCGAGGATATCGTTACCGCAACCGGTCATCAGCAATCCGCCCAATGCAATGCAGAGTATATTTTTCAAGGTTTTCATAGGCATATCAGAATGAAGCGCTCAGACCAAAACTTACTGTTTTCAGCAATGGGTAGTCATACAGGGTATCCTGCCTGATGTTCCGTTCGGGATCCGAGTCTTTGTACTTCGAGAAAGTGAAGAAGTTTTGAAGGTTGAAGAACATGTTCAGCTTGCTGATTTTAGCCTTGCCAAGCCATTGTTCGGGGAATGCATAGTTCAGCTGCACGTTCTGTACGCGCAGGTAAGAGGCGTCGCGGAGCCAGAATGTCGAGTTCTGATAGTTCTCGGACGCGCCCTGCGGCGTGGTCAGGATCGGCAGGCGTGCGCCGGTGTTCTGCGGCGTCCAGGAGTCGGTGGCCCATTCTTTGGTAAGGCCGGCACCATTGTTGACCGGATAGGCCAGGTTGGCGGTCGGGTAAATGCTGATACCTTGCACGCCTTGGAGGAATGTATTCAGGCTGAACCGTTTGTACGACAGGTTGATCGCAAAGCTGTAATTCCATTTCGGGATCGAGGAGCCGGTTACCATGCGGTCGTCGCCATTGATCTTGCCATCGTTGTTGATGTCCCTGTATCTCAGATAACCCGGTTTGACGGCGCTGCTGACGGTCGCGCTGTTTTTGATCTCATCCTGCGTCTGGTAAATACCGTCGGCCTGGTAGAGGTAATACGCGTCGATCGGCGCACCTTCTTTGAGGATCCTGCGGCCGTCGATCACCGTTTCTCCCCGCAGGTCTTTCACTTCATTTTTAACATAACTCAAACCAGCCCTTAGCTCGTACCTGAATTCGCTGATGCGATTGCGGTGACTCAGCGAAAGTTCAAAACCGGCATTATTCACCGCTCCGATGTTCCGCGAAGGTCCCGCGAGCGCTCCTACCTGCGACGGGATCGCTACCTGACGGAGTATACCGGTCGTTTTGCGTGTGAAAATATCGAATTCTGCGCCCAGCTTGCCCGACCAGGCTTCCAGGTCGATCCCTGCATTGTAGTTCGCGGTCGTTTCCCAGGAGATAGCGGGATCATTATAAGCGGTCGTCGCGGCACCGGGCTGGATCACGCCTCCGAAAGAATAATCGCCACCGAGTGCAACTACATTGAGATAACTGTACAATGGCACCGACTGGTTACCCAGCTTGCCCCAGGAAGCGCGCAATTTCAGCAGGTTGATGAATTTCAAACGGAAAAATTCCTCCTGATCGATGCGCCAGCCGCCGGAAATTCCCGGGAAAAGCCCCCAGCGCTTACCGGTTGCGAAGCGGGACGAACCGTCGTAACGCAGCACCGCTTCCAGCAGGTATTTCTCCTTAAATGCGTAGTTCACCCTTCCGAAGTACGAAGCCAGCCTGTCGCGCGTGACGGCACCACCCACGGCGGGATTCAGCGAACCGGCGCCGATATCGGTCAAGGAACTGCCTGGCGTGCTCTCTACACTGGAACTGAACCTGCCCCGGTCGAAATCGTTGTAGCTCTGGCCAATCATGGCCGACACGTTGTGGCTTCCGCCCAGCGTCTGGTCCCAGGAAAGCGTCTGGTAGAACGTCAGGTTCAGGTTGTCCGCGCTGGCATTGTAGGCAACGGGATTTCCGTAGGTCATCGGCGCAAGCGTGAGCGGATCGTAGGTGTTCACCCGCGAGTTGAACCTGCGTTCCAGACTGTCCAGCTTATCAAAGCCCACATTGATACTGTATTTGAGATTGTGTGGCAGTTGGTAGTCGGCGTAGAGTTTGGTCAGCAGGCGCTGTACGCCATAGGTACGCTGGCCTTCCTTCACAAGTTTCATCGGGTTTTCGATGGAATTCCTCCCCGGCGTTCTGAATGCCACATTACCATAGCGACCGTCCTGCACGTAAGGGGTAAAAATGGGCAGTACGCGCATCAGCGACCCGAAATAGGAAGAAGTACCGTCCACCGGCTCCTGCGAATTACGGTAGCTGCCGATGAGGTTGGCCCCTACCCGGAGGTTCTTAGTGACTTTGGCCGAGAGGTTCAGGTCCAGGGAATAACGGTCGGCCTTGTCGTTATCGATCAGCACGCCCCGCTGGTTCATGTAACCCAATGCAAGGCTGTAAGTGAGCTTGTCGGATCCGCCCGAAAATTGTAAATGGTGCTGGTTGAGCTTGCCCTTCCGCATTACCTGGTCGAACCAGTTGATGTTCGGATAAGCGTACGGAGTGGTCGCCATTCCCTTCTGGTACTGGTCGATCTGCGCGTCGCTGTAATCCACGACGGTCTTCCCTTCGTTCCGCAATGCCTGGTTTTTAAGCTGCATGTACTGTATCGGGTCCCACACCACGTCCGGCATCCGAGTAGGGCTCTGGAAGCCGTAGGAGAAATTGTAGTTGATCTGCGTTTTGCCCTCTTTTCCTGCCTTGGTGGTGATCAGGATCACGCCATTGGCCGCACGGGAGCCGTAGATGGCTGCCGACGCGTCTTTCAGGACGGTGATCGTTTCGATATCGTTCGGGTTCACCATATTCATATCGTACTCCATTCCGTTGACAAGCACCAGCGGATTACTGTTATTCGTAGTCCCGACACCCCGGATCCGGATCGTCGCATTGTCGGCGCCTGGTTTGGAGCCGGCCTGGTTCACCCATAATCCCGACACGCCGTGCAATGCCTGACTGGTGTTCGTCAGCGGCGTATTTTCCTTGGTTTTCATTTCCAATGTCGACAATGCACCGGTCAGGTTGACCTTTTTCTGGGTGCCGTAACCCACCACAACGACTTCGTTCAATGCCTGGTTATTTTCTTTCAAAACCACATCCAGTACCGACCGGTCGTTCACCGGAACTTCCTGCGTATCATACCCGATGAAGGAGAAAATCAATGTACCGCTGCCGCTTGGGATCGTCAGTGAAAAATTACCTTCCGCGTTCGTGGAAGTGCCGGTGGTCGTACCCTTCAGCACCACGTTAGCACCGGGAATAGGCTCCCCTCCGCTCCCGGTCACTTTTCCCGAAACGGCGAAGACCGCGGCGACCACGTCACTGCGGATGTCGCGGTGATGGTCCAGGGAAACGGAATCCAGCCGGATGCGCATCCGTTTGTAGAGCAGGATCTGCCGGCCCGTAATTTTATAGCCAATGTCGGTGTTCCGGAAGATCTCGTCGAGCGCACGCGTGACGGACACGCCCCTGATGTTTACATTCACCTTTTCGGACACGTCGACCCGTGCGTGGTTGTAGAAGAAGCGGTACTGGCTTTGTTCCTCGACCTGTTTGAGGAGGTCTTTGATTGAAACACCGTTTTTCAGGATGGATATCTGCGGCTGGGCGCTTCCCGGGCCGGCCTGGACCTGGAAAAGCGAACCAAAAAAGAGAAGCATTAATGTCACCATGGACAGGCGTAACAGGTTTTGTAGGACGTTGAATCCCGGAAATGCCGGGCAATACACGCCCCGCTCGCTCGGGTGTCGAGTTTTTTTCATACTTTCAAAAGTTTTTTGATAAAACATCTCAAGAAGCGCTTGCCACTCCCGGCATCGCTTTGTAACGCCAGAAGTGTTCGCACCACTTCCGGCGTTTTTTTATGGATCGTTTCAGTGCTTCATAAGTGGGTCCGGGTTTACTTCATTCGTACAGATACTGCCATTGATAAAAACTTCATTTCCCTTGATCTGATAAGTTACGTTATGTGAAAGTGCAATGAGGTCGAGGATTTCTGCCAGGCTCTCCTTTTCGAAATCGGCCGTAAAAAGACAGTTTAGGCCCTGCCGGTTGTCAATATGGATTTTAACCTGAAAACGGCTTTCCAAACGCGATAACACCTCTTTGAAAGGAGCTGCTTCGAAAATCATGTTCTGCCGCTCACGGGCCGAAAGGTCCAGCGCCCGTATTTCCTGAACATCTCCGACCAGGCTGACGGTCATAGTCCTGGCCTCCCGGGAGTACACCGCACGCTCGTTCGGTGCCAGTATCACCGCCTCCGACTCCGCCAGCCGGTTCTTTTCCACCATTACTTTCCCGCGCACGAGGGTCGCTTCCACGGTTTTGTCCGACGGATAGGATTTCACATTGAAGGTTGTACCCAGCACCCTGATTTTCAGATCGGTTGTGTGCACAATGAAAGGCCTGGATGCATCATGCGATACATCGAAGAATGCTTCGCCATTGAGGTAAACTTCCCGTGTTTTTCCCTCAAAATCCCTGACATACCTCAGCGTCGAGCCAGGCTTCACCCACACCGCCGAACTGTCGGGCAATACCACTTTTGCAAGCCGGTCGCTGGTCGAGATCACGGCATAGCCATTGTCGGAAGGTCGCTGCTGCCACCATACACCGCCGGCGATCAACAATGCGAGGAACACAGCCGCCGCCATCCGCATCCAGCGCACCGGCCGTATCCGTGGCGATGCCGGCTCGGATAATACAGGATCGGTCTCGGGAAAACCCGGCAATGCATCCCGGATTTCGCCTCCGATGCGGGCAGCGGTGCCGGGTTCAAGTTCCAGCTCCATTTCAATGTCCCACTCCCTAGGGGAAAAGGAGTCGTACCAGGCAGCCAGCTCGGCGAGTTCGTCGGCCGTGCAGGTCCCGGTTTGTTGTTTTTCCAATAAAAATGCCAGTCGTTGCCTGTCCACTTTTTGTGCCTTGTTTATCCCAAGACAAACCGGAACGGTGGTTGTACCAGATGCAGTTGAAAAAAAATTCAGGAATTACGGTAACGCTCGACGCGTTCCTTGATCCGCCGCAGGGCATTGCTGATCTGGTTGCGGACAGTCTGGTGAGATAATGCGAGGTGTTCGGCGATTTCGACGCCGGTCATGTGTTGCTCCCGGCTCAGCAGGTAGATCCTCCGCATTTGTTCGGGCATGTAGGCGATCTCCTTTTCGATCAGTAATGCAAGTTCTTCGAACCCGTCGGAATAGTTATCGGGCTCTTCATGAAACTGCGTTTCGTGCGCATAGGCAAGGAGGTGCTTCTGATCGGTCATCCGTGCGTGAAACAGGTTGAAAACCCTGTTTCTGATGGCGGTATGAAGGTAACCGGCCACCGAAAGCGGCAAAGTAAGTGACTCACGCCTGGTCCAGATCGTCATAAAAACCTCCTGGACACAATCCTTGGCATCGGCTTCGTTTTCGAGGCGCGCGTAGGCCTTCACGTAAAGCCGCTGCCAGTAACGCTCAAAAAGTTCGGCAAAGGCGGGTAAGCTGCCTTCGCTGATGATCATTTCAAAAATATGACTGTCCGAGGCGTTTTTCACAGCTGTCGACGCAAGTAGAAAGGATGCTCCATTTGCAAAATTAAGTGCCCAGAGGCGATATTTCCGGCCAGCGGAGATATTTACCAATTTGTTAACATACACCAAAACGGCGGGCCGACCGGCACAGCCGCGATCTGCGGCTGTCATGGTAGTTTCCCTAAAAATAATGTAATGTTAACAATTTGGAATCATCCCGGCCACAATATGCTGGTAGTTTTGGGCATACGAACCTGCAACCTATGTGGAGCATCTTCCTGAATGACAAAAACAGACTTCTGAAAGCAACGACCTGGTTGTTCATCCTATTTCTCCTCTCCGACGCCACCCCTTATCCACGGCCGATCACCTCCCGGTCCGAAGCCCGCACCCTCCTCCCCGATTCCGCGGACACGGGCAGCTTTTCGGTCATCACTTACAACATTGCCGGCCTGCCACAGGTCATTTCAAGCGCCGCGACGCCCCGGAAAGAAAGCATAGCCGCCATCGGCCGGTTGCTCAACCGCTACGACATCGCGCATGTGCAGGAAGATTTCAATTACAACGACCAGCTATACCGCGCGGGCAACAACCACGAATACCGCACGCCTACCCTGGGTGCCGTCATGCGGGGCGACGGCCTGAATACCCTGTCGCGGTTCCCGGTCAGCGGCATCCGGCGAATTCCCTGGACCGACTGCACCGGTGCCGACTGCTTCACTCCGAAGGGTTTTACCTACACGCGCATCGAGATTGCGAAGAACCGCTTCATCGATTTCTACAACGTACATGCCAACGCGTACAACCATCCCCGCGCAGCGCTCGCCAGGCGCAGGAACATGGAACAGCTGTCGGCCTACATCCGGCTGCATTCCTCCGGCAAAGCGGTGGTGATCATGGGCGACCTGAACGGCAGGTACAGTTTCGGGAGGGATAATGTAAACAGGTTGTTGATGGAAAACGAACTTACCGATGCCTGGGTCGATCTGCATTGCAAAGGCAAATTACCCGCCAGCAGCAATGCGCTGCCAGCGGGTGACATTCTCTCCCTGACCGATTCCTGCGAAACGATCGACAAGATCCTCTTCCGGAGCAGCCCGTTTATCGAGCTGAAACCGGCGGCATATGCACTGGAAAAGAAGCTATTCTCCAATGCCTCGGGCAAGCCCCTCTCGGACCACCATCCGGTATCGGCGCGGTTTGAGTGGAAACTGAGGGAGGCGAAACTTACGTTAACAAGCCTGGCGAAGCGCGATCAGTGAACAATCGCCACCGGAAAATTCTCAACAGTTTCGGTAATGCTTTTCCGAAACTGAAATGGCGTGAAGCCGGTGAATTCCTTGAAATTGCGGATAAAATGGGATTGGTCGGCGTACTCCTGCTCGAATGCAATGTCGGAGAGTTTGTCGTACGACTGGCTCCTGAGCTGATTGAGCGATGCCTGGAAGCGGCAAATGCGTGCGAACAGCATCGGCGAAAGCCCTATCCCTTCCTGGAAACGCCTTTCCAGCGTCCGCTCCGAAACCTGCAATTCCGTACGGAGCTCTTTCATCGAAATATTTCCCTGAGATTGTATCAGCCGCTGCAATGCGTATCGGGTGGCCGCCTGTAAAGCGCCGTCGTGTTTGCAAATCTGCTCCCAGAGGCAGGCCGACAGTACCCTTACCTTTGCCTCCACGGTAGTTTCCTCCTCCAACCGTTCCCGGAGCCGCGTCCCGTTCAGGAAAAGGTCCAGGTCGACGCAGTCGTCCGTCAGTTCCTGCGAATCCATTCCAAAAACGGATTTCAATGCCTGCGGGTAAAAGTATACTCCGACAGTGCTGAAATTGGCGGGAGACACAATGCGCGAATGGCCGGTGGTTTGTCCGTAAAGAAAAGCCGGCGCCAGCTGCTTGTCGCCCTGAAATGAGGCTCCGCCGGTCGTTTGCTGAAAGATGATTCCCGGAGAGCCATCGGCGATGGTCACGAAATGGACAGGCGTATCGGGCTGCCCGCTGCTTTCCAGGGCCCAGAAATACCGGACGTGTTCCTGCAAATGCGGCGGAGGTGAAAACTGATGGTATTTCATGGCTTTCCGGCAAATCCGGTTGTTCTGGCTTGACCTGTTTTATCCAAATATCCTTAATAATTAACCAAGTTCGGGAAAAAGAGAGGGAATTTTCAATAAAGGCTGCGGAGATAATCGTCCACGCCGAGCGGTTTCCTGCCCAGCAGCGTTTCCAATGCGGAATCGGTTTCTTCAAATTCGCCCGCACGGATGCTGTCGGCCATGCTACCGTAGAAAGCTGCTTCTTCCTCTCCCATTCCGAAACCCAGCAAACCTTTCCGGTAATCTTCCGCGGAAATGTCGGTGTGGGCTGCATCGGCAAATCCGGCGATATCCTGCAATGCGCGTGCGATATCCCCGAAGCTCCATGCGCCGGGACCCGTGATGCCGAACACCCGGTTGTCCAATGCATCGCCTGCCAGTACCGTGGCCAGGGCCTCGGCAATGTCGGCGCGGGAAACAAAGCTCACTTTACCCGCCCCCGACGGATAAAAGATGCGCCCGTCCTCCATTCCGCTTCCTATAAATAGGGGGATGGTCTCCTGGTACATGCTGTTGCGAAAAAAAACATAGCGCATTACACTCTTTTTAATAAGCTCCTCCGTGCTCCGGCAAATGTGTGCCGCCTGGAAATGCGCCGTCTCCACGGGATGAAGGGTGCTGGTATACACCACTTCCTTGACTCCGGATTTCACAGCGGCGAGCACTACCTGGCTTTCCTGCGCCATCGCCTGAACGCCGGTAACCGACGCCGATACCTGCAACAGCCTGTCGACCCCGGCGAGGGCTTTTTCGAGCGAGGCGGGATCGTCGTAGTCGGCCACACGGATATGAATTCCTGAACCGGCGTACTCCGCCAGTTTTGCCGCGTCCCGCACCACCGCCACGATATTTTGGGGTTGTGTTTTTTGTAAAAGAAATGAAAGGGTTGTTTTGCCCAGATTTCCGCTGGCTCCTGTAATGGCTATCATCGTTTTTGTTTTTTAGTGTAAAGCAAAACTATCACCAGCCCGTCCGGTAAAATAGAACAAAACCGTCACCGCCTTTTTTTCCAGCCCACAACCCTTCCTGTCATAATCATGACTAGATTTGGGCAGCAGCAAAAATGCGGGTTACCTACCATTTGAATACGCCAACGCATGGAGAATTACAGTATCGTCATTTTTATTTTAGCCATTATGATCGGCCTGTCCGCTGTGGCCGACAGAATCAGGATCCCCTACCCGGTCCTGCTCATCACCGCCGGCATTGCCATCGGCTTTATTCCTACACTGCCCGCGATTGACCTCAACCCCGAAGTCGTTTTTCTTATCTTCCTGCCACCATTGCTGTACGACGCCGCATTCAATATCAACTTCCAGGATTTCAGGACAAACATCAACACCATTGGCACACTGGCCATTTCGCTGGTTTTCATCACGGCCTCGGGCATTGCCGCCGCTGCCTACTACCTGATTCCCGGCATGACCTGGCCGCTGGCATTTGTATTGGGTTCGATATTATCCGCTACTGACGCCGTGGCGGCCATGAGCATTACCAAAGGACTGGGCCTTTCGTCCAAAACGAATACGATACTCGAAGGCGAAAGCCTGGTCAACGACGCATCGGCCCTGGTCGCTTACCGGTTTTCGGTCGCGGCTGTAACAGGTTCCGCCTTTATTTTCTGGAAAGCCTCCGCCGAGTTCGCGGTACTCCTGCTGGGCGGCGCCATCGTCGGGCTGGTGATCGGGCGCGTCCTGGGCGCGATCATCCTCCGCATTCACAACAATGCACAGGCTACCATCGGCATGATGCTGCTGATGCCGTTCGTCGCCTACCGGGTGGCGGAAGAGCTGGAAGTGTCGGGTGTGATCGCCGTCGTGATCCTGGGCCTGGGCATTGCCGATTTCAGCAAGAAAATCTTCCCCGAACGGCTCAAACAACAGTCCAAAACGATCTGGGAGATCGTCATATTCCTGCTCAACGGGCTTATTTTTATATTAATAGGACTACAATTCCCCTATGTGATCAAGAACATCAGCAGCGATCAGCTGATTCCCTACGTCGGCTACGCGCTGATTATCACCATCATCGCGCTGGCGCTCCGGATGGTGCGGGTTTTCTGGCAAAGGGCAAACCTTCAGAAGGGGTTCGAAAGCGGTCGGGGGAGAATCAGCGAAAACGCGCTGCTGGACGTAAAAAACAGCCTGATCATCAGCTGGTCGGGCATGCGCGGCATCGTGTCCCTGGCCATTGCCATCGGTCTGCCCACCCACCTGCACGACGGCTCGCCATTCCCCATGCGCGATGCGATCATATTCATTTCAGTCGCGGTGGTGCTCTTTACGCTGATTGGGCAAGGGCTGACCTTACCGTGGATTGTGAAACGGCTGGGAGAAAACCAGAGCCGGTAAGAATTAATGCAATTTCTTAACCTAGGTTAATGTTTGGCGTTCCCGGCTGGCCTAGTTTTGTCATATCAAATCAAGCAGCACAAAACGAAACAAATATTAAATCTCAAAACCTTTCAATAACATGGAAACTCCTAATATCATCGACCCAGCCAACGATCCTGCCATTTTTGAGGATGTGAAAACATTTCTGAACGCCCTCAACAGCGGCGGCGGTACACCACTGGAACAACTCTCACCCGCCGATGCGCGTAACGTGCTCGTGGGAGCGCAAAACTCCGTAGAAGTGGATTTGTCGGGCGTCGAAACGAGCGAAAAAACCATCACCCAGGACGGCATTACCGTGAAACTGGATATCGTAAAACCGGCCGGCGCGACTGAAAAGCTTCCGGTGTTCATTTTCATCCACGGTGGCGGCTGGGTACTCGGTGATTTTCCTACCCACCAACGCATTGTCCGTGACCTGGTGGTTTACTCAGGTGCAGCCGCGGTGTTTGTGAACTACACCCCCTCACCCGAAGCCCAATACCCGGTTGCGATCAACGAAATTTATGCCGCCACCAAATGGGTAGCCGCACATGGCGACGAAATCCATGTGGATGGTACCAGACTCGCCGTCGCCGGTAACAGCGTAGGCGGCGACATGGCTGCCGTGACCGCATTGATGGCCAAAGACAAACAAGGACCCGAAATCAAGTTGCAGGTGCTGCTATGGCCCGTAACCGACGCGAATTTCGAAACGGCATCGTACAACCAGTTCGCCGAAGGCCGCTTCCTGACCAAAAACATGATGAAATGGTTCTGGGACAACTATACCACCAACGCCGAAGACAGAAAACACCGCTACGCATCCCCGTTGCAAGCAACTACCGACCAATTGAAAGACCTGCCCCCCGCGCTGGTGCAAACCGCCGAGAACGACGTACTGCGCGATGAAGGCGAAGCATATGCCCGCAAGCTCGAAGCAGCCGGTGTTCAAACCACACTGGTGCGCTACCAGGGCCTTATCCACGACTACGGCCTATTGAACCCATTGGCGGCCGTTCCCGCCGTACAGGGCGCTCTATTGCAAGCCGGTGCTGCGATACGCCAGGCACTGAAATAAGTTTTTCATCTCCTATTATACCAAAAGCAGGTTATGCGCAAGTGTAACCTGCTTTTGACTTTAAAAAGGTTGCTATTAGCCAGATAATCAATTATTTATAAAATATTTAATAAATAATTTAACAATATTAAGAAAATAGTAACGCTGTCGTTCGTTGTGTTTACAGGCAACAACCTAAATTCGCCACGTAAACCATACACTTACTCTATGACGCAAAGACAAATCGGGCTGATAACCGCCTTTTCGGGTTATCTCCTGCTGGCCATTACCATTTATCGATGGCAGCTTTTCACACACTACATTTCCACCATCCTGATCTTCAAAGCGTTAGTGCCGATTGCCTTTGTACTGCTCTTTCTGGGAGTAGCGCGTCTTTTGAAACTGCCGTTCTGGTCGGCATTGCTGGTACCTGCCGGGCTGGAATTACTGGCTTTTTGCTACATCAGCCATACCATCAGGGTCAATGAAGCTGCGGATTACCATGCGACCGGTGTGCTCCGCCAGTGGGTCAACTACCGGGATGTGATCCAGTTTAACGGCCATTTCAGTAGCTTTTCGCCGGATCTCGGCTATGTGCTCCGTCCGGGTAGCGAACATGTGCATTCCGGTTTGGAATACGAAAACATGTTCCGCATCAATAGCTTCGGCCTGCGCGATGATGAGGATTCGATGGATCAGCCCAAGCTCGTCTTCCTGGGGGACTCTTTTACCATGGGCTGGGGCATCGACCAGGACCGGACGTACGCCGACCTTACCGGAAAAAAACTGGGGATCAAGACATTGAATGCCGGCATTTCATCCTACGGCACATTCCGCGAGATGGTTCTTTTTTCCAAAATCAAAAGGGACTCCTGTCAGCTGGTTGTGTTGCAATACTGTGAAAATGATCGCGAGGAAAACGAGGCGCGCAACGAGCCGAACGCGCAGGGCCAGTTGCTGACAGCAGAAAAGTTTGAAAACACCGCGGTTTTCAACCGGATCAATGAAACGTATTTTCCCATGCGGTTCACCTATTTCTTCGTTCGGGAGAAAGATCTTCTGAAACGCATCTGGACCAGCCCCCTGGCGGTAACCGACGAGATCGGGGGCGCATTGCAAGCCTGGATCCAGGGAAAACCACTGCCCCCGGCCACTCCTCCCGCGAGAAAAACAGCTGCGGAGCTCCAAATCCACACGGAATATTTTTTCAAGTCCCTGGCGAAGATCAGAAAATTCTATCAGGGAAATATCATCGTGACGCACCTGGATGGCCTGCCGATCCAACCCGACATCATGGAAGCTTTTGAAGCGGAGGCCCGCAGAACCGGCGATCCGCATTTGTTTTTCCTGCCCGTCCACAACCTGCTATCGGCGAAGCATTACTACCCGATCGACGGGCACATCAATGCGTCCGGCCACGAGCGGATTTCGGAAGCGCTCGTGCACCTCATCCGCGAGCGCGATCTGGTACACTGACCCATTAAAAAACAAACCCGGAGTGTCGGCATTGCCAACCTCCGGGTCCCATTCACACCCCCCACTTAACCTATGCGCTGACTGGCCGTGCCCCGAACAGTTCGATGATCTCCTTCGTTTTCCGCCTGCTTACGACCGCTTCATTTCCACAACGCATTTTAAGCGCCCGCCCATCCTCCGCACAACCGACCACATAATCCGAATTGATCAGGAATGACTTGTGCACGCGGATAAAATTACTATTCAGCCTTATCGCCAGGGATTTAAGCGTTTTACATATCAGGTATTTCGTTCCTGTATGTGTGTATACGTAAGTGTAATTTCCATCCCCTTCGAATAGTGTGATGTGATCGATACCGATGCTGACGGTCCGGCCCATGTGATGCACTGAAATATGCGCGGGACGAGTGCCGATCGTCGTGAGGTCCTGGTGGCTTAATCCTGTAAAAGCATTCATAATGTAAGAGATAGCGCTGGTGAATTGACTAAATCAACTGCGAAATGATGGTGACGGAAAGAGACGATATCAACGGACGCCGACGTTGAAGCTACCTTCCGTCAGTGTGCGTTTGAGTGTGCCGGTCGCGTCTACGGCAGTGAAGCTGAATGTTCCCTGAAGATTGGTAGCAGATTTTTTGCTGATCGTAATGGTGCCTTCGCCTCCATTAATCGTCGAAAAGTCCTGTTTGTCGAGTGTCATCATGGCAAAATTGACTGTATTGATCGGAAAAGTACCTTCGCTTACCGTGTTGGGCAATGCGATGGCGACGATATCGCTCGTTTTACTATTCATCCCGTAAATAGCGTAGTATCCGTCCTTTCCGGGGAATGTAGCCAGGGCGTAGGAAAAGTCAGATGCGTAATCCTTCCCATCCACTTTCACCTTGAAGCCGGCCGCACCCGTCGCCGGATCAGGATCGACGTCATCGCTTTTTTTACTGCATGCGGTCAGGATAGTGAGGCATAGAATGGACAGGATGGATAGTAATCTAAAAGTTTTCATGAACTGATGTTGTTAAGAAATTGTGTAGTAGTCGTTTGACATTTCAAAACTAGTGGATTCAGTTACTTAGCGGTCAACTCACTATACGTAAGGGCGGTTTGACTTTAAACGCGGCGAAAGCAAGGCTAAATCCGGCGATGGCGAGCAGGTAATTGCACAGAAATAGTTATGTTAGGACCGCCGCCCGCATCCGGGATGTCAGGCACGTATCGATATGGAATTGCTTCAATTTGTAAAACAGCACATTTTACTTTCCTCTGAAATGGAAGCCAAAGTCCTGATGGCTTTTAAAAATGAGGAATTACCCAAAGGTCATCGGCTGCTCTCTCCCGATAATTTTTCGCAGAAAGTATTCTACATTGAAAAAGGCATCGCCCGCACTTACTATATTAAAGACGGCAAAGACATCACCCATTCTTTCATTCCCGGCGGCACCTTCTTCGTGTCCATCGAGAGCGTCTTTTTCAACAACCCTTCTCCATATGGAGCCGAAATCATGGAAAACAGTATGGTGAGAACAATCCTGTATCAGGATCTGGAAAAATTCATCGACGAGTCGAATGCATTACAGAAACTGAGCCGCATCGTGATGATCAGTGCTGTGAAGACTTTTTCGGACAAGCTGTACTCGATCCAGTTCCAGTCGGCGCAGGAACGCTACAATTCCATGTTGGAAAAATTCCCGGACATCATGCTGCGTGTACCGCTCGGCCACATCGCTTCCTATCTGGGCATCACGCAGGAGACGCTGAGCCGAATCCGGGCGGGAAAAGTTTGACAAAATTTCGATCTTAGGTTACTTTTTGATCTAGATCAAAAGCATTGCCATCAAACGGCGCCAATTTTGCGCCAGGATTTTAACCTAACGGTCGTCCATTATGAAAAGCAATCTCATCTATCTTCTTCTGCCTCTTGCGGTTGTCACCGGCTGCAACAAACCCAAAGACCAGGCCAAATCGGTCGAAAAACCCGTTCCCGTGGTTACGGAACAAGCCCGGAACATTTCTGCCAATAACCGTATTTCGGTCAGCGGCAACATCGAAGGCAACAAGACCGTCCGGCTCGGATTTATGGTAGCCGGCAAGATCAATTACATTTCCGCGTCGGAAGGGCAGCTTGTCAGACAAGGCCAGCTGCTATCGAGCCTCGACCCGGCCAGTTACAGTATCGCCAAGGAAATCGCCGATGTGCAGGTCGCGCAGGTGCAGGACGAGTACGACCGCCTGAAAGTGATGCACGACCGCCGCAGCCTCAGTGAAAGCGATTTTGCCAAAGTCGGTTTCGGGCTACAACAAGCCCGTGCGCAGGAGAAACTGCACGCGAAAAACCTTTCGGACACCAAACTATATGCACCCATCAGCGGGGTGATGCTGAAAAAGCTGACCGAGGTCGGAGAGATCGTCGGGACCGGCACACCGCTGTTCGTGGTTTCGGACATCCGCACGGTGAAAGTCAATGCGTATATCCCGGAAAGTGAGTTGCATAATATCAAACTGGGGCAGGAAGCCAAAGTGCTGGTTTCATCGCTGAGCGAAACTTTCACCGGAAAAGTGACGGAGGTCGGCTCCGCTGCCGATGCGGCGTCACGGGCATTTACCATCAAGATTTCGCTCCCCAATCCCAAACTTCTGATCCGCCCGGGAATGATCGCCGAAGTGACGCTTGCCTCCAATCAGTCTAAAAAAGCATTGGTACTGCCTACCGAAGCCGTTCTGCATGACCAGGACAATCAGAGCTACGTTTTCGTAGCCGATCCCAGGCGCAGGATTGCATTAAAAAGAAAGGTAAGCATCGGACAGCTCACCGACAACCAGATCGAGATCACATCGGGCATCACCGAAAATGAACGCGTCGTAACAGGCGGCCAGAACAAACTGACCGACGGAACGTCTATTTCCATCACCCAATAAGCTGCGCTATGAACTTTGTCAAATCATCCCTGAAATATCCGCAGGTGACGCTGTCGGTATTGCTGCTGGTCTTTGCGACAGGCGTTTATTCGCTGCTGAATATGCCTCGGCGGGAAGAGCCGAAAATTACCGTCCGGCAGGGCCTCGTGCTCGCCTATTTCCCCGGTGCCAACTCCGCACAGGTGGAAGACCAGGTGACTAAAAAACTCGAACAATACCTTTTCCAGTTTGAGGAAATCCGGAAGGACAAGACCTACTCTACCACTCAGGACGGTATGGTGGTTGTCAATGTAGAACTGGGCGAAAATGTCAAAAATCCGGATGTCTTCTGGAGTAAACTGCGACACCAGCTGCTGGTCGCCAAAACCGTCGACTTTCCCAAAGGCGTCCGAGGCCCCATTGTCAATTCCGATTTCGGGGATACAGAGGCGCTGGTGATCGGTATCGAGAGCGATAAGGCTACTTATGCCCAGCTTAAAGACTACACCCAGAAGCTGGAAGACAACCTGCGTACGGTAAAATCCGTTTCGAAAATCAAACGGATTGGTGAACAAAAAGAGCAGATCACGGTCACTTCCAGTTCGGAAAAACTGTCGCAGTACAATGTAAAACTGTCGCAGGTCGTGCAGTTGCTGCAATCGCAAAACGTCATCAGCCCGACCGGCGACATCAAAACGGCGACAAGCCAGACGCCGCTTTATACGTCGGGGTATTATAACACCGAGAATGAAATTGCCAACCAGATCGTAGGTGCATCCAGAACGGGAGAGCTGGTGCGGCTGGGCGACATCGCCGACGTTACACGCCAGTATGCCGAACCAACCAGCAAAACCACGGTGAATGGCAACAATGCCATGATGCTTGCCATCCAGATGCAAGAGGGCAACAATATTGTAAAGTTCGGAGAAGAAGTGACCGCCAAACTAGCCGAAACCGAACGTCTGCTTCCGTCGGACGTGACGCTTACGACCATTGTGAACCAACCGAAACTGGTGGACGAAAATATCAGCCATTTCATCCATGAGTTCTTTCTGGCCATCTTCTCGGTTGTTATCGTGGTAATCCTGCTGCTTCCGATCCGGATTGCCGCGGTGGCTGCGATGGCGATTCCCATGACCATTGCGGTAACCTTCGCGTTGCTGAATGCATTCGGCATCGAGCTGCACCAGGTATCGCTGGCCGCACTGATCGTTGTGCTCGGAATGGTGGTGGATGACGCCATTGTCATCGCCGACAACTATGTGGAGCTCCTTGATGAGGGCGTAGAGCGCTGGACAGCGGCCTGGCGGAGCGCCACGGACCTGGTTGTTCCGGTACTTGCCGCCACCGTTACGATTATCGCATCCTTTATGCCCATGGTGATCCTGACCGGCTCGGTGGGAGAATTCATCCACGCATTACCGGTAACGGTAGCCATCGCATTGGCAGCCTCGTTCATCGTCGCCATGATCCTGACGCCTTTGCTTTGCTATACATTCATTAAGAAGGGCCTTCACGACCACAGCGCGGAAGAAACCAACAAAAAGAAGCGCATATCGCTCCTGGACCGCATGCAGAACGGCTACAACAGCGCCCTGGAATGGTGTGTGCGCCATTCTGCATTGACCATCGGGGTTAGTCTCCTGACCATCGTGCTATCGCTGTTTGTGTATCAGGGTATCAAACAGAAATTCTTTCCCGCCGCGGAACGTAACCAGTTCGTGGTAGAACTCTGGATGCCCACCGGTACCAAACTGGATAAAACCAGCCAGGCGATTCTCAAAGCCGAAAAACTGGTCAAAGGAGACCCGCGCGTGACTTCCTATGCCACCTTTACCGGTACCAGCGCCCCCCGTTTTTACTACAACTTCTCTCCGGAAGTGCCCGTAACGAATTATGCCCAGATCCTGATCAACACGACGGACGACAAAACGGCGGAAGAATTCGCACACGAACTGGAAGGAAAAGTAGCTGCCCTGATCCCGGAAGGTTCGCCGCAGGTGAAACTGATGCAGCAGGGCTCACCCTACAAATCGCCGGTCGAAGTCCGCATTGTGGGCGACGATATCGGCCGGCTGAAAGCCATCGGCACGCAGGTTCAGGAGATCCTTAAAAATGCAAAAGGCAGTGCGATGGTCCGTCCCGATTTCCGGGAAGATTATTATGGAATCAGCATTCAGCTGAAAGACGAGGCCAACCGGCTCGGGTTCACGACAGGCAGCATTTCGCAAATGGTGTACACAGGCTTCAACGGAGCGCCCATTTCGACTATGTATGAAGGCAATAATCCGCTCGACATTGTTTTCAGGCTCGACGAGCGTAACAGGCAATCGTCCGATAATCTTGAAAACATCTACCTGGCATCACCCGTAACAGACGCGAGCGTTCCTTTGCGACAGATCGCCGAACTGAAACCACAATGGCAAACGGGCAAGATCATGCATCGCAACGGCGTGAGGACGCTTACCGTACTCAGTGAAACGGAAGGTGACGTGCTGCCCGCAGACCTGGTGAAAGAAGTTCGTTCGAAGATCGCCGAACTGCCCCTGCCCGCCGGATACCGGATCGAGTACGGCGGCGAGCAGTTCAACAAGAACGAGACATTCAGCCAGATGATGGTCGTGCTGGCCATCAGCCTGGTGCTCATCTTCTTCATCCTGCTGTTCCAGTTCAGGAGTCTGAAAGAAGCCGCGCTCGTGATGCTCACCATTCCGCTTAGCCTTTTCGGTGCATTGATCGGGCTTTACATTACCCATAACAACTTCGGTTTCACCGCATTCGTGGGACTGATCAGCCTGTCCGGTATCGTCGTCCGAAACGCGATTATCCTGGTCGATCATACCAATGAACTATTGGGACACGGGATGGATATCCGCACAGCCGCGATTGAATCGGGCAAGCGGCGCCTCCGGCCGATCTTCCTGACCGCCATGGCTGCGGCGATCGGCGTGCTGCCGATGATCCTTTCCGGCTCGCCAATGTGGAGCCCGCTGGCCAGTGTGATCGCCGTCGGCGTGATCTGGTCGATGGTCATGGCACTGCTCACCGTGCCTGTGCTGTACATCGCGATGATCAAACCGCACGACAAAAAAGATCTGATGGTAACACCTGTTGCTGAACACCATGAAAACTAAGTCATTGCTCCCCCTACTGGTCCTGCTCGCATCCGCGACAGCCGCATATGCACAACAAACGCAGCCGGTTACGCTCGAACAGGCGGTAGACCTCGCTCTGCAGAACAATCATCTGCTCAATGTGAGAAAACTCCAGGTCACTGAAAAGGAAGCCAAAATCGCGGAGGATAAAATCAAACGTTACCCCATTGCGACCGTCAATTCGGCCTACCAGTACAATGCCAATCTCGGGTCACTGGTCATCCCGCAGGGCTCGTTTGGCGCGCTCCCGCTGGGCGGTACTTCCATTGCGCTGCCTAATGAAGAAAAGACGTTCGCATTGGGTAAGCACCACAATTTCAATGCGGGTGTGACGGTTTATCAGCCCATTACCCAGTTGGGAAAGATCAATACCGGGATTGCCATCGCCACCACCGACGCTGAACTTGCGCGTAAAGAGCAGCTTAAAGCGTCATTGCAGATCCGGCAGGCTATCGAAAAGTTGTATTATGGATTGCTGATTGCCGAAAAACAGAAAGAAGAGGCACGGGCCAAGATACAGTTTGCGCAAATGCGGCTTTATGATGTCGAAAGCGCATTGCTGTCCGGCAAGACGATCGACGTCAACAAAGCAGGATTACAGGCGAGCATCGCCGACGAGGAGCAAAATCTTTTAAAACTGAACATTCAGACAGAAGATTATACGGCCGATCTCAAACAGCTCACCGGCATTCAGGCCGATAGCCTTTCTTTATCGCCCGTTGCGGCCATCACTGCCCCTCCCGCAACGCTGGACAGCTATCTGGCCAATGCATCCGCCGGAAACGCAGACATTCAGATCGCTAACCTGACTGTCGTGAAAACGGAACAGGCTATCAAAGCCGCATCGCAAAGCAACCGGCCGGACATCGGACTCGTAGCAGGTTACTCCTACCAGACCGGCAACCTCCTCTATCCGACCAACAACCCGTTCGTTGGCGCGCAGTTCAAATGGAATATTCAGGACCTTGTCGCCAACAAACAGGTGATCCGGCAACGGGAGCTGCTTCGCCAACAGGCGCGGGAACAGGTGGCGCACACGCAGGAACAGGTAAAAAACGATGTATCCAAAGCACACCGCAAATTAAGCCAGGCCACAGCATTGATCGCAGTGGCCGAAAAGGCGGTGCATTACCGAAAGGAAGAACTGAAAGTACAGACCGACAAACAAACATCAGGGCTGAACCTGCAAGCCGATATGCTCAATACCCGGTCGCTGCTCGCGAAGGCCGAAGCCGATCTACTGGCAGCCCAGCTCCATTACCGGCTCTCGGTTTCGGACCTGCAAAGACTGACGTCGGAGTAACGCAATGGGGCGCGATTTGTAAAAAACTAAACAATGCATTAAGGAACCGTCAACTCCAATGCGTTGACCCAAACTGCCTGCTGGTCCATTTCCCGCCGGTACTGATTGAGTATAAAAGCCCGGTCCATTTCGACCGGGCCATTGAAAACGGTCCGGCCATTGATAACTACCCTTACATTTTGCTTCAAATCAATCATTTCCGGGGACAAATAGATCCTGATTTTTCCGACCCGGGATGTTTTTAATTCGAAACGGTTGCCGGCATACGTTGCCTGTACCGCCCCGGATTGTCTTGGAAACTCAAAAGCCTGGGAAGTGCTATCCAGCATTACCTCGGGTTTCATCATATCGCGCCAGCCCGTCACAACAGCGTTCACGGGGCTTTGCCAGGTGGCCGCCCGCATGGCGGTGTCGAGTTTAACAATTTCCAGCCAATCACAGCGGCCGTGTTTTGTATCATCGCACTCCCAATACAAGCTGTTTCTGAATGGGTTACGCGTTTGAGCTGACATGTAGTCAAAAAGCTGCCCGTACACCTGATGCGCTGTGCTATCCTTTGCATTCATCAGATAGCCATGTGACCGGTGCCCGGTTATTTCCTGATTTTGCCAGTCAATACCCAACTTTTGAGCCAGGCCGGTTACCGCTCTGTGTCCTTCCAGTGGAAAATAGTAATCATAGTCGGTCGCCACGTTGTAAAAGGAGCGGTTTACTGCATTTCTGAAAAACGTACCTCCGGTGCGCACCTGCGGACGGTTGTTCAGCCCGGAAAAGCCGGCAAAAAGACCCGGCTGCTTCATGAGATAGGAAAATGCGCCGGTCGCACCATTGGAATGACCCGTAACATAAACCCGGCTATCGTCGATGGAATATAAATGCTTGACCTGCCGCACCAGCTCGGGTACAAGGCCAAAGCCGTCATCGGGCATCATCCAGTTGTATTGTTTGTTGCTGTTGGGAAAAACAGCGATAAAGCCCGATTCACCGGCCTTTTGCATAAACATCTTTCCGAACGGGACGTGGGCAGTCGTACTGTCGGGCACATCCGGGATCTTGGATTGGCGTCCCACGGCGCCGTGAAGCACGACGACCAACGGATGCTGTTTTCCGGGGTCGAAATTTGATGGGAGCTGGATCAGATAAGGAAATTCAAGGGTATCAGCCAGTTTGACCCATGCATACACATACCGTCCGTAGCGGGTATACTGATGCGCGGGCCGGTTCTCCCTGATCGCTTGGTACAGTGCAGCCGGAGACCTGATTTGAGAGAGCGAATCCACGTATTGAGCGGCTTGCAGCGAAAGCTCCTGCTGATAGGCACGAAAAGGTAAGCTGGCTTTGATCTTTTCCTGCCGTTCCTGTTCCTTGCGGGCGTCCACCTTGTGCATGAGCGCGCGCCATTCCGGATCGTCCCGCAGCCAATCAAAATTGTTCTGATAACCCGCCTGGGTAATGATCTCTGAATTCACTACCAGGGTGGCATAATGCAAGGCCAGCTCCCTGTTCCTGTCGCGGCTGGCAAAAATAGCGGCATTCAGGTATCTCCAATTTCTTTCCTTCGGATCCGCTTCAGCGGCTTTTAACGCCCATTCCATGGCTGCCTTCCAGTTTTGCCTGCCCATATGGAGCCCCATGCTGTCGAGGGCGGGAATTCTGGACTGTGCCATGCCGTTGAGCGCGAACTGAACGGCGAAGAGCAGCGAGAAAAGAAGGCGTGAAAATGTAGTAAAAGATGTGCGCATATGAGGTCCGAAGTTTTGATTTCAAAATCCCATTCGAATTCGAATAACGGTTACAAAGACAATTCTCCCTGACGGATGTTGCATGCGCGATTGTAAAATAAGATTTCAGACGACATGATCTTTCCGGTTATCCAAGGCTATATTTTTAAAAGCATTTGTAAAATGAAGGTGAGAAATAGTAACTTGTAACCGATCATTCACATTAAAACATCCATCCCGACAGCCATGAAGCAAACGCTACTGATCCTTGCGGCATTTGTACTCCTTATTTCATGTAAAAAAGACGAAAGCCCGGACCCGGTGCCGGAAAACCCCGACTGGTACGTTCTGAGAGCACCCGATAACCGGGACATCAAAGCGGTGCACGGCAATATCGACGATACGCTGGTCATCACGACCGGCTTTAAGATTTACATTACCACGGATCAGGGAAAAAACTGGACGACCACCAACTACGATGCGCGGGTCGGTCTCTTCGGTTTTATGGAACAGCAGGATACACTTTTTGCAATGGAGAGTCAGTATGGCAGCGGTGACGCGCTCGGAAACTATTTCGCAGGCCAGCCTTCTTCGTTCAGCACCGATCATGGCCTGACCTGGGAGCGTGTCCGCCGCAGAGCGGCCATGGATAACTGGAAAGTGCCCATCAATTATGCTTACTCCGGAAATGGCATCGCATTCGGGATCGATATCGTCCAAAGCGGGAGCTATCTCCGGACGGTCGGCATCAAATCGGAAAGTGGCCGAAAAATATCCCTGCCTGCTCATCACCAGTTTATCAACGTCTATTTCGATCCCCAATCACGGCTGTACGTAGCCGGCTCCGCGCCTATTTGCGGTGAAGGAGAAGATTTCAAATACTGCAACGCCCCCAACGGCACGGTGTACGTGTCGAAGCGGGCGGTGCTTTTTTGAATGAGTGAATGAGCCGCAGTGGAACTGGGAATTTTGAATTTTGAATGACTGAATGACTGAATGATTGAATGATTGAATGATTGAATGACTGACCGGGTCGCCGGAGCGATGAGCCGCCGCGGAACGGGCCGCCGTGGAACGGAATGTGTGACCGGGTCAGCAAGCGATGAGGTGCTGTGGAACGGGCGATCATGGAACGGTTTCGGCATCACCGTGGTAAAAAATGCCGTCAGGCATGTAACATCGGTAGCAATTAGCCACAATCCCCACTCCCGGCAAATGCCCTTGGGCATGCAACAACAATGTCCGAGACAGCTACAATGTTTCGAAAATGCCGCTGGGCATGTAACAGCAGGGCTTTGGATCGATGATCATACTTGCTGTTACATCCCTAATGGGATTTGAAAAAGGTCTAACCTTTGGGCTTTCTGCCAATGTTACATCGCTACGCGATTGGTTATTCCACATTCAGTCATTCAATCATTCGGTCATTCCAGTTCCACTACGGCGCGTTCCCAGACGGCGAATCGCCCACGCGCCCCGGACAGTCCGTCAGTCAATAAGTCACGCATACAGA
>CBFGMV010000029.1:0-83422 GCA_965649915.1 uncultured Dyadobacter sp.
TTTCAATAATTCACTCATTCATTCATTCAGTAATCAAATCATTCCCCTTTCGTCGGCGGCTCATTCACACATTCACACATTCACACATTCAGTCATTCAGTCATTCAGTCATTCCCCGTTCCACGGCGGCTCATTCACACATTCAGTCATTCAGTCATTCAAAATTTATAACCATACCCCACCCGCACTACCTGGGTTTCGTGGTAGTCGCGACTGGTGTAGTGGAAGCCGTCTCCGGTAACCTGCTTTCGGATCACCAGCGTGCCGAAGAGATCGGTCGCGTTGATGAAAACTTCCCCTTTGGGTAGTTGTCGTTTGGCGCCCGCGTCAACGGAGAAGCGGTAGCCGGTCCTGCCTTGCGGCACGATATCGGGTGCCTGATAGATGGCAGCGATCTGCAATTCGGCCTTTTTACCTTTCAGCAACGCGTTTACTTTGGCGCTCCCGGAGGTCAGCGTCTGCTTGCCGGCCCGGTAAACCGAACTGATCGGGTACAGGTTTTCTACGGCAAACGCATTGATGGTGTTTTTGTAAATGTTTCCGTTGACGTTCAATGCAAACCACGAAGCCAGGTCCTGCTGCCACACCAGCTCACCGCCCGCATTATAACTTTTACCCGCATTCTGGAAAATGTTGTAGATCAGGGTGCTCCCGGGAACAGTCGTGCCGATTCGTGTAATCGTGCCGTTGATCTGCTTGTGATACAGGGCCGCGTACAGCGAACCTTTGGTCCAGCTCGTTTTGTAGCCCGCCTCCCAAGAATTGGTGAACTGCGGTTTGAGCGCGGGATTACCGATTTTGATGATCTCGGCGTCGTCATATTTTGGAAAAATCCGGATATCAACCTCGTTGGGCCGGTCGACGCGCCGGTTATAGAACAAGGAGACCTTGTTACGGTCGTCCAGCTTGTACGCAAAACGCACATTGGGGAACGGCTGGGCATACCGGTAGCCATCGCTGTGGTAGGTCGGATGCGTGGGGTTAACGGTATAACGGAGATCAATGTACTCCACCCGCAGTCCGGCTTCGATTTCGAAATTCCTGTCTTCAAAAACATAGTTGCCGTACACCGCCGGAATGGTCTCCTTGTAGTCGGCCCACCCGCCAGCCAGGCTGTCGATAGGTGAATTCAGGCCAGGGAAAAACTGCATGTTGGTCGGGATAATGCGTCTTCTCAATTTCAGCCCGCCCTCGAACCGCCCGTACCGGAGCGGCCGGATGTAGTCTGCATTCAGATCGAAAACATTTTCATCAGACAGAAGCTTGAACGCGTCCTTTCCCGTGAAATCGGGCATGATGTTGGTAAAAAAATACTGCTCGTTCTCCCGGTGAAAAGTATAGTTTAATGCTACATTCAGCAAATGTCCCGGCTGCGCATATTTGTGCTGGTAGGCGGCACTTGCGGTGACAGTCGTCTTTAATTCGTCTTCCAGGAATTGCCACAACCGGCTTCTTTTCGTCAGGTTCGCATTGAAAAACGGCTCATCACCCCGGTCAAGGATTTTCTCACTGCTGAACAACGCCGAAACCGAGAATGCATTACGGTCATTAAAATTCCAGTCGGCACCCGATTTTGCAGTGATCACGTTGGTACTGCGGTTTCGTTTGGTCTGCTGGCGCACTGTATCGCCGCTGTCGTAATAGCGGTCTACAAACTCATTCTTATTGAGCGTAGGCGTATGCAGGTAGTCTCCCTGAAAAAAGACATTGACCTTCTTCTTTTTGTAATTCAGTGCCAAAGAAGGATTGATTTTGAGCGTATTGCGGTACTGCGGCCTGATATCGGGCAGATTCTCCTTCCTTACCCACAATGCGCCCAATCCGGCCGCCATCCCGATTTTTCCGTTGAAACCCTCCTGTTTGTTCTTTTTATAAATGATGTTGATAATACCTGCATTGCCATTGGCATCGTACCGGGCCGAGGGGTTGTTGATGATTTCGATCTTTTCGATAGCGGAAGTGGGAATGTTGTCAAGGCTGGTCTGACTGCCGAAACCCGTCAGGGCTGTCTGCCGTCCGTCGACAAGGATCGCTACTTTGTCGCTTCCCCGGAGGAGCACCTTTCCGTCCTCCCCGGCAGTGATGCCCGGCAGGTTTTTCAGCGCCTGTAACACCGAGCCTCCACTCTGGCTGATATTCCGGCTGAGGCTGAATGTCTTCCTATCCAATTTGCCGTCGACACCGTCCGCCTGCCCGTCGGTGACGGTAACCTCCTGCAAGATCTGTGTCTCCTCCCGCATTCCGATTGTTCCCAGGTCCAGAAACGGGCTCAGCGTTCCCACAGTAACGATTTTCTGAACCCGCCTGTACCCCAGCGAAACGCATTCGATCCTGTAATTTCCGGTCGCGACGTCGGGCAGGCTGAACCTCCCCTGCTCATTGGTGACTGTACCTGTTACAAACGCACTGTCCTTTTCTGTCTTTAATACCACATTCACAAACGGGAGCGGCTCCCCGTTCTCCGCCGATTTAACCTGCCCGGAGAGCGTTGACTTGCCCACCTGCGCCCATATCTGAGCATATGCAAGCAGGCAGCACAGCAACACCAGCATTCTTTTCAAGACCATTCAGAATAGCGTTTTGATTATCTGAAGGCAAATTTGAAAAGCGATTTGGAAGAAATTTGGAATTCAGAAAAGGACGGAAAAATGGTGTAAATGGTCGCTGAATGCGTAACGGATCTGCCAGCCATAGCGGTCGCATATCTCACGGGCGATCGCGAGCCCCAGCCCGCTGCCTGCGTGCTGCTCGGATGCCTGGGCAAAGCGCCTGAACAGGTTTTCCTGCTGTAATGGCGCATCTCCCGAGTTGGATACCACCAATGTTCCATCCCCAGCCCTTATCGATAGCTCGCCGCCCGAGGGTGTGTACCGCACCGCGTTGACCAGCAGGTTGGTCAGCAGTATCTCAACCAGCACCGGATTGGCGACCACCGATACCGGACCGATATTTTCGGTATATCGGAGTGCATTGTTGTCGAAACGATCGGCAAACTGGGAAACCAGCTCGCTCAGTACTTCATTTAACGGAAGGTTTTCTATTTCTTCAAACTGTGCGTGCTCGATTTTGGCCAGCAGGAGCAGGTTTTTATTGATCCTCGAAACCCGGTTGATTGCCTGGTACATTTCCTCTACGATCCGCATTTGCCCGGCGTCGAGGGAACGGCTCTGCAACAGCATGTCGAGTTTGGATTTTACGATGGCCAATGGCGTCTGCAATTCGTGGGAGGCATTCTCGGTAAATTCCTTTTGCTGTCGGTAGGATGCCAGGCTTCCCTCCATCAACCCTTGCAGGCTGCCGTTCAGATCGGTAAATTCGGTCACGTCCGAAACGGGCAGCGGCACCGGCTTACCGCTTTCCAGCCGGAATGCGCGCAGGCCAGCCAGGGTCTCGTAAAACGGCTTCCAGATCCGCAGCGCCGTTTTGCGGTTCAGATAAATGAACCCGGCCAGCAACAGCATGATAAAAAAAATCGTCGCCGCGGCAATGGCCAGGATCGTTTCATCGATTTCCTCCATGTTGGTTTCGATGAGCACTCTGAACAGCTTGTCGTTGACGCGGATGTCGGTCAACAGGCAACGGAATTGCTCGCGGTCGTTCATGAAAGTGTCGAAGCGAATGACGGTATAAAGGCTATCGGGATGCGGACCGGCCGCTTCTTCAAACGAGAAGCCGGGCTGTACATTATCCAGCACGCCGATCATGTTTTCGATGGCGGAATCCGGTAGGTTCAGATGCGTCAGCCGTTTTTCGAGCTTTTCACGGATCGCGTAATGGTGCTTGTCCAGCTCGTTTTCCCAGATCCAGTCCACAATCAGGAAGTAGACGGGAATGCTGATGACGAGCACCACCAGGGCATACACCACCAGCGGCCGCAAACTCTGATCCAGCAGTTTCTTCATCCTTCCCATTTGTAGCCTGTTCCGTAGATGGTTTTGAGATAATTGCCGTACCCGGCCTCATTCAGCTTCTTTTTGAGGTTTTTGACATGGGCATATACAAAATCGTGGTTATCGAACATGTCCGCGATGTCGCCCGACAAATGTTCCGCCAATGCGCTTTTAGCAATCACCCTGTTTTTATTACCCATAAAAAACAAAAGCAGATCGAGCTCTTTCTTCGTCAGCACCACCACTGCCTGGTTGACGCTCACCGTTTTACTGAGCAAATCCACTTTCAACTCATTCTGAATGATACTATTATGATTCCCGAAGCTTCTTCTCCGGATCACCGAGTAGATCCGGGCCGCAAGCTCCGGCAGGTGAAAAGGTTTGGCAAGGTAATCGTCGGCTCCCGCGTGCAGGCCGCGTATCTTGTGCTCATAATCGTCCTTGGCCGAAATAATGATCACCCCATCCTGCTGTCCCTGCGCTTTAAGGGCTTCCAGAATGTCCAGGCCGTTTCCGCCCGGCAGCATCAGATCGAGGAGAATGCAGTCGTAGCGGTACAGATCCACTTTCTCGCGTGCCTGTGTCCATGTGGCCGCGTACTCGCACAGGTAGTCCTGCGCAGACAGGTAAGCACCAATGCCCGACGCCAGCTCGGGCTCGTCTTCGATGATGAGAATCTTCATTCGGACAATTTACCGCTACAATTTGGAATTCTTTTTGAATACCATACCCAAAATCTGCATGGATCTCCGCAAAAAAAACTAAAATTAAATGTGCATTGTCCCCATCGCCGGTATCCGGTCGTCATAGGGCCAAACCAAACCATTGATAGCGCATGAAAGAATTCGCATTGATCTTCAGACTTAATAACCAGCAGGACGTCAGACCTACGCCAGAGCAAATGCAGGAACGCATGAGCTGGCTCGCCGGCATCGCCGCACAGAACAAGCTGGCCGACAAGGGCAACACCCTCTCGACGGAAAGTGCCAGAACGGTGTACCCGAACTCGGTGGTGACCGACGGCCCCTATACCGAGATCAAGGAATTCATTTCCGGCTACGTGATCGTCAGAACCGAGACGATCGAGGAGGCTGTTGAAATGGCCAAAGCCAATCCGATATTCCAAATCGGTGGTAATGTGGAAGTAAGGGAGGTATTACAGCGAAAATAATCCCTCACCCATGAGTCTGAACATACGCCCTGAAACGTTGATCCCTCGTTTGTTCAGGCTCGAATATGCCAGGATGACGGCTGTCTTATGCCGTCATTTTGGTTTAAAACACATTGAAACGGCCGAAGACCTTGTGAGCGAGACGTTTCTGAAAGCCACCGAGCTGTGGCCGCAGCAGGGAATTCCCGAAAATCCTGTGGCATGGCTGTACACCGTCGCTAAAAACAAGGCCAAAGATCATCTCAAACATACGAATCTGTTCGACCGGCGAGTAAAACCGACGCTGGAAGCCGGTTCGTCGTCGTTGGAAAATGGCTTCGATTTTTCGGAACAGACCATTGCCGACAGTCAGCTTGCCATGATCTTCGCAGTCTGTAACCCGGCTAACACACCGGAATCTCAGATCTGCCTGGCCTTGCAGATCCTGTGCGGATTCAGCGTCGAAGAAATAGCAGACGCGTTCCTGACCCGGCGCGAAACCATTAAAAAGCGCCTCTTACGGGCGCGTGGTACGCTCCGGAAAGACGGCTTTCAGATACAGCCGTTGCAGGAGACAACCATCCGAAAGCGGCTGGACATTGTTTTGCGTACACTTTACCTGCTCTTCAACGAAGGTTATTTTTCCAGGTCCAATAGTCGTCAGATACGCACCGACCTGTGTTCGGAGGCCATGCGGCTGTGTTTACTGGTGGTTCAAAGTCCGCTCACCCAATGCCGGGAAGCCGAAGCATTACTGGCTTTGATGTGCTACCAAAGTTCACGCCTCGGAGCGCGCACAGCCGAAGGGGGCGATCCGGTGCTGTATGAAGACCAGGACGACACTTTGTGGGACCGGGAGCTGATCGGTCGCGGTAACCAATACCTCGTATCCGCATGTTCGGGTGAGACGGTGTCCCGATACCACCTCGAGGCCGGCATCGCCTACTGGCATACGGCCCCCGGCCAGCCCGACAAATGGCGCCACATCCTGCATCTTTACAACCAACTGATCCTGATCGAATATGCTCCGATGGCCGCATTGAACCGCACGTTTGCTTTTGCGCAGGTGCATGGTGCGGAGGCCGGGCTCGCCGAGGCGCGTAAGCTGAACCTCACCGAAAACACCCAGTATCATTCGCTGCTGGGATATTTGCTTGCGGGACATCAGCCGGACGAGGCCATTTCGCATTACCAGCATGCCATCGAACTCAGCAAATCCGAGTCGGAAAAGCGTACGCTGGATGCTGCGATCAGCCGGATCAAAGAAAAACAGCAGACCCGATAGCCTCGTTATGCCTTATTTCAAACGGGCTGCTGTTCGAGGATACCGTCGATCACCTCGTCCAGCGCCTCATTGAGCGCCTTGGGCGATTCCAGCATCGGGTAATGACAGGTGCCTTGTATTTCAATGAGCGAATAACCATTGACCGCATGCGTCTGCAGCGCATCCGCATTCGTGGGCATGTAATGCACGTTCACCAGGTTCATTTTCACTTTCAGCAGCGGCATGCATTCCTTTTCAATACGGTCCATTACAAAAAACTGCGGTAAAGTTTGCTGTCCCATCGGCTGGTAAGATTCGCGGTAGGCATGCACGACCTTGTCCGTGATCCATTGCGGCGTGCCGGCGGTGAGCAGGACCATTCTGGCATACTGCTCATTCGTGCCTGCATAGTCCTTTTTTGCACTTTCCAGGATCTCATCGACCTGGCTATGGTACATTTCGGGGAGCGGCGTGGCGAGGTTTTTGAAATTGTCGACCGCTATAAAACCGGTGATCGGGCCGGGGTAACGTGCCGCCGCCATCAGGCTCAGGTTACCACCCAGTGAATGGCCGACCAGGATTACGTCTTTCAGTTCCAGGTGCCGGATGAGGTTGACGATGTCCCCGGCCATGGAATCCAGCGTCCATGCCGTCCTGTTTCTGCCCGAAGCCCCATGCCCGGCCAGGTCCATGGTGACGACGGTATATTTTTCCTTGAAGAATGCCACCTGCTCTTTCCAGTAAGTCTGGTCGATGAATGAGCCGTGGACAAAAAGCAGGGTGATCGGGCCGCTGCCGTAAACATTGTAACTAATTTCGAGATCATGGCTGATGAACGTTTTCATAGGGTTGCCGGTTGTTGTGAAACATTGATTTCCACAAAGAAATCGCGCCATTGTGACAACCTAATGTCAGTAACCTGATGAAATTGCAAAAAAACACTTCAAAAGATAAAGTTGCTTCCATTCCTCCATCCAGCCTGGATTTTCTGGTTCAACTGAAAGCCAACAATGACCGCGACTGGTTCAATGCCCGCAAAGACCGCTATCAGGAAGAACTCAAAGCCATCGAGGATTTCGCAGACGGGCTGCTCGCAGAGATGAGCACACACGACGAACTCGAAACACGTACGGGTAAAGAGAGCCTGCACCGCATTTACCGCGACACCCGCTTTTCGGCCAATAAAACCCCTTACAAGACCAATTGGAGCGGTGCGTTCCGGCGTGCAACCAGGTTCAGGAGAGGTGGTTACTATTTTCATATCGAACCGGGCAACAGTTTTGTGGCCGGCGGCTTTTTCGGACCCAATGCCCAGGACCTGAAAAAGGTTCGCGACGAAATTGCATTCGATCCGGAACCATTGCGCCGCATTATCGGTGATCCGGCATTTGTATCCACTTTCGGCGCATTGCAAGGCGATCAGCTCAAAACAGCCCCAAAAGGCTTCGATCCGCAGCATGAAGCCGTCGACCTCCTCCGTTTCAAGCAATTTCTGCTCGTCCGGCATTTTTCGGATCAGGAAGTGCTGAGTCCTGGTTTTGCAAAAAAGGCCAGTGAGACTTACCAGCATATGCGTCCGTTTTTCGACTACATGAGCGAGGTGCTCACGATCGATGGAAACGGAGAGTGAACAGCGCGCTACCGCTGTATCCCGTTCCCTATAATATTTTCATGAAGGCGACCAACGCCTTTTTCTCCGAATCGGCCAGATCCAGCTTGTCAAAGGGCAGGGTCTGGTTTTCGAGCTTAAAACCCAGGCCATTCCCTCCTCCCCTGTCATAAAAGTCTACGACTTCTTCCAGCGTTTGGAATACTCCGTTATGCATGTATGGAGCGGTTTTTGACACATTACGCACCGTCGGCGTCTTGAATGCAAAGCGGTGCGGTTCGCGTTTGGTCAGAATGAATTTACCTACATCCGGGTCTACGATCTTGCCTTCGGCAGTGGCGGGAGTGCCCAGTACCTCGCTTTCCGTCTCCTGGTAAGCGGGTGGCACGGTGCCGTTAAACAGCGGGAAGAAATGGCAGGTCGCGCATTTCGCTTTACCCATAAAAAGATTAAAACCAGATTGCTCCTCGGCGGTCAGCGTCACCTTGCCGTCCCGGAAATACTGGTCCATGGGCGAATCGAGTGACGAGAGCGAACGGATGTATGAAGCAATGGCGTTTTTCAGTGTTGTTTCTGTCAATCCGTCGTGATAGGCTTCGTTGAAAAGCTGCTTGTAGTCTGGTTGTTTCTGCAATGCGGCTACGGCGTCCGGCAAAGAGCCGTGCATTTCCTCGGGGTTACGGATCACATCACTGGCCTGGTCTTCGAGGAATGATACCCGGGAATCGGCAAACTGGGCTGCCTGAAACGAGGCATTCAGCAGCGTAGGCGCATTGCGGCTGATGCGTGCGCCTCCAAAGCCCAATGCAAAGCTCTTGGATTCTCCGTCCGTAAATGCCTTGTCGGGCTGGTGGCAGGTTGCACAGGTCCTGCCTGAATTGTTGGATAATACAGGATTGAAAAACAGCATCTTACCGAGTGCAACGCGCTGGTCGGTCATGGCCTGTTCTTCAAAATTGATAAAATAGCTTTCATTGAACAAGTCACGGTCGGTGATCGTGCGTGCGGAAGCCGATAGCAGCCTCTTTTCAGTAAAAACCGGAATTCCCAATGCGATTTGCGCGTCGAGTAACCTGCTGCTCAACGGGTTCGCATGATTTTTGATAAATTCCAGACGGTTAAAACCATCGAACCCCGGCGCTTTGCCCAGGTAGGCAATGGCGGATTGAAAAGCATTGTCCAGTTGAACAGCCATTTCGGCGTGCTCCCCGCCAAGCGGATAGTTTGCCAGCTGCTCACGCATGCTGGCGAGCGAAGCGGCTACCTCCGGCAAGGAGTGGAAGGCTACCGGCGAGTCGAAACCTGTGATTCCGAGGGTAATGAGCCTGAACACTTCCAGCCTCATCGCGTCAAACACGTGGCTGTCCGTGAGTTCATTGCTTTCCGATATCTTCCGCAGGCGGTTCACATTGGCCCGGATAACCGTGGCGGTATGCAGTGCTTCGGGATAGCCGGCCTCCTCGATACTGGGGAAAATCATTTCTTCCAGCACCTGGAAACCCTGCGGCTCGTTCACCCGCAGGTCGTCGTCCACCTCCGGGATGTTCGGACCGTTCAACGCTTTGGTCGTTTCGGGGCTGTAATAGGCAGACAGGAATTCCACGCGCTTGTACGCGAGGCGTGCCTGCCTGAAAGACGCCTGAATCCGGGAAGCAGGGCGGTGTTGCCGGATATCCGCCTGCAAATGGCTCACGGCGCTGTCCAGTGCGGTGATGTTCTGCATAAACTTCTTTCTCACCTGGCCCGCAGGCGCAGGTCCGGGGCTCGTCACCCACCAGATCAGACAAACGATCAGGGGAATCGAGATCACCAGAAACAGTAAAAAAAGGAGCCGCCGGTGGCGGTAAATAAATGATTCGGGGTTGCGCGCGAATTTCAGCATGAACTCAGGGCGGGTATGTATTGTAAATGCAAAAAACTCCTGACCCGAAAATTCCGGCCAGGAGTCTGAAAACTATTTAATTAACGAGGCAGACCTTCAATCAAAATGAGCTGGCTGGCCTGGTTCTCCGATTTCCGGACCGAACCACCGTCTACGCCTTTGTATTTGTCACCGCGCCACGTGTGCGCCTGAATGCCGAGCATGAACGTATTCGGACGACCCGTCACATCGGATACGTCGATCATACCGCTGCTTTCCCAGGAACCGAACTTGGAAGTGCCGCCCACGTTGTATTTGGCAGCATCGGCCTCGGTACGGCGGTGGTCGATTTCCAGTACCGGCGTAACTTGTTTCGTGTTCAGGTTGTACTGGTACACATAACCGTCGTGCATTTCGTCACCGTAACCGTTCGGGTCTTCCTGGATATAGATGTAGTCGAAGGTAACACAAACGTTGTCGGGGTTCTGGAACGTTTTGGCGACTCCGGTGCGGTCGTCACCGTCGAGCAACACTTCCAGTTTGCCTTTGGCGGGATCGTTGGCATCGAGAACGACACGGTACACACGTCCGTATTTGGAACGGGAGTAATCTGCATTGACACCGGAATTATCCTGGCCTGTTACCGCAAAAATCACTTCCCGTCCATTGGCGCCACCGCCTTTGCGATAGTCGACATCTTCTACGCGGCCGAATTTAATGGCTTTCAAATCGTTCACCTTCGCATTGATCTGAGCGCCGGTCAGCGTTTTGTGGTTATCTATTTTCACAAACTCGACATCATAAACCGAGCCGGGCTTCATATCCATTTCGCGCTGGTTGTTGTCTGCACGTTTCAGCATATAAAGCGTCCCATTGTCGAGATCGCCCACTGTATTAGACATATACATGGCCAGCTGACCGCCATTTGCATCCGAATCGTCGTCACCGATAACGATGACTGTTTTGCCGGCATAAGCCGTTTTAGGCAGCGGGACGGCGTTTTCGGCACTCCATCTGCCCAAGCCGGCCACCTCGCGGGAGATATTTGCCTGGCTCACGTCGGAATCCACATTCAATGCGTGGGTGCGCGACTCCTGACCGCTTTCGCCCGATGTCAGGAACACAGGCCCGAAGCCATGCTCCAACGGCGTTGCGAGTGTAGCCGAGCACAAGCGCCAGGTACCACCGTCCGAATTCAGGACATATTCACCTTTGACGGGTTTGAACGCTTTGTCGAGCGTAATGCGGGACACGGCGAAATTATCCTCGTTGTTGACGAGAATGGTGTAGTTGCCATCCGGATTCTGAAAAAGGCCGGCGCCATCGGCGGAGCCTCCGAAAACGTAATTAGGCGACTGTTCGAGCTGGTCGTCGCTGCTGAGCAGCGAGTAAAGTTTTACATTGGTACCCGCAACACGTCCGTTGGTAGCGCCTGGCAGCAATTTGGCCAGTACGGGTGTCACAGAGCGGTTTTGAAGGGTAATATCCGGGCTATCGGGTGCCCGGTGGTCCTGGCAGGCGCCCAGCACGAGCAAGCTTGCCAAAGCAGATGAAGAAAGTAAAGGTTTCACGGTGAACATAAACTGATGAATTAAGTGATACAGCGGCACAAAGTACACCGTTTCGCCCCTCTCGGAGTTTATGCATTTATTATCAGTTTGTTAAGATCACGTTACCCGGTAAAACGCATGTAACCCTTGTTAAAACATTTTTGCTTTGCGAGCATCGTGCTTCTATCTTTGCCGGCTTACCAACAATCCTATGCCGACGCTTCAAAAAACGCTTGTAACAACGCTCATCGCCGGAGCGCTCCTCACTCCTTTCGTATCCCGGGCACAAAACAAACCGAGGAAACTGCCATACGTCCAGGAAGCCTGGACGAAAGATTATCGTCCCTTCCGCATTGCGGGAAACCTGTACTATGTAGGTACTTACGACCTGGCCTGCTATCTGATCGCGACTCCGCGGGGCCACATTCTGATCAACACAGGGCTGGAAGAATCGGTACCGCTCATTCGCAAGCATATCGAGGCACTGGGTTTCAAATTTGCCGATATTAAAATACTCCTGGCCACCCATGCGCATTATGACCACGTGGCAGGGATGGCGGCCATTAAACAGGCTACCGGTGCCAAAATGATGATCCAGGAAAAAGACGCGAAGGTCCTGGCCGACGGCGGGGCTTCCGATTACGCATTGGGCGAACACGGCAGCACTTTCGAGCCGGTACAGGCCGATCAGTTGCTGAAAAACGGGGAAGTCGTGAAACTGGGCACCATGCAGGTAAAACTCCTGCACCACCCGGGCCATACACCCGGTGCGAGCAGCTTTGCATTTACGGTGAAGGACGAAAAACGTGCGTACAAAGTACTGATCGCCAATATGCCCAGCATCCTGGATGAAACTAACCTGTCGGGTATGCCCGGCTATCCGGAAGTGGGCAAAGACTATGCGAAGACATTGGCCAGCATGAAAAACGAACAGTTCGACATCTGGCTCTCCTCGCACGCAAGCCAGTTTTCCCTGCACGAAAAACACAAACCGGGAGATGCTTACCGCCCGGAGGCGTTTTTTGACAAAGCCGGGTATGACGAATCGGTTGCCGGGCTGAAAAAGAGCTACGACGAGAAGATCAAGCGGAAATAAGACAGCGTTACGAACCTAAAATCAGGCCGGAGAGAGTGAACTGACATTCTCTCCGGGCAGAAAAACGTAAAAAGTGGTACCATTGCCCTCCTGACTTTCAAACCAGATTTCACCGCCGTGCGCGTCGATGATCTGTTTGGAGATATACAATCCCAATCCAAATGCTTGTTCTCCCGCTGTTCCCGGCCGTTTCGAAGCCGTGAACGGATCGAAAATCTTGGAACCGGCATCGTCGGGAATGCCCAATCCGTGATCCTGAACCGACAAGGTTACGCCACGATCCGAGGGAGCCACGCCCAGACGGATCGTAGCTCCCTCGGGACTAAACTTGATCGCATTGACGATCAGATTATTGAGCACCCTCAAAAGTTTGTCCGGATCCGCTTTGATCGTCATCTGCGACAGGTCATCCAGCACCAGCCGCTGATTCTTTTCACCGGCCCTGAATGCGAGCAGTGTGACCGCATGGTTCAGGAACACCGGCAAATCCACATCGCTTTTTTCCAACTCCGCTTCTTTGAAATCAAAATCGGTTTGAAGCAGGTCGCTGATCATCCGCAGACAGCTGTTGCTCGATTCATGGATCAGTTCCACAAATTGCCTGGCCTCTTCGGCCGTAACATCCTCGTCCTGCAACAATGAGCATAATGCATTGATCCCGCCGATGGGATTGCGCAGGTCGTGTGCAACCATTTTGATCAGCCGGGCGTAGTTCTGATTCGTCTTTTCAAGTGCGTCCATGGTCGATTCCAGCTGTCGGAACTGCATGGTGAGTACCTGGTTGGTCTTTTTGCTGAGTTTCCAGTTTCTCCACAGGAAAACAATGCTGAGAAGCGTTAAAAAGCAAACCGCAATGGCGAGGGTCAGCATCCTGGAATTATACCTGGACGCCACCTGTGCCGAAATCAGCTGCTGATCTTTCACCGCGTATTCAATGTAGTCGATCGCCGACGCCCGATCGATCTCGGCCTGTTCGTCGTACAGTTTGAGCAGCTTCCGGCTATATATAAACGCATTCGCGTCTTCTCCCTTGCCCGAGTAGTGATCGTAGAGTTTTCGGCAGATGTCGCGGGCGTACATGCGATAGTTTTTCTCCTCCGCCAATTCCAGCGCTTGCGTGTAGAACGCCACGCCCTTTTCCTGGTCTTTACCCACGTAGTACTCTCCCAGGTCCAGGAGCAGGTCCATGCTGAGATAGAACAATTTCATCTGCAGCGCTCGGTCCAGGGTGGTTTGCAGCAATGTCAGGCCTTTTTCCTCCTCCCGGCCGGCCAGCAGGTCCTGCGCCCGGAGCTGGTCCAGGGCCAGTTCCATTCTCACGTCCCGGTAGCGGGTTGCGATGTTGAAAGCCTTGCGGATAGAAGCTGCCTTGCGGGAAGCTGTGAATTGCTGCGGGTACAGCAACAGATAGTTGTAAATCACCAGCGCGGTAATGGAATCATGTGCTATCCGGTTACCCAGGATGAGGGCCCGGTCGAAGTTGACCAGTGCCTTGTCGTTCCGTCCGCTGACGCTGTACACCATCGCGATGTTCATGAGCGTCTGCACGATGTTCGATGAGTCGCCCAGCGCTACGTACTGATTGTAGGCATCGTTATAGTAGCGCAGCGCAAGCTGCATGTTTCCTTTGATATCGAACACGACACCGAGGTTATTCGTCGCGTCGGCCAGGCCCTGGGGGTAGTCGCGACGAAATGCGATCTCGCGGGCGATCAATGCATAGTAGAGCGTACTGTCGGCGTCCTGCTCGTAGAAAAGCAATGAAATGCGGTTGACTACATCCACATAGCGCGTGCTGTCGGAAATGGAAGTCAGGCTTGCCTGCAGACCACGGATTTTATTGACTTGTCCTGAAACCGGCCACTGTAATGATGCCAATAAAACCACACAAACTAACAGGGCCTTCATGGAACCGGAATTTTATCATATTACTATGAGCGACATGCTCTCGAATATTACAAACTTTCGATTCAAATGCAAGAAAAATTCATGAGCGCCCCGGAGTCTGTGCACCGAACGGGGCGGGCCGGAGTTTCCGGCCGCCCGTAGTTGCGGTGTCTATCGTCGGTTTTAGTTATTCGGGTTGTGGGCACAGCGGGGGCTGTGCGGGGACTTGTGTGGGCTGCCTGCGGCAGCTTGGGAGTCCTTGCGGGGCTGCCTGCTAGAGCCCGGACTTCCCAGCCGCCTTGCGGCAGCCATGGAGCCGTTGCTGGTACTGCGGGGCTGTCATGGGGGTACTGCGGGCGGCCCCAGGGTTGAAACCCTGGGTTAATAGCCGGGGTTTTGTTTGAGCTGCGGCGATGAGTTCAGCACGGTCTGCCCGATCGGGAAGATCTCCGTGTGGTTATCCGCGTCAGCCGTTTTGTCCCACCAGGTGCCATTAGTGAAGACGCCCCAGCGGATCATATCGGTCCTTCTGCGGCCTTCCACCAGGAATTCGCGGCCCCATTCGTCGATCATTTCCTGGTCTGTAAGCTGGCTGCCGTCTGCTTTGTAAAGACTGGCAGAGCCCGCCGGGTAGTTTCGCTTGCGAACCGCATTCAGCAAAGTCGCTGCCGAGGCCTTATCGCCCGCCCGGTACTTGCATTCCGCCAGCGAATAGTAGATCTCCGCAAAACGGATCTCGGCATAAGCAGAGGAAATCTTGTTCTGGTCGTCGCTCGGATAGAACGGATATTTGACTGGAAAAATACCCGAGTTGTTGTCCGCATTATTCATGTTCGACGTCTTGTCGGCAATCGGCGTTCCCGGTTTTGCGTCCAAGAATTTGCCCACCTGATCACGGAAATACAATGGATACGGCCCCTTGAAACCACGCACCGTGTCGGCCTTACCCGCCGCATTGGTGTAAGTAAGGTAGCCTTGCAGGAACATTCCTTCCCGCTTGCTGTTACCCAGGTTTTTATAGGTTTTCAGGCGCAGATCGTCCGGGTATTTTTTGAATTTAATGAAAGGTTTACCCAATGCGAACGGATATTCCCTGCCATCGACATCCAGACCCGGCTGCATGGCATACTTGGGGTTTGCAGTCCCAAAATCAGTGAATCCGAAATAGTTAGTAGCGAGATTGGGCAACATCCAGAAATACATTCCGCCGTCATACTGCCAGTGAGTAAGTCCGAAACTCCCCGGAAAACCGAAAACCGTTTCTTTCGATCTCGAATTGTTATAGTCAAATGGGGCATCCCAGCGCGATTCGAGGGCGTAAGCACCATATTTGCCGTCGATCATCTCCTGACAAAGCGTTGCGCAATCGGCAAAGCGGTCGGTGCCGGTGTAGACCTTTGCATTGAGGTAAAGCCGCACGAGCAATGAAACCGCCCCACCCTGCGTCCAGCGGCCTACCGCATTGTCGCCCAGGCTCTGAACGGTCGGCAACTTCGGCAGCGACTCTTTCAGCTCCTGCTCAATGAATGCGAACGCCTCCTGGGGCGTTGCCTGCGCGCCACCGGTTGTCTCGCCCTTTACTTTGGTAACAATCACAATGTTACGGTAAAAGTCGAGCAGGCGGATGTTCAGCCAGGCACGCAATGTCCGGAGTTCGGCGATCATACCGTCGAGTTCGGCCTGCGTCATCTCGAATTTCGAAGGGTCCTTAATGCCCTGCAAATCTTCCAGGGAGTTGGTCGCCAGCGTTACGCCGCCGTAAAGCGCATTCCAGGGATCGGCCGTGAAGCCGTCGTTGGGTGTCCAGGTGTGGTAATGCACGCGCTGGAACTGGCCGCCATCGAACCAGTCGCCCTGGCGGTTGGGTGTCATGATCTCGTCGGAACTGTTTTCCTGCAACATGAACGTGCTTCCTCCCTGGATGCTCCAATAGCTGTGCTCGAATGCACGCAGGAAATCGCGGGTCACGTCCTCGCGGGTTTGCAGGAAGTTTTCGGAGCTGATGCGATCGTAAAGTTCCTCGTCGAGGTTAGTGCAGCCCGCCGTGGCCATCAGCAGCATTCCGGCTCCGAGGCGCCCTATGTTTTTAAATATGTAATTGCTTTTCATCGGTATTTCAAATATTAGAAGGTAAGCTGGACACCGATTAGCAACTGTGTGGTCGATGGGTAGTAATCGAGCGTGCCATTGTTGTCGCCGTTGATATTGACACCCGGGTACAATCCGTTGACGCCTATCAGGTCGGGATCGCCGCTGGTGAACTTCGTGAAAGTGGCCAGGTTCCGCGTGGTCGCATAAATGCGTACCGATTGCAGGAATTTCGTGTTAATGGGCTGCGTGTAGCTCAAAGTCACGTTGTCGATCTTCACAAACCCGCCGGATTCCAGGAAATAATCCGAAAGCGTGGAATAGGTCGCCGGATTGGTCAGTTTTGAATATTTGCCTCCGTCGTAAGCCGACGTCAGCACATTGGAATTCTCCTGTGTTGCCGGCGTGCCCAGGTAAAATGCGTAGGTATTAAACAGCTTATAGCCAAACGAGCCGCGAAGGAATACGCTCAGGTCCCATTGCTTGTATTTGAAATTATTGGAAAGACCCATTGTAAACTTGGGCAGACCATTGCCGACAAACTGCTTATCGTCGTTGGTAGCCTGGTTGCCGGGTATCACTTCGCCTTTCTTGTTGTACACCAGTAAGGTCCCGCTCTCGTCCACACCAGCCGATTTCAATGCATAGAAACTGCCGATCCGTGTGTTCTCCTGCAAACGCTGCAATGTACCCGGGCTGCCTGGCGATGGCATGCCTACCACATCCACATATTTCTGGCCTTTGAAAAGGGCGTTGGAGAAAGAGACGAACTTGTTGTTATTATAAGCGCCGGTGAAGCCAAGGTCGTAACTGAATTCGCCTTTCCGGACCACCGATGCATTCAGCTGCAGTTCGATACCGGTGTTGCGCATCGTGCCCACGTTGGCAAACGTCTGGCCCTGGATGTTAGGCGGATTGGAGACATTGTAGTTACCCAGCAAGTCGCGATTGGTGCGGATGTAGTAGTTCAAACTTCCGGAAAGCTGACTTCCGAACAACTCGAAATCAAGACCGGCATTGAAGTTGGCCGCTTTCTCCCAGCGCAAACCATAGTTGGTGTTCTGGTTGGGCCCCCAGACCTGGTAGTTGGTTCCGTTGTACAGATAGTAACCATAGCCGCCGTAAGTGTCGAGCGACAGGTAGCTTTTAAAGTCCTGGTTACCCGTCTCGCCATAATCCGCACGTACTTTCAACTCGTTCAGCCAGGGAATGTCTTTCAGGAAGCTTTCCTGCGTGGCACGCCAGGCCACGGAAGCTGCCGGGAAGTAGCCCCACTTGTTGGAATAACCGAATTTGGACGAACCTTCGCGGCGCAAGCTCGCCGACAAGTAGTATTTCTGGTCGAAATCATAGTTCAGACGACCGAAGAACGCGATCAGTTTCGAGGAGTTTTTATAGGAGCCTACATTATTGATCCCCTGCTGCAAGTTCCACAGACCGCTATCCAGGTCATTGTAAGTCAATACATTGGAAGGAAAATTTTCATTTTTCGCATTGAAACCCGACGATGTGAAATACTGGAACGAATAACCTCCGAGCAGTTTCACCGAATGCTTTTTCAAATCGAGATAGTAATTGCCGATCCATTCAAAGCTCTTCTGGTCATTTTCTTCCAGAATCTGTTCTCCTGTGTTCCGTTTGTTGCCGTTGACGATCGTCGTGAGCGTCGATGGGGAAAACAGGTACTTGCGCATGGAAGAATTGACCTCTCCGATGGTCACTACCGTGTTGAGGTTTTCCAGGATATTGATCTTGGCCGAACCATTCAGATCAAGGAGCTTATACTCCCTGTCTGACTTTACGCTCCTGGCGACTTCAACCGGGTTGTTAGCAAAGAATCCGGAAGTCAGATAGGCATACTTGCCGGTTGAGTCGCGCACGGAGAGCGTGGGGTTCAGGGTCAGTGCGTAGTTAAAACCGCTGTAATCGGCGTCGCTGGTTTTGGTATAGCGGGGTGCGGCAGTAAAGGCCAGTTCGACCAGGTTATTGGCCGATTTGTGGTTGATATTGACCCGGCCGCCGTATTCGCGCTTCGCGGAACGGAGGTCGATACCATTAGCATCGCGGTAATCGAGCGAGGTAAAGTAATTGGTTTTGCCGTTACCGCCGGAGAATTGCAGGGTGTGTTTCTGCGAAAATGACGGATTACGTGCCACTTCCTTCATCCAGTTGGTGTTGCCGCCAAAGTCGACACCACGTTTGTTGGCGAGGAATTCGTCCTTGGAAAGAACGTCCAGCTGGTTGGTAGGGAAATCGAATGTCGCATAACCGTCATAGAATATACGCGACTCCGCCGAACCCTTTTTAGTCGTGATCACGATCACGCCGTTGCTGCCGCGCGTACCGTAAATGGCCGACGCCGCTCCGCCTTTGAGGACGTCGATGGATTCTATCTCGTTCTGGTTGATATTATCGATATTACCACCCGGCACACCATTGATTACAAACAAAGGTCCAAGTCCGGCGCTGCGCGAAGAAGCGCCCCGCAACTGAATGTTCGGGGACGAATTAGGGTCCGCCGCGGACGTGTTGGTCACCGACAGGCCGGCTACCTTACCCTGAATGGCCATCAGCGGATTGTTGCCGCCCGTACGGAGCAGGTCTTTGGCAGAAAGGTGCGTAATAGCGCTGGAAACCTCCTTCTTACTAAGTGAACCATATCCGATCACCACGACCTCGTTCAGTGTCTTGCGGTCTTCAACGAGGATAATGTCCAGGGAAGTCTTGCCGCTCACATCGATGTCCTGGCTCACATAACCCACATGGGACACGGTAATGGCCTTACCCGGGCCATTGAGCTGCATTTTAAATGTGCCTTCGACATCGGTAACCGTACCGTTGGTCGTTCCTTTTTCGACGACCGACACACCGGGCAATACACCCTGCACATCGGAAATTTTGCCGGAGATCTGGACGGTCTGCGCACCGGCCCGCCAGGCCGACAGCATCAGCAGCAGGCATCCCAGCAGCGTGGTGGCGCGGGTCAGCGTGCTTCGTACCGGTCGTTGCCGTTTGTCCAGCCCGGTTGGTTTGTATAAATTCATATTCATGAAGGATTGATGGGTGAATTGCTCCGCAGCGTTGTTACTTTTTAACTATTATATTGGATTAATTAAGAATGCTGCGAAGTTCCGGGTTTCGTGAATAACCGAATGATCGATTTGTCTCAATTTTGAATCAAAATGTCTCACGTCCGATTTTTATAATTTAGCAGTGATGTCAGTGGGATATCTTTATGTGCGGATTGGCCGGATGTCCCGGTATTTACCAAGCGATTATTTGTGAGAACATATCTTTTCTTCCTGTTTTGCTTCCACCTGGCTACCTTGTCCTTCGCACAGGATAACCCATTCTATTTCAGGAATTACCAGGTTACCGACGGCCTTTCCGGCAATGCGGTGGGTAAGATGGTGCAGGATAAAAAAGGGTTTATGTGGTTCGCCAGCCGTAATGGCCTCAACCGGTTCGACGGGCACACTTTCCGGGTGTATCAAAGCAAACCGGGCGATTCACTGAGCATCGGCAGCAACTCAATTTTTGCATTATACGAAGACGCCTCCGAAAAACTCTGGGTGGGTACTCACCGGGGCGTGTATCGCTACGATCCTGTCAGGGATCTTTTCGAAGCATTCAAACCGATCCCGGCCGGAGAAGTACTCGACATCCGCGGTGACCGCAACGGCAACGTATGGGTCATTTCCGATCTCCATTTGTACCGCTATCATATTCGCACAGGTCGGACGGCGCGCATTGACCTCGGCAGTGGTCAGCCCGTTTCGCTGCATGTATCACCGGCAGGCGCTGTATGGGTAGCATGTAACAATGGCGTGGTGCGGCAATACCACCAGGATACCGGCCGCTTTGAATCCTATGATCTGGGCGAAATGTCGGGGATCAGGGACATTTACGGCTCCACAACCCTGCACGCGGTCGGCGATTCGTCATTGCTGGTCGGTACGATGAAAAAGGTTCTGCTTTTTAATTTTGTCAAAAAACAGGTCCGTAACCTCACTGCGGCCGGTTTGCCGGAAGGCGACGTGCAGGTGCATACGATCTTTCAGAAGGACGACCGCGAATTCTGGCTGGGCACGGAATCAGGCCTTTACATTCTGGATCTGATCTCGGGGCGTTCGCAGCACATTGTGCGTGAACAGTTCAGCCATTACTCAATCACCGATAATATCATCAACTCCATCCTCCGCGACAGGGAGGGCGGCATCTGGATCACCACACAGTTTGGCGGGATCAATTACTACTCTACCCAGTTCAATAATTTCCGTAAGTTCGTTCCCAAACCAGGCAATACCATCAGCGGCAGCATTGTGCATGAAATCACGAAGGACCAATATGGCTACCTGTGGATCGGCACTGAAGATGCAGGCCTGAACCGGCTCGACATCCGCACCGGCCAGTTCAAGGCATTTCTGCCCGACGGCCGCCCGGGCAGCATTTCATACCGCAACCTCCACGGCATGGTAGCCGACGGCAACGAGCTGTGGGTGGGTACCTACGAGCATGGCCTCGACGTGATCGACCTGCGGACCGAGCGTGTCATCCGGCACTACAACGCTTCTTCCGACCCCCGATCGCTAAGCAGCAACTTTATTGTGACCCTGTATAAAACCCGTGCAGGCGACATTCTGGCGGGCACCTGGATCGGCCTGTGCAAATACAACCGCGCCACCGACGACTTCACGAGGCTCCCCTACTTCAACTTCCAGGTCCAGAGTATTCACGAAGACGCCGAAGGAACGATATGGGCGGCGAGCTACGGGCGGGGGGTGTATTATTTTAATCCCGTAACCTTGAAACAGGGCCATTTGAAATACCGGCCCAACGATCCGGACGGCCTGCCGGACAATTACGTCAACAGCCTTTACCAGAGTTCCGACAAAAGCATCTGGCTCTGCACCGAGCATGGCCTGTCGCGCTACAACCCTCAAACGGCCAAATTCAGGAACTACCGCATTGCCGACGGCCTGCCCGATAACCAGGTGTTCCGGGTGCTGGAAGACGATGCGGGGAACTTCTGGGTATCCACTTCGCGCGGACTCGCGAAGCTCGACGGCCGTACCGATCGCTTCACCAACTTCCATACCGGCAACGGCCTCCCGACGGATCAATTCAATTACAACTCGTCCTATAAAGATTCCGACGGCACGCTATACTTCGGAACCGTGGCCGGAATGGTCGGCTTCAAGCCGGCGGCCTTACTTCGGAATAGCTTTGTGCCACCGGTTTACATTACCAGGTTGCTCGTCAACAACCGCGACGTCGACATCCGTCAGAAAGATGCGCCCTTACAGCAGTCCATCGTTTATGCCAGCGAACTGACCTTGCCCTACCAGAGTTCGAGCGTGAGCTTCGATGTGGCGGTGCTGAGCTATGTGATTCCGGAGCAAAACAGCTACCGGTACCAGCTCGAAGGCCTTTCCAGGGAATGGGTCCCGATCCAGAGCGACAACCGACGGATCCAGTTTTCCAAACTTCCGCCCGGCGATTACACCCTCAAAATCCGTGGGGCCAATAACGACGGGCTTTGGAATAACCGCGAAACCAGGCTCCGGATTACGATTTTACCGCCATTCTGGGCAACCGGCTGGGCATACCTGTTTTATGTGGTGCTGATCGGGAGTATTATTGTCGTTATTTTTCGTTACTATTTTCTCGCCCTCCATGAGAAGAACCGGAGGCAGATCGAAACCATCGAAATGGGGAAAGAGCGGGAAATATACAATGCCAAGATCGACTTTTTTACCAATGTAGCACACGAGATCCGGACGCCGCTCACGCTGATCAAAATGCCGCTCGACAAGCTGCTGGTGAGTCGAAAGTCCGACCCTGAAATGATGGAGAGTTTAAATATGATTGACAAAAATACCAGCCGGCTGATCGACCTTACCAACCAGCTCCTCGATTTCCGCAAGGCTGAGGCTAATAATTACAGTTTGAATTTTACCAAAACCGATATCAACGACTTGCTCGGCGACGTATTTGCCACTTTCAGGCCTGCTGCCGAGCAAAAGCAGCTGCAATACAGACTCGAACTTCCCCGCATTACTTTACAGGCATTCGTGGATGAAGAAGCGTGCAAAAAGATCACCAGCAACCTCATCAGCAATGCGATCAAGTATGCCGAAGGAAGCGTCAGGATCAGGCTCTCGCCATTCAACAGCGACGACGTCCTGTTTCATATCGAATTCACCAACGACGGTCCGCTGATCGGGTACGACGACCGCGAGAAGATCTTCGAACCGTTTTACCGGGCCGAAGGCAGCAGCAAGGAGCCGGGTACAGGCATTGGTTTGCCGCTGGCACGCTCCCTGGCCGAACTGCACAAGGGTACCCTGGAACTCAAACGCACAGAGCCCCTGGGCAACACTTTCCTTTTATCGCTGCCCATTCACCAGGACTATGAGCTGGACCTCAACAAAACCGGCGACCGGGATAATGGCAGTCCGGCACATGCCGCGACCGAAGATGCATCCGCATCCCCGGGTAAGCCCAGCGTCCTGCTCGTAGAAGACAACACCGAAATCCTCGGCTACCTCGGCCGGGAACTCAGCCATTACTACAACATTCTGCGCGCTGCCGACGGTCAGGAGGCCACTACGATATTGCAGGAAGAGAACGTTCACCTGGTGATCAGCGACATTATGATGCCCGTCATGGATGGCATCGCGTTATGCCGAGAAATGAAGACCGACATTCGTTTCAGCCATATCCCCATTATTTTGCTGACAGCTAAGAACTCCGTCAGTTCCAGGATCGAAGGGCTGGAAGTCGGGGCTGACGCTTACATCGAAAAGCCGTTTTCGATGGACCATCTTGCTGCCCAGATCGCCAACCTGCTTCAGAACCGCGACATTATCAAGGATTATTTCGCCAGATCCCCCCTGACGCACATCAAGGGCATTGCATTTTCCCGCGCGGACAAGGATTTTCTGGAACAACTCAACACCATTATCCTGGAACACCTGGCCGACAGCGAGCTGGATGTGGACATGCTTTCTTCCAAAATGAACATGAGCCGTCCGACGCTGTACCGGAAAATCAAAGGCATTTCGGACATGACGCCCAATGAGCTGATCAACCTTTCCCGACTCAAAAAAGCGGCTGAACTCCTGGCTGAGAAGAACTACAAGATCAATGAGGTAGCGGATATGGTGGGTTACAGCATTCCCACCAATTTTTCGAGGGATTTCCAGAAACAATTTGGCGTGAGCCCCTCCGGCTACGTCAGCGCCCTGTAAAGTTTCACGTATCGGGAGGAAGGATTTTTGCCCCTGAGCCTCCTCCGGTATTGGATTTATGATACTTTTGCAAATTATTTGAATTAAGTCTAAATAATTTCAATGAATCATTTTTCCGTTACCGGTAGTGCCGGACGACTTCTCCTCCTCCTACGCACCCGCTTCTCCATTTCTGCCTTTCTGATTTTATCACTGCTGCTGTTGGGAAGGGCCGCTTTTTCTCAGCAATCCATACCCGATCGCAAAGGGGCCGTCAAGGGCCAGGTCGTTGCGCCAGATGGCAGGCCGATAGAATTCGCTAATGTCATCGTGAAGGGAACCGGAAAAGGCGCTCAGACTGATGTAAATGGCTTTTTTACCATCACCGACATCCCGGGAGGAAACCATACGCTCGTTGTACAACACCTCGGCTTTACATCGCCCGACCAGCCATTTGCCATCGAAGCCGGTGAAGAAACTACCTTGCCCGTGGTAACGCTGCTCGACAGCAACCAGAATCTTTCGGAAGTAATCGTTTCGGCCGGCCGGACGCGGGAAGCCCTTAACTCGGTACCGGCATCGGTAGCAATACTCAAAGCCAAGGACATCCAGGAGCAGGCGGCCATCAACAATTCCATTGCCGCCATTCTTGGAAACACCATTCCGGGATTGGGTATGCCCAACAACAAGGCCACCAACACCGGCCAGACGCTCCGGGGCCGCAGCCTGCTGGTACTGGTGGACGGCATCCCGCAATCCACCCCGCTCATGAACGGTAACCGCGACATCCGCTCGATAGATCCGGCGGTGCTGGAACGCGTGGAGGTCGTGAAGGGTGCGACAGCCATTTACGGAAACGGAGCCGGCGGCGGACTGATCAATTACATTACCCGCAAACCCAGCGAGAACAAGGCCATTAGCGGTGTCACACAAATCGGCACGCACGGCAACGTGTTCCATGCGGCCAACACCCCGGGTTACCGGATCTCCCAGATGCTGCAAGGGAAGATCAGCAAGTTTTCGTACGTGGTAAGCGGCCTGATCGACCGTACCGGCGTGTATAAGGATGGAGCCGGGGAAGTGATTTCCACCTCCAACGGACTGGGTGAAACCCGGCTTTACAATGCCTACACCAAGCTTTTTTACGATTTCAATGCCGATAACGAGCTGGAATTATCGTTCAACCTTTTTAGTAGCCGCCAGTACACCGATTATGTCAACAAACCGGGAGTGTACGGCGTTACGCCTACGATCGCGGTGAAAGGCGACAGCCCCGGCGATGCGGAAGGGACGCCATTCAACTACAACCTGTCGCTCCGGTATCTCCGCCGCAGCATGTGGGCCAAAACCAGCATGGACATTACCGCTTATATGAACGGGTTTGAATCCATGAATGCCTACACGGCTTCCACCTCGTCGTGGTACGGTCCGGGCCAAACGCAGATTACTTCGCAAAAAAAAGGGTTACGCGCTAATTTCTACACCCCTTTTTCGGTCAGTTCGAATTTCGGAGGCGGCGTGACCTACGGGATCGATATCCTGGGTGACGTCACCAACCAGGTCCTCACCGATGGACGCGTGTACGTACCGGATATGGATATGACCAGCATTGCGCCTTACGCGCAGGTGAAGCTGGATCTTTTCAAAGATCTTACCCTGAAAACAGGGGTTCGTTTTGAGAACGTCGGCATTCGGGTGAATGACTACAATACCCTTGCAAAAGGGCCCAACGGAGAAGGCGCGGTAGCTGTGAAAGGCGGCAAGCTCGATTACAAGGCATTAAACATGAATGCAGGGCTGCGCTATTCCAAGTACAGCCTCTTCAATCCGTTCTTTAACTTCTCGCAGGCATTCGGGATCAGCGAGCTGGGCAGAATCCTGCGTTCGGCAACGACCAATACCATTGCCTCGCTTAACACGAAACCCATTATCGTGAACAACTACGAGGCCGGTTTCAGCAGCCAGTACAAATTCGTTCAGTTTACGGCTGCTTACTTTATCAGCACTTCCAAACTCGGCGCGGATATGGTGACCGTCAACGGCGTAATGACGCCTTTGCGATTGCCGGAAGAGATCAAAGGATATGAACTTACGCTGGATTTCCAACCCTGGAAACAACTGTCGTTCGGAGGAAGCTATGCTTATGTGGAAGGCAAGGCCGACCAGAACGACAACGGAAATTACGACGACCCGGAAGACCGCTATCTCACTGGGGCGCGGATCACACCGCCCAAAGCAACCGCATTTGTGAAGTATCAACCCACTTCAAAGCTCAACCTGAACCTTTTCTGGGTTTACTCAGGTAACCGGAAGCGTTTCGAAAAAGCATCCAACGGGAAATACGGCAACGGTGAAGGACCGGTAGACGCCTACGATCTCTTCAATCTGAATGCGTCGTACGCGTTCAGCAAGCACATCCGCGCGGCACTTGGCATTGAGAATTTGTTTAACAAAACCTATTTCAATACTGTGAACCTGTTCAGCGGCCAGGATCTCGAATATACCCGGGGAAATGGGTCGCGTTTCAGCGTGAATGTATTTTATACGTTCTGAAAAAAACTACCCTGCACCATCAGAGCCTGCGCGAAACGCAGGCTTTTTTTATGTCCACCTTACGGTCGAAGCCGCCCCTACGCTACTACAAAGAAATGATCGTTGCGGATATTCAAACCCATCCGCTTGCGGGCTGATATCCATTGTCGTCCATTTCATCCACAAACTATGTCATTATCCGATCTCATTCTGCACTATTGCGGCCAAAACAACATCCGTTATGCAGGCAAGCGCATCGTCGTTGCCCAGCATCTCAGCCAGCGGAATGACTACACCGATGGCGACACGCTATGGCGGTCGCTGCGCATGAATGGCGTCAAAATCAGCCTGGCGACCGTTTACGATACTCTCAACTGGCTGGAAACAGCCGGCTTTGCCGAGCGAAAATTGGTGAGCAGCCGCAAGAACATGTTCCGCGTGCGAATACCCGAAGTGTTGAAAAATTGAAAGCGTAAAAAGCCATCCACGCCGCATTGCTCACGCTCGCCGCCAGTTGGTACAGCGTTATCCTGGTTCAGAAACGGGATTTGAATTGATCATTGACAGGGGGCGGCGGCTGGTCGGAAATATCGACCGGTCATTTGGAAATCGCACATTGATGAAGTGCTAAATCATGATATTCCCGATTTCCAGGTGTCGAATAATATGCATTGCAACGAAAAAAAAATTCCTCCCTGTTCAGGAGGAATTTTTTGTGTGCTAGCGCGATATGGTTGATCAGATAACCGTTACGTTAACTGCGTTCAGTCCTTTTCTGCCGTTTTCAACATCGTAAGACACTTTGTCATTTTCGCGAATGTCATCATTCAAGCCTGACGTGTGTACAAAAATGTCAGCTCCGCCATTTTCCGGAGAGATAAAACCAAAACCTTTGGTTTCATTGAAAAACTTTACTGTTCCTGTATTCATAATTTTATTTTTTATTATTTCACAAAACTAAAATAAAATTTTGAAAATAAAAAATTGAATTAAATTAACTGGAATATTATTTCAAAAAGAATGAATAAAAAAAGCAAAACAAAAACAATTGCGAAGTTGCAAATAGGCTCTCCCGAAAGGTATTAAGTTTATGCTTATTCACTTCGTAAACTTTTAACCGGATTCGTCAATGCAGCCCTGATACTCTGAAAACTGACCGTAATTAATGCAATCGAAGCGGCCAGCATTCCCGCCAGTATAAATACCCACCATTCGATCGTGGTTTGGTAAGCAAAGTCCTGAAGCCACCGGTTCATCGCATACCAGGCGATCGGAGAAGCGAGGATAATGGCCACCACTATTAACCTGAGAAAGTCCCTGGAAAGTAAAGCGACAACGCCGGTTACCGATGCGCCCAGTACCTTGCGTACGCCGATCTCCTTTTTCCGCTGTTCGGCCATGAAAGCCGACAAACCATACAATCCCAGGCAGGATATGAAAATGGCGAGCCCTGCAAATAAATTGAAGATACTACCCATCTGCTGCTCACTGCGGTAAAGATTGTCGAGGTCCTTGTCCAGAAAACCATAGGTAAATGGATAAGCCGGATTGAGTTGCTGATTGATTTTTCCAAGCGCCGCGATAGTCGCTTCATTGCTGCCGCCCTTTGTACGTACGACCACAAGACCGCCCCATTTATTAAGCCGCAACACCAGCGGTTCCACGGCATACTGAAGCGATTTGAAATGGAAATCCTTTACGACTCCCACGATCGTTCCTTTGGTGTCGTCGAATGTCAGTTTTTTCCCAACCGCACTGCCGACGTTCATACCCATGACCTGCATGGCCTTTTCATTGATCACGAAGTTGGAGCTGTCCGCCGGAAACGCGCGCGAGAAACCGCGCCCGGCCAACAACCGGGTTTTGAAGACGCTGGTGAAGTGCTCATCGACATTCAGAGACGGAATTACTATCTGATTACCAGTAACCTGTCCATCCCATACTACATCGGTCGACCCGGAAGTAATGGCAGTCGGTAATTCGGAGATGATCGAAAAATCCTCCGTCAGGGGATTTTGGGCCAATGTCGCTTTCAATGCTTGCTGCTTACCCCAGATTTCCCCGGTCATCGGCACATACAGGAGGTTGGACTTATCAAAACCCAGGTTCCGGCTCTGGATAAAATGCAGTTGCTTGTACACCACCGCGGTACCTACCAGCAGCACAATCGCGACCACAAACTGCGTAACGACCAGCCCGTTCCTGAAAATGAGGTTTCCACCGGCCACCCTCATTTTTCCCTTGAGCACCTTCACAGGAGCAAACCCGGAAAGAAACAACGCCGGATAGCTGCCAGAGAAGAGGCCGGTCAGCATGGCAATGGCCACGAGGCTGATCAACATCTTGGTGTCAAGCAAATGAATGGTGAGCGTTTTTTCGGTCAGCATTTGAAATACAGGCAACACCAGATAAACGATCCCGATCGCGACCAGCAGCGATAGGAACGAAAAGATCAGCGATTCACCCAGAAACTGCATTACCAGTTGATAGCGGCCCGCCCCTACCACTTTCCGCAGCCCTACTTCCTTGGCCCGCCGCTCGGAGCGCGCCGTCGCGAGGTTCATAAAGTTGATGCAAGCCACTACCAGAATGAAGATCGCCACAACGAAAAACACATTGACGTACTGGATGTTACCATGCCCCGCGAGATCGATCTGCATATCGGAATACAAATGAATGCTGGTGAGGGGCTGCAAATGAAAATCCACTTTCAGCGTTTGTCCATGCGCCGTATAAATTTTACCGATCTGTTCTGTGAGGGCTCGTAAACCGGAAGCTGACGTATTTGTGTTCTTAGCCAGCCGGAAATAGGTATAGAAATTAAAATTACCCCACGTATCGTTTTGCAGATCCCAGGTTGATTTGACTGCGGTTGCCATCGAAATGATAAAATCAAACTGCAAATGAGAGTCGGCAGGTACATCGGCCAGAACGCCTGCGACGGTAAAGTTCTCTTTGTTATTCATGCGGATGATTTTGCCGACAGCATCCTCGCTCCCGTAATACTTTTTGGCCATTGACTCTGTGATCAGCACGGAGCCGGGGCCTCTCAACGCAGTATTTGCATTTCCTTTCAGCAATGGAAAAGAAAATACCTGCAGAAAATTAGAATCGGCGAAAAAGACCCGCTTTTCTTCAAAACGCTTGTCCCCGGCCTCGAACAGACTGGTCAGCGGTTTGCTTAATCGCACGGCAGCTTCTATCTGCGGCATTTGTGTCTGTAATCCCCGGGCCATCCCGGCGGGGCTCACGGCAACCTTGAAATCGCCCGCATTACAGGTAAGCCTGAAAATCTGATCCGCCTGCTTATGAAAGCGATCGTAGCTCCATTCATTTTGCACCCACAACAGGATGAGGATACTGCAGGCCATCCCGATGGAAAGTCCCGCGATATTGAGAATGGAGTAAGCTTTCTGACGGGCGATGTTCCGCCAGGCGATTTTGATGTAGCTCTTTAACATACCCGGATTGAGGAAAAATGATCGATATTGTGCTGTCGCAGGCTGCCGTCGGCGTACAAACGGCGGCAGCACGGAGATGACATTCAGTATATAGCGCAGCACCGCCTGCGTTCGCCCGGCGCGCCTGTACCAATATGCATACAGCTCGCCCAGATCTCCTTCGACCTCTTCCAGCGTGTTCCGCGGATGCAGCGACCGGAGTATTGCGCTTGCCCAGCGCGGAGGCATCGGCGATTTCATAAGCCGCTTATTTTTAATGCCTGATCGGGCATCAATTGCCAGAGCTTGCTGCGCAGTTGCTGGATATCCTGGATCGCACGGTGCCCCAGGGTCGTTACTTTGAACAATCGCTTCCGTCGCCCGCCGCGCTCCGTGGTAGCGCCGCCCAGTTCGGAGCTTACAAAACCCTTCTCTTCCAGCCGGATCAGCGTGTTGTGGACCGCGCCGAATGTGACGACGCGCCCGGTGTGTTGCTCAATCTCCTGGCTGACTGTCACGCCATACGCCTGCCCGTCGAGGATGGCAATCATCAGCAAAACCAGTTCTTCGAATTCCCCTAAATATGTGCGTCTCATGTGCTCAGACGATTTGTCTTCATTTTATAGTACAAATACGTGCCAGGGTTTAAAAACATCCATAATGGAGCGTCATGGCCGTTTCCGGAGGCCTTGCGGAAAATTTTCTGTTCGCAAAAGAACGGGTAATGTCCGGTAATGAACAGTGTGTATTCCTCTGAGGGAGTATCAGATTTACTCCTCGCTGGTTTTCACCTTATCAAAGCGCACAGCACGCGTCCGCAAGGTATTCAGTTCGAATGCTTCGACGTTGTTCTTACCATTTCTTTTGAAAACAAGGTCTGCTTTAATGGCCGGGATCAGAAAGCCGTCCGTAAAATAGCTTTCCATCGGATGGCGGGCACCTGAAACCAGTTGCACTTCGAGCCGTCCCGCGACCTGACGGATTTCGATGGCCGCACCGACTTCATAGGAGAAGTATTGACCTGCATATTGATGCGACCATTTAAGCAGATCCGCGCTACCGACCAGGTGATATGCCATGGGCTCGGCCGACGGCGGCGCCACAGTCAGCCCGCCCTGTCCGTCAAAGGACAACACAATGTCGTAAAACCTGAACCGCCGCTCATCGATAGCTTTCAGCGGGGTATCCGACATTACCAGCCCGTCGGGCCCCAGCGTGATCGTTACATCACGTGCGGACTGGCCGCTTTTGTAGGTTCCGGCATATGCCTGCAGTTTCTCCCGATCGATCTCTACGGACTCGGTGCTTTTGGCGGGTAAAGGGGCAGAATCCTCCGGTTTCGCCAGCATTTCAAAAACAGTGCCCGCAGGATCCTGTCCGATCGTATCCAGCATCGAGGTATTACTGAGCCAGGCGACAGAAAGACCCGGAGCCGGGGAGCAGATAAGTTTGGCACGATAGCCTTCCGTCGCTCCTCCATGATGAAATGTCGGCTTGGAAACATTGTGTTGGATAAACAGTCCCGCAGCATAGGCATTCAGGTCCCCGTTGCTGAGCGTGTCCAATGCGATCTGCTTTTGCAGCAGATTCTTGCCGCCCAGCTTCCCGTTCGAATAAAAAGCATTCCATTTCAGGAGGTCTTCGGCCGTGGTCAGCAAGCCGCCCGGCCCATGGATATTGTGCTCGGGCATTGCAATGCGAAACACGCCATCCTTCACCTCATAGGCCTGGCTCCGGTTCCGGACCACTTGCTTATAGTCGTTCCGCCATTGCGTGTGGGTCATACCGGCCGGTTTGAGCAGAAATCGGCTGGTAAAATCAGCAAATGACATGCCGGATGCTTTTTCAACGATCAACGCAAGCAGAACGTAGTTGGAATTGCTGTAACTGAACACCGCTCCCGGCGTCGTGTTGAGGCGTCGCTGGCGGCAAATGATACCGAGCACCTGTTTGTTGTCCATGACCCTGAGCGTTAACGGCCATCCGCCGAATTCTGCCAGGTCGCTCCATTCCCGTATTCCGCTGGTATGATGGATCAGGTGCCTAATCAGTACCGGCTGATCATAGGAAGGTAACTCAGGTATGTATTGATCAACCGGATCATCCAGTTTCAGCTTACCTTGCTGTTCAAGTAACAAAACAGCCGCAGCCGTAAATTGCTTGGATACCGAGCCTGCTTCGATCAGTGTTTCGGTGGTCAGCGGCACATTGTTTTCGAGGTCGGCGACTCCCCAGGCTTTCGAATAAATCACGCGCCCATCGAGACTCACTGCCAACTGTCCGCCCGGCTTATCCTTGGAATAGAATTGGAACAGGCTGTCTATCTTTTGCGCAACGGCACCTGAATCAGTCCGCTTACAAGCAGTAATGCAGGTTAATGCAAGGAATACAAGGGCACCAATAATCCGGTAATCTCCATTTTTCAGCGTCGGTCTTTCAGCTTTCATTTGCGGGCGTTGAGCCTGTTATCTGTTTCAAATCTTTTACAATATTCCATTGTATTTCTTCAAAACCAGCTCCCGGCCTAATCTACCCTCGACTATGATGACGTTACTGCTTTCTAAAATCATTTGCTAAATGAAGTGCTGCCAGTTTAAATCCATTTCTGAGATACACTTTCTGCGCGGTATCGTTGGTAAAGTCTGTGTCGAGGACCAATGCATCCTGGTGATTCAAGACGGCGATTTCACGGACGAACTGCAATAATTTAGTCGCCAATCCTTTTCCCCGGTATTCATCCAGCGTGCAAAGATCGTCCACATAAATAATGTTACCGCTGTGGAGGGAGGTCATGAAGCGGCATCCGGCAAAGGCAACGAACCGGTCCTTATCCCATACCCCTGCAATAAAATACTTCTCATTTTCCATCATTTCGGTGATCATCGGAACCCATTTGTCTTTTTTCAAATGAGGCCTCAGCAGCAGCGCCACTTCCCAGCAATGAACGATTTCAGTCTCGGACTTGATAATCCTGATTTTAAATTGATCTTCCATATATCTGTTTTTTTCACAAAAGTAGGGAGACCGAATCCGGCCGGAATGTGCCAGAAACCATAAAATACATGGCCCAATGGGCCGGTGTGCTGCTCATCGTCGGTGCGGTAGTGATCATGAATTACAGCACCCGAACATCAGACAGATAGCGGCAAAGTCTCTTTCAATATTTTCAGCGCCCTCCTCATCTCCGCCTCGTTCAGCGACGCGAAACCCATTCGTAATGCGTTGGTAGAATAGCTTTCATTTTTGTAGAAATCACCATTATCGATGTACAGGCCGTTTTTACCAGCCTGTCGGGACATTTTGTGCAGATCGATCTCCGCCGAAAACGTGGCCCAGACGCCCATTCCTCCCTCAGGCACCTTGAAAGTGATCTTGTCCCGGAAGTCGGATGCGAGTATGTCGCAGAATACGTCGCGGCGTTCCTTGTAAATTTTGAGGGATTTCCTGAAATGCCTGTCTACTTCCCCGGTATCAAACATGGCTGCAAAGGCTTCCTCCATCAATGTGTCCCCCTGGCGATCTATCAGCTCCCGCAAGGCAGACGCCGCCCGGATGAATTCCGCGGACGCGACCATGAAACCGATGCGCAATGCCGGGGCGAAGGTCTTGGATATCGAGCCGATGTAGATCACATTCTGGTTGTGGTCGATGCTCGCCAGGGGCAGGAAGGGTTTGTTGTCATAATGAAAATCAAAGTCATAATCATCCTCGATAATGGCGAAACGATGCGCTTTGGCAAGGTGCAGGAGTTTCAGCCTGCGCTCGCTGCTCAATGTGACCGTCGTGGGCAGGTGGTGATGCGGAATAATGTAAACCACCTTGATCCGTTCTGTCTTCAGGCATTCTTCCAGGTAATCGATATCCATTCCCGAGCCGTCAACCGGGATCCGCACGACCTTCCCGCCCGTCTGCCGGAAAGTGTCATCCGCCAGGCGGTAGTTCGACATGCCCACCGCAATGGCATCGGCAGGATTGACGAGCAGACGAGCCGCCAGATAGATCCCCATCTGGCTCCCTTTGGTGATCAGAACATTGTCCGGCGACACCACTACCCCCCTCGTGTTTGACAGGTAATTGCAGATCGACGAACGGAGGCGCTCCGAGCCCTGCGGGCTGCCGTATTTCAAAAAGCTTTTACCGTAAAATTTTCTGGAAATGCTCCGGTACTCCCGCATGAGCTGGTCTATCGGTGTGAGACGTACGTCCGGGAAGCCGTCGTCAATGGCCAGAGATGTCTTTTGAAGGTCGGTGCTGGGCAAAGCGTCCCTGAATCGGTTGGTCCATAAGAAAGCCTCCTCCGGAGCCTCGCCCGCGGAAGCGAAGGCGAGCACCTTGGAGGAAGTCGTGGGGAGTTTCGAATTTACAAATACACCTTTTCGCTCCACCGATTCGGCCCACCCCTGACTGATGAGCTCTTCATAGGCCAGCTTGATCGTATTGCGGTTGATGCCGATCAGGTTTGACAGGACACGCGAGCTGGGCAGCATATCGGAAGATTGCAGTATACCCTTCGTAATCAATGCAATAAAGCCATTGCAAACCTGAACATAAAGGGCAGCCGGTGACTTTCGGTCGATCTGGATCAAGGATTTATACGGGAGCATCTGGGCTGTATAGTTTATCAAAACTGGATTACAAATGTAGTCCAATCAGCCACTAGTTTTGATAAAAAATAACAGCATGAAGAAATTACTGGTCATCAATGCAAGTGCCCGGATCCTCCGGTCACACAGCCGAGCGCTCACCGAAGCTTTCGTCAGACAATGGGAGGATGCCTACCCAGAGTCGCACATTACTTTCAGGGAATTGGGGACTGCAAACGTGCCCCATATGACCGAACACTGGATCTCGGCCGCTTTCAAACCCCAGGCCCTGAGAACAGGCGAAGATTTACAGGTCCTGGAAGCCAGCACGTCCTACGTGTCCGAGCTTCACGATGCCGATGTAATTGTCATTGGCTCACCGATGTACAACTGGTCGATTCCCAGCCCGCTCAAAGCTTACATCGATCAGATCATGCGGATCAACGAAACCTGGCGGCCGAACGCGTCGGACCAACGGAATCCCTATCTGGGCCTGCTTCAAAACAAGACATTGGTGCTGTTGCTTTCGAGGGGTTCGGCGGGCTACGAGGAAGGCGAATACAACCAGCATATGAACTACCAGAGTACGTATTTAAAGACGGTATTCAACATCATGGGCATTCACGACATCCACGTGATCGCCATCAACGGTGCCTCCGTTGAATCCGATATGCTGGCGAACTCCATAGAACAATCGCATCGGCAGATCAAAGAATTCATAACCAGCAACATATAATTATCTATTTAAACCAAGTCAAATGAAAACCAGAATTCGCATCGACAAAGCCGAACCCGCAGGATACAAAGCAGTACTCGGGCTGGAAAAATTCATCGAAAGTACGCCGTTGACCAAGACTCATAAGGATTTAATCAAAATCAGGGCATCGCAAATAAACGGCTGTGCATTCTGTATCGACATGCATACCAAAGAAGCACGCAAGGCCGGCGAGACCGAACAGCGCATTTACGCATTGAACGCCTGGCGCGACGTGCCTTTCTTCACTGAGGAGGAACGGGCCATCCTCGCATTGACCGAGGAGGTTACCTTAATCGGCAACCATGTTAAAAATGAGACCTATGAGCAGGCCGCGCAAATTCTGGACGAAACCTACCTCGCACAAGTCATTCTCTCGATCATCACGATCAATGTCTGGAACAGAATTGGCATAACAACGCAGCTGGTTCCGGCCTGACCAGAACCAGCCGCACCAAACTCCTGACAGGTCTGCTATCCGAACAGGCAGAAAGTCAGTCGAGTAGGAGAAGATTTTGTAATAATTTCATTGTAGTTTATAATGGCGGACGGGATTTCCTGTCCGTCATTATCATTTTGCATGGCCCCGGTATTCCGGTGCGAAGCCGGGTTTCACCTCACCTCCCATTTGACCCTCCCAGCAAACGGATCCTGCTTCACTACATACTTGCCTCCCTTTCTGACCACGCTCACCTCGCGTGCCTGATCCTGCCCCGGCAGGAAAAGCTTGACCGTCGCCGCATCGGGCGTATTTGCAAAAGTCTGCAATTCGATATGGGACCAGTCGATATCACCGGTCGATTGCGCCACTTTCACCTGCGGCAGAATGGCGCCTTCGCGCACCATCACAATCACTTCCAGCTCGCCGGTACGCACTTCGTGCCAGCCGCCTTCATAAGACTGGCGCGTCTGGTAATCCACCCATTTTCCTTTGGGCAAATACACCTGCCTGCTTTTGCCGTTTTCGAACATCGGTGCCACCAGCAGATCCGACCCGAGCATGTACTCATTATCGACCATCCAGGCCCCGGGATCATCCGGAAATTCTACGAGCAGCGCCCGCGTCATCGGAAGGCCCTTTTCCGTCGCTAGCCTGGCCTGGGTGTAGATGTACGGCATGAGCTTGTACTTCATTTCCACCGCTTTTCTGAAATAATTCTGAAAAGCCTCTCCATATTCCCAGGGCTCCTTGGGTGCCTGCCCGTGTGTGCGGGTATGCGAGCTCAGCAGGCCCATCGGCAGCCAGCGGCGGTACAGGTCTTCCGGTGTTTTCATAGTAAAACCTCCGATATCGTGACTCCAGAATGTAAAGCCCGAAAGCCCCAGCGACAAGCCGCCGCGCAATTGTGCCTCCATTCCCTTGTTGGTCGTTTCGGCATCGCCGCCCCAGTGGATGGGATACCGCTGGCTGCCGGCCCAGGTACTTCTGGCCCAGATGATCCGCTCGCCATTCAGCTTTTGGGTCAGTTCGGAGACGATTTTGTTGTAGCGCAACGGGTAGAGGTTATGTTCGTAAAAACCGGTTTTCCCCGAAGCATAAACGCCGGACAGCGGAGCGGCCTCGCCAAAATCTACCTTAATGGCCGACACCCCGAGTTTGAGCAGTCCAGCGATCTTTTCCTCATACCATTGAATGGTTTTGGGATTTGAAAAGTCCAGGACCGCATCTTCGTAAGGGATCGTTCCGTTGGCATTCTTTACAGCCAATCCCTTCGCGACGATTTCGGGATACAGATCATTTTTTGGAACAAAATAAGGCAGCTGCCAGAGCGAGGTCCTGAAACCCTGCTTTTTCAGGTCGGCGATCATTACGGCCGGATCCTTGAAGCGGCTGGGTGCGAAACGGTAGTCGCAGCGCCAATCGGTTTCGAACCAGCCCGTATCGAAATGGATCACATCGGCCGGTATCCGGTTTTGCCGCAACTTTGCTGCCACATTCCGGCCGTCCTGCTCCGAAAAATAGGTAATGCGGCTCATCCACAGGCCGAACGACCACAATGGCGGCATGGAGGCCTTACCGGTCAGATCGGTGTAGGCATCGAGAATATCCCTGGGTTGCCCCAGAAATACAAAAAGGTCGAGATCCTCGTCGCCGATCTGCATTGCATTCGATTCCCCGTAAGTAGCGCCGAAATCGCAGGTAATGGGCGATGTCGTGTGCATGAACATGCCATAGCCGCGTGAGCTCAGGTAGAATGGAATGGGTTTGTACATGGTTTGGGTTTCCACGCCGTTCGGGTCGTGGGTCCACAAAACGACTTTCTGCCCGTTCTTGTCCAGCCTTGTGAAAGACTCCCCGCAGCCGAATATCTTTTCATCCGGTGCCATGGAAAACACCGCCGCCACGCTCCGTGAATAGTCCGAAGCCCGGCGCACGAAAGAGAATGGCAAAGTGGGCGTGTAGGAAGCTTTTCCATCAGCCTGGCCCCGGGTTTGCGTCAGGATTTTGCCGGCGGCGTCACGGACCACGATTTTCCAGGGGCTTTCGTAAATGGTAACCGAGCCATACTGACCGGTATATTGATGCCCGCCGCTGACCCTGCTGTACTTCCAGGACCCGTCCTTGACAGGCTCGCTCACGAGCATGAGCGATGGCTCCTGCACACGTGCCTGCGTACCCGTGTTCGCACGTATGCGTATCGTGCGCGGGGAGGTGAATTCTACCGAGAATGGCAGAACCGGATCCTGTGCATACTCAATGGAAGGAAACTCGTTGCTGTACGACCGCTTGTAGCTGAGCATGGAATTATCGAAGTTGTGCGCCGAAAACGGTTCGTGCCTTTTCCATTTAATCGCTCCCGCTCCCGTTTCCGGGTCAAAAGCGGCAAGACTGTCGGCAAAAAAAATGGTGTTGGAAAAATCCCGAAAATCGCCGCTGATATCGACCGGCTCATTCACCAGTTTGCTGTGCTGGGCTGTGGCTCCGGAAAGGGTCAGCGCCAACATCAGCGATAATGATATGGCGAAGGGTTTTCGCGAAAATGTCAGGTTATTCATGAGTGGATTTCAAAAGGTAATGCCCGGATGGATGTCAACGGGCTATGATTTTCTTTACGGCAGACTGCCCTTCCGGGCCGGTGAGGTGGATGAAGTAGGTCCCACCCGTGAGTTGCGGATTAATGACGGTTTCCGTCACCCGTTTACCCAACACCTTCTCAAACACCTTTTTGCCGCTGTTTGCTATAATGCTAATTTTGTCAAATGCCTGCGTGCCCCATTTCACAGTGACACTGTCCCAGGCAGGATTAGGGAAAACCTGAAATGATTCCGCCTGGGGTGTTTCTCCCAACACTTCTCCCCCGTTTCGCAGCATCACCGAACTGACAGACATCGGCGGCAGCGTCACATTGATTACATTGCCGGCGACACTTATCGCCGATTTCTTCAAAGCATTCTGCGTATCGGAAATGAATGTCTCAGTGGCCGGGAGCTGCGATAATGTGTACATCTGCGTTTGCTCCTGCAAAGGCATAAAATGACCCAGCTGCACCTTCACGGGCTGGCTCTGGTCCGGGGAACGGTTGATTAGCACCACCGTCATGGAATCCTTTGCAGCATTCACGCTCGGGTATGCCGACACGAGCTCTTCATTTCCTGAAACAGCCTGCACCGAATGCGTCTGATTGTAGCGGCTCTGCAGATGCAATACTTCCCACATGCCAGGTTTCCACGACCAGGGGGTGAACAGTTCCACGTTGTTTTTCATAAACTCCCCCAAATGGGAAGCGTACCAAACCGCTGTAACGGACGCGGATATACTGTTGTCGATTCCTGTTTCCGTCAGTCCAAGCGTTACCCCGTGCCCCTCGCCCATGTATTGCGTGAGCCAGTCGTTGCAGCGGGCAAAAATGTATTCGCGGGTAAGAGTGTTGTCATAACCGCCGTTCGAAGTTTTTACACCGTTGGCCTCCGGAAAAATGTAATTTCTGTCAAAAAACACGCGGTGGAGCTGTACCACATCTGCTGTTTTTTGGGTGGATGGATAAAAGTGAATGTCCAGGACATCCAGCAACCGCAAGCCGCTTTTTTTCTGTTCCTCGGCAAGGGCTTTGATGAAGTATTCCAGCCAGGGGTAGGTCTTGCCGTTTTCGGTAACGGGTCGCCCATCCCAGTTGTACCATTGCCACTCATTGGCCGTCACCGGACCTACCAGCCTGATATCCGGAAAGCGGGCCCTCGCTTTTTTGGCAAGGGTAATGTAGCGCTGAATGAATTCCTGGGGGGATACCTGCTTCGGCATTACGTCGTCGTGCGTACCTGACCATATCTCCGGCTCGTTGTCCATATTCCAGTACCGGATACCCTCCTGCTTCAAACCGATACCGGTCGGGCCAAACCAGTGGTCCAGAATGGCGACGGAAGAGTCGGCATCCCATTTTTCAAGGTAGAGACCGATGTCCCCTTCTGTTTTGGCTTTGGTACCGGTTGCATTCGGGACGCCGCCACCCGCCAGGTTCTGATTTACACCCTCCCACCATTGCGAGCGGTTGTAATCCCAGTCGGCAAAGTTGGCCGAAGTTGTTTTTGCTGCATAGCCCAGCAACTGAAAGGCCCACATGCCCTGCGCAGCGGGAAAATACTTTTGCAGGGCCTGTGCGGCCTGGTCCCAGTTGTTGAAGTAAACGTTGTTGTACCAGTCGGGATGGCTGCCCAGCTTTTTACGCCAATTGTACTTAGTCGAATTGTTGCCGCCGCTTTCGCGAAAAAACCGCACGCCGGCGTCCCGCAGCCTGACCAGATCTTCCGGAGGCAAAGTCCAGTTGGGATCGGTAGAGGAAAATGAATTGTTCCGGCCATAGAGATACGGAGAGATCACCTTCACCTCCGCCATTGCATCGATAGTGACCTGGATTTGTCCGAAGGCGATGGGAGAAATAAAAAGCAGGAGAAGAACCTTATACATGTAGAATCTTTCTGAAAATGGATGGGCTATGTCGCCCCAAACGGACCGCAGTCGATGGCCATGCAAGATGTCAGTCTGAGCGGACGGTGCCGCCCGCTCAGACTGACAATTAATATCACCTGTCAACCCATTACTTTTTCACGATCCGGAAGTTATCTACGCTGCCGTTGAAAGACGCAATGACCACGTCCGGTGTGCCGAATGATACTTTCAGGTCGGTCACTTTGGACACGTCCGCAATGGTGGCGCCCGCAGCATTCTTGAATTCCGAAAGCTCGATCACAGCCGTCTTCCAGCCGGTCGTCTGGTAACCGGTAGAAGCGTACACCGTCGAGTTCCATGGCTGGAACGAGTAGACATACTCTTTGCCATCGGCCGTGACGGTAATGTCATATTTACCTGCTTTCCAAGGCTCCACAATGTTGTGTTCGAACTTGAACTGTCTGTCGGCAGCTCCGCCGGCCGGCAATTTAAAGTCGAAGTAACAGGTCGAGAACACCCAGCCGTCGTTGTAGCCGGTGGCAGGCAATTTGGTGTCCTTAATGCGTGAAAACTTGCCTGAAATAGCACCGGCGTCCGTTGCGGCGACGATCGGCGCGCCTCCCCAGCACACTTCTGATCCCCAGGTCGTTGCCGGAACGTCGAAGTTGACCATATGTCCGGCGAGGTCGTTCATCTTGAAAGTGGTTTTCGCAGTACCAAATTCACCTTCGACGGTAATGATGTCGACTGCGGCCGTTGCAGGCATTTTGGCTGTGATCTGTTTCACGGTGCTGCTCACCACCTGCAAGGCGGTCGTGCCCACCTTCACCGACTTGATGTTATAGAAGTAATCGCCGTTGATCACGACGGTACCGCCGGGCTTGACAAACTCGGAGTACAATCCCGAGATCACGGGCGTCGGCGCGGTAAGAACAAAGTCATAGGTCGCTTCTCCGCCTTTGGTCAACACCTTGATTTTATTGGAAACACCCGCATCGACGGCCTTTGTAGGCGCATTGGCAGGAATGGTCACGATGATATTCGAGTTACTGCCCAATGCAGCATTGAAACTGGCGTCGAAATCATTGAAATACACCTTTAAAACACTACCCAGATTCTGCCCCTGAATGACGATCAGGCTGCCGGGCAATGCGCCGTTGAGTGAACTGTCGGCCTTCGTGGGGTCGAGCAGGCGCACATTGCTGATCGCCGGCGCGCCGTCCATGTCGTCGTCGTTACAGCTCTGGAAGGACAACAGCATACCTGCCGCCATCAAAAGTCCCAGACCTGTTTTACATATATCTTTCAAATTCATCTTGGTCGTAGATTAGGGTTAGTCAACAATTTTGCTGAAATCAAATGCCACCGGTTCGTTTTTCAACGAAGGCGCATTCACGATCTCGCCCTCGGGAAACGGCAGGTACAATGTGTTGGCCGACAATGGGTAATACTCAGCCGGCGAATATTCAACATTGTACTTTTTCGGATTGGTGGAACCCGCCACGTAGGTCATGGTATAATTCTCCTTATGCTGTGCCGCGGTGTAGGCAATGGCTTTCGCCGGGTTGAAGTAGAACCATCGCACGACTTCATTCCAGGAATTGCCCTCAAACACCGTTTCGATCCTTCTTTCTTTGAAAATATCTTCGAAGGTCAGTGCCGTTTTGGCTGGCATACCGGCCCTTTTCCGCACTGCGTTGAAGTACTCCAATGCCTTGGCGTCGGAAGTAGTCGCATTGTTGCCCAGCACCGCGTCGGCGTAAATCAGGTACACTTCGGCGAGGCGCAGCATGTACGAATTGATATTAGCCGACATGAACCCACCCAGGCCGCCATTATCCGCAGGTGAGCCGATAATGTATTTCTTAATGGCCGACAATGCAGCAGGTCTGGTATATTTCAAGCCGCCGGATGCCTTTTTGAGATTTGGATAAACATCGCTATCGAACATGGCGATCGCCTTTCTGCGCAGGGAATCAGCCGGATTTTCGGTGAAATATTTCACGAGATCGGCAGAAAGGCCCTGTGCCGCTCCCCAGCCATCGCCTGTGCCGGTAATGTTGGCATCGTATGCGAAGTAGGCCTGGAAGGAGTTGTTGATCCCCCAGGGATTGCTGATCGGCATCCATTGCAATGAGAACAGGCTTTCCGGGTTATTTTTGGAGGAGTTGTTGTTCGCACTCTCAAACAATTCGGCATACGTCGCTGCGAGCGTAAGGCCGCTCTTGGTGATTACGCTCTCGGCATAGTACCTGGCACTGTCCAGATCCGACTGGCTACGGGTACCGTTTTGGTTCAATCCGGCGCGCATGAGGTACGTACGGGCCAGCATTCCCTCGGCCGAATATTTGGTCAGGCGGCCCTGGTCGGCGGTTGCCGGCAGGTTGTTTGCGGCAAACCGGTAATCCTGGATGAGCAATTTCCAAACATCCTCAATGCGGTTACGCACCGGAGGCTGGTTGAGCTGAGCGACATTGTCGTACACGATCGGAACTGCGCCCCAGTTGGTTACCAGGTAATAATAGGCGGTAGCACGCATAAAACGGCATTCACCGAGCCCCTGCGCTTTCACCTCCGCCGAAGCGGTGCTTCCCTGCGCCTCGCGGATGGCCTTGTAGGCATTATTGCTCTGTGCGATGATCTTGTAAAACGATTTGTATCCAGGCAAAAGCGTACCCACGTCCGTCGAAGGGATGGCGTGCTTGATGTAGGCCGTGCGGTCATTGGAGTTCAGGTTACCTGCGCGGGCTTCCTGGAATGCCATATTGGCCTTGTCGTTGAAATCGAACCATACGATATTGTACAGCGGCGCGGTTCCGGCCAGGATTTCGTCATTGGTTTTGTAAAAATTACCCGAAGTGAGGGCATCCAGCGGCGGGCGATCGAGGAAATCCTCGCTGCATCCCTGCATGAGCATCAATGCTCCGATGGCCGCTATGAACTTGGTTTTGAATTGCATATAGAAAATATTTTTAGAATTGATGTTGTATCAGCTGGTCCCGTTTCCTTAAAAATCAGCCAGCAAGCCGAACGAATACATACGCACGGACGGGTAACGGCCCGTGTCGATGCCCGCCATGACCGTACCGCCGTAGTTGACCATACCAATCTCGGGATCATATCCTTTGTACTTGGTAATGGTAAACAGGTTCTGAGCACCCACCGACGCTTTCAAACCCCTGATAAAGAAGTCTTTCAGCATGGATTTAGGGAAATTATAGCTCAGCGTGATGTTTTTCAGGCGCACATAGGAACCGTCTTCGATGAAGTTGGTATTCATCCGGTTGTTGCCGTTGGGATCACCCGGTGCAATGCGGGGAATGGCGTGGCCCGGGTTCGTAAGCGTCACAGTTTCAGCTGCTGCCGGATCGTAGGTGCTAGGCTTCGCGTAGTTGGCCACCGATTTCCACTGGTTTCCGAACACGCCGCCGTTACCCGGGATTTCCGCACGGTAGCGCGGGTAGTTCAGGATATCGTTCTTGAAACTTCCGGTCAGGAATGCATTCAGCTCGAAGTTCTTGTAGCTCATGTTGTTATTGAAGCCCAATGTAAACTTCGGCCAGGGGTTGCCGATCACCGTGCGGTCCTCCGCGTCGATCACGCCGTCACCGTTCAGGTCGCGGAACTTGGTATCGCCTACCCAGGTACCGGTTGCAGGATTGATCGTCATCTGACCATTAGACGTCTGTATTGCATGGTTTTTGATGTCGTTCGCGTCCTGGAAAAGACCGTCGGCAATGTAGCCGGTGATCATGCTTGCAGGCTGGCCCACTTCGGTTTTGAAACCTACGGAAGTTGCATTCCAGGTCGGAGTGATCGGGTTCAGCAGCGAGGTAACCTTGTTGCGGTCGAAGGACAGGTTGATACCCGTTTTCCAGTAGAAACCTCCTTTATCGATATTCACGGTATTCAAGGTAAAACCGACACCGCGGTTCTTCATCGAACCGGCATTCACGGCAGGCCAGCTCAGGTAACCCGGCGAATAGGCAATGTCGCCACCGTAAGTGAACGGATAGGAATTGACCGTAATGAGGCTGGTAATGTTCTTGATATAAGCATCCACAATCAGCTCCACGCGGTTGCTGAACATGTGCAGGTCCAGACCTCCGTTGATGACGTCATCTTTCTCCCAGGTCAGGAACTCGTTGGCAAAGTTGGATGCCAGAAAGCCTGTGCCCCAGCCTGTCGGAACGGTTTGCAATGTCGAGTAAATCGCATTTCCCCCGCTGCCCTGGTTACCGGAACGGCCGATCTCGAAACGCAGTTTCAGGTCGTTAATCTCCTTCACATCTTTCAGGAAAGGCTCTTCCGACACCCGCCAAGCCACCGATACGGCCGGAAAGTTGCCCCAGCGGCGCCCATCACGGAATGCCGACGAACCGTCCATTCGGTAGGTACCCTGCAAGAAATAGCGTTCGTTGAAACTGTAATTCACACGGGCAAAGTACGACTCGCGGGAGCCCGAACCCTTGCCGCTGTTGTTGCTCACATTCGAGATCACCGAAGCATCTCCACCCGATAGTTCCTCGATGGTATTGGTAATAAACTTTTTACGGCTACCGGTGAGGGACTCGTAGGTAAATGCCTGTGCCTCATGACCGGCCATGATATTGACGCCGTGTCTGCCCAATTTCAGATCGTAGGTCAGCCGGCTGTGCAAGCTCCACCAGTTGTTGGTGTTCACCGAGCGCACCGAAGTGGCCGCATCCTGTGACACCACGTAACCGCCAATGGTGTAGGACGGGTGGAATGAGTAGTATTTCAAAAACTCCGCGCTTCCGTTCGCTTCGGTATGCCAAACGAGGTTCTTGGCCAGCTTCACATCCGCAAAAAGGCTCCCTAGAATGGAAGTACGGCGGTTATAGTCATTGTAGATCTTCGAGATCATCACCGGGTTGGTGAACTGGAACTGCGTGGAAGTCGGGCCACCCCAGCTGCCGTCGGGGTTGGTTACCGGTACGCTGGGGTTTTGGTCGAGTGCCAGCTGGATAATACCTCCGTTGTTGGTATTGACCTTCTCTTCGGTAATACCTACGCTCATGTTCGCACCGATTTTCAGCCAGCTGCGGGTCTGATTTTCGAGGTTCAAACGACCGTTATAGCGTTTGAAACCTGATCCTTCCACAATACCTTTCTGATTGAAATACTCTCCTGACAAATAGTAGGTCGATTTATCGCTGCCGCCGCTCAATCCCACCGAATACTTTTGAAGGGTCGTCGGGCGGAAAAGAGCGCTTTGCCAGTCGGTACCATTGCCGAGCACGGAGGGATCCGCAAATGCAGGCTCACTGGCGGTTCCGCCCACAGCTTCCGCCTCATTCCGGAACTGCGCATATTCCCGCAGGTTCATGACGTCGATGTGGCGGGGCTCTGCCTGCAAGGTGATCAGGGAGTTGAAAGTCACTTTGGACTCCCCTGCCTTCCCACGCTTGGTGGTGATCATAACCACCCCATTGGCACCCACGGCACCGTAAATCGCCGTAGCCGACGGTCCCTGCAATACGTTGATCGTCTCGATGTCGTCGGGGTTAATGCTCGACAGGATGTTCGAGAAGCCGCTCGGACGGTTGTTTGGATCGTCCTTCATATTGTCCGGCTTGATCTGCACACCATCGATCACATACAATGGCTGCGTAGTACCGGTCAGGGAGCTCAATCCGCGGATCAGTACCGACGGTGCGGCACCGGGCTGTCCGGAGTTTTGCTGCACCATTACATTCGCCGCCCGACCCTGCAGGCCCTGTTCCAGGGAAGTGTTGATGGTTTTGCTCAGATCCTTGCCCGACACAGTCACCTGCGAGCTGGACACATCGGTCTTTTTCATTTCGCCGTACCCTACCACCACTACCTCTTCCAATGCGGCAATGCTTTCTCTTAACTTGATATCGATCTTCGTTTTGTTTCCTACCGACACCTCCTGCGTTTCATACCCGATAAAGGAAAATACCAGGGTGTTGCCCGAAGCTGCTTCGATGGAAAAGTGGCCATCCACATTCGTAGTCGTACCGTTGGAGGTTCCCTTCACCACCACACTCGCGCCCGGCACGGCGGAACCCTGATCCACCGACAGCACGGTACCCGTAATAACTCTTTTGGATTCAGTCTGAGCAAACCCGCTGGTGGCGGCGCTCATGATCCCCAGTGATAGCAGGAGAGGTCGTAGCAACCCGGCCAGGAAATGGAAGCTCCGCTTTGCCCGCCTTGTTTCGTACAAATTTTGTTGCATGTTGTTTTGTTTTAAAAGTGACTATTTGTTCTCCCGATTTAGACAATTCCGATATCCCTGGGTAGCGAACCTGGTAATGGTACAAATCGAATGAATAGTTGGACAAATGTGCCTTATAAAATCATGCAACAAGGGATCCAAATGTTTACAAATGGGGGATCATTTGTAAACTCAAAAGGAAAAAGAAGCTATTTTTTCGGCTTTTATTACAGTTTGAAGGTAGGCAAGTGAAGAAATGGATGAGCAAGTAATGAGCAGGCGCATTCGCAGCGATATAAGAGAATCGCGTTGATATATTGCACTATTCTAATCCGCTATGCTGCCTACGGTACTCGGTCGGAAGCATTTTGAACTCCTCTTTGAAAAGCTTGGTGAAGTATTTTGGATTGTTGAACCCGATCTGGTAGGCGATCTCGGACACCGTGAGCTGGCTTTTTTCCAGCAGGCTTGCGCCCCTTCGCATGCGGATGATGCGGATGAATTCAATGGGTGTCTTCCCGGTCAGGGACAGTATTTTTTTATACAAATACACCCGGCTCATCGACATCGCATCGCTGAGCTCTTCCACCGTAAACTCCGCATTGGCCAGGTTATCCTCTACTACTTTGACAGCGCTGCTCACAAACTGTTCGTCGAGCGAACGGATGGATACCTCACTCGGCCGTATCTCGACGTGCTGCTGAAACTGCCGCTGCAACTGTTCCCGCTGGCGGATCAGGTTGGTGACCATGGCCTGCAAAACATCCAGCCTGAACGGCTTGGTCACATACGCATCCGCACCGGTTTGGTATCCCTGTATCTGTTGCTCGTCTTCGGCCCTGGCCGTCAGCAGCACCACCGGAATGTGGGAAATGCGCCGATCCGTTTTGATCATGCGACAAAGTTCGATGCCATCCATTTCGGGCATCATCACATCGCTCACGATCAGGTCCGGGACATGTTCCAATGTCATTTCCAGGCCCACCTTGCCATTAGGTGCGTCGAGTATCTGGAATTCTTTTTGGAATACCTCCTTTAAATAAGCCCTGAATTCATCATTGTCCTCCACGAGCAGCACAACTGGCCGGCCTTTGTCGGTCTTTTTGAAGGGTATGTCAATGTCAATGGCTTGTTGACTCAGGGAATCCTCCTCCGCGGCTTCCGGGGGCAGCATCCGCGCAGTGCTTTCGTGCAGCGGCAGGGTTACCGTGAAAGTGCTGCCCTCGCCAACGTTGCTTTCCAGATCGATAGCCCCGCCATGCATTTTGACGAATTCGCCAACAATGGAAAGACCGATACCGCTGCCCTGGTTCATGATGTGGTCCGGTGTGGGATGCTGGTAAAAACGCTCGAAAACCCTCGCCTGCGCCTCGGGAGGAATACCGATCCCGGAGTCCTCCACCCTGATTTCCAGCAGATCGTCGTATCCTTCCCGAGTTATCACGTCCAAATGAACCGTCACCTGCCCGTTTTCCGGGGTAAATTTGAATGCATTGGACAGTAGGTTGTACATTACTTTGGAGAGCTTATCCTGGTCAAAATCCGCATACCGCGACCGTGCGTTGCTTTCAAACCGGTATCGGATGTGCTTGTGCTCCGAAAGGTCTGAGAATGTCTGCGCGATCTGCCTCACAAACTGCACCACATCGCCCCGCTCGGGACGAAACTGGGTTTCTTCCACTTCCAGCTTTTTGAAATCGAGCATTTGCGTCACGAGGTTGAACAGCCGCTTCGCATTGCGGTGCACCAATGCGAGCTGCTTATGGACTGCGTGATCGGCCTGGATGTTTTTCAGCAGGTTTTCCAGCGGTGTGAGTATCAGTGTGAGCGGCGTCCGGAACTCGTGGCTTACATTGGTAAAGAACTTGATCTTCATCATGTCGAGCTCATGCATTTGCTGGGCATACCGCCGCTCCTGTTCGAGCTTGAAATTCATCCTTTCCCTTTCGATCAGAATCCAGCGGGCAACCATCAATGCACCGATCACGAGCAAAAAGTAGGCAAGATACGCCCAGGGCGTCCGCCAGAAAGGCGGCAATATCACCACTTCAAGCCGCCGTTCCGTCGACACGCCCCCTTCTTTCATTTTAACCCTGAACATATAGGTTCCGGGGTCCAGGTTGGTGTAGGTCGCTTTTCTCGTGTTGTCGGCTTCAAACCATTGGTCGTTGAAACCCTCCATCGTATACAGATAGTGGTTTTTCTCGGGATGCAGGAAATTCAGGGCTGCGAATTCGATGGAAAAGACATTCTGGCTGTGTTCCAGCACAATGCGCCCGGTGGACGAGATGGATCTTTCCAGCGCCGGGTCCCCGTTCACCAGCTCGCCCGGCCTGACGCTCTTGTTGAAGATCTGGAAGTCGGTGAGCATGATCTGCGATGCGATGGGCTCGTCAGCAATCCGTTTCGGGTCGAATATGGAGAAGCCGTTGGCACCACCGAAAACCAGGTCCCCGGAGCTAAGCCTCAGCGCCGCGTTTTCGTTGAACCCCCGTCCCTGCAAACCATCCACCTCGTTATAAGCACGCACCTGAAACGCGACCGGAACACCTCCTGCCCTCTTCGTGATCCGCACATTGGCCAGGCCCCTGGATGTGCCCAACCAGAGATTTTGCTGGTCATCCACGACCAGGCTCAGTACCGCGTTGTCGGGCAACCCGTGCCGGGTATTGTAGGCCACAAATGCATTCCGCTTGGCATCATATCGGTTGAGACCTTCCGATGTACCGATCCAGATGTTGCCGAAACGGTCCTGCGCCAGCGCCGTCACCCCGTCCGCGCTCAGGCTGCCCGGGTCTCCCGCGCGGTAGCTGTAATGCACAAACCGCCCGGTTTCGCGCATCAGCACGTCGATTCCGTTGGCGGTTCCAATCCATAGGTTGCCGTCTTTATCTTCCAGCATGGCTGAAATGTAGTCCGAGCTCACGGAATTGGGCGCCAGGCGCTGGTAATGCCGGAACGTGTTTTTTGTCCTGTCCAGCAGGTCGAGGCCGTCGGCCATGGTACCCACCCAGAGACGCTTGCCCGAGTCCTCGAAAATCTCCCACACCCGGTCGTCGATCAGGCTGGTGGAATCGGCCGGATCGTGCAGGAATCGGGTAAATGCTTTGCCGTCGAATCTGTTCAGACCACCGAAGTAAGTACCGATCCAAAGCACATCGGCACGGTCCAGAAACAGGCTCACGATCACGTCGTTACTGAGACTACCCCGATCTCCCGGAACGTTCCGAAACTGCCTGAAGGTATTGCTTTTCCGGTTGTAATGGATCAGCCCCTGCCCGTTCGTGCCGATCCAGAGGTTCCCCTGACGGTCTTCGGTAAATACATTCACATCGTCGAAGGGCAAACTTCCGGGATTACCGGGCGAATGCCTGATCAGCGAAAATTTGAATATATTCTGATGGTAATTGCAAAAGCCCTTTTTGAATGTGCCGGCCCAGATCATACCCGTTGCATCCTTGTACAGCGACTGGATACTGTTCTGACTGATGGTCCTGGGATCGCTCTGATCGGACAGCAGCGTGGTGACCGTCCCCCGTTTTTTATCCAGAATATTGATTCCCCCATGATCCGTACCGATCCAGATGCGGCCATCGGGTCCCGCGATCATCGCGCTGACCGCATTGTTGCTGAGCCTGAAATCCGGTCCGGCTGTACCGGCATTGTGTAATTTGTTGTTTTTTAAATCAAAATAAAAAGCGCCCAGCGCAGCCTTAACGACATACACCCAAGGTTCGCCGTCATCGTCCACGAAGACTTTATGATTGGACAGGTTACCCAGGTTCCGGTGTTGCAGCAAAGCGCTTTGAGCACTGATCTTGTACGTACGGGCGTCCACACGGGCAAGGAAACCGTCATCGCAAACCACCCAGAGGTTTCCGTGCGCATCCTCGTCGAAATCGGAAATGGTGCGCTGACCGCGTCCGGCAGATCCGGCTAACGGACTGAATTTCACTTTAATCAGCCTTCGGGAGGCGGTGAGGAATTTCAGCAATCCCAACTTATTGTGGTTGATCCAGTAATCACCCGACCGCGTGCGGATAATGCGGTTGAAATTGGCATCGGGAAGTCCAAACCGCCTCGCCGCCCGGTTTGCATTGTGATCGATGCTTTCGGTAACCGGATCATAAATGTCAAACCCAAGCCGGTTGCTGATCCAGATATAACCGTCCGGGCCTTCAAACACGGCGTTGATCTGATGGTCGGCGAGGCTGGTCGAATCCTTCGGGTCATGTTTGAAAACCCGGAACGAATAGCCGTCGAAACGGTTGAGGCCGTTGGCCGTTCCTATCCAGACAAACCCACGACTGTCTTTAAAAAAGCAATTGACCTGGTTATGAGACAGACCGTTTTCTGTACTGTAACGAACAAACTGGTAGGTAGCCACCTGCCCGAAACCATTTCCGGCACCGGCGAGGATACCCATCAAAACAACACAAAAGCTCAGAAGCCACCTTTTCATCGGGCTGAAAATACAGCTTTATCGCGGTTGATGAAACTGACGCCGGGAAATGGGCCTGGTGAGGTGACCATTTAGACGCTAATGGCACCATGAGATTGCTTGCCACAAGTTATCATTTGTAATACTACATTTGGTTATGTGTTTGTCGGCAGCAACTTTCCAGCGTCGCAGAATGTATTTGCTTTTGAATTGTCAACCTTAACCCGGATCCACTTATCCGCATCCGATATGTTATCTTTCAAAATGCAGCACCAGGAATTTGAACCGCCGGAAGCGTTACGGGACACCATCAGGTGTTTTTGGCACGAACGAAGAGACTTTGGAGACTTACAACAGGATTTTGAGGTAGTACCGGATGGGTATGCCGAAATTATCTTTTACTTCGGAGGCCCCTGCGGCATTTCCGGCGACGGAGACCTGCTCCCGTTGGCGTCACCGTTTATTATGGGCTTACAAAATCGACCTGTGCATTTCTATGCGAAAAACCGTCTGGAGATCGTCGGCATCCGGTGTTATCCCTGGACGGTGTTCGATTTACTCGGGCTGCCGTCGGGTAAGGATGGAATGCGTATCGTCGGACATCCCATTGCTCAGCTTCAATTCGTGATGGCTGAACGGATTCAGGCTGGCAGGATAAATGAGGCTTTGGCACTGGTGGAACAGTATTGCGTCCAGGCGCGATCACGGGTTGCGATGGATAGCATGCTGCACAAAGCGGGTGTTGCGATGCGGGAGGCAAATGGGACCATACCGGTAGGCGGGATAGCGGCGGCGGCTCATACGACGGTCCGTACATTGGAAAGGAAGTTCAAGCAATCTTCCGGCTATTCGGTTAAAGATGTGTCCGGGCTGATGCGCTTCGAGCAAGTGCGAAACCAGTTGTGGCTTGATCCTGATTGCAGCATTGCCGGGCTTGCGTATGAGCTGGGCTATACGGATCAATCGCACCTGAGCAGGGAATTCAAACGCTACACCGGCACCACCCCGGCAGCTTTTGCGAGAAAGGCAAAACTAGGAAAGCAATTTGCCAAAACCGATTTTGTCGCGTTTGTACAAGCCTGACCCGGGAGCATTCAGGATTTTTGTGTTGTAAATCATATTGTAAAAACAACACCTGAAACCATGAAATCCACACAAATGCACGATGTAATCATTTGCGGCGCCGGGCCCGTGGGGCTTTCCCTTGCCTGCGAACTCGCGCTTGCCAAATGCCGGGTAATCGTCTTAGAAAAGACCGAAGATCCGCACTCACCCCTCAAACAGTTTCCATTCGGTATACGTGGGCTTTCGGCACCTACGATCGAATCGCTGGACCGGCGCGGCCTGCTTGGCGCATTGCAGCTGCATCAACGCATTAAAAATCCGCATGCTGCTTCCATACGGGAGCCCCAACCGCGCCACCAGGCAGGACACTTCGCCCGCATACCATTTTACGACACGCATATCGACACCACCCAATGGAAGTATCACCTCCCCACTAACACCGCCACCAATCTGTTATCCGAAATGGAAGAGCTTGAAACCATTCTGATACGCCGCGCACAAGCCCTGGGTGTGGAGATCAGACGCGGGTTTACGGTCACAGGCTTTTCTCGAACCGCAGACCAGGTGACTGTTCATTCGGGCGATCAATCATGCGAGGGCAAATGGCTTGTTGGATGCGATGGAAGTCGCAGCGTCGTTCGCAAAGCGGGCGATTTCCAGTTTGCCGGTACGGAGCCAGAATTCACCGGTTACTCTGTCCAGGTCGACATTGCCGACCCGGAGAAGCTTAATCCGGGCAGCAACTTCACATCGACCGGAATGTACCTGCAATCCCAGCCGGGCTACATCGTGATGGTCGAATTCGACGGCGGGGCGGCTCATCAGGCAGGGCCGATGACCAGGGAACACGTTCAGGCGGTATTGCGGCGTATCTCGAATACCGATGTTACACTCACCGCCCTGCACAACGCAGCTACCTGGACCGACCGCGCACGGCAGGCCACATGCTACCGCAATGGACGGGTTCTTTTAGCAGGTGACGCGGCGCACGTTCACGCGCCCTTGGGAGGCCAGGGATTGAACCTCGGGCTCGGCGACGCCATGAACCTGGGTTGGAAACTCGCCGCAACCATCCGGAACAAAGCACCGGAGGGACTGCTCGACAGCTATCATACCGAACGGCACCCGATTGGCGCGCAAGTCCTGGATTGGTCGCGCGCCCAGGTGGCCGTCATGAGTCCGAGCCCGCACGCACGTGCGCTGAACGCGATCATGCGCGACCTGATCGATACACGTGATGGCGCCACCTACATCGCAGGCAGGGCTTGGGGCATTCACACACGCTTTGATCCCGGTACCGACTTTCCCCCGGCTCACCCATTGACAGGCCACAGCGTCCCCAACTTTGAGTTCGAAGACGGCGCCAGAATCGGCGGGCTGATGCACGATGGCCTGGGCATATTACTTGATTTTGACGGGAATGCCGATCTTAAATCGCTGGCGGGTGAGTACAGAGGCCAGATCAGGTATGTTTCAGGTAAGGCAAAAGACCAGCTGGGGATAAACGCCGCGCTGATACGTCCCGATGGAATCGTCGCCTGGGCTTCCGACAGCGAACCCGTTCACAGCGAACTTCAAAATGCGCTTGCACAATGGTTTGTTCGGGTCGGCGATTGAATGGAAAACCAATAACCGCACCGATCCCGTGTAAGCTTGCGGCTGCGACATTACGCCCGGCCTGGCAAGCCGATTGTCCAACTAAGCCCCTCATTTGCCTACTTGAAGTCATTTCGAATGTGATCCAAAGGTTCCGGAAAGTAGTTTTGAGTCATCAAATCACAACAGATCTGAAACTTATGAAAACTAACCCGCTACTTGCCAGCATCAGAAAACCGTTCGCAACCGGCCTGATCATGATCGCTTCTGCACTCTCGATTGCCACCGCCAGATTTGAGCGGGATCCTCAAAGTTGCGGTATGATGGCAGTCCAGACGAGCAAGAAAACGCAACGGCTTGCAAACTAGGGCAGACTTTTTTTTAACAATCAAAAGACAATAAAACGATGACAACTCTTGTAAATTTCAAGCGCAATTTGATGGGAAGCTTAGCCATTGTGTGGGCATTACAGCTCCCCGGCACATTACCGGCATCGGCGAATCCTGAGCGCGCCGCGATAGCCAGCCACGCCAAAATAAACCCGGCTGATAACCCATTTGACCACATCAAACAAATCGAGGCTGGTGTGCTGAACGTGGGCTATGTCGAAGCCGGCCCCGCCGATGGCAAGCCTGTCCTGCTCATTCATGGCTGGCCTTACGACATTTACAGTTACAAGCAAGTGTCGGAAATCCTGGCCGCGAAAGGCTTCCGGGTGCTTATCCCCTATCTTCGCGGATCCGGCACCACGCAGTTCCTATCGGCCGCAACACCCCGCAATGGCCAGCAATCAGCACTGGCGGTCGACATGATCGCATTTCTGGATGCTTTAAAAATTAAGAATGCCATTGTCGGCGGTTTCGATTGGGGTGCACGCACGGCAGACATCATGGCCGCGCTGTGGCCGGAGCGGGTCGCGGGGCTCGTGTCGGTGAGTGGCTACCTGATCGGCAGTCAGCAAGGCAACAAGGCTCCGTTAAGCCCAAAAGCCGAGTTGTCGTGGTGGTATCAGTACTATTTCGCGACCGAACGCGGGGCTGCCGGCTACCAGGCAAATACGGCCGAGTTCAACAAACTGATCTGGAAGACCGCCTCACCGACCTGGCAGTTCAGCGAGGACACATACAGCCGCTCGGCAGCGTCCTTCCAGAATCCGGACCATGTAAAAATTGTGATAGACAACTACCGCTGGCGGTTAGGTCTGAGTAAAGGTGAGGCCAAATACGACGGACTCGAAACGAAGCTATCGGCAATGCCAGACATCCATGTACCTTCCATAACGCTTGAAGGCGATGCAAACGGCGCGCCCCACCCCGACCCCAGTACATACGCAACCCGGTTCAAAGGCAGGTACGCACATCATAACATCACGGGCGGTGTGGGCCACAACCTGCCTCAGGAAGCACCCGGCGCATTTTCAGACGCGATCCAGGAAGTGTCAGGTTGGGTTAAGTAGGGTCGCCGGAGGGGCATAAAAAAAGGTGTCAAAAATGACACCTTTTTTCTTTTCAAGAGCCCCCAGTCGGGATCGAACCAACGACCTACTGATTACAAGTCAGTTGCTCTACCAGCTGAGCTATGGAGGCCTTTTTTCTTTGTGATACCGTTTGTTATTCCGTTATCATGGTGCAAAAGTAGTCGAGCGGGATATACAATGCAACCTTTTCAAAGTAAATTTTTCAAACTTTTTTTCAGGTTTTAGATAGCCTCCTGAATAATAGTAAGTTGGTGTTTCAACTCGTCCAGCTGACTTAATGCCTGATTGATCTTTCTCTCAAATTCCGCTTTCAAACGATCGGAAGTTTTCGATTTCGCGAAAAATTCAATGTTGTTTTGCCAAAGCGAAATGTCATTTTCCAGCTGAGTGATCTTCCGTCTGATGTCGTTTTCCTTGCGATACAGATTACGGCTGCTTTCACCGTCACGTACCAGCTCCACTTCACTTTCCAGAACCGCCTGCTCCTTTTCTTTGGTCGACAGCTGGCCGATCGCACTCACATACGTGTTGATTGCCGCGATATAGCGCTTCTGAACAGCCTGCATATCCTTCTTGGGCACAAACCCAATGGAAGACCATTCCGATTTAAATGCGCTCAGTAAATTGAGTGAAGATTCGTCCTTGTCTTTCGCCGCCGCCTCAATTCTTTCGATCAGCTCTGTTTTCAGTTTCAGGTTGCTTTCAAATTCCTCTTCTACCTCCCTGTTTTTAGCACGCTTCTGGTCGAAATAGGAATCGCAGGCCTTTTTGAAACGGTCATAGATCGTGTCCTTGAATTTCTCCGGAACCTGACCAATGCCTTTCCACTTCTTCTGAAGTTCGATCACTTTTTGTGTCGTGGCAGGGTTGTCCTCCCCGGTCGACAACAGTGTTTCAGCCTCATCACACAGCTGATTTTTCAATTCGAGGTTTTGCTCCCGTTTTGATTCCAGCTGACGGAAAAATTCGCCTTTGTTATTGAAAAAAGTTTTCAGCGCAGCCCAGAACTTCTTGCTGAGTTCTTTTCCTTCTTCACGCGGCATAATGCCTTTCAACGCTACCCACTGATCCTGGAACGCCATAATGTCTTTTGTCTTGGCATTCCATTCCTTGATACTTCCGGAATTATAGGAGGTGAAGGGAACAATGGATTCGTAGATCTTCACTTTCTGCTCATAGTTTTCCTGCATCGACTTCTTCTGCTCGGCAAACTGTCCGCGTTGTGCATCATACAACACATCCAGTGCCTCCTTGAAGCGCTGCCAGAGCTTTTCCTGGTCCTCTTTCGGTGCTGGTCCGAGGTGCTTGTATTCCTCAAAAATATGGTTGGCTTCGTTCAGGATCTCCCGGGACATCGGGCGAGCTTCCAACGATTTGCCGAGCTCTTCGACTTTCTCGCACAGTTCGGCTTTCAAATCGGAGTTCCGGCGTCTGTCCAGCTCTTTCAGCTCAAAATAGATATTGCGGTTGCTGAAATAACGGTCGATCAGCGCATTATAAGTTGCCCATAGCGTGCCATTATGCGGTGACGCGATGTTGCCAGCCTGCTTCCATTCGTCCTGGATCTTCTTGAATTCCTCCCAGCTCGATTTGATTCCCGAAGCGTCGGTTTCCCGGTGCCCTTCTTCTTCCAGCAGCACGCGAAGACGTTGCAAAAGGCCCGTTTTTACATTGAAATTTTTCTCCTTTTCCTTTTCCTGACTTTGGTAGAAAGCGTTTTTGAGTCCGCGGATCTCCCGGCTCAGGGCGTCGATTTTCTGGGTTTCGGCGTCGTACTTATATTCGAAACCTTCTTCGCCACCGTTATCGGCCACAAATGCCTTTAATGCAGCTTCGCGTTCCCTGTGTTTGATCTGGTCCAAAACCGTACGGATTTCCCTGGCAACGGCTTCCGCTTTTTTCAGTTGAGCGGGTGTAGCACCTTCTCCACGGACTGCTGCCAGTTCATTTTCCAACAAATTAACCAGCTGTTCTTTAGACAATTGGCTGTAATCCACATCCGGCGTCTCCTCCTCATGCTCCTCAGTCAACTCAGTGTTAAGATCAATTTCAAGGGTATCAATCGTTTTTGGTGCCAGGTCGTCCTGCTCTTCGCTTTTGACCCCTTCTTGTTGTTCTTGTGCCATCGTGATGCTTGTTTCGTACGTACGGTCTCTTATAGATTACAAATCTAATAATCTTTCCTCTGAAATGGCTACTTTTGGCATCCTAACATTGAACATATTAGTATCAAATGGACCACAGTATTGCAAATATCAGGCACGATTACGACCTCAGGGGACTTCTGGAGACCGACCTCGATCCTGATCCGCTGAAACAGTTCAGGTTATGGTTTGACGAAGTAGTAAATGCGGGTATCTCAGAAGCCAATGCGATGCTGCTTAGTACGGTATCTGATGGACGCCCTTCGGGCCGTATCGTGCTGCTGAAAGACCTCGATGAAAACGGCTTTTCGTTCTTCACCAATTACGACAGCAAGAAGGGACGGGAAATGGAGGATAACCCGCAGGTAGCGCTCACCTTTTTTTGGAAAGAACTGCAAAGACAGGTCAGGATAGAAGGGCGTATCGTCAAGACTTCCGAGGCCGAATCCAGCGCGTATTTCGCGATACGTCCGAGAGGCAGCCAGATTGGTGCATGGGCATCCGCTCAAAGTGAAGCGATTCCGGACCGCGCATTTCTGGAAAGGAAAACAGAAGAACTGGTTTCTCAATTTGAAGGCCAGCCAGTCCCCAGACCAGAGCATTGGGGTGGCTACCGGGTCATTCCCGATTACATAGAATTCTGGCAAGGTCGCCCCAGCCGGCTCCACGACCGGTTAGCGTATACGAAGGAGGTTGACGGGGAGTGGAAGATTGAGAGGCTTGCGCCTTGAAGGAATTTTGAATTTTGAATGAGTGAATGAGTGAATGTTCAATTTCTATAATTATTCACTCATTCACTCATTCGATCATTCACTCATTATTTCCGATCGCTCATCGGAACGAAGTCTCTTTTCGGTGCGCCGGTGTAGATTTGACGCGGACGGCCGATCGGCTCCTTGTTGGTGCGCATTTCTTTCCATTGTGCGATCCATCCCGGAAGACGACCGATCGCGAACATGACCGTGAACATATTGGTAGGAATCCCCAATGCACGGTAAATGATGCCTGAGTAAAAATCCACGTTCGGGTAAAGCTTGCGTTGTATGAAGTATTCGTCTTCCAAAGCCGCTTTTTCGAGTTTTTGTGCGATTTCCAATACCGGGTCATTGATGCCCAGCTTGTTCAACACGTCGTCCGCCGCCTTTTTGATGATACGGGCACGCGGATCAAAGTTTTTATAAACACGGTGACCGAAGCCGAACAGGCGGAATCCGCTGCTTTTGTCTTTGGCCATATTAATGTATTTCTGGGTATCGCCGCCATCCGCTTTGATCGCTTCAAGCATTTCAATCACTTCCTGATTCGCTCCACCGTGAAGCGGGCCCCACAAGGCACTGATACCGGATGAAATAGACGAGAAAATGTTGGCGTGGGAAGAACCGACGAGCCGCACTGTCGATGTGGAGCAGTTTTGCTCATGGTCGGCATGCAGGATCAGCAGTTTGTTCAATGCTGCGGAAACTACCGGGTCCACATTGTATTTGGCGACCGGCAGCGAGAACATCATATTCAGGAAGTTCGAGCAGTAGTCAAGGTCATTCTGCGGATAATTGACCGGATGGCCCTGCGATTTCTTGTAAGACCAGGTTGCGATCGTAGGCAATTTGGCCAGCAGGCGGATGATATGCAGCTGGGTCACTTCCTCGTCATTCTGTCCGTTGGCGTCGGGATAGAATGCACTCATAGCGCTCACCAACGACGACAGTACGCCCATTGGGTGCGCATTAACAGGGAAACCTTCGAAAATTTTGCGCATATCCTCGTTCACGAGCGTATGCGTACGTATTTCATGTTCAAAGTCAGCAAATTGCTTTTCGGTTGGAAGTTCTCCGTAAATCAGGAGGTAGGCAACTTCCAGAAAAGAGGATTTTTCGGCCAGGTCTTCGATAGAATATCCCCGGTAATTCAACACGCCTTCTTCACCATCCAGAAAAGTGATGGCGCTTTTCGTAGCACCGGTATTTTTGTAACCTGCGTCAATCGTAATATACCCTGTCTGGTCGCGTAATTTGGCAATATCTATCGCTTTTTCCTGTTCACTGCCTTCAATTATGGGGAACTCGTACTTTTTACCTTCAAGGGTCAATTCAGCTATTTGGGACATAGAAATAAGAATAAAATTAAAAAGGTTAATGACAAGGCAACGCCAATCGGGGTCAATTCAAGCCAAAGTTTTTCGTTAACAGCGATTTACTTACCCAACAAATTAAGTTTGTGTTAAATGGCCCCGGGATTAACCATTTCCCGGTCTGACACAAGCCGCAATATCCTAAAAAACTGTGTACTTTCTATTATTATCCGTGGTTTATTTGTGAAAAATCAAGACGGAAACAATAATATTTCACAATTTGAAGTATTTATGATAATATTCTACTGTTTTACCACCAATGCACCATCATTTCCACTGCAAACGCCAGCCTAATACTCCTGAGAACCGCTTTTTTCGTTTGTTAACACAACATCAACAGGTTCTTTCATCCATATCTTTTTGATCAGATACCTCAGGTTGAGCCCGGTCAGGATCACCGGCAAGAGGTGCGCTCCATATATGAATGCCTTTCCCGTGATCCGGTATGAAAATGAGGAAAAGGTGATGAACACATACATGAACCACCCCACCCCGATACCGGCCAGCACCAAGTAGATGATGATAGCCGTTCGTTTCCCCACAAACCGGTAAACCAGCTCACAAATCGCCAGCGACACGCCCACCACGAGCAGCACCGTGAGCAACGCCCGCGGAAAGTTTCGGATGTAATGGTGCTTATATAGCAGCACGCCTATTTTTCCAATCAGGTTCGGGTGCGCGAGCAGGTATGCATCCGTTACGCTCAGTACCAGCAGCGCTAACAAGCTGCTCAATTTACGGTTCATTTATGACGACGTTATTTCAATGATGTTACACCTACCTACTACCCTGAAGACCGCTTTTAAATTCCCGGTAGTGCCGAATAATAAATCGGATCTTTTCTTCCTCCGGCCACTCGTCCGGTATCCAGTTAATGCTCAGCCCATCCTTTTCCATTTTCCGGAAAAAAGTCATCTGCCTTTTGGCGAACCGGTGTATTTCCGTTTCCAGTTTCTGATGCATTTCATCGTAGCTCATGTGCCCGGTCAGGAACAGCGTTACGTATTTGTATTCCAATCCGTAGTAGATTAACGAGTCGGTGCTAAGTCCCTGATCCAGTAAAGCTTGCACTTCCTTAATTAAACCTTGCTTTAACCGTGCGGACAATCTCCCGCTGATACGGTCGCGCCTGATTTCTACCGGGGGCGACAAACCGAATATATCTGCCTGATATGCCGTATTTGCTTCACCAAAATTAACTTCCGCATTCGGATGCTCACGTAGAAACGTGACTATCTCCAATGCGCGAATCAGCCGCTTTCTCGTAGACGTGTCCGCCAGCGCGTGATACCGGGAATCTGAGTTTTTGAATCGTTCCAATAATACTTCGGTTGGAAGCGCATGGAGTTCCTCCCGCAGCTGTGGGTCAGCCGGTACCGTATCCTGGGCATGTCCTTTCAGCAATGCATATATATAGAACCCCGATCCGCCGCAAACTATCGGACAGCGGTTTCGGGAAACAATGTCGTTGTAGGCAACGGCAAAATCGCGCTGGAAATCATTCACATTATACTGCATACCCGCCTCACGGATGTTGATCAGGTGATATGGGACCGCATCCCCATCCACTACATATTCATCCAGGTCCTTACCCGTACCAATATCCATCTGACGGTACACCTGTCGGGAGTCCGCACTGAGTATCTCTCCATCCAATGCATGGGCAACTCTCGTGGCAAGGTGGGTTTTGCCGGAAGCAGTTGGCCCCAGAATGACAAGTAAGGGCGTTTCAATGCGCATGGACGGAGCTATTGGTGGTTAATACATACTTCATACTGCCCAGATTATAAACTGTGAGGTAATTGATCGGCGGATTATCTGATTCACCGTTCGCTTTCTGCGCCTCCCTGACACGAAGCATCGTATCGGTATTCAGCAGCGACTCTCTGGGCGCCATCGTGCCGCGACGCTCAAAGCCGAGCTTTGCGTAGCTGCGACCGTCCGACCATTCAATGTCGGCGTACGTCATGATATCATCGGGCTGTTTGTCGCGAATGAATGCACGAAGCAGCTTGTCCAGCGCACCTACGACGCTGGTGTTCAGCAGACTTGCAAACCGGATCAGTTCGTGCGACCGGAACGGCGCTCCCTCGTGCTCAAAAATCCGTGCATGGCTGAATGTCGCTACGGCCACCAGTAATGCTTCCTGGCCTTGGTCGGGCAGGAACCCGTCCGGCAGCACCCGGTAGTACCTTTGGGGAAGGAACAAGCCATAGCGGAATTTGGAAGTCGTTGGCCCATTTAAGTGATTATCGGTCAGGAAAGCCGCCGTAACGGCATTATCGATCCGCCGAACCTGGGTCAGACGTGCCGGAATTTTGATGGAAACACCCAGCATTGCGGCTATCCGGGACTTGACAATGCCAGTTTTGGAAATCCAGAAATCCTCCCAGATGACGATTACAGGCGTTCCACTCCCGCGTCGCTCAGCAACGTCCGCTGCCAACACGTCTAAGAAGCGCGTCCGATCCAATGCTCCCCAGGCAGCAAGCCCGATCAGCAACATTTCGATTTTTACAGCCTCTTCGTTCAGAACTTCAACGAGCGGTAAACGCAGACTGGTGCCATGGGTCGTCCTGCCTTGAAACCCCAGGGAGGAAAGCCAATAACAGATCTGTTCGGAAAAGGAGAAACCAGTAGTCAACTTGCATGTATTGATTTGACGAAGCAAGTTAACGCCGGAAGCCGTGACAACAAAAAAACGCGCCTTCCGACGCGTTTTAAATTAACAAGGTGATATCGGCTAGCGTTACTTTCCGCCAAGGCCGAAAATAACACCCACGTTTACACCACCAAACTTGGAAGTCGATTCGAAATCGATATTATCGACGGAACCTGTCTGCGAACTGTGGTTTTTATTACCAAATACAAAATGGTAAATGCCTTCTACCTGAATCCCCAGATTCCCGAATGCGAACAACAAACCGGCCCGCGGCGCAGCACCGAAATTGCTGTGTTTTGACGATTCAAGCACGGTATTACCGTTCCATTTCGCATCGTATTTCGAGAAGTAAACACCCGCATCACCACCAACATACGGACGGATCACTCCTGTCGTAAAGAAGTAGTCGAGCGTACCCGTTACCGGCATCAGTGTTCCGGTTGTGCTCAGGTTTTGGCCGGCGACGCGATAATCGCTCCCGTCGGCGTAGATTTTGCCGGCTACACCGATTGCAAATTGAGGCGAAGCGAACACACGCAGGTTCACACCCCCGCCTGCAACTGTTTTTGAATCCTCTACATTGGATTTCGCGACACCTCCCTGTAACCCGAGAGAGAACTGCGCATAGCTTGCCGATGTGGCTGTCATGATCAGGGCGACAATCGCCATGGATAGGATCAATGTCTTTTTCATGTCTGATACTGATTTGGTTGATAGTTTGCGGCTATGCATCCAATATCAGTCCAACAAGCACAAATCACCGGCCCGGGCTTTCAGTAAATTGTCATACAATCAATTACGAAGACAATTTGCATTCACCTCGCCTTCATCAGGAAGCTCGTTCCTGGGCAAAATATTCCTCATCCTGATGGGCTGCCTCCCAGCCGATCAATGCTTTTTTGCGTAACGCACCCCAGCGATATTCGCCTAAAACTCCTTCTTTCCGGATAACCCGATGGCAAGGAATAATGTAGGCGATGGGGTTGTCCCCCACGGCAGTGCCTACCGCTCTGACGGCATTGGGATGACCGATACTTTGCGCGATCTGCTGATAGGTTGTAACGGCTCCTGTGGGAATTTTTAACAATGCTTCCCAGACTTTGAGTTGAAAATTGGTTCCCTGAACAAGTAGCGGAAGCTTTTCAAGGGAGTTTCCGGCGGGCTGGAAAATACGCTGTACAAATGCCGCCGTTGCGAGCTGGTCGGGCCTGATCGTAGCGTGGTGCCACTTGCGGGCGAGCTCGATCAGTTGCTGGTCGCGATTGCTATCGTCCACAAATGCCATGGCACAGATCCCGCGTTCGGTAGCCGCCACAAAACAATCGCCGAAAGGTGTTGCATGAAATCCATAACTGATTATCAGCCCCTTGCCAGCACTTTTATACTCGTGCGGCGTGACGCCCTCAATGGAAATAAAATGATCGTACACCCTGCTCTGGCTCGAAAGTCCGGCGGATTCTGCCAGCTCGGCCAGGTTAGCCGAATCTTTGATCTTGTCCTTGAGATAGCCGGCAGTGATGTACTGGAGGAATTTCTTCGGGCTTACTCCCGCCCACTCGGAAAACAGGCGTTGGAAGTGGAACTGACTGACGCTGACCTCATCGGCCACCTCAAATAGCGAAGGCTGTTCTTTCGCATTGGCCACGATGAACTCGATGGCCTTGGCGATCTTGTCGTAGTTGTAAGTTTGCTGGTCCATTTGAATCTTTAATTTGTCGATACAAATTTGGCAGGTTCCCCCTGGGCGGCCAACCTGAAACTTGCGCAAATACCGTTACCAGTTACGAAGCGCTCCTGGCACCATTTATGCATTCAGGACTATATTCACATCGATTTTCCAATCACAACATCCGACATTCCTTTCAGTCATGAAATCCGCTATCGCTACTCTGTTCATTCTTTTATCTGCTTACAATGCCCATTCCCAAAATTTCAAGGCCGATCTCCGGAAGCTCAATGGGCAGATCGAAGCGGCTTACAAGAGCCGTAAGCTGACGGCCGTGGAATATGGCAAACTAAAACGGGAACAGGATATGATCCGGCTGACGATCGACAAAGCGATGGCCGACGATATCCTGACACCGGATGAAAAGAACAAAATCCATTCTAAAATTGCCCGGTCGCGGAAAAGACTCGGGAAATACAAAACCAACCGGGAGATCTATTAAAGCAAAATGGCTCCCTGCACGGTTTGCGGGAGCCATCGGGAAGGATCAGTATTCTTTTTTACCATCCTTTTTAACCTTCTTGTCAGCTCGTTTTTCTTTGAGGGTTTTCGTAGCCTCCTTTTTGGTGCTCCCTTTGTCCAGATTTTTTCCTTTGGCCATGACTTTAAAATTTTGGAGTATTAAGAATCTTTTAAATAACAGCAATACATCGATAGTTTGTATCCTTTGCCCGGAAATTATTGCCTCTGGGTGATCCAATCCATGATCAGATTGGCGCGTGCACCCGAATCACCGCTGCTTGGACTCTTCGCCCCGCCCCGGAGCTCCTTTACAATAAGATCGATAAGCGGCTGCTGTACGTGCTGGGGGTAAGGTATGTGAAATACTTCAATGCCTTCGCTCGTCTCGACGTGGATGTCGAATTTTTCAAAAAATGAAAAGGTAATGCGGCCCTTGGAACCGATGATCTGCGTTTCGTCTTCCCGCTGCTCTTTGTCGATGGTATAACACCAGCTCCCCTTCCCCAACACACCCGACGCAAATTCGAAGCTGGCCATTACGATGTCGTCCGCTTCATACAATCCCGCCTGATTACGTGCGATGCCGGTAGCATATTGAACCGGGCCAAAGACATATTCCAGGAAGTCGAACTGATGCGATGCGAGATCGTGGAAGTGCCCGCCGCCTGAGATTTCGGGTTTCACGCGCCAGCGCGGTTTCGGATTTTCGCCCACTTCCTCGTCATAGGGCTGCCATTGCAGGCAAATGTCGACAAAGCGAACATCGCCGATCACTTTCTTATCGATCAACTCCTTCACTTTCACAAAGTAATCCAATGCACGGCGGTAGTAGGCCACAAATACGGGTACACCGGTTCTCTTGCTTTCCGCATTGATGCGGTCACATTCGGCGGCGTTCCTCGCCATAGGCTTTTCGATATACACCGGCTTTCCAACCTGCATCGCCTTGAACGCCAGGCTCTCATGGGCGTCGGGCGGTGTTGCGATGTAGATAGCGTTGATTTCAGGATCGTTGATCAGTTCGTCGGCATTGTCATACCATTTTGGGACGCCGTGCCTTTCGGCGTAGTCTTTCGCGAGTGCGCCGTCACGGCGCATGACAGCCACAAGCGACGAATTGGGTACTTTGTTAAATGCGGGGCCACTTTTGACTTCGGTCACATTGCCACAGCCAATAATGCCCCATTTGATCTGATCCATCGGACAGTTTTTTAGGATTTGAACTAATCAACCTGCATAATAATTATTTATGAACAGAAATCTACTTTAAAATATACGGCAACATTTCTATCGATATCTATGGAATCACAACCCAATAACCCGCTCCACGGCAAGACCCTGGAAGCCATTCTGAACGAGCTAGTGGATTACTATGGCTGGGAACAAATGGGTTATCATGTGAATATCAACAGCTTCCAGTTCGAACCCAGTGTCAAATCCAGCCTCAAATTCCTGAGAAAAACACCCTGGGCCAGAAAAAAAGTGGAAGATCTGTACATCAAAATGCAGGAACGAAAGTAACAATAGCGGATTCGAGACTGATTATTTATTTCAACCGACAAAACATTTATGGCTTTTGTAGATTATTATCAAATACTCGGGCTGGACAAAAATGCGGACGATAAGGCCATCAAGAATGCATATCGAAAGCTCGCGAGGAAATACCATCCCGACCTCAACCCGAACGATAAGGAAGCCCAGAAGAAATTTCAGGAACTCAATGAGGCCAATGAGGTGCTGAGTGATCCGGAAAAGCGGAAGAAGTACGATAAATATGGCAAGGACTGGGAGCATGGCGAGGAGTTTGAGCGGACACGCCAGGCGCGCAGCCAGGCCGGCGGGCAGGAAGGGCAATGGTTTTCCGAAGGCGGCGAGGGCTTCTCCGACTTTTTCGAATCGATGTTCGGCTCTTCGGGTGGTTTTGGCGGCGGACGGCAGGCCCGGTTTCGGGGACAGGACTACCAGGCCGAAATTAACCTCAGCATGCGGGACGCTTACGAAACGCACAAGCAGACATTGACCGTCAACGGCAGAAATATCCGCATAACAGTGCCGGCCGGTGTCGAAAATGGTCAAACGATCAAGATTGCCGGCCATGGCGGAAAAGGCAGCAACGGCGGCCCCGACGGTGACCTTTACATTACGTTTGCAGTCAGCACGGATGAAGCATTCCGGAGATCGGGCAACGACCTGCATTTAAAGGCGGACCTGGATCTTTATACCGCAGTACTGGGCGGCGAACTGGTGATCGACACACTGAGCGGCAAGGTTAAGCTCCCCATCAAGCCTGAAACACAGAATGGCAGCGTCGTTAGGTTAAAGGGCAAGGGGTTTCCGGTTTACAAACAGGAAGGAAAGTTCGGGGACCTGTATGTGACATTCGATATTAAGATTCCGACCAACCTGAGTGAGCGTCAGAAAGAATTGTTTACAGAACTATCTAAATCCTGAAAACAGTATGGAAAATGATCAACTGGTTGCCATTGAGGCATTCTGCTCCTATTACGGCGTGGAATATTCATTTCTGGAATCATTGCAGGACCATGAGCTGATCGAGACGGTCATTGTCGGAGAAGCGAGGTTTTTGCACACCCCGCATCTGAATCGTATCGAACGCATGGTCCGGCTGCATCATGACCTCGCCATTAATGCAGAAGGCATCGGAGCCGTGCAGGCGCTGTTGGATCGTATCGATTTTCTTGAAAAGGAGATGGGCACGCTCCGCAACAAACTCAGGTTTTACGAGCCGTCCCGACAATAAGTCATGCATTGCCGGATAAGCGGTTATCTTTGCACTCCCATTTAAATCCGGGGCAGGCGCCATGCATGCCTGCCCGATATTTGCCTATGAAATTTGACGATTACGCTATTGCCGCAGAAATCAAGCGCAGCCTGGAAGCAGCAGGCTTCAAAAAACCTACTGACATCCAATTCAAGGCTATTCCAGCCATTATGAAGGGAGAAGATGTGCTGGCTATCGCACAGACCGGTACCGGTAAAACTGCCGCATTTGCCATACCTGTCATCGATAAACTCCACAAACAGAAATCTTCCAGCCGGTCGGAGGGCATCCGATGCGTCGTGATGGTCCCTACCCGCGAACTGGCCATTCAGATTGCCGAAGTTTTTAACAACATTGCACGACACACCCGCGTGAAGACGTTCAGCGTCTTCGGCGGCGTGGAGCAGGGACCGCAGATAGCGCGCCTGGAAAAGGGCATCGACATCCTCGTGTCCACCCCCGGCCGGATGTTCGACCTCGTGAGTCAGGGGCACATCAAACTCGACCGCGTGGATACGCTCATTCTGGACGAAGCCGATCACATGCTGGATCTCGGGTTTATCAAAGACATCCAGGACCTCATCCGCCATTTGCCCCGGAAACGCCAGACCTTGTTTTTTTCAGCAACCATCGACGAAAAAATCAAAAAGCTGGCTTATTCACTCGTACGGAACGCGATCCGGATCCAGATCTCTCCCAAAAACCCTGTTGCTAAAAATATCGACCACTCTGTCGCATTTGTGGCCATGGACGACAAGCGGTTCTTTCTGGAACGGGTCATCAGGCAATATCCCGACAAGAAGATACTCGTGTTCGTGCGCACGAAGGTACGCGCCGAGCGCGTGTACAGCGCCCTGGAAAGAATGGAGATCAAGAGCATGACCATTCACGGCGACAAGGAGCAGGCCGACCGGCTGACCGCTATGAACGAGTTTAAGAAAGGCACCATTAAAATACTGATAGCCACCGACGTAAGTGCGCGCGGGATCGACATCCCCAACGTGGACTACGTGATCAATTACGATTTACCGGAGCAACCTGAAAACTATGTTCACAGGGTTGGAAGAACCGGACGCGGAACTCAGAAAGGGCTGGCTGTGTCGTTTTGCAGCGAGGAAGAGAAGCCATTGCTGGAAGAAATTCAGGGTTATCTGGACAAACCGGTAGCCGTGGTCCAGATCAGCGCCGCCGACTATGCGCAAACGCTGGATTTCAGCACCGATACCACCAACGACCTGGGCGCATTGATGCGGGAAGTGGAGGCCCTGGAACAAAGGCGCAAGAAGAAGGGTAAAAAGTAGAACCACAAAAAAGGCTTTCAGGATCGCTCCCGAAAGCCTTTTTTTATCGTGCATTAACTGCTTATTCTTCGAATTTGTCAGCCAGAATCTGTCCGCGGATCTCGCCGTAAAAGCTCTGTGCAGTAGGGATATTCACATAAAACATACCGAGGATCAACTGAGTCTGCTGTTCCGTATTCAGCTTAACCGAGCCTTGTACCTGGGTACCTGTGGGCTTATCAGCTATTGTAAAAAGGATCGGACCTGCTTCCCATGCCGGATTTGCTGAATTGATGGTCACGGAAGTAGGCGTCAGATTTTGGTAGTTGATATTGTATTTCAGCTCCATGGTGTTTTTGTTGTATTCAAAAACGCCCGTGCCTTGTGCAGATGAAGTAGATTTTGGAACCGTAGCGCTACTATTGATAACAGCTGAGAACTTCACAATGTCATCTTTGTGAGGGCCTTCCTCCTTGCAGGAAGTAACAAATCCTAACATCACAACCCCCGCGATTAATAGTAAAAAACGTTTCATTGGCTTTTTCATACAGCGTTAAATTAAAAATTTGATTCCTAAATATACATACAAACTTAAATCCTGCAAAAATGGTACCAGCTTGCTATCATATATTCCAAAGATCACTTTTCCGGATATAAACAATCCGATTGTTCCAGATCACCCTGTCCCAATGGTCGACAGAGCCGATAATCGTCAACTTATGTCCTCTCCCCACCTGTTCCACCACTGCCGCTGCCGAGGACGGCTCATCGCGGAGGAAAGTATTTTCATTGACAATGATGCACGTTTGATAGAGGGAAGGCACATTTAAAATTGCGAGCAATGCCAGCAGATAAACGACTATGGAAATTTTATGAATTTGTAAAATAGGCTCCTTCCTACGCGTCTTTGTAACCATTATGATAACTATATAGGTGCCCAAAGTTAGGAGCAATATTGGAATGTAGTCACCATATTTACGATAAAATATTATAAAATAGTTGTAATCATCAAATTCATAACCACTTAGATTTTGCTCACTGGCCAGCTTTTCCATTTTCTCAAAAAGGTGCCTGGAAGGCTGAATGAGGGCCAATTTGCTGAGGAAAAAGAGGCAGTCGGTGTAGTTGTTGGTTTTCTCGGCGAGGAAAGCGAGCTTCAGGAGAAGCGCCTGGCTATTTTTTTCTTCGAGATTGAAATTTTTTTTATAAAGCAGTTGGGCCTCCTGGTACTTGGCCATAGCGAACAGAGAATCAGCCGCTTTGAGTTCCTTTGGGTTGGCACAAAATGCCGTTCCCGCGATCCAGAATGGCAGCAATAAAAACGAAAAAATCAGGTTTTTCTTATTTCGGATTTGCATTATACTTTTAAGAATTCTACTTTTGCATCGCAATTACGGAAAACGCCACGGCTAATCCAAGGTTGAAAAGCTTCGAAACCCTCCGGGCTAGTAGAAAAAACAAGATTCCGTAGCTCAGCTGGTAGAGCAATACACTTTTAATGTATGGGTCCTGGGTTCGAATCCCAGCGGGATCACAAGAAGAAGTAACAAAAAGTATCAAAAGCCTGCAAATCAAACGATTGCAGGCTTTTTTCTTTGCCGCAACTATACCAAAACGTTCAAATATTCTCAAAGTTTTGGTGAGTAATTCGGTGAGTCAATCCGCCTGCAAAGTTTACTCACCAGAAATCACGTAACTAATTGAAAGACAACATGTCCACGCGATGGACATCTTGCGCTGACTAGGCTTGCAAGACTACATTTGTTTAACCTTTAAACCAGAGAATGGTTATGAAAACAAAGCTGAGTCTGCTTTTCTATTTGAAGAAGCCGAGAAATTATCAAGACGGGCCAGTGCCCATCTACCTAAGAGTTACTGTCGATAGCAAAAGATCAGAGATGGCGACAGGTCGGGATTGTGAGCCTAAAATGTGGAATGCTGCGGCTGGACGTATGCTAGGCAACAAAGAAGCCGTTAAATCTCTGAATGCCTATCTAGGTAATCTCGAACAACAATTCCTGAATTCTCATGCCTCGCTTATTCGACAAGGAGATCTTGCCACGGCTGAAAACATTAAAAACAAGTTTCTGGGAATTGGTCCGAAACAGAGAATGCTTATGTCAATTATCACCGAGCACAATCGAAGGTTGCATACATTGATAGGCCAGGAATACGCGCTAGGCACATTCAAAGGTACGAGGTCCTGCGACGCCACACGGAAAACTTCTTAAAAGCTAATTACAATGTTACAGACTTCGATATCAGTCGCATTGATTTCGCGTTCGTTGCGGACTATGAATTTTATCTCCGCTCTGTTCGTAAGATGGGAAACAACGCCGTAGTGAAGCATATGAAGATGTTTCGGAAGATCGTAAATATCTGTCTGGGAAACGGTTGGATCAGCCTTGATCCGTATTTAAACTTTAAGGGCAAGTTTAAGAAAGTAGATAAAGCAATCCTCACTAAAGAAGAACTAGAAATGATTGCAGAAAAAGAATTTGCGAGCGATCGCCTTACACAGGTCAGGGATACCTTCCTGTTTTGCTGCTACACGGGTCTTGCGTACTCGGACATTCAAAGTCTGGAAAGAAGCGACATTTCCAGGGGATTGATGGTGAGCAATGGATTTTTACCCAACGTACTAAAACGAATGTGAAATCGCACATTCCTCTCCTTCCCGAGGCGCTAGCGATAATTAGCCGTTACAAAGAAAACCCTGTTTGCCAGTCCCGTGGGTTAGTTCTGCCTGTTCCAAGCAATCAGAAAATGAACGACTATCTAAAAGAGATTGCAGTAGTCTGCGGAATCGATAAAGTTCTAACCTCCCATGTGGCCAGGCATACATTCGCAACCACCATCACCTTGCAAAATGGTGTACCGATAGAAAGTGTTTCCAAGATGTTGGGACACACGAACATCCGTACGACACAGATTTATGCTAGAATCCTGGATTTGAAGGTAAGTGAGGACATGCAAGCCCTTAAAGGTGGATTAGCGAAAAAAACAGGAACAAGTGATTAGCGGATTTAGGCAAGAGTTAATGAGCCGTCAAATCAGATTTGGCGGCTTTTCTTATTTTGAGTGATGTGCGGTATAGGTAGAAAACTGGCCTGAAAAGACACCATAAGGCAATGTTTGGACAAATAAAACTCGGCAAAAGCGCAGCTAAAAAAGTGGCCCCATTCTTTGAGCCTGTCGATAAGATAGCCAAAAGCTTACGGCATAATGACGCCCTTTTACGGTGTTGAATTTTGGAATAGTAGCCGTCAGCCTTCGGACTACGCGTCCCGGCACTTATTCCGTTTCCTTTTGGCTATGTCGGGACCACTGTTAGAAGGGCTTTCTTTTTTTCTCGTTTTTTCTTTGTCAAACATTCATTTAAAGGAGCGAGAGGAAGATGAAAGAAAATTATTTCTAACTTCTAACAGCTACGATCATGGCTCTCAACATCAATTTCGATGAAAACACAGGCAAACACAGTTTTTTCTCGGTTAAAGAAAAAGCTTGGCACGGACTAGGACAGATTGTCGATCAGTACCCTAACAGCAAAGACGCAATCCAACATGCCGGGTTAGACTACCAGGTTGAAAAAGCAGATCTAACTGCTATTATCAGTGGGAATCAAGGTGAATCTACGGAGGGCTCTACATCTGTTCCCGGATATTACGCCACCATGAGAACCGATAACAATGCGGTATTGGGCGTGGTTGGCAAAGACTATCAGATTGTTCAGAATCGGGATGCATTTACATTTTTCGACAGCATTGTTGATAGTGACGGAATTCTATATGAAACGGCCGGAGCGCTGGGAAAGGGTGAGCGCATATTCATTACCGCCAAATTACCTGGCGACATCGAGGTTGGGAACGACGACCTGATAGAGAAGTATCTATTCCTTACGACCTCGCACGATGGTAGTGGAAGCATCACGGCTGCATTTACACCAATTCGGATTGTTTGCGCTAACACATTGAACGCGGCTATGAAGAACATGACCAACGTTGTAAAAATTCGGCATACCAGCAACGCTAGGGAAAGGCTGAGAACGGCTCATAAGGTCATAGGAGTACGCGCTTTCCAATCCTACCCAACAGCTACCGACGACCATGGGAACCGTTTTCGGTGCGTATAATGCCGTGACAGGCTACTTTCAGAATGTCCGGAAATTTCAGGATAATGAGGCTATCCAAAGGCGCACGACGACAGTATGATGAGATAGTAGAAACAAGAGCTTTTTAATAAATTGCCGCGGAATGTCAACCCAACAATCAGACCACGTAGATGAATCAAATCAGCAATTTTCTTAGTCACTCTTCTTGGCGAGGAATTTCCGTTAAACTAGCTATTGCGGCACTAATGCTAGCTCTGCTTCGGCCTCGTAAAATTAAGCTCGGGTTCCTCCCAGTTTATCTGATTTATTAAGCTTCCAATTGATTGTCTTGAACTGTTTTAGCTACGTGAAAAGTCCTAACCTATTAGATCATAACTATAACCTCGACCTCCCGAAGCAGGAGGACTTCCCATTAAATTTAAAGGAAGATGGCAGAACAGTTCGTGAGTTACTTTTGAAAGACATTCGTGAATCCTCAGACTATCTTATTTTGACAGGGTTTACTTCGTTGTCCATGCTCATTGATGTTTTTGGTGCAACAGATTATCCTCAACTGCAAAAGCTTAAAGTATTAATAGGATTCGATCCCGATGAACGAGTGGGCAAACGCTTACCACACTATTCGCTTCCCGCCGAAATAAAGAATTATTGGGTCAAACAAAACGTCAGCATCAGACTGTGCGGTCCGATTTTGAATATTATTGGAAAAATAAGGGCTGGCAAATATCAATTTAAAGCCAAAGACAGATTTCACGCCAAAATCTATATCGGTGATCATGCTGCAATTTTGGGATCTTCCAATTTTAGCAAATCAGGAACGCTCACTCAAACTGAGGCCAACATTAGAGTTAAAGTACCATCAAATGAGGCTGGCGAGAAAATGTACAACGACATTAAACGCATCGGAGAATATTATTACAGCAAGGGCAACGACTATAATGAAGAATTAATCGATTTGCTTAAAAAGCTTTTCAAAGATGCAAACTGGGAGGAAGCATTAGCCAGGGCAATCGCCGAAATACTGGAAAGCAAATGGATGCGCGATTATCCAGTGTTGTACCAAGCACTCATGTCGCAAGAACTTTGGCCCTCGCAGAAAATTGGAATCTCTCGCGCGATGAAAATTATGCAGGACCAAGGCCGCGTATTGATCGCTGATCCAACTGGTAGCGGTAAAACAAAGCTCGCAACTGCGCTCGCCTACACGATATTTCACTGGCTTTGGGAAAATGGAAGGAAGGATCGCTCAAATGCCATTATCATTTGCCCGAAACAGGTAATAGGAAATTGGGAGAAAGAACAAGAGCACTTTGCACTATATAATAGAATTGAATCCATGGGTAAGCTAAGTCTTGGCCATGACAGAAACCAGAAACAGCTTCAAAAAACAATTCAGCAAGCAGACATTCTAGTTGTTGATGAAGCGCATAACTATCTACATCCATCATCTAAAAGAAGTAAAGCCATCGCTCCCAAAAGCGCGGGCAATGTTGTTCTCAGCACAGCCACTCCCATTAATAAAAAGCCGGATGATTTGTTAAGACTCATTGAGTTGCTCGACATTGACAATTTGAGTGATGATGATTTAACCGCCTATCAAGCCCTTAGAAACAATCGCAGAATGGGTTTGAGTAAAGACCGTCTTGATAAACTCAAAAAATATGTAAATCAGTTTATTGTCAGGCGAACTAAAAAGGAGCTTAATAAAATGATTGAGCATGAGCCCAAGAGATACACAAACAGACTTGGACACCCATGCCGATATCCAAAAAAGAATTCTGATGTGTACCGTGTAAGTGATAGCCTCGCAGATAAAAAGCTCGCACAGCAAATATTAGTATTGGCGAGTGAACTAAAAGGAATTCAATATTTACAAAAACTCAAACTCCCCGCCTATCTTATCACCAAAGAGGAGCAAAAAACATATGTTAACCAAAGATTTATTTCAGCGCCTGCTCTCGCTGCCTACATGGTACGGGTAAATCTTAGGTCTTCCCGGTGCGCGCTACATGAGTATTTGCATGGCACTTTGGCCGCAAACGAGAGGTTTTTACTCCAAAGTACGAAGAATCCTTCCGGTAATATTATTAGTAAAATTGAAAAATGTGCTGCGAAGCTACCACGAAAATACATTAGCGATGTTTTGCTGTCGCAAGAACAAGAGTGGCTTTATGACAAACTGCGTTATGATGAAGCGTGCCGGCAAGAAATATCTATATACAATCAAATATCTCAACTAGCTTCAAGCCTGAGTGATAAAAGGGAACAGAGTAAAGTGGATCAGCTAATACGCCAAACTAAAAGCCACAAGAAAATTTTAGCTTTCGATTCGACCGTGATAACATTGGACTATCTGGATAAGCTGATATCAGATAAGCGTCCCGACCTAAAAACGATTGTTGCTGCAGGACATAATACCAGCAACAGGGAGAAAGTCACGAGGCTTTTTGCATTAGAAAATCAGGCGGACGACAAGTTGATCGCTTTTTGTTCCGATGCTATGTCGGAAGGAATCAACCTCCAAGATGCCAGTTGTCTGGTTTTATTGGATATGCCAAGCGTGTTACGAATTATTGAACAGCGCATTGGTCGACTCGAACGCATGGATTGTGAGCACGAAGAAATTACAATTTTATGGCCCGACGATTCAGATGAATTTTCGTTGAATGGAGATAAGAGAATGATTGACACACTCGTAGTAACCGAAGGCCTCATCGGAAACAATGTAGAAATTCCAACTGCTATCTACGATAAACATTTAAAAACCGGCCTGAACACTAAAAACTTCATAGAGGCATTCACTGAATACACAAAAGAAGAGCACGGCTGGGATGGAGTACGTGACAGTACGCAGGACCTTTACAGTTTATTAGAAGGTGATGGCGCTTTAATCGATCGGCGTACTTATGATGATTACAAAGATGTTGACGCCTCGGTGAAAACAGCAATCAGTTTTCTTGAAACCGATCAAACTTGGAGCTTTTTTGCTTTTAGAGGCAGCACAGCCAGAAGCCCGAAATGGCTGCTGATTGATGCCAAAAATAAAGGCTACACTGACTTTTCGGAGATTTCACAAAAATTAAGACAATATCTTTCCAACGGTAAAATTGTTCAGCGCCGGTGGAATGAAGTAAATACTTCGGGAACAATCCGGCAAGTTATGTACAGGTTACGTAAGCAGGAAAGAGAGTTATTGCCTTGGAAAAAAAGGCGCGCATTAGAGCGGGCCGAAAAGATCCTTGGATACTATGCTGCAAACGTATTCAAATCAGAAGAGGACAAGCAAAATGCGGAGAAAATAATGGCTCTTTTCCACCCCGCAGCTCAGGACGACAATTACGTAGACCTCGATCAATTTGCTGATTTGTGGCTTAATATTTTGCTTCCAGAACTGGACGCATTGAAAGCGGAGAAGGTTAGAAAGCGAAAAGTGTATACATTACGTGACCTTAATCCCCAGAATGTTACATTACATTCCGACCATCTGATCTGGCTCCTGGAAAATAGCCACTACGCAAATACATTGGATGAAATGGTCGCTGCTTGTATTATTGGTGTTTCTGATAAAACAATGCTAACCGAGGGAAAGAATCATAGTGAGGTACAAAAACCCGGAAGCGCAGGAGAGCGGGCTCATCATTAAACCTCCTTCCATAACTCCTCTAGCTCTAAGCACTGAGGTTGATGAAGCCATATTTTGCAGATTCCGAAGTGATCACATTGTTGATCGCCTCACGGAACGGCGTGCCTTTGACGGCAGAAAAATCTTGATGCAGCATTATTTGCTTATCGACGGCGGCTTTTCCGGCCTGTCCCAGAACCGGGACTTTGAATTGAGCAGTGTTTTGATGTCCTGCCGGTAATACCGGATGCCGATGATCAAATAGTAGATCGCCACTGCGGCACCCACTGCCAGAAAGTAGCCTGTCCATGATAAATGCGTTGCCATAACTCATGTTGTTTTAAGGTTGCTGCTGCATTGGTTACCTGACAAAACAACACTCAAAACCAAGGCGCTTCAAGTACAAGTTTTTCTTGTACCCATGACGAAATGACTGTACCCCAATGATTATCAATGAAGTAGAAAATAAAAATGCGGCAAGCCTCGCGAAGATTCCTGCGCAGATTGCTGAAATGCCCGACAGAGTTTCTTGTATCAATGATGCCCCAAAGGTAGGCACAGGGCTGCGGGGCGTAGTGGAAATTCCGGCATAAACACCGGGGCGCGTAGTCCGGCATAAATGCCTGCCCACGCTACCTGCCTGCGCACCTGCTTTCCTTTATTCCGTTGCTTCCACTACTTGCTTGACCAGTGCCTGAATGAAGCGTCATAATTCATTCAATCACTTCAAATCAAGGTAATTATGGAAAGCTTCGCGAATGTTTCAAACTTGTATCAGGTAGCAGAAATTGAGCTGATCTACAAATCCAAAGTACAGGCCAGCCAGCGTCCGAAAATAGAATCATCCAGAGATGCATACAAAGTGCTGATGCAAAGCTGGAACCCTGACCGTCTGGAATTTATTGAAGAGTTTAAGATACTGCTATTGAACAATGCCAGCCGGGTGCTAGGTATTTTTGAAGTTTCCAAAGGTGGGATTTCGGGAGCAAGTGCTGACGTAAGGATCGTTTTTGCAGCTGCTTTGAAAGCCAGTGCAACAGGGATTATCCTGGCACACAATCACCCTTCCGGCCAGCTCGTGCCGAGTGATGCGGATAAGTATGTTACTGAGAATATGAGAAAAGCTGGTGAGTTGCTGAATATCCGGGTACTGGATCATTTGATCGTGACGGCGGAAGGGTTTTGCTCGTTTTCGGATGAATACCTGCTGTAATGGATGATAAAATCTAATGTATTTTTGTCGTGATAAGACATTACACCCATCGCGCTGTTTATAAGATCCTATGCTCAGCTCATAATAATTTGAAATGTTCGATCCTCAATTGTTCTCTGCAAAACGTTTCAACGAGCATATCGCTTTTTCCACAATCGATTGATCAGAAAACTCATCAGGGTTATTTGTAATGTATTCAAGGTCGGAGTCAATTTTACTATACAGATTTTCCGGAATGGAGTCCTTTAAAGATTTCCTCATAACATTAAGCTCTAAGCTATAACGCTCAATCGTATTACCCTGCGTGGCTGTCGAGTCGGCATTTCCATTCAATAAATGGATATTCTTCATCCAGAACGTCTCGTAAAATCTAAAAATTTGGTCAGACTGAAAATCCTGCCCAAGGTCTGCATACTCGATCCCTGGTAAAGAAGCGAGATCTGCTGCTGTCGGTGCAAGAAGCAGTGGACTGTCAACCCCATTAATTTGCAATTCAGCTCCTTCCAAAACACTTCGAGCCTTAGCAAAAAAGTCGCTGCGAAATCGCCACCCGAAAATAGCTTTCTTCTCAATGCAAATAAATACTGTAACAAAATCCAAATCGGTGAAGTCAAAAAAACCCATCCCCATTGCGATAGTACTGAATTGTTCTTCTGCGTCTTTCAAACTCTTGAATTCAATTCCTACAACTAATCGCGAAATGAACTCCTCCTCTATAATACTGGACGGTCTGATTATTGGTAAATTGGTAAAGGAATCAAGGCATTTCATGATCATCTTCCATTTTTCATCTTGCTTTGCACGCCAGTATTCCTCTATCCTTGGACCCGGATTACCAACTCTTTCAAACGTTGGATGGATTACATTATCGCCATAGTATGTCGACGTCTTTTGGAGTTGAGTAAAATAAACATTCTCAGCATCTTTCAGATGTTCAACATCAAAATAGCTAACGGTTAAATCTCGAATTTTATCATATGAGTCCTGCATATCGCGAATCCTGCTATTGCAACTCCGGAGGTTTATCAAAGATAGTCTTCTGGTATCTGGGTCATCAAGTTTTAATAGTCCAGAAAATTGATTGATGTAGATTAGATAGCTTTGTGCCCAATCCTGAATGCTTTTTATGTAGGTTTTAATTAAATTCCCAGCAACCTCATCACTAGAAACTGAGGATGGGAAATGCGGAAGTGTCTTATTTAGCTTGATAAATCTATCAGAAGCCGTATCCCATAAATTGAGCGATTTATCAAGTACTGGTTTTCCCGCATCTCCTCTAATTATCACATTTAGTAAATTGCAAGATTGTTTTGCACAACTTACAGCAGCAAATCGAAAATTTGTAACTGCCTCCTGCCACTCAAACATTGATACGGCTCGATATGGGTTGATTAAATCGTCATTCCATATTCTATTAAGTCTCACTGTAAATGAGCTTGGTAGCATCTCCGGTGGCATCTTTTTATACCCGTTCATAACAACAGTTTGGACGGCATGTGCATTGGGATAGGGAAATACCATAGCCTCTGTCTCATAAAACTTGAATGTGGGTAAGTGAGCATGAAAGGCATTTGCACGAAAAACACTTTGATCATTAGCTTTATCGCTTTCGCTATGAGGAAGAATATACTTTATTAGTATGACCTCTTCGTTTTGTACGACACTTAATGAGTTTGTGCCAACTAGTAGGAAATCGATAATTTTTTCGCTATTTCGACGAGTAAAGGACTCGTGGTTACTAGCGTCCATTGAGTGTAAGGCATCCGCAAACAAGACGCTATCGTCAATGCTTAAATTGTTGTAAACATCAAGAATGTACCTATCATCTGGAAAATTTAGCCGTAAATCCAAAAGCCAAAACCATCTTAACAACGGATAAGTAGTCACGACTTGCGCGTTCTCTGAAATTACTGTACGATGAAGTTCGTTTACCAAATATTTGATAATTGTATTTTGGAATGTAAATGCGGGCAATACATCAATAGCATTCTTTATGTGATTTTGAGGATTTTGTGATATCGTTGAAATTAAATCCAACATATCTTCAATTCGTGTAGGAAATGGCATTGTCAGCATCGGTAGTAATGCAAAGCTTCCCTGCTCAAACACGGAGTCAAAAACCTTTCTGTGCGTTTCCCAATACTTTTTTACTTCTCCGCGATAAACGCCAAATAATAATTCCGATATCGAGCAATATGAAAATTTGCTTAAAGTTTCAAGGAGTAGCTTATATGTTCCATTTTCATCAGAATCGGCAAAATTCGCTAGCGCAACTCCGAACAATTCCAAATCCTTATCGTCAATCACATTAGCGAGCTCTTGTAGTGTTTCGTAGAACGGTGTCGACTTGTGAAGAATATCTGTCAAATGCTGGGAGCGAACATTGTGCAATCCTTCGATGTGAGATTTGTCGAAACGAACATAATATTCTAATTCTAGCTGATTTAATATTTCGCCGAGATCGCCGTGCAGAACATCCGTGGCCTTTATAAATGCTCTGATCGCGTTCGTTCGAACTTTAATTCCTACCTGATCAGCAAATGCAATTACTCTTAGGATTTTAATTTTAGTTCCTCCATCCAACTCACTATTTAATCGGCCGATCTGCTCGTTCAGTCTCTGGCTCAGCATTTGCCCATGGGTGATGAGATATACATATTCCATCAATAATCCCTTTTGCTCAACTGCTTCCCAAGCTGACTGCCAATTATGGCAGCTGGTATGAAGCTTCCCATTATGTTTCAACGCTTTAAAGATCAACTGAGCATCTTGCTGATTGAAGCGAAGTTCAATAGGCTCTCCTATATCTATCTTGTAAGCGTCTCTTCCATATCTGATCCAATCCTCTTCTCTGGATGTGACAATGAATTTGACCGGACTGTCGGATAGTCTAGAAATGACATCAACCCAATTTGTATGTTTTGCAGAAAGTCCATCAATTACAATAATCGGTGCTTCACCTAAAAAAACCCGAGTTTTAATAAACTCTACCAAAGATCCGGTATGTTCAATAGCATCGCAACTATGCAATTGATAAATGCTTCGGCCTTGCTCATGGTAGGATTTGCAAACTCTCCAAGCGAGAGTCGATTTTCCTTGACCGCTCGACGATTTTATAATTGCACAGTCATACTTATCTAGGTGGCTCTCAATGTGTTTTTCAAGCTTAATCCTAGGAATCGGTAGGTTTGCGGCGACGTGCGAGGGACTTGCAGGTTGGCCGTCAAAATAGTTAAATAAATTTGGCTTTGATGATTCCACAAAGTCAATGTGATCGATAAGCTTAAATTGAATCGCGGGGCTAACGTAGCCGACTTCAATTTGATCTTTCGCACGAATTATTGTTTCGCAGAGCAACTTATAATTTATAGTACCACCTGACTTCGCCGTTAGGCATAAATCATAGAATAAGGCGTTTAAGTAGATTTTGTAGTTAGTTTTTAAAAGAGCAAATCTATTGATAATGCGAAGTTCATTTGAAGTTCTTAGTGTATCAGCACTTTCTATCTGAATTGAAAGTGCTTTTCTAAATAAATCAAAATCAAAATTAATCCAGTTCCAGTTCTTATAAGGCTGGGTGGTTTTCAGAGTTGCTATTTTTTGCTTCCAATAATCTATATTATCCTGTGTTGAAAAATCACCAAAAAGTCCATCCAGCTTGGAGTCTGAATACGTTTGATTTGTAACAAGGACAAACTTCGAGGTATTGTCTACAATGAATGTTTCAAGGAAATTCTGAACGACTCCTAAATTCCAAAGCTTGCTTGTGTTTAGTCTATCTTGTGAAAATTTAACTTGATAGTATGTCCCATCGCCATCTTGAATCCTATTTAGGGAATCCAAGTCTTCAACACCTTCTAATCGGATAGTACTGTTACTTGGTGAAGGTTCCAGCTCTAAAATCTTATTTATCGAAAATTGAAGTTGATATTCAATTCCGCGAATATTTACCCGTCCGCCCTTTCTTCTAATTGCCAATTGCTCAATAGATTCAGGAATTAAGCTTGTTCTGTTGTAAACAGAGTTTTTCATACCATACTACTTTAAACTAACAATAGTGAAGATTCAATAACACGATTGATCTCGGTAAGTAAACCAGTAGGTATTGCCCTGAGACATGTAGCGCTAACCGAATGTGTTTTAGTAATCAGAGATTTACTCTGCTCGCACATGGTGAATGGATTCATCGGGTACTAAATGCGACAGCGCCTAAATAGGTTTTAATTTATTGAACTTAATTCCGCCTATCCTGAATTATATCAGCGCGCCCCAATCAACCGCTCCAACCGCTCCATCATCTCATCCTTCTCCTTCAACATCCGCTCATATAGCGCCATTTTTTCTTCATGAAGTTTTAAGACCGCATCAATAGGATTGTTGTAGTTATTAATCAGGGTGCCAAGCTGAGAGTTGTCGTTAAAAGTGCTTGAAATTACAGTGATTGCCTGTTGTTCGTCAAAATTCCGAATTGCCTCAGCCGGGATTTTGAGAATAGCCGCTACTTGCTCCAAAATGTCGGAATCGATCTTTTCTTTTTGTTCGAGTAGCGAGATTTTTTGCTGGTTCCAGTCTTCACCGAGCTCAAACGCGAGTGCGTCCTGCTTCACAGCCATCATTTCTCTGAATCTCTTCAAGTTACGGCCCTCGTGGATCTTCGGATTGGAGGTAGTATGTGCCATGTGGAAAGGTTGTTTGGTTAAAAAAAGCAATTTATATAAATCTGCCGGGAAGTACTCGGATATCTTACAGGCATTGCAATGTATGTTACCGATCGATTGTGTTGGGAACAAACCACGGCAGTCTGTGCTTTGCAGAGAACGTAAATTCAAGATTTTGTACCACACTTAAAATTAAGAAAATGAGCACACTGCCACACTCTGACGAGTCCGAAGACTCCGCGTTAAATCAACTCTACGTAGCCTACGGCCGGAAAGTCAAAGAACTACTCAGCCAAAGCGACGCCGAGACCTGGATTGAAGATCTCTGGGATATGTACACCGGCTTCACGCTTTTCAGCCAGGAAGCCGGATATGATCCGAGAGGGCACGATCGGTTTGTTTCCTTCAAGGAGCTGGTGTTTTTCTTTAGGGATGTTGGGAAAATTAAGTCGTCGTAGTAATCGTCTTTTCAAGTTTGTGCTGGTATTTTGGGACCAATCGATTTGGATGTACCAATTATACGGCAATCTCGTGGGATTCTTCTTTCGGCTCATCCAAAACAAAATATCCGGGAGTGACCTTCTCCACAAATGTGTAAACACTGTCAGATTGCCCCAAATGATCAAAATCGACTAGTCTTTTGTACAATGACTGGTATTCGGTGTGATTTTCATGACCACTTTTTTTCAAATGGATTAAATCATTCCGTATGTCAATCAATGTGCAAATTTTGGAGTATTCAGCCGAATTTGTTGAAAAGAAATCAATACCTGTTAAGGCTGGTACTACCTCCCTAATTTTGGTGTTAGGATCTAGCCATTCTATCCCATTTTTGTCCTTTGCAACACCTCCAATGGTAAGCGTAATATTTTCGGGAATTAGTTGGTTGATAAACCCTTCGATGGTTGACGATAAGAGTATGATACCTTCGGAGGTTTCTTGAAAGTATTCAGCGAAAACTAGGAAATCATCGGCGTTGAAGTTTGTCCCTTCTTTCGGAAGTTTCAGTCGGATAGAACGAGATGTTTCAAGGTGCTGATTTGCTGATTTATAATAAATACAGACAGGATTGGGTTCTGGGAATGTGTAAAATGTTTTCTTGTCTTTTGAGCCTCTTATGCTGGAATTGACAAAAGACTCTTCTCCCAAAGATGAAGCAATAATAGCGCCCGGTATTTTTCGAGCCTCGGCGGTTGCAAGTTTTATTAGTTCTTGAACGTTTTCGGGAGTAGTCGTAGGGACTTTCCACCCCGTTGATTTGTTGATTTTTAGTTGCAAGTCGTCAAGATTTTTTAAGGGTAAAATCTTTATTTGCTTTAATGGTTTCATATGTCATTCCAATTTACCGGGTGAGTGATGTATCAAATAGATCATTAATTAAGCACAATACTAATTATGCGAATAGCCGAATTCGTTTAATGCGAAAAACAAATCCTCCTCAAAAACCACTTCCGGCCCGGCACCTTTCTTCTTCATATTCATAGCCTTCTCGACCTTTCGCCCGTACATCTCAAATGCCCAGGCAGGGTTCCGCACGTCGCATATCACCAGGTAGTGAAGCTTCGCGGTCACCGAGTCGGCGGCAATGCCTCCGTACATTTCAACAATCTGCGCCAGTTCCTTCCGCGAATACCTTGAAGACTCGCCAGTAAAACAGAAGCTGCATTCCTGAATAAGGATTGAAACCTGCTGCTCAGGCAGCTTGACCTGAATGGTAACCTTCTCCTGGTCGGCTGGTTTGACGGAAGTGATGGATTGGCAGAATGTAAGCAACTCGCTGTGATCGTCAGCCGATAATTGCCGCTCGGCTTGAATGCGCTTAATGGCGGGCAGCAGCGTATCAAATGGCCAGGTTTTAAACATGGGCGCATTGTTGGAGGTCCAGTTGCCCAAAGCGGTAAGCTCCTCAATATTGATCGTTTGGTCCGCCGCAATCCCGGCCAGAAACCCGCCTAGCTGCTGCGTGGATTATGTTATGACATCATAATATGGATTCCGGTTGAAATCCAGATAATTCTTGCAAAGCCAG